>DATAKM010000024.1:0-53639 GCA_036261665.1 Chloroflexia bacterium
CGCTGCACGGGGCTAATGTTCACTGTGATTTCAAACTGGCACCGGACCTGTGGGCGGTTGAAGTGGATGCCGGGCAGTTCGCCCAGGTTATTCAGAATCTGGTCCTCAACGCTGTTCAGGCCATGCCCGAAGGGGGTAAGATTGAGATTGGCGCCGGTAACGTGGAAATTGCCGAAAGTACTCATGAAGTAGGTTTACTCTTACCGGCCGGTAAATACGTAAAACTTTATATCCAGGATGAAGGAAGCGGCATAGAACCGGAATTTTTACCGAAAATATTTGATCCTTATTTTACGACCAAACAAAAGGGCAGCGGCCTGGGATTGGCGGTTTGTTACGCTGTACTTAAAAAGCATGACGGGTTAATTACGGTAGAGAGTGTGGTGGGTAAAGGGACTACTTTTTATCTTTATTTGCCAGCTTCTACCAGGCCCGATATGGTTACGGTAAAACAAGAAGCAGCGATCGAGCCTCTCATAAGAGGAAAGGGGCGCATCCTGGTAATGGATGATGAAGCTTCTCTCCGGCAACTGGTAGCACGACTACTGGATAAAATGGGTTACCAGGGCGAAGTAGTGCAAAATGGGCAGGAAGCAGTCGAGCAGTACCAGATGGCTTTACAGCGCGGAGAACCCTTTGACCTGGTGTTACTCGATATGACTATTCCCGGTGGGATGGGCGGGAAACAAACTCTGGCCCGTTTAAAAGAAATTGACCCGTCCGTAAAAGCCATTATTTGCAGTGGCTATTCTAATGACCCTGTTATGGGTAACTACAGCGATTACGGTTTTGTGGGAGTCTTACTTAAACCGTTTCGCGCTCAAGAACTGAACAAACTGCTTCAAAAATTCCTTGACCAGGAAAACCAGACGCAGGCTGAGTAAAAAGCGGCGTGACTCTTTGTTCAAAATGCCGCTTCGCAGAACCAGATAAATAAGCGAGCCGGGCTTTATTGCTAGCCCGGCTCGCTTATTTGGAAGAGAAAATTCGCTTTAGCGTTAAGTCTATTCCTGGCTCTTATTGAGGGCCTGGTCGAGATCGGCCAGCAGGTCACCAATGGTTTCCAGGCCAATCGAGAGACGTACAAAGTCGGGAGTTACCCCTGTAGCAAACTGTTCTTCTACCGTTAACTGTGAATGGGTAGTGCTGGCCGGGTGGATTACCAGCGATTTGGCATCACCGATATTGGCCAGCAGCGAGAACAATTTCAGGTTGTTGATGAACTTCCGGCCGGCTTCGAGGCCGCCTTTGATGCCGAAACCAATGATGGCTCCATACAGGCCGCGTTCGTGATACTTTTTAGCCAGGGCATAGTCCGGGCTTTCTTCCAGGCCGGGATAGTTGACCCACGAAACGTTGGGATGGCGCTGCAAGAACTGGGCGACTGCCAGAGCGTTCTGGCTATGCCGCTCCATGCGGAGGGGCAGCGTTTCGAGGCCCTGCAAGAAGAGGAAAGAATTGAAGGGGCTAAGGGCCGGGCCAAGATCGCGCAGCAGTTGTACCCGCAGTTTCAAAATATAGGCCAGGTTGCCCAGGTCAGTAAACTTCAGACCGTGATAACTCGGGTCCGGTTCGCTGAAGCCGGGGAACTTGCCATTGCCATAGTCGAATTTACCCGCGTCAATGATGATACCGCCGATGCTGGTGCCGTGACCGCCGATAAATTTGGTAGCGGAATGGATGACTACATCCGCGCCCCACTTAATCGGATTTATCAGGTACGGGCTGGGCATGGTGTTGTCAATAATGAGCGGTATTCCGTTTTCGTGGGCAATATTGGCAACGGTCTCTATATCGAGGGTATCGAGCTTCGGATTGCCGACGGTTTCAGCGTAAATCGCTCGGGTTTTGGGAGTAATAGCCTTACGGAAATTTTCCGGGTCTTTAGGATCTACGAAATGGACATTAATGCCCAGCTTCGGTAAGGTGTGGTGAAGCAGGTTATAAGTACCACCATAAAGGCTGACCGAAGCAACAATCTCATCGCCTGCGCCTACAATATTGAGCAGGGCGAGAGTTTCGGCGGCCTGTCCTGAACCCACTGCCACAGCGCCAACGCCGCCTTCCAGCAAATTCACCCGCTGCTCAAAGACGTCGGTGGTGGGGTTCATAATACGAGTGTAAATGTTACCGAATTCTTTGAGGCCGAATAAATTGGCCGCATGATCGGCATCGTTGAAAACGTAAGAGGTAGTCTGGTAGATCGGGACGGCGCGGGAGTTGGTAGTAGGGTCTACTTGCTGTCCGCCGTGCAAAGCTAAGGTCTCAAAGCCAAGAGGCCGCTGTTCTTCGCTCATTATAGTCTCCTTTTTTCGTGTTAAACTAATGGCGGGGCCGGATTCTGCCGGGCTCCCCCGGGGGCGTGTCAAAGGTCGCCCCTGACCATCTCAGGTAATTGGGGCTAACTGCGTTTGCAATAACCAAAGATTATAAGTAAGTCTATAATCTTTATACACAAAGAGAGTACCGCAGCCTTAAATTTTTGTCAAGAGAGAAATGAAACTGTTAATAAATGGTTAAGCCCTGGATTGAGGTGGTATCAGGTGAACGTGTTCGCGGGGTAAGGCTAGCAACCAGTTCTTTTGATTCTGGACTTCCAGTCGGCGGTAGACTTCAGCCGAAACTTCTACCTGAATATCGTAGCTGGTATCACGAGTAGTCTTGTAGAGCGGTGTTTCAAGGCTCAGATAGATAGTGTAAGAAGTGCCGTGGGCAATTTCACGGGTTATCCTGGCGGCCAGATAGTTACCCGCCGCTCCTCTATCGCGGGAACGTCCCTGAACGGTAAATAGAATGCGCTCCGGCCGGATGCAAAAATCAATTTGTTCTCCGGTATTTACCGGAAAATCCGGCCAGGCGGTTTGAGTCCGGATCTGATTGCTTTCGACGGTCACAAAACAGCCTTCAGGATCAATCTCTACCACTCTGCCGGAGAAAATGTTACGAGTGCCGGTAAAGCGGGCTACCGCTTCGGTCGCCGGTTGAAATAAAACTTCGTCGCGGGGACCACTCTGCACGACTCTCCCATGATCCAGAACCACCATTTGCTGGCTGAGAGTGTAAGCTTCGCTCAGGTCGTGCGTAACCAGTATCACCGGAACGCGAAAGCGCTCCTGGATGTTCAATAACTCTTCCTGCAAACGCCCCCGAATGACACTATCGAGGGCCGCGAAAGGCTCATCAAGCAACAAAAGGCGCGGTTCCGTAATCAGCGCCCTGGCCAGGGCCACGCGTTGTTGCTGCCCGCCGCTCAGTTGCGAAGGCAGTCTTCTCTCCAGGTTCTCCAATCGCATCAGTTTTAACAACCGGGCCAATCGCTCTTCGCGTAGGCCAGGTGATAAATGTGGTACGCCAAACAGAATATTTTTACGCACGTTCAGGTGGGGAAAGAGGGTATAATTCTGTGGCACAAAGCCGATCTGGCGCTTACGGGCCGGCAAATTTATCCTTCTGGCAGTATCCAGCAAGATATCTTCGCCGAGCGTAATCATGCCGGCGTCTGGCTGTACCAGCCCGGCTATTACCTGTAAAGTCAGGCTTTTACCGGTACCGGAAGGTCCAAACAGAGCAATAGCCCCACTTTCTTCCGGCAGGTTAAAATTGACATCCAGATCAAAGCCTTTGAGGCGTTTTAGAATAGAAACTTGTAACATTATCTAAGAGTAAGCCTGGCGAGCCATTTTACTAGAAGCAGCACGGCAAAAGAAGCGATAACCAGTATTACCGATAGGGCCATTGCCTGGTCGAGGCCGCTGCTTCCTTCTAACGCGCCGTATATTGCCAGGGGCATTGTCTGGGTTTTGCCTTCAAAATTACCGGCGAACATAATGGTCGCTCCGAACTCGCCCAGCGCCCTGGCCCAGCTCATTACCATGCCGCTGAGCAAAGATGGCAGCGAGAGCGGCACTGTAACCTGCCAGAAAATGGCAAAGGCATGCCTGCCCAGCGTGCTGGCGACTTTCTCGTAGCCAGGGTCAGTCGACTCAAACCCGGCGCGAGCTGACTTGATATAGTAAGGAGCGGCCACAAATAATTGCGCCATAACAACAGCGGCGGTAGAAAAGCCTATCGTCAGGCCGAATTGAGTTTCCAGCCAGCTACCGATCCACCCGCGCCGCCCGAAGGTAATCAGTAAAGCCACGCCTGCCACCGCGGGCGGCAAGACCATTGGCAGGTCGATCAGGGTGTCAAGGATACTTTTACCCCTGAAATCATAACGCGCTAAGAGATAGGCCAGCGGTGTACCCAGCACTACTGCCAGTACAAGAGTGATAGTCGTGGTGATCAAGCTCAACTGTAAGGCGTTGCTGACGGCGGAACTACTGAAATAGTTACCTAACGCACCCCCCGGCACTGCCCGGTAGAATAACACCAGGAGCGGTATGACCAGGAAGAGGAGTAAGGCTCCTCCTCCTACCAGCAACCAGAAGACCGTAACATTGAAACTGTATTTTTGGCCGGCCTGCGAGGTAGCATTACCTCCAGGCCGCCTTTCAATAAATTCCATTTAATAATATCCAGGTAAACCCGTTTAGCTGGCCACCGCCGCGCCAAAATTATATTTTTGAAAGATAGCCTGCGCTTTAGCTGACCTGAGGAAAGCTATAAAGCGTTGGGCCGCTTCCGGCGCTTGAGTGTCTTTGACTACACTGGCCGGATAAGAAGCGACTACATTATACGGGTCCGGAATGTCGAGCGAAACTAAGTCAGCTTTAACATTCGGTGTAATATCGGAAGTATACACTATTCCGGCGTCAGCCTCGCCCAGTTGTACTTTGCTAACCACCTGTTTAACATTAGTCTCGCGACTGACCGTATTGGCATTAACTTTAGCAGCGAAATCCGGGCCGTAAGCGCTGTTCTGGTTAAGCTTTTCCAGGATCTGGCCGGTGTAGTTGCCAACCGGTACGTCTTTCTGGGTGGTTACAAACTTCACCCCCGGTTTTGCCAGGTCTGATAACTTCGCAATTTTGGCCGGATTATTCTTAGGCAGTATCACTACCAGGCGATTAGTCACAAATATAGTGCCTTTGTCTGTCACCACGCCTGATTGTAGAGCCTGTTCCATCTGTACGGTGTCCGCGCTGGCGAAAACGTCAGCTTTTGCGCCCTGTTCAATTTGAGTGCGTAAGGTAGGGGAACCGCCGAAATTAAAAGTCAGCCGGGAGTCAGGATTAGCTTTTTCCCACTCCACCTTGATCTCCTTAAAGGAATCGGTCAGGCTGGAAGCGGCAAAAACTATCAAATCTCCTTTTACCGGCCCGGTGGCCGCTGAAGTTGTAAGAGGCGCAGCGGTGCTACTGGCAGCGGGAGAAGCCGCGATTGTAGGGGAACTGGCAGCAGAAGTTGCCGTCGCTGTAGTAGCGGCGGCAGTAGCGGCTACAGAAGTAGCGCTGGCGGTAGTAACCACCGGGAAACTAGTAGCAGTACTATCGCCACAGGCAGCTAATAGTAATCCTGTCAGAAGAGTTAGCAGTAGACTCGGTATTAGTTGAATAAACCGGTTTCTAGCTTTGCTCATTAACGATTTCTCCTTATCGGGCATTTGGCTTTGCCGTAACAGCAGCAAGTTCCTGACACACATGAATGTTTCCAAAGAAAACTACTACTCATATATTGAATATTTAAAAAATTATAACTGACAGGTTGTTAAGGTGTAAAGAGGCAAAGTAATTCTAAGTCGTTCAGGTACGACGGTGAGAAGTTGTGAAAGAAGTTGAAAAAGTTGGGAAAAAGAAGGTTACAAAGGGCTCGTGCAAGAAAAATTGACTCTCTGTTAAGGTCGTGTTAATATTCCGAGTAGTTGCAATGAGCGACTGGCACATTTAAAAAATAGTTTGAAAGTATCGTTGAGGAGTACCTTTCCGCCTCTGCTAAACCATCGAAACCCAGGATGGTTCAAAGCGAGGTGCGGTGCGAGCCCGCCAAAGCAGAAAGGTCCACACAGGGGAAGCCGGTGAGAATCCGGCACAGTCCCGCTACTGTAACCACTGTCTACGAAAATATTGCCGGAATTTAGAGGCGATATTGTGGCTGTGGAAGTCAGATCGCCTGTCCTTAACTTTACCGCTGCGTTGACCTTCGAGGGAAAGGGCGCGCGGGATTAACTGAGTTCCGGTTTTTGGCAATGCTAAGCCGGTCAGACCCGCCCCTTGCTCTGGAGCCATTTGGTTCAAGAAAGGCCGGGTTTTTTTTGACTCTTTTCCGGCTCTTTTAACCAAACGACTTTGCAGAGCAAGGCTTAAAATGCGACGTTGCAGACCCTTTTTCCTGGCGATCTAACGGGGGTTTTTGCGCCTTGAAACCTGATTTAGATGCAAGTATTGAAGCTCTTAAATTAGTGAGGAGAAAGGAAGAATCCTTGAAACCGGCTTTAAGATCCAATTCCTGGACGCTCGGGATATTGTTGGCATTGTTATTGACCCTGGTACTGGCTGCCTGCGGAGATACTACCGCTACTACTGCTCCGGCAGCTACCACAGCCTCTACTACCACCGCCGCTGCGACTACAGCAGCCAGCACCACCGCCGCTGCGACTACTGCGACAGCCACTACTGTAGCAAGTACCACCGCTGCCAGCACTACAGCGGCGGCTAGCACTGCTGCCAGTACTACCGCCCCGGCTACGACCGCCGCAGCTACCGCCACGACTGCCGCAAGCTCAACCACCACTGCAAGCGGGGCAAGTAGCACTACTTCTTACCCTGTTACGGTTACTGATGACGCCAAACGCAGTGTAACGCTCGAAAAAGCGCCATCTCGTATCATTTCGCTGGCTCCCAGCAATACCGAACTGCTCTACTCTCTGGGCCTCGGTGAAAGCATAGTCGGGGTAGATACTTATTCTAACTATCCACCGGAAGCGGCCAAGAAAGAAAAAATTGGCGACTTAAAAACGAACCTTGAGAAGGTAGTCTCCCTTAATCCTGACCTGGTGCTGGCTGCCGGGATCACCGCGCAGCAGACTATTTCAGATCTCCAGGCAAAGGGTGTTAAGGTAATGGTTCTTAATCCCTCCAACCTGGCCGGAGTAGTCACGGACATCAAGTTGCTGGCTAAAGCTACCAATACTACGGCCAAAGGTGAGTCTGTGGCGAGCGATTTCCAGAAGAAACTGGATGATGTGGCGGCCAAAGTGAAAAGCGCCGGGTCCAGTCCCCGGGTCTTCTACGAACTCGATCCGACTCTCTTTACGATTGGTCCCGGTTCGTTCATTGATGATATGATTCAGAAGGCAGGCGGGCAAAACATCGTTACGGACGGCTCTAATCCTTACCCGCAGCTTAACCAGGAAACAGTTATCAGCAAAGACCCCCAGGTGATACTGGTGGGTGATGACAGTGGCGGCGAAGATACACCTGACAAAATTTTAGCCCGTCCCGGTTGGAGTGGTATCTCTGCTATCAAAAACAAGAGGGTTTATGCCATCAATGCCGACCTGGTGAACCGGCCCGGTCCCCGTGCGGCGGATGGTGTAGTAGAAATTGCTAAAGCTCTTTACCCTGATCTGTTCAAATAAGTAAGTTCAACTATTTTACTTTTCTGCCACGTCGTAAAGCTCTACTGCGTGGCAGGGAGGATACCGATCTGAAAAAGATAGATCCAATCGAAGATTTCAAATTTGTCGCGGAAAAAGCGAACAGTCAAAAGGCAAACCTGGGGCGAGCTTTACCGGCCTATCTCAGCTCTTCACCGCTTTTCCGTAATCAAAAGCGGCGAGCAGCCTTTGTTATGACAGGGATAGTGCTGTTACTGGTAACTCTAATTGTATGTGTCACTTTTGGGTCAGTCTCTGTGCGTCTTGACTCTACCTTCAAAATTATCTGGAACCATACGATAGGCCAGTTCATTTCACTACCGGCAGACTACACCAGCAGCACCGACACGATTATCTGGCAGATTCGCCTGCCGCGCCTGGTGCTGGGTGCCTGCGTGGGCGCGGGTCTCTCGGGAGCAGGCGCTATCTACCAGGGTCTTTTCCGCAACCCGCTGGCCGATCCCTACCTGGTGGGTGTGGCACAGGGTGCCGCTGTAGGGGCGGTTGTAGCGATTGTGCTGCCCTTGCCGGCTTTTCTCTATAATTTTGGGATTGTTCAGTGGGGCGCTTTTGCCGGGGCAATTATCACTGTCGCTATAGTTTACAACCTGGCACGCGCCGGGGGCGAAGTAAAGACCGGCACCTTATTGCTGGCGGGGGTGGCTATCGGATCGCTTGCCTCGGCGATTACAACTATGCTTACTTATCTGCATAACGATAAGCTAACTACTATTTATGGCTGGTTGCTGGGCGGCTTTAACGCCGTGGGTAGCTGGGATAACATTATGGTAGTGGTGCCTTACCTGGCAATGGGTTTCTTTGCCTCGGCCTTTTTTGGCCGGAAGTTGAATGTCCTGCAAATGGGCGAAGAACAGGCCGCCCAACTGGGCGTGAATGTCGGGTTGATCAAGTTGTTGCTGGTAGTGATAGCCACTCTGATGGCCGCCGCCGCGGTTTCGGTCAGCGGAATTATTGGATTTGTGGGACTGGTTGTGCCGCACCTGGTTCGAATGTTAGCCGGGCAGGATTACCGCCTGCTATTACCGCTTTCGATTGTATGGGGCGCTATTTTTATGGTACTGGCTGACTCGCTAGCGCGTACACTGCTTGCCCCCAGTGAAATTCCGGTCAGTATAATCACCGCGTTTTGTGGTGGCCCCTTCTTTATCTATATCTTAAAGCGCAAAAAGAAGCCGATGCTATGAGCGCGTTTCTGGAAATAAAAGAGATCAGCGCAGGTTATGCCTCTCGTACTATCCTTAGTAAGCTCAGCCTGGAAGTGCAGCCGGGAGAAATCCTGGGCATAATAGGGCCAAATGGCTGCGGTAAATCTACCCTTATAAAGACGGTAAGCGGAGTACTAAAACCCAAAAGCGGGCAGGTGCTGCTGGAAGGCCGCGATTTACTGGCCATGAAGGCCGATCAAAGAGCGCGCGTGCTGGCGGTAGTTGCTCAAAATCCCAGCCTTCCGGCCGCCTTTACCGCTGCCGAAATTGTTCTGATGGGACGTACTCCGCACCTCGGTGCCTTCCAGCAAGAAGGCCCAGAGGACTGGCGCATTGTACAGGAAGCTATGGAGGCGGCCAATTGCTGGGAGATGGCGCAGCGTCCGGTAGGAGAATTATCCGGGGGCGAGCGGCAAAGAGTTTTGTTTGCCCTGGCGCTGGCGCAGCAACCACGCTTATTGCTTCTGGATGAGCCAACCACTTATTTGGATATAAATTACCAGGTGGGTGTTATGGATATCGCCCTGGAATGGCTGCAAAGCGCACCTGACCGGGGGGCTTTAGCCGTTTTCCATGATCTAAACCTGGCGGCCCAGTATTGTAAACGACTTGCGCTGCTTTCCACCGGGCAGGTAGTGGCTTTTGGTAATCCCAATGAAGTAATTACCGAAGCTAATATCCGGCGGGCTTATGGCGCGAGTGTGATTATTGCTCCTCATCCTCTCAATAACCTGCCAACTACCTTCATTTTACCCCGAAATAGTGAAAAAGGTATTAATCATTAAGTTTAACTCGAAACCTCCACAAATTGATAACATATTATTACCAATATTTGCCAATTATTATTTGCTTTACGGCTTCAAGAATGGTAGACTAAAGATAGATAGGGACAATTAGCTAGTTTACATTTGTAGCAGAATTATTTCGGATAAACAAAGGCTCGTGGTTTTCTGCTTAGAGTACAGTTTTTTGGCTTAGACTGTAAATGTATAGACCACTGCTCACCAAAATTAATCCACCTCAAGCCCGTAAACTGCTTCGCAGAGCACGTTTATTAGCGCAACTTGAAAAATCATGCGATTATAATCTAACTCTGGTCTCTGCCGGAACTGGCTTTGGCAAAACCAGTCTCCTGACCGATTTCGCCCGCAATTCCGACCTGGCCCTGGCCTGGTATCTCATGGATGAGAGCGACCGTGACCCTGCCGTCTTCTGCCGCTACTTGCTCTACTCGGTTCGCCAGCTTTACCCCACATTTGGCTCTTCGTTTGAAGAACTGCTTGAACAAAACCTTAAAGAGTTACACCAGGAATCGATTCTTTTCAGGTTAGCTGAAGAGTTCGTTTCTAATCTGGAGCAGCTTAAACAGGAGGCCGGAGAAGATTTCAGACAAACCCTGCTGGTGCTGGACGATTTCCAGTTTGCCGAAAGCTTTGGCGTTAATCGTTTCGTACAACGTTTAATCTGGTGGCTTCCCCAATCCTTTCACTTAATCATTTCCACGCGCAGCCAGCCTCAGGACTTGATGCTGACCCGGCTTCTTGCCAAGCAGATGATTACTTCACTGGGTCCGGGCGATCTTGCGTTTACTGCTCAGGAAGTTTACGAGCTTCTACAAGAATTTCATGGCATTGAAGATGAGGAACTGGCGCAGGCCCTGACGGCTTATTCGGAAGGCTGGATTACAGCTATCGTACTGGCGCTCGGCAATCAAAACCTGATTCGCAACCAGGGCTGGCGTTCGCTACAGGCCTCGCCCGAGAGCTTTGATGCCGAAGAACTCTTTAATTACCTGGCGCAGGAGGTTTTTGAGAACCAGTCACCCGAAATGCAGAATTTCCTGGTGCTTACCAGTGTGCTTAACTACGTAACGCCAGAAGCCTGCGATAAACTGCTGGAAATTTCTCCCGCAGAGGCTGGAGAAGAAAGCGAAGAATATTTACGAACGCTTGAAACTCGCAATCTCTTTATTACGCGCCTGGCTGATAATACCACCTCCTATTACCAGTATCATGCCCTTTTCCGGCAGTTCCTGCTGGCAAAATTAAAAAGGCAGAAGCAACTTTATAAACAGGCCTGCCTGAAAGCTGCTCAATTTGAAAAAGCGGGCGGCTTCACTACGGAAGCTATTCAGCATTACATTGAAGCAGGTGAAGTAGCTGAGGCTGCCTACTTGTTAAATGATATCGCTCGCTCGCTCTATATTGCCGGGCGCATGGCTTCGCTTGCCAGCCTGCTAGAACTAATTCCAACCGAAGCACAATCGAAGTTACCCCACTTGCAGAGCACCAAAGCCTTTCTTTTACTGAGTAAAGGTGATAATGAAGGTGCTTTAAGAGCTTACATCGAAGCAGAACGCCTCTATCAAAGAGAGCAGGCTTTTGACCTGGCAGCACGAGCGGCTACCGACCAGGCCCAGCTATTACACCGTATGGGCCAAAGAAAAGAAGCTTTTTCGATTTGTTCCAGGGTATTACGCGACTTCAGCCTGCTGATGCAAACAGTAGATGGGCAGTATGCCATAGCAAAGGCTAAACAATTTTGTGGCGTTATAGCAATGGAGGAGGGCAATAATGCTGAGGCAGAAAAGAATCTGCGCGAGG
The DNA here is from genome assembly GCA_036261665.1 of Chloroflexia bacterium. GTDB lineage: Bacteria > Chloroflexota > Chloroflexia > Chloroheliales > Chloroheliaceae > 54-19. The sequence goes on from DATAKM010000024.1 coordinate 11,367, forward strand.
CATCCGAAATCCACAAAGCTACTGGTAACGAATTAAATCAGGCAAGCAACGACTTACTCATTGGTCAGTTTCATTTAGAAACTGGTCATCTTGTAAAATCTAAAATTTACCTGGAACGCGCACTGGCATATTTTGTAAAGATCGGACATCGTAGTCGCGAAGCATATTGCCGGACTACCCTGGCTAATAATCTTTATATTCAGGCTCAGTACCAGCAGGCAGAAACTCAGTTGAACGAGGCTTTAGGACTGGTGCAAGACTTAAATGACCCATTCCTGAGGCTCTATCTACTTTTATACCTGGGTAATGTATATCGCGAAACTGAACGTCATGGTAAAGCTGATAATATTTATGCAGAAGCCATAGAACTTTCTCGTGAAGGTCATGTGCGAGTTACGGAATTAGCCCTTCTTAATGCACGTGTAACAAATTATATAATCGAAGGAAAGAGAGAAGAAGCTCGCTCCTTAATTGCTTTAACTCAAGAGTTAGTTGAAGAATATGGAATCGAGGTGCAAAAAGGGTTTTGCTTACGAAATCAAGGATGGTTGGAATACAGTAATCATTCCTATAAAAGAGCTCTTGGCTATATGGAGAGAGCTCAAACTATTTTTGAATCTCGAAAAGCTAGCGTGGAAGAAGCCAGCATTAAATTAAACAAAGCAATTATTCTGCTTGCAATGGGAGAGCCACGCAAAGCTATTTCTGTGCTAAATGAATGTTTCGAACTGTGTGAAGAATTAGGGTTTGAACCTTTTCTTCCCCTTGAATTACGCTGGGCCAGCCCTCTTTTTGAATACGCCTCGCGTAAAAAAGTTAATGAACAGGTAGAAGAGTTTTTACGCAGACGGGGCTTTATCTCTGGCTTTGAAAGTCCGCCCATTGTTGAAACTCTGCCTACAATAGAAGAATCAAGCTCAGAATATCCTGAACCGATTCAACTCACTCAGCACCTGCAAAAAGCCCGGCAAAATAACTTTGCCGGAAATGGCGCAATTACTCCTGACAAGACGGATAATATTCTGCGCATTTTTGCTCTTGATGGTGGTAGAGTGTGGAAAGGTGATGTTGAAATAAAACAGTGGCGCACCAGTAAGGCTCGCGAAGCGCTCTTTTTCATCCTGGATAATACTTCCTGCACTCGCGACCAGTTATGGGATGCGCTCTGGCCGGACGAAAGCTTTGAAACGTCTCCGAATTTGCTTAACGCCAATTTATCAAACCTGCGTAAAGCTATTTCTCCGGTAGAGTTAAAGCTCAATGCCGGGCGTTATTTTCTGGAAGGCGAAATCTGGTTTGACGTAGCCGAGTTTACTGCTCAACTAAAAACGGCTTTAGCACAACAAGAATTAAATCCTGAACGGCTGACACGCGCTCTTAACCTCTACAAACGTGATTTCCTCGACAACATCTACTCTAATTGGAGCACGGATCGCCAGCAACAGTTACTCCAACTCTATATAGATGGATTGGAGAAACTGGCTCGGTACTACCAGGATCACGGCCAGTTCGCAGCCGCGATCCCGGTTTGGCGGCAACTTCTTCTTAAAGATAACTATAATGAAGAAGCGCACCGTGCCTGCATTGCCTGCTTCATAGCAACCGGCAATAAGGCTGAAGCTCGCCGCCAATCCAATCAATGTCTGAAGGCGTTGGAAGAGCTGGATCTGCAACCCTCACACGAAACGACGCTGCTACTGCGAAAGCTCGCCTGATTGCCCCGGCATTTCGATAACTGCTCAACTGCAATAAGTTTTTTTGCTGTCTAAAAATAGCATCACCCGCCTGATCTACCAGGAAGATTTAATATGCCTTTTTTTAGCGACTACAGCTATAAATGTAGCAGTTTTTTAGTGCTGCAAATGATTTGCTCTAAACAGGAGTCCAGTTTTTGACTCCTGTTTTGTGTTTAGTCTGTGTTTAGCGCTCTCTACTACAATCCAACCAACAAATGCAGACACGGTTGCACAACAAACCAGATCTGTCGAGCTTAAGAGAGAAAAGAGATTGAGAAGAATTCAGGGTGTCGGAGGATTGTACAAATGATGACCAAGATGATGATAATGCTGAGCAGTGAAAAGAATCAGAAGACTGTTAAGTTTTTGGGTGGATTGATGGGAGCGTTTGCTGTGACAATTTGTGGTATGAGTGTTTGCGATCAGCCCATTCCCTGGCTTTAATACCAGGCAAAGCCAAAGCCTTGTCGCACATCACTCCAGTCACTGCAAAATATCTAGATCTGTAATACCCGGTCTGACCAGGCTGTACATACGGAACTAGACTCTTGGAAAATTGAATAGCTATTGTCAGACAGATGGAGGCAGAAGCTTTGATCAGAGAAGTACATATTGATCGCCTGGCAGGGGCGCTCTCGGCCAATAATCGCTTTCGTGATGCTTTCCTTGTAAACCGGCTATCGGCAATTGAGGATTACAACCGGCATTATGCCCGCCGCTTCGGGGAAAAGCCCATCGAGCTGAATGAAGAGGAAAGACAACTGGTTCTTACTCTCCGGGCAGACTCTATTCAGGAAGTGTACGAAACTCTTGCCCTGGCCCTGGAAAATCAGGCTGAGAAACATAGTTGGCCTGTTTCCAATCTGGCGCACCCGGCGGTGTTGCTACCGGCGCAAAGTTCTGCTGCCTGATATCGCTTACTTTTGCACTGAAAAAGACTCAAAAGTTAGCTTAGTAGTAAAGCTTTCTAACCGGTTAGGCTGATAAGGCCTGGTTGGAAAGTTTAGGGATAAATAAGGGGACTGGGGCCGTGACAAAACAAATCATGTTGTTTGGGAATAAATCAGGGCAACCTGCCAGAACACGATTTATTCTCGAAACCCTTGGTTCTAACGTTATAGAAGAAGCCCACTGGTTGGATGGTCTGAATGCTGCCGCTACACTCCATCCCGATTTAATCCTTATCGAAACCTGGCAGCCGGATATCAATACCCTTGAGTTTTGCAAAGCGCTAAAACGTAATTTACAGACGCGCTTCATTCCGATCATCATGTACAGCGATGAGAGCGATTCGAAAGCTATCCTGACAGCTTATAACTATGGGGTGGACTACTACATAGTTAAGAGCAGTGAAGCTGAAATTGAATTGCCGCTATTCTTGAAAGTAGCTCTATCCAGAGTTTCTCAACGCTTGCTCCAAGCGACTGCATAAAGCCAGTTATCCTGGAACTTTATTGCCCTGCTTATAGATTATTTTACCTTACCCAACTACCCATTTAACCACTAAAGGCGCGACTAACCATCGCGTCTTTTTATTTTATAATCCGCATAATATGCAAAAAGAGCTTTTCAACCGGCTGCCTATACTCAAAAATGGGCCTGTTTCAAATACCCGGTTTGCGTATGGCAGGCTTTTCAGTTAAAATAATCTACCTAAATGCATAGTGTAAAAGGAAACTTGTAGCCCCGGGAAGTAGTCGGGTGAGGCTTTGCTACCGTGCATTTTACCGCCGAGCCAGTAATTTTAATTTACTGTTTTCTGCTTAATTGTTTATAACAAGCTTACTGGCCAGTTTTTAAATCCAACGGAGGAGTTTATATCTAGATGATTGATAGCAAGCTATCGTTGATCCTGCCTGCTTATAACGAAGAAGCCAACATCGAAATTGTGGTCAACGAAGCACTAGAAGAACTGCCGAAAGTTTTTCAACGCTACGAAGTTATCATTGTAGATGATGGCAGCAAGGATAAAACCCCGCAAATTGCAGACCGGTTAGCAGCGGAGCATCCTGATAATGTCAAAGTAATCCATCATAACCCCAATCGAGGCTATGGCGCTGCTCTCAGCACCGGCTTTAAAGCTGCCGGCGGTGATTACCTGATGTTTATGGATAGTGATCGCCAGTTCAAAGCGGAAGATATTCAACTCCTGGCTCCCTATATTGGTAAGGCCGATATCGTAGCCGGTTATCGCAAAAAGAGGAATGATCCATTCTACCGCTTCCTGATAGGTTATACCTTTAATATGATTGTTACCATTCTTTTCGGCATCCACCTCAGGGATATAGATTGCGGGTTTAAGGTTTTCAAAGCGGATATGCTCAAGAATATGAAGCTGACTTCCCCGGGTGCGCTTATAAACACCGAAATTCACGCCAAAGCGCAACGCCAGGGCCGCAGCATCATTGAAGTGGGTGTAAACCATTACCCGCGCCTGATCGGAGACCAGTCGGGAGCCAGCCCGAAAGTAATATTCAGGGCTATGAAAGAGACCCTTGCCCTCTGGACGCGCATGCGGAACTATTCTCCGGCGGATGAGATGGGTATTTCCAGGAATGGCCATTCCGAGGTATCCCGGCAGGTGAGCGGGCAGTCGAAGCCCTTCCCCTCGATCAGCCTGATAACCGCTTTAGGATTAAGTAGTCTGGTAGTGGCATGGCGGGTACTGCGCCGGAATAAAAGTAAGAAAAAGTCCGACAAAGTAGCCAGGTAGTAAGCGCCCGCTTTTTTGTAGCCTGAAAACCTGTTATCATCAATTTATTATCTAGGAATCGGAAATATTATGAGTTGGAAAGATGTGCTGGTGGAAATAGTCATTCCAGTTTACAACGAACAAGAAGTGCTGGAGAAAAGTGTTAACAGTCTGCGAGCTTATCTGCTGGAATACTTCCCTTATCGCTGGCGCATCACCATCGCCGATAATGCCAGTATTGATAAAACCTGGGAGATTGCTCAACGGTTACAGGAAACATACTCGGACGTAAAGGCGGTTCACCTCGATCAGAAGGGGCGTGGCCGAGCTTTGCGCTATGTCTGGTCTAACAGTGACGCAGATGTAGTCAGCTACATGGACGTAGACCTTTCGACAAACCTCAAAAGCTTTTTGCCGCTGGTCGCTCCCATCATAACCGGGCATAGCGACCTGGCTATTGGCTCGCGCCTGGCGCGGGGTGCCATTGTTACCCGGCAGTGGAAGCGAGAAATTATTTCACGCTGCTACAATTTCATGATCAAGCTCTCGTTCTTTAACGCCTTTAGCGATGCTCAATGTGGCTTCAAAGCCTGCCGTACCGATGTCGCGCGCCGTTTGTTGCCTTTGATTGAGAATAACGAATGGTTCTTTGATACCGAGATGCTTTTATTGGCTGAGCATAATCACCTTCCAATTTATGAAGTGCCGGTAGAATGGATTGAAGACCTTGACTCACGCGTTAAAATCGTCAAAACGGCTATGGAAGACGTCAAGGGGCTGGTTCGAATACGCAAGCTTTTCTTCAAGGGAGAAGGGTTGCTCCCTCCGGCGGAAGTAGTAAAACCATCTATAGTAGAGCAAAAAGAAGAGACCGCGATTCTCAAATAATTGCTAACCTGGAAGATTAAGAAGCGCAATGATTAAAGATGATATTAGTTCTCTAGTTGTAGCCGCCATCCAGAATGCGATGGCGGAAGGCGATTTACCGGAACTGGCCATGCCCCAGATTACTGTGGAACGCCCGGCCAAACCGGAACACGGTGATTATGCGGTAAGCGTGGCAATGAAAATGGCGCGGGCCGCCCGGCAAGCGCCGATTCGGATCGCTGAAATTATTAAGAACCGTATGCCGCAGGTAGATTATGTGTCTTCTATTGACGTAGCCCCACCTGGTTTTATTAACTTTAGACTGGATCAGAATTGGCTGAAAAGCCAGGTAAATGCGATTGTGGAGCAGGGCTCTGCTTACGGCAATATAGACCTCGGTAAGGGCGAACGTATACAGGTAGAATTTGTCAGCGCTAATCCTACCGGTCCGGTCACCATCGGCGGAGCGCGGGGAGCCTGCCTGGGTGATACCCTTGCCAATGTTTTAAACGCCGCCGGGTATTACGTGGAACGCGAATACTACGTCAATGACGCCGGGAATCAGATTTTGGCCTGGAATGAGAGCATGTGGGCCTACTACCGGGATGAATTGGGCCTGCCGGCCCTGGGCGAAAATAACGAACCTCTTGAAGTCGAGGTTGATGAAGAGACCGGCCAGCCTAATCAGCCAAAGGTCTTTAAGAACCCGATCCGCTATAATGCGCGCACCTACGTGAAAGAACTGATCGCCGTGGAGGGAGATCGCTTCCTGCATATGCCGGAGGATGAGGCTAAAAAACAACTCGGCAAAGAAGGCATTAAAATTGTCCTGAAGCATAACTCGGAAGATTTGGCCGCGCTCGGAGTAGTCTTTGATGTCTGGTTCAGCGAACAGAGCCTCTACGATAGCGGCGATATTGATAATACCTTGAAAGCTCTGCGCGAGCGCGGGCATGTAGCCGAACGCGAGAACGCTGTCTGGTTTATTTCCAGCGCTCTCGGTCAGGACAAAGACAATGTGCTGATTCGCTCCAATGGTCTGCCGACTTATTTCATTTCAGATATTGCTTACCACAATAATAAGTTCAATGTCCGTAACTTCAGTAAGGTCATAGATATCTGGGGGGCAGACCACCAGGGGCATATTCCGCGTATGAAAGCGGTTATGCAGGCGATTGGCCTTAACCCGGACGACCTGATTATCCTGGTGGTGCAACTGGTCAGCGTCAATGGTCTGCGCATGAGCAAGCGCAACCGCAACTTTATTCCGCTGCGCGAAGTAATGGATGTGACCGGCGCGGACCCCATTCGCTACAATATGATCTCGCGCTCTCCGGATGCTTCGTTAGACTTCAATGTGAACGATGCAATTGCCCAGAACGATGAGAACCCGGTCTACTATGTGCAGTATTCACACGCTCGGACGGCCAGTATTTTCCGCCGGGCAGCGGAACAGGGTATCAATTTTGAAGGGGTGGAAGCTGATTTAACCCTGCTTGGTCATCCTTCCGAGATGGCGCTGATCCGCCAGTTGTTGCTACTGCCGGAAGTAGTATTGGATGCCGCTTCTACTTATGAAGTGCAACGCTTCCCCTACTACACTCTTGAACTGGCGCGCGCTTTTAACGCTTTCTACCGCGATTGCTATGTTTTGGACTCGCAGAACCTGCCTCTTACCCAGGCCCGTTTGAAATTGACCCAGGCGACCAAACTTACCCTGGCTCGCGCTCTTAACCTCATGGGCATGAGCGCCCCCGAACGTATGGAGCGGACCGAAGAAAAGGCTGAATAAAGCTATAAAAGCAAAAACCTCCTGCTCAGGGAGGTTTTTGCTTTTATACTAAAGCATTTCCAGGGGAACCGGCCCAGATGGGGGCGGAAAGGCCCGGTCTAAGGCAGCCAGATCATCATCTGTGAGTGAAAGATCGAGTGCCGCTCGATTATCACGCACATGGGCCAGCGACCCGGCTTTGGGTATGGCGATGACCTGTTGCTGCCGGAGTACCCAGGCAAGCGCGACCTGGGCGGGAGTGCTGCTGTGGCGGGCGGCTACTCTTTGTAATTCAGGATGGTCAAGCAACCTTCCCTGCTCGACCGGGGAGTAGGCCATTACCGGTACGTTACGCTCCTGGCACCACGGTAAGAGATCATATTCGATACCGCGCCGCGTCAGGTTGTAGAGTACCTGGTTCGTGGCAACCTTCTCCCCTCCGGCAAGCCTGAAAAGCTCCTCCATATCGGACGGGTCAAAATTACTGACACCCCAGTTCCGGATTTTCCCGGCTTTCTGTAGAGTCTCAAAGGCTTCGAGGGTTTCCGTCAGGGGCGTCCTGCCTCTCCAGTGCAAGAGGTAGAGGTCCATTCTATCGGTACGAAGACGACGCAGGCTGCTCTCACAGGCGGAGATAGTTGCTTTGCGCGAGGCATTACTCGGCAGCACCTTACTTACCAGGAAAACCTCATCGCGGCGGCCCTCAATGGCCTGGCCCACCAGTTCCTCGGCGGTACCGTTACCGTACATCTCGGCGGTATCTATCAAACTCATACCCAGGTCAAGCCCCAGGCGGAGAGCCTCGATTTCCTCGCTTTTGTGGCGGGGCTCTTCCCCCATATTCCAGGTACCCTGGCCCAGCACCGGAACTGCTTCACCGGAGGGAAGTCGCGTTGTGCGCATAGTGTTATCTGCCATTTCACCCCGTTTTTCTGATTAAGAAGTGGCTGCCTGTCAACGGTACAGTGAGCGGCAATTTAACCGCACGATGTACCGGCTATTTATTACAGCAAATTACGAGCCTGAGCGGGGGTGAGGGGATTATTATAAATTGGTGCACCCGGTTCTTGCCGTTTACCGCCTTCATCTAGAGAACCGGTATCGACCGGGGCAAAACCGATATCTTCAATCAGTTTAGAAACAATCGCTTTGGCTTCCGGGTCGTCTCCTGCCACAAAAAGTACTAACCGGTTTTCCAGGGGCTCGCCAGGCTTGCCCTCTTCGCCAAGAGTTTTGTACCACATGGTATTGAAAGCTTTGACTACACTGGCGCCGGGTAAATGCTGTGCCAGGAAACCACTGGAAGAGTGATTGCCAAAATTCAGTTGGCCATCTCGCTGCGGGTAGTAGTTCATGGCATCAACGACAATTTTTCCCTTTAAGGCCTCTGCCGGTAAACTGCTATAGTCTTTGAGAGGAATAGCTACCAGGATAACATCACCAAAAGCAATCGCTTCTTCCACAGTAGTAGCCCTGGCGGCAGGGCCTAATGGCGTGACTAACTCCTTGAGCGTTTGAGGACCGCGAGAATTACTGATGGCCACCTCGTTACCTGCCTTGACAAATAATTTTGCGGCCGTACCACCGATCATACCCGACCCTATAATGCCTATTTTCACGATTACACCTCCAGCTTTAACTAATTTCTCGCCGGTAAGTATATTAAGCCAGAACACACCATCTTGAAAAGAGCCTGGCGAGTAGCACTTTTACAAATTAGAAGCGCTGTCTCAGGCCCTTGAGCCTCATGAACAGCAGGTTATACAGGTTTTCGGGCAATAATAGTCCGATGCCGTGGGTCACTGGCTACACTTACCACTTTTTCAAAGCCTGCTGTCTCCAGGGCAGCTTGCAGGTCAAAAGTATAGTAGTCATCGCTCCAGGGTTCGGTACTTTTCATCAGAGTAAAGAGAAAGGGGGGTAACTTCTGAAGCACGGGTGAGCCAGGGTCACTATCAAGTAATGCAATCCAACCGCCGGGCTTTAATAAGCGTGAAGCTTCCTGGAGAACCTTCCGGGAGGCGTCGCGCGGCAACTCATGCGCTACAAGTTGCAAGGATACCAGATCGAAAGAACTTCCCATAAGCCCGCTAGCTTCCCCGGCAGCATGCAGCCAGGCGGCGATTTCATGTCTGGCATCATAAGCGCGGGCTACTGCCAGCATATAAGGAGAAAGATCCAGTCCTATGGTGCTTACGGGATACTCTACCAGGCCCTGAAAATAGCGATGAAGCGATAGGGTAGAAATACCGACGGAACAACCAATGTCCAGAATATCATGTACCTCAGTTACGCCTTGTTCTGCCAGGGCTGTATGGAAGGTTGTTCGTAACCGGTCATGAGCGTCCTGCCAGGTCAGTTTTTCCCCAGGCCAGATTCTTAAAGCCATGGCATAAGTAGCCGGTTCAGCTTCGAAAGCAGCCTGCCAGCATAAGTTACCCTCTGCGTAAGCATGAAACGGTTTCTTGTAGTAGTCCGGATAAACTACTGCCGGGTTAATATTTTGATCAAGCGTTTGTTGTATCCCTGACATTTCAAGCTCCCGGTAGCGCTGGCGCCAGGCGATACCATTTTTCTCAGCGGTTTTAATCAGGACTTTTCGGGCCTGCCTTTTTAAGAGGGCATAAGTTGGCCCGGTATGAATTAATAGATTTACAAAACGCGAAAGAAATTCTCCACCGGCCCAGGCTGGTTTAAGTTTGGCAGTTTGCATAAGAACCAGTTTCTCCTTTTGAATTATTTAAAGCTGCTTTTTTATTATCCCAAGCCAGAAATTGAACGGTAGCCGGGCTAGAATCTTACATCTCGATAAGCGTTCTGAAATGGTTTTAGTCAATTCATTCTAGCCTGTTAAAGATACCTGGCAGTATTCTTAACTACTCAGGAGAGAGTTTTATTCATTTTGTTCATCAACCTATTGACAAGTAGAAAAAACCTGATATGATACGTATCATCTGATACGATTTTGTTGATACGTATTTATCAACTTAATCAGGCACCACCTTCAAGTAATCCTGTTTAATGGCATAGCTATTAGTTTTGTAGCTTGCATTAGTGAGCTTCTAAACTATACTGGTAGTAGTAAAAAATCCGTCAACCAACCGACCGGATAGTTTGGCTTTTTAAAAATTATCCGACCAGCATGCAAATAGAACGAAGCCAGTTATGGGGGAACAAAAACGGCGTCCGACCAGTGTAGATGTGGCTCGTCTGGCCGGAGTAGCGCAATCAACCGTCTCTTACGTTATTAACAACCGGACTGATGGCAATGTGCGGGTTTCGGAAGAGACTCGCCAGCGGGTTATGAAGGCTGTAGCCGAACTGGGTTATTATCCCAGCGCGGCAGGCCGTAATCTCAGGGCTCAAAAGACACATACGATTGCCCTGATAATGTTCAACTACACCCTGGAAAACCTGATCGCAGAACCTTTTCTCTCCGGGGTAATGTCCGGGCTGGTAGAGTACCTCAGTGAGCAGGAATATTATCTGTTAATCTTACCTGTGCCAAAGGGGGCTGACCGCTCGATTGAACCCTTCTTGCACAGCAATCGCGCTGATGGGGTAGTAATCAGCGACCCGGCCCTATCAGCCGATGCCGTAGCGATGCTTAAAGCAGCACCCCTGCCGGTAGTGTTCGTGGATGGCCAGATCTGTGATGATCCGCTCGATTTCCCTAACGTCAATGGGCGTGGTCATGTCGGATCACGGCTGATGACCGAATATCTGCTAAAAAAAGGTCACCGGCGGATTGGCCATATTCTGGGGCCTCTAACGACCCCATCCGGTCATAGCCGCCAGGCAGGTTATATTGAGGTTATGAAGGAAAAGGGCCTGTACAACCCGGCTTTGATTGCTGAAGGAGATTGGTTCAAAGCGGGTGGCTACAGGGCGGCTGAGCAGTTGTTCGACCTGCCCGAACGACCCACTGCCATTTATGCCGCCAATGACCAGATGGCTATCGGGGCTATCGAAGCAGCCCATGCTCGCGGACTGCGCGTCCCGGAAGACATTGCTATCGCCGGTTACGATGATATTCCGGTTGCCGCCGATGTTGCGCCGCCCTTAACAACCGTTCGCTTTCCATTCAGGACTATTGGCCGTCAGGCTGGAGAAATGGTGGTCAACCTGGCGAATGATGCCGGGTTCAAACCGTCAAGCTTGCCGCCGGTACCGGTCGAAATAGTCGAACGCTCTTCCGTGTAAACTTACCGAAAATTTAATCAAAACCGGGCCAGGCTTTGCGTGGTCAGGCTTTATTCGCTATTCCTGGGTTTCGTCAGTTTAATCAAATTTTGAATCACTCGGCTCCGAATCAGGCTGGCCTTGGCTTCGTGTTGTGTGTCAAAGGTTAGCCAGTTTATTTCAACTTGAGATATGGAGGTTCCCAATGAAGACCCGCCTTGCATTATCTAATTGGAGTCACTACTTAAGGCACAGTCGCCTGAGCCTGACCATGCTCCTGGTCCTGCTTGCCAGCCTAGTTCTGGCCGCCTGCGGTGACAGTACGGCTACCCCTGCTCCCGCCACTACTGCTGCCGCAACCACCTCTGCCGCTACCACCGCTGCGGCCACTACTGCTGCCGCAACCACTGCCGCAGCGACTACTTCGGCGGCCACCACTGCTGCCTCAGCCACCACTGCCGCCAGCACCGCCCCTGCCCTGGGCGATCCTAACCTGAAGGGGACAGTCACTTTCTGGCATACCTATAGTGCCGACTCACAGGAACAGGATACCCTGAATAAAGTTGTTCTGCCCGGTTTCGCCAAACTCTATCCGAACGTCAAGGTGGATGCCCAGGCTATCCCGGATACCGACTTCCGCCAGAAGCTTTTGACCGGTATCAGCGGCGATATTCTGCCGGATGTGGCCCGCCTGGATATTCAGTACGTACCGGAATTTGCTGATATGGGAGCGCTGGCTAAACTGGACAACCTGCCGGGCTTCGATGCCATTAAAGCCGATGCTTACGCCGGTCCGCTCAGCACGAACTTCTGGAAGGGTAGTTATTACGGCCTGCCATTGGATACCAACACCAAAGTGCTGCTCTACAATAAAGCTGATTTGGAAGCGGCCGGTCTCAGCGAACCTCCTAAAACTATGGATGAGTTTGCCGCCGTGGTTAAAAAACTGAGCGTTCCCGGCAAACAGTACGGTTTTGCGCCGAGCGGAACCGGAGCCTGGAGCATCTTGCCCTTCTTCTGGAGCCTGGGCGGAAACGTGACGGATGACGGCATTACCAAAGCCAGCGGTTACCTCAACAGCGCCGATAGCGTGGCTGCCCTGCAATACCTGGTAGACCTGAAAAAGGCTGGCGCTATTCCCGATGCGATTTTCGGTGGTGGCATCAGCACCCTGGAAGGTTTGAGCACCGGCCAGTATGCTATTATTGATGATGGCCCCTGGATGAACAGTATCGCAGCTAAACAGTATCCTAACTTCAAGTTGAATTACGCCCCGATGCCTGCCGGAAAAGGCGGTAGTATAGGGGTTGTGGGTGGTGAAGACCTGGTGATGTTCGAGAAATCGAAAAATAAAGAGGCTGCCTGGGCCTTCAGCCGCTACATGCTTAGCAGTCAGGCGCAACTGGCTATGGGTAAAATTGGCCAGCTACCGGCTATCAAGAGTGTGGCAACCTCACCTGAACTGCAAAGCTTGCCCTACTACGCCGCGTTCCTGAAACAGCTTCAGTCTACCAAGGCCCGTCTACCGCACCCGGCCTGGACCAAGATCGAAACTGTGCTGAACGATACTTTCGAGGCGGCTTTTCGGGGCGATAAAGACCCTAAAACTTTGCTGGACGCGGCTGCTCCCAAAGTTGATGCGCTTTTAGCCGGTAAGTAAAGTCAAGTTTCACTCACTAACACTCTTTCCTCGCTGATGAAGGCTGCTCCGGCGGCCTTCATCAGCCAAAAACCGGAGCTTACACTTCCTTTAGGAGTTTGTTTATGGGTCTGAATACTGCCCCTTCGCTTTCGACCGAATTACCTTCAATAGAAGTACCACCAGAATTACCACCCGCGCCGGTAGCGCGCTCGCGCTGGGAACCTTTCAAAAAAGCCTTGCCGGTCTACCTGTTTATTGCGCCCGGGGTGGCTCTCTTTCTGATCTGGACGGTTTACCCGCTGGTGAACATGTTCGTCATGAGCTTCTTCCAGTGGAACCTGATCAAACCCAGTATTTTTGTAGGTCTGGACAATTACACCCGGGCTTTCGGAGATGAAGTATTCTGGCAGGCGCTGCGGAACACAATTATGTACGCCGTCATAAGCGTACCGGGACAACTCATCCTGGGCCTGGCAGTGGCGCTGCTGGTAAACCAGAAATTACCTTTCCGCAGTTTCTTTCGCACCATGTTTTACCTGCCGGTGGTTTCCAGTTGGCTGGTAGTCTCGCTGATATTCATCTACCTCTACAACAGCCAGGCAGGGCTGATTAATTACGTGCTGAAAGATATTCTTCATATCATCCCCTCTTATCAGGCCTGGCTCCAGAACCCCGTTACGGCTCTGCTGGCAATTTGCGTCCTGGGTATCTGGAAGGGTGTTGGCTGGACGATGGTCATTTTCCTGGCAGGCCTGCAATCGGTACCTCCGACCCTTTACGAATCGGCGGCCATTGATGGAGCTACCACCTGGAAACGCTTCTGGCATATTACCCTGCCCCTGATTCGCCCTACGGTCATGTTTGCCACCGTCATGCTTTCGATTGGCGCTTTCAATGTCTTTATTCAGGTCTATGTCATGACCGGGGGTGGTCCGCAGCACTCTACCGAAACCCTTATGACCTATATGTACAGCGAGTCATTCAAATTTTTAGACCTGGGCTATGGGGCGTCCTTAAGCTGGATTTTCGCCATTGGAATTTTTATCATCAGCATCCTGGAAATTAAATTCTTACGCCGCCCGGTGGAATATTAGGAGCAGGGAGGAAAAAATGCAGCACCGTCCTAAAATTTTGCTGGCTACCGCGGGCCTTACCCGGATCTGGCGAAATGGAACCCAGAAATCCGAAATAGCGGTAATTGATCGCCGTCACCCTCTGCTGATCGCGGGTATCTACATACTGTTACTCTTCTGGACCGTTATCTCAATCGTGCCGCTGCTCTACATGATCAGCACCGCTTTCAAGCCTAACCAGTATGTTTTTGAGTTCCCGCCGAAATTCATCCCGGAAAACCCGACCACTTCCAATTTCGAACAGGCCTGGAATTCCAATAACTTTGGGTTGTACTTCAGTAATAGCCTGGTCGTTTCGGTCACTTCGACCATCTTGATCCTGGTGCTATCTTCCATGATGGCTTTTGCCTTTGCCCGTTACAGGTTTCCGGGCCGCACGATCCTGTTCTATTCGATCCTGGGAACCATGATGGTGCCGGGCCTGGTCCTGATACTTCCCCAGTTCGTGCTGGCTAAAAACCTGTCGCTGCTCAACAGCCTGCACGGTCTGGTAGTAGCTTACTCGGCTAATTCGGCGGTTAACATTTTCTTCCTGCGTGGAGCTTTTGAAGAAATACCGCAAGATCTACAGGACGCGGCGGCGATTGATGGCGCGGGAATCTGGTCTATCTTCTGGCGCATTATGTTACCGCTGGTGAAACCTGCGCTCGCCGCTATGGCAATCTTCAGCTTTATGGGAGCCTGGGATGAATTTACCTGGGCCTTGACCTCCATTCAGGACGAGAAATTGCGCACTTTGCCGATAGCTTTACGCCTGTTCCAGCAGAGTCATGGTACCCAGTGGGGCCTGGTATTTGCCGCTTCGCTCATCGCAGTGGTACCAGTGATTATCGTTTTCCTGATTTTCCAGCGCTATTTTATCCAGGGCATCAGCACCGGCGCTATTAAAGGTTAGCGGCCTGGAGCCAGCATTATTATTAAGATTAAAGGACATAGCCATGATTGTCGATACTGAGGTTGCTTCCACCCTTCTGGATACCGGCCGGCTTTACGAATATAGCCTGAAAGTTATCCTGGAAAATCAGTCCTCAACGGGCGCTTTTATCGCCTCGCCCAATTTTAGCCAGTACAAATATTCCTGGTTTCGGGATGGCTCTTTTATCGCCCTGGCCCTGGCCGAAACGGCCCGCCCGGAAACGATTGCCGCCAGTGGTCGCTTTCATGCCTGGGTAAATGCCATCATCCAGCGCTACCGCAGCCTGGCCGAGCAGGCGATTGCCAAAGTGAAAAACGGCCAGGAACTCAACCCGGTCACAGATGTTTTACACTGCCGCTATACCGTGGAGGGCCTACCCAGCATGGAAGACTGGACTCCCTTTCAAATTGATGGCTTTGGCACCTGGCTTTTTGCCCTGGCGGAATACTGTAAAGTGCTTGACGGGGCCACAGTCGCGCAAGAACTGGCGGCTTACAGCGACTCGATTATACTGCTGGTAGCTTACCTGGAAGCGCTCTGGCAGGTGCCTAACTTTGATTGCTGGGAGGAACACGGCGATAAAATCGCCACTTCTACCCTGGCGGCGCTCTACGGCGGACTGTCGCGCATCCCTGAACTGGCAGCCTACCTGCCTGAGGATACCCGTTTAGCCGAGGCCGCAACCAGCGCCACCAAAACGGCAGCCGAAATAAAAGCCTATATTTTGCAGAATGGTATCGCTACCGCTGAAACCGGCGGGCAGCGCTACCTGACCAAATTCTGTGGGGGAGCGGACCCGGGAGAACTGGCAGGGGCGGTAGATGCCAACCTGCTATGGGTAGCAGTTCCTTACGGCCTGTTGCCGGTGGATGATCCGCTAATCCAGAATACCGTCGAGCGTATCATTAAAGACCTGATTTTTGAGCAACAGCTCAACGGACTGGCCGGGGTTCACCGCTACGCCCGCGACACCTATTATGGAGGTGGAGAGTGGCTGCTCTTAACCGCCTGGCTGGCTATGGTACGGCTTGCCGGCGGAGATGCCGATGGAGCTAAAACTCTTTCAAACTGGATTGAAAAGCAGGCCGAAGCGAATGGCGATCTGCCGGAGCAAACCTTCGAACATCTTAACCGGCCAGATATGTCAGGCTACTGGAAAGACCTGTGGGGCGAAGTGGCTACTCCCCTGGTCTGGTCGCATGCCAGTTATATCAGCCTGGTTAACCGCTTGAGAGCGGCAGGCATCTTATTGACCTCCAATACAGAAGCGTAATAGAGGAAAGGACTGAAATTGACTATTTTAGAATCCGGCCAAATCCTCCCAACAATCACTTCACCTCAAGTAACCGTGGTAGATTTCAGGCCTGATAAAGCTTTTTACCGGCCAGGCCAACTGGTCAACCTGCTGGTCCAGTTACAGGCCAACCAACCCCTGGAAGTGGGCCTGCATTTAAAGGTGCGCTATCTGGCAACCACCATCAATACTCTATACCAGCCTTTCACCCTCGAAGGGGCCGGAACGGTATACGAGACAAGCTTCAGGCTGAATTTACCGGCCGAAACGCCGCGTGGTTATGGTTTTGAACTGGCCGTGGAGAGTGAGAGTAATGGTGAAACCCTGGCAAAAGCCTCGACTGCGGCTGATGTACTGGATGGCTGGCCGCAGATGCCCCGCTACGGTTTCTTTGCCAACTTTAAGTCTGAAGAAAGCGCCGCCGAAAGCGTGGCGCGGGCCTGGGTGCTGTCAGCCTATCATGTCAACGTAGTTCAATTCTACGACTGGATGTACCGGCATGAAGATTATATTCCACCGGCAGATGACTTCATTGACCCGATGGGCCGGGCGGTTTCTTTTGCAACCGTGCGCCACAAGATCGAAGCAGCCCACAACCTGAATATGGCCGCCCTGGCTTATGGAGCAGTCTATGGCGCGACTCCAGCCTTCTGGGAAACCCATCAGGATTGGGGGATCTATCAGGCCGATGGGCAGCCTTATAGCCTGGAAAAGCTTTTTTATCTCATGGACATCAGTCTTGATAGCCCCTGGGCCGAAAATATTCTGACCCAGTACGAAAAGGCTGTCAGACAGGCCGGTTTTGATGGCATTCACGTAGACCAGTATGGTTATCCCAAGATAGCTTACACCCTGCCGTCCAGCGCAGGTGAGTCATCAAAAACCCTGGAACTGGCTCAGCTTTTTCCGCCCATCATTAATGAAGCGGCCCGCAGAGTCTCGAGCTTAAAGCAGGAAGGCGGTGTGATCTTTAATGCCGTCAATAACTGGCCGATTGAAACTGTCGCAGCGACGGACCAGAGCGCGGTATATATCGAGGTGTGGTCGCCCTACGTTGAATACAAAGATCTACACGACCTAATAGTTAACGCCCGGCAACTGGCCCGTTCCAGTGAGACCAACAAACAGGTTATCCTTGCCGCCTACCTGACGCCCTTTTTGCCGGAAGGGCTTAAAGTTTCGGATAATGCCGCGACTGAGGAAGCGCCCCATGCCGAGAGCGGAGCGCTGCCAACCGGCCCGGCTACCGGAATCGAGGGTGCTCAAAATGCCGCGCGGCTGGCTACCGCCGCCATCTATGCCAGTGGTGGCTTTCACCTGCTGCTCGGTGAGAACAACGCAGTTTTGGCTGATCCCTATTACCCTCATTATGGCCACTTTCAGCCGGATTTCGTGGTGCAAATGCGGCGCTATTACGACTTTCTGGTACGTTACGAAAATATTCTTTCCAATCCCCAGTCCAACCCGGTACCAGCCGCCGAGGTGGAGCAGCAAATCTCTATCCATACCGGAGAGAGGTCCATCGAGGTAAGTGGAGAGGGTAAAGCCGGGAGCGTCTGGGCGGTTATGCACGAAACAGCTACGTATACCAGCCTCAACCTGATTAACTTGCAGGGCTTGAGCAACAGCCTGTGGAACGCTTTCAAGGAAACTCCTGCCATGTTAAGCGATCTGCAAATCTCGGTTAAGCTGCCTGATAGCCAGGCCAGTGCTATTACAAAGGTCTGGACGGCATCTCCCGATAACTCTGAAGTTGCCTGGGAACTGGAAGTAGAGCGGGTAAAAATAGCCGGAGATACAAGTACCTGGCTGACCTTCAAACTGCCCAATCTTGCCTACTGGAGTCTGGTGGTATTTGAAAAAGAGCCGGGTAACGGCTAAGCGGCTTGCCCACAAACTAACGAACCCTTACTTATAGAGCGCAGAATCATTCGTTTTTTCTGCGCTCTTTTTTGTCTGTGTAAATTTTTGAGGTTTTAACTATCTGGCTCAACTCAGCAAAAAGATTTTAATTTGACCCTTCTTCCAAATTGTTTTATTCTCTTGCCAATCAAACTACGCTATAAAGTCTCATCTTAAATTTGTTGAGCGCCCCTTGAGGAGGCAACGATGCCCAACCAGAGTATTTTCCGCGACGGACTTTTTGAAGGACAGGTGATAATGGTCAGCGGCGGTGGCACCGGCATTGGTCGCGCCATCACGCTGGAACTGGCCGTACTGGGCGCTACAGTGGTGATTTGTTCGCGCTCTGAAGAACATCTTGAGCCTACCCGCCGGGAAGTAGAGGCCGCAGGCGGTCAAGCTTATGCCCTGCTTTGCAATATTCGCGACGAAGAACAGGTCAAAGCCACTGTTAACGAGGTTATCACTCGCTTTGGCCGGCTGGACGCTCTGGTCAATAATGCCGGGGGTCAATTTGCCTCTCCCGCTGAAGCTATCAGTTCCAAAGGCTGGAACGCCGTGATTGATACCAACCTGACCGGTACTTTTTATATGTCGCGCGCAGCCATGCAGGGCTGGATGAAAGAGCATGGCGGGGCGATTGTTAACATCGTGGCCGAAATGTGGCGGGGCTTCCCAAATATGGCCCATACCGGCGCGGCCCGGGCCGGAGTAGTGAACCTCACTCAGAGCCTTGCCCTGGAATGGGCGCAGTATGCTATCCGGGTTAATGCGGTTGCTCCCGGGGTGATTAACTCCAGTGGCCTGAAGTCTTACCCTCCTCCAATCCAGGCTATGCTAAAGACGATAGCCCGGGAAATCCCGGCAGGCCGGTTGGGAAGCGAAAGCGAAGTAGCCGCAAGCGTGGCCTTCCTGCTCTCGCCCGCCGCCGCTTTTATCTCCGGCGAGACCCTTAAAGTAGACGGAGCGGGGTCATTGTACCGCCTTCAGGGTTACGTTATACCGGAACACCCGGCCTGGACTGCTTATGACCCGGCCGAACATGAGTAATTAGAGCTTTTCAGTCCCTGTTACTTTTATTTGCTGATGGAGTATTAGAATTTTCATAAGGAGTATGAGCGATGACGCACCCGATGTTCACAGCCGAGCATGAGGAAATGCGGAAGGTAATCCGCAAATTTGTCTCTACTGAGCTGGCTCCTCACGCCGCCGAATGGGAAGAGGCCGGTGGTTTTCCCTCTGAAGTTTTCCGGCGCATGGGTGAACTGGGCTTTCTGGGCCTGACTTATCCCGAAGAGTACTGTGGAAGCGGCGGAGATTACCTCTACAGTGTAGTGTTGACCGAAGAGATGGTCAACAGCGAGTGCGGCGGCCTGAATATGGGCCTAGGCGTGCATACCGACATGGTGTTGCCGACTATTTTGAAGTTCGGTACCGAAGAACAGAAGCAAAAGTACGTACGGAAAGGGGTTTCTGGAGAATGGATCGGTTGCCTGGGTATCACCGAACCGAATACCGGTAGCGACGTACAGAGCATTCGCACCTGGGCCAAACGCGACGGCGATGATTACATTATCAATGGTTCTAAACTTTACATAACTAACGGAGTGAGGGCTGATTTCTGTTTGCTCGTAACCAAAACCGAGGGGGAACGCAGTCCGCGAGCAGTCACCCTTTTCCTGGTAGACAAAAGCCTGCCCGGTTTTACGGTCAGCCGCAAACTGAAGAAAGTCGGGATGCACTCCAGCGACACCGCCGAACTATCCTTCGATAATGTGCGGGTTCCGGCTTCGGCTATCCTGGGCGAAGTGGGCAAGGGCTTCTACCACCTGATGTGGGAGTTGCAGGTAGAAAGACTCTTTGCCGCTGTAGGGGCGGTAGCTGCCGCGCAACGCGCCTATGACCTGGCTTATGCCTACGCTAAAGAGCGGCAAGCCTTCGGACATACCATTAACGAGTTCCAGGTTATTCGCCACAAGTTTGCCGACATGGCTACCCAGATTGAGGCCGGACGGCAATTGACCTACTCTGCCGTTCAGAAGTATATGGAAGGCGGCTATCCGGTCAAGGAAATAACCATGGCCAAGCTCTTTACCGCCCAGATGTCCAACCGGGTGATTGACGAGGCTCTTCAGATTCACGGCGGCGCGGGCTATATGGATGAATATGAGGTCAGCCGGATGTGGCGGGATATTCGCCTTAACCGGGTTGGCGCAGGCACAGATGAAATCATGAAAGAGATTATCGCCAAAGAGTTAGGGCTGCTCTGAGAAGCCATGAAGACTGTAAAGATTGGTGGCGGTCAGGCCTTCTACGGCGACAGCAGCGCTCCGGCTATCGAAATGGCCCAGCGCGCCGAGGGCCTGAATTACATTGCCTTTGATTGCCTCTCGGAACTAACCCTGGCGATTTTGCAGAAAGATAAGCGGCGCGACCCTGCCAGGGGGTTCGCGCTCGATATGCTGGCCCTGATGCTGCGTATTTTGCCGGTTGCGCAGGCTAAAGGTATTCGCCTCGTTACTAACGGGGGCGGCATGAATCCGCTGGCTGCCCGGGATGCCGTCTCCACAATCGCCCGTAAACTTGGCCTGAAGGGTCTTAAAATAGCGGTCGTGACCGGCGACGATATCCTGGAACGCCTGGATGAGCTAATCGCTAAAGGCTATCCCCTGGCTAACCTTGATAGCGGTGAAAAGCTGGCTGAAAGCCAGGTCCGCCAGCGGGTGGTGAACGCTAATGCTTATCTTGGGGCGGATGTGGTGTGCCGGGCGCTCGAAACCGGGGCGGATGTGGTTATTACGGGCCGAGTAACCGATAGCGCCCTTTTCCTCGGCCCACTCCTGCATGAGTTTGGCTGGGCCAGTGACAACTGGAATTTACTGGCGAAAGGAATCGTTTGCGGTCACCTGCTGGAATGCGCCGGGCAGGTAGTTGGCGGCAATTACGCCGGGGGTTGGCGGGATGTCGAGAACCTCGAAGAGATCGGCTATCCCATAGCGGAGGTTAATGAAGACGGCAGCTTTGTGGTTACTAAAACACCGGGCAGCGGCGGGCTGGTATCTTTTGATACCGTGCGCGAGCAGTTGCTCTATGAAGTGCTCGACCCCCATCATTACCTGACTCCTGATGTGGACGCCAACTTCACCACGGTTTGCCTGGAAGATACGGGCAGGGACCGGGTGCTGGTGACAGGCGCGACCGGAGGCCCCAGGCCGGATAGCCTGAAAGTATGTATTGGTTACGAAGATGGCTGGCTGGGCGAAGCTCAGGTATTGTATAGCTGGCCGGACGCTCTCGAAAAGGCGGAACGGGCCAATGCTCTCTTGCGCAAGCGCCTGGAAAAGATCGGTTTCAAAGCGCTTGAATTGCGCACCGATTATATCGGTTACAACGGATTGCACGGGCCGCTCGCCCCGCGCCCGGTTGAGCCTAATGAAATAGTATTGCGGGTTGCGGCTCATACCGCCGAACAAGCCGAAGCCGAAAAACTCTTTCGCGAGTTAGTGCCGCTTGGCCTGAATGGCCCGCCTACCGCTTCGGGAGTGGGCTCGCGCCCGCGCCCGCGTGAGCTTCTGACCTTATGGCCCGCGCTTATGCCACGCCAGGAAGTTGAACCGTTCGTCAGGATAGAACTGCTGGAGGTTTAGAGATGAAGCTGGTAGAAATCGCCTCGGCTCGCAGCGGCGATAAGGGTGACAGGTGCAACGTGGCGCTCTTCCTGCGTAACCAGGCCGATTATGACAGGGTGAAAGAAGCCGTTACAGCCGAGAGAGTTAAACAACATTTTGGCGGGATTGTGCAGGGCGAGGTGCAGCGTTACGAAATGCCCAATATCCTGGCTTTCAATTTCGTGCTGGAACATGCGCTGGGAGGCGGCGCGACCCGTTCGTTGAGCCTGGATGGATTGGGTAAAACTTTCGGGGCTGCCCTGCTAAGAATGGAGTTGTAAAACTTTTTGTGACGCGCTGCTTTATTTATCAAAACGGCGCGTCAGCCATAAAATAGCCTGCTCTAAAAGCACCAGCACAGCTACCATAATCAGGGCCATTAGGAAGAGCAAGAAGGTGTTGGTACCCGGTGCGCGAAAAGAAAAAGAGATGGCGGTTGAAATGGCCGGCGGATGAATGGCATCCAGCAGGATCATGTAAACAATTGTGACCAGCATAGCGATAGCCGCCGCCTGGTAACCTTCCCCAAATATAAAAGACCCGGCAAAGCCGATTATCGCCCCTCCCATTTGTGAAATTAGCAGGCTGTACAGGCTGTTCATTTCGTTGTGGGGGTCGCGGTATATGAGAAAGGCGCTGGAAGCGAGCGAGGCAAACAGCAGGCGTTGCCGGGCAAAACTTTCTAACATCACCAACACCAGTAAAACAGTGATGGTCGGTAGAGCGGCTAGAATCAGTTCCTGTTTGAAACTATAACGGTGGCGCCCCTCGAGGTGGCTGTTAGTAAGATTCTCGCTAGCCTGTTTTAGCCTGTTCAAAATTGGACTCCTTTTTAACTTCCCGTCTTTAAAAGCCTGTTCAGGTCTTCAGCTCGCCTCAAAATCCCTCCGTGCAAAACCTGTACCATTAGCGTCTAATTTTTATAAATATAGCTTTACTAATTATTCATATATCAGTTAAACTATAGTCAGATTTTAGAAACAAGCTTTTATCGCTGTGAAACATCCTTTCAGTTGTTAAATCCAACCTTAACTCTTAAAGCAGTATTATTTGCTTTTTGTGATATTTCTCACAGAAAAGTATTGTGAAATAATTTACAATACTTTCGGGAAAGGTGGACTAAAAAAAGTGCCAGGAGTAGATTAATGGCTGAGAATAAAATTACTGATTTTACCAGGAAGTTAACCGGGCAGAATGGAAAAACCGGCTCGAACGGTAATAACAATAACCAGACCGGTTTGCCTGAACAACCGGAGAGCGAGAAAGTCGAAGATGTGGCCGTTGCGCGGGTTATTCCGCGAGTGGTGGTGATTGGAGCAGGTTTTGGCGGGTTGAGCGTGGCCCGTAACCTATCGGACAAGGATGTTAAAGTGCTGGTACTGGACCGCAGTAACTACCACGGCTTCTGGCCGCTGCTCTATCAGGTAGCTACCGCCGGGCTTGATCCTGAATCAATTGCATACCCGGTACGCGCGATTTTCCGCAAATTCAAAAATGTGGACTTTCAAATGGCTGATGTACGCTCGATTGATTTTGATAATAAGCAGGTACTTACCGATGGAGACCCGGTAGATTACGACTACCTTGTAATTGCGGCGGGCAGCACTAACAATTTTTTTGGCAACCAGGCCCTGGAAGAAAATACTTATGGCCTGAAGGATATAGAGGAAGCGGTTGAGTTACGAAACCATGTCCTTTCCTGTTTTGAGCAGGCGGTACGGGAGAAAGACCCCGAACGGCGCAAAGCGCTCCTGACCTTTGTGCTGGCAGGTGGCGGCCCGACCGGGGTTGAACTGGCAGGCGCTTTCGCCGAACTGATCCGCCACGTGCTTCGCAAAGACTACCCGATGCTCGATGTCTCCGAAGCGCGTATCATGCTGGTAGAAGCCGCTCCCGAAGTGCTGGCAACTTTCCCTGAAAAGCTGCGGCGCAAAGCCATGCAGCAACTGGAGCGCCTGGGGGTGGAAGTGCATACCAAAATGCCGGTTAAGACCCTCAAGGATAACGTCTTGTATTTTGCCGATGGCAGCCAACTGGCAGCCGAAACGGTCGTCTGGTCTGCGGGAGTCCGAGCGGCCCAACTGGCTGACCAACTGGGTGTAGCGCAAGCACGTGGCGCACGGGTTAAGGTTGAATCGACCTTGCAACTGCCGGGCCGTCCCGAAGTATTTGTGATCGGAGATATGGCCTATCTGGAAGGTTATAAGAAGGGGCAGGCTTATCCGATGGTTGCGCCGGTAGCCATTCAGATGGGCAAGCAGGCCTCAAAGAATATCCTGGCGCAGGTGCAGCGTAAACCGGTCCAGAAATTCAAGTACTTTGATAAAGGCAGCATGGCTACTATTGGCCGGAGGTCCGCCGTGTTTGATGCCTTTGGAGTTCGCCTGACCGGTGGACTGGCCTGGCTTACCTGGCTCTTTGTACACCTGATGTACCTGGTGGGGTTCCGCAACCGGGTGATAGTCTTCCTCAACTGGGCCTACAACTATTTCACCTACGACCGCGCCGCCCGTCTCATTACAGGACGCCGCCCGGTCGATACAAAGGTTGAAAAGAAACCGGTTGATAAGCTCGAACCGGTCGTATTGAGCAAAGTAGAAAGCGATAATAAAACAGCCGCGGGGTCTGGCCTTAACTAAACTGAACAAAAAAGGCCTGCTCCACTTCAAACTGGAGCAGGCCTTTTTGTTTAAGATTCTTCAAAGGCTTTCGTAATAGGGGCAGTTCTCCTGGCCTCGCGTTTTGTTACCCGCTCGACCAGTCGCTGGCGGATTTTGTTGCCTGCCCAACCGAGAGCGAAAAGCCCCACCATAAAGAGCCCAATGGCCAGGATGACGTTATCAATGCTGCTGACGCTGCTAGCCAGGAAGTAGCCGGACAGACAATAAATCAGGTTCCAGACCAGGGCGGCGGCCAGTTCAAACCTGGCGAATTGAGAATAGGGGAATTTGACGGCCCCGGCCGTAATAGCTACGAATGAGCGTAAGTGGCCGATAAAATGTGACAGGAAAATTGAGATGCCGCCATTTTTCTGAAGGAAAGCGGCTGCTTTGTCCATGTGGCTTTTGAGATAGCGGTGCAGGCGCGTTTTTTCCACCGCGTGGTAAACACCCAGTCTACCCAGCCAGTAATCGGTGCTGTTTCCCAGGAACATTCCCAGCCAGCCCAGCAAAATGACCAGCGGAAGAGACAGGGTGCCCTGCGAGGCGTAAATCGCTCCCAGTAACACCAGGCTTCCGCCCGGTAGAATCAGGCCCAGCAGAACAGTATTCTCAAGATAAGCCCCCAGGAAAACGATCAGGTAACCGTAGCTGCTATACTGCTGTTTGACTATTTCAAGAACATTATTGATAAAGTCCATTTATTCTACTGCTCCGTTTTCAGCCTGGAACAGGCCCACTGCTTTCTTTTTATTTTAGTAATAACGCCTTTGCCCGAGTCTTACCCAGTGTAGCCGGTTTAGATGAACTCTAACTGAACAGGAGTTTAAGGTAAAATTAATGGGTATCCAGATAATCCTGGAGAAGTCTCAAGGCCGCTTCAGCCGATAACTCTTTGTTGCCTACTCTGTCTGCGGTCCAGACATAGCGCTCGCAGCGGTTAAAACCTTTGCCATCCGCCAGAGCAACATAGACCAGCCCGACAGGCTTGTCAGGCGTACCGCCACCTGGCCCGGCGATGCCGGTAGTGCTGATACCCAGGTCGGTTTCCAGCACTCGCCGGGTCCCTTCGGCCATGGCCAGGGCGCATTCCCGGCTGACCGCTCCGACCGTTTCAAGTATTTCAGTAGGAACGCCCAGAACTCCATGTTTTATCCGGTTGTCGTAACTGATAATGCCGCCCATATAGTAATCGCTGCTGCCCGGCACGTTGGTCAGGCGGTTTCCAACCAGACCACCGGTGCAACTTTCAGCGGTAGCCAGGGTCAGGTGGCGTTCTCGCAACTTATCCCCGAGCAGTTTTTCCAGTTGCTTTTCAGCTATAGTATCCCGGTTTTCTTGAAACAAGCGCTCTAATTCTGTTTCGTGGCTCACGATAACTCCTTTGGATGTTTAGAATTAAACTTAAGTAGAAAATCTCTGGTACTATTATATGCTAGACAAGTCAGTCTTGATAAGTTAAGATGCAAGAGTAGTTGGTACCTTCGGGCTTTAGAGAGCGATTTCAAACAAATTCAATGGAGATTGATTGACTTTATGAGCAATCAAAAATACGAGACGCTGGCGGAATTCTGGCCGTTTTATGTTAGAGAGCATCAAAATCCGGCCAACCGCTGGATGCATTTTATCGGTACTTCCAGCCTGTTCGTCTGGTTGCTGGTAGCTATCATCCGGCGTAATCCCAAATTACTGGTAATGGTAGTGGTTTCGCCCTACACTTACGCCTGGCTTGGACACTTCCTGATTGAAAAGAACAGGCCGGCTACTTTCAAATACCCGCTAAAGTCCCTTTTGAGCGACTTCAAAATGTACGGCAAGATGTGGCAGGGTAAAATGGACGCGGAAGTAGCCAAATACAGCCAGAGTTGAACGAGTTCCAGCATAATTTTGCCTTTTATTATTTTATCTTTGCTTTATCTTTAGATTTGCCAAGTGCGAAAGGAGCTACACTTTGAGCTACACTCCGCAGTCCGGCACTTTTTCTCCGCTAATTTCCACTCAGCAATTAACCAAACTCTTCAAGGGTCGTCCGGCGGTAAATAAGGCGGAATTTGTAGTACAGCCGGGAGATGTCTTTGGTTTATTAGGCCCCAACGGGGCAGGCAAGACTACTATTATCCGCATGCTGCTGGGCCTGGTAAAACCGACTTCCGGCCAGGCCTTTCTTTTTGGTAAAGATATTGCGACCGGCAAGGCTGATATTTTGCGGCGTACTTCCGCCATTGTCGAAGCCCCCTCGCTCTATCCTCACCTTACAGGGTGGGATAACCTGAAAGTGATGGGCCTGACTGCCGGGGTGACTGACCCAAAACGCCTTGAATGGGCGCTGGACCAGATGGGTTTGCGAGAGCGGGCTAAAGACCGCTTCCGTACCTATTCCCTGGGTATGAAGCAGCGTCTTTGTATCGCCGCCGCTCTCCTGACCGACCCCCAGTTGATTATCCTGGATGAGCCGACCAACGGACTTGATCCTGCCGGTATGCGCGATATTCGCGAACTGATCAAGTCGCTTTCGGCCCAGGGCCGGACGGTATTTTTATCCAGCCACCTGCTCAACGAAGTCCAGCAGGTCTGTAACCGGGTCGCCATCATTGACAGGGGTACGATTATCGCCCAGGGTATCGTGGACGAATTACTATCAGCCCGTTCCTACTTGCAGGTGCGTGTGCCGCTGGAGCAACTGACTCAGGCGGCCCAGACTGTCAGCGCCCTGCCGGGTGTCGGAACGGTAAAGCCGCAGGGCGAATACCTGGTGGTAGAAGGCGCCTCCGCGAACGGCGCTACTCTCAACCGGGCGCTGGCCCAGGCCGGAATTTTCGCTTCCGAAATTATCCCGCGTACTCTTTCGCTGGAAGAATACTTCTTGAGCGTAACCGGGCAAATGCCGCCACAACCCGGTCCGGGCTACGGTTATGCCTATGCCGGCGTTCCCATGCAGCCTGTACCGAATGGACAGTATCCGCAGATGCCTTACCCACCTGCCGGTTATCCCAATCCGGGCCAGAGCGCCCAGTATCCCCAGAACCCACCCAGACAGGAGGGCCCCCATGCTTAATCTGGTTCAGGCTGAAGTTTTAAAGTATCGTAAGATGACCCTGGTGACAATTGTCGCGATTGCCCCGCTTTTCCTGACCGTCCTGTTTTCACTTATCACAGTATTCGCCCGGATCTTGAGCGGCGGTTTTGGGAGGGTCCCCTCGGGCGGTAGTTCCACTTTCTCCGGGCCTGATATGGGTGGTGGCCTTTTTGGCCTGGCCGGTAATGCCTTTCTGGTGGCTATTGCCGGGTTTTATGCCCTCGGCATGGTCCTGATCGCCGCGTTAGTGACCTCAAACGAATTTAGCCTCAGCACCATCAAAATGATAGCGACTCGCGAGCCTTCGCGGGCTCGCATAGTGCTGGCTAAAATCCTTTTTATGGCCACCTTTGCCGTCTTTATGATCGCCGCTTTCATTGTAAGCTGGTTGGTTTTTACCCTGGTGCTAAAGCTGGTCTACGGCCAGTCGTTAGGACTGGTAGAAGGGGACGCGGAAGCCATCGGTAAAGGGATCAAATATATTATCGTGGCTTTTCTCTTTTATTTCGTCTGGAGTCTGTTGGGAGTAGCTCTCGGCATCCGCTTCAAATCAATCGTAGCCACGGTCATTATCTACATTGTTTACAGCGGTATAGATGGAGTGGCTTCCACCCTGGGAGGCGCTGCTCTTAATGGCTCGCTGGGAACCGATTTTCCCGCCTGGCTGAAACCAATAATTGAGCTGTTGAAAATCGTCAGCCCCTTCCTGATGAATACCAATTTCACCCGCCTGACTTCTGTATCCAACAGCCCCGGTTTCGTAAGCTCTATCTCACCGGTTCAATCCGTGCTGGTGATCGTAGCCTGGGGAATATTCTTTTCTTTCCTGGCTATCCAGACTTTCAAAAGCCGCGATATTACCGATTAAACAAAAACTGTCTTTTCAAGCTAACCTTGAAAAGACAGTTTTTCTCCTCTACCGTAAACAGGGAGGTTAAATTTCTATTCGAACTGGCATTATTATAAAGAAAGCTTTTGCTAACTTGCAAGCAGCCAATCCGATTTACTTTTTATGAAACCAAAAAGACCGGCCCGAGCCGGTCTTTTTGATTGGTTTTCTTACTTGTCGCGAACGGTTTCGCCTAAAGCAGCCTGCGCGGCGGCCAGGATTGCGACCGGTACGCGGAAGGGGCTACAGGAGACGTAGTTCAGGCCGACTTCGTGGCAGAAAGCGACCGAAGAAGGATCGCCACCGTGCTCGCCGCAGATACCTACTTTGAGGTTCGGGCGAGTGGAGCGACCGCGCTCGGTTCCCATCCGTACCAGTTGGCCAACGCCTTCGCGGTCCAGCGATACGAACGGGTCATCCTTCAGGATCTTGCGCTCGACATACATCGGTAAGAACTTACCGGCGTCGTCACGGCTGAAGCCGAAGGTGGTCTGGGTCAGGTCGTTTGTACCGAAGCTGAAGAACTCAGCCTGCTCGGCGATCTTATCGGCCAGCAGAGCGGCGCGCGGAAGCTCGATCATAGTACCGATCAGGTAGTTGATACCGGCTTCTTTGACGCCCTCTTCCTGGGCTACCCGCTCCACCACATCGCGCTGCAAACGGAGTTCGTTCACATCACCAACCAGCGGGATCATGATTTCAGGATGGACCTCCATACCCTGCGCCTTGACCTCTTTGGCAGCCTGGAAGATAGCGCGAGCCTGCATCTCGGTAATTTCAGGATACTCGATACCCAGGCGGCAACCGCGGAAGCCCAGCATCGGGTTGGCTTCTTTGAGGCTCTCGATGCGGCCCTTCAGCTTGTCGAAGGAGACGCCCAGTTTGTTCGCCAGGTCCTGAATTTCAGGATCTTCGTGAGGCAAGAACTCGTGGAGCGGCGGGTCGAGCGTACGAATAGTAACCGGCAGACCCTTCATGGCCTTGAAGATACCTACGAAGTCTTCCTTCTGGTAAGGCAGCAGCTTGTCAACCGCTTTCTTGCGATCTTCGATAGTATCGGCCACGATCATCTCGCGGACGGCGTCAATCCGGTTGCCTTCAAAGAACATGTGCTCGGTGCGGCACAGGCCGATGCCTTCGGCGCCAAACTCGCGAGCCTTGACGGCATCATTCGGGGTATCGGCATTGGTGCGCACGCCCAGCTTGCGATACTTGTTGGCCCACTCCATCAGGGTGGCGAAGTCGCCGCTCAGTTCCGGCGGAATGGTTTCAACTTTGCCTTGCAGCACGCGGCCTTCCAGGGTATCCACATCCAGGGTGATCCAGTCGCCCTTTTTGATTACCACGTCGCTGCCTTCAATGCTGAAGCCCGACTCATCGCGAGCGATGCGGATAGAACCGGCACCAACGATACAGCACTTGCCCATACCGCGAGCAACTACGGCAGCGTGGCTGGTTTTACCACCAAAGGCGGTCAAAATACCCTGGGCGGCGACCATACCGCGCAAGTCTTCGGGCGAAGTTTCGCGGCGAACCAGGATTACTTTCTGGCCCTGCTTGCCCAGTTCTTCGGCTTCCTCAGCGGTAAAGACCACCTGGCCCACCGCCGCGCCGGGGCTACCTGCTATACCTTTCGCCAGGATAGTCTTCTTGGCGGTCGGGCTGACACGCGGCAGCAGCAACTGGTTCAGGTCATCGGCAGGCACGCGCTGGACGGCGGTGGCTTCGTCAATCAGGCCTTCGTTCGCCAGGTCTACCGCAATTTTGACGGCGGCAGGACCGGTGCGCTTGCCGTTACGGGTCTGGAGCATGAAAAGGCGACCCTTTTCAATGGTGAACTCCATATCCTGCACGTCCTGGTAGTGCTGTTCCAGGCGGTGGGCGATTTCAGCGAACTGGTTGTACACGCCGGGGAAATTCGGGTCGTGTTCCATTTCGTGAATCGGTTTCGGGGTGCGGATACCGGCAACCACGTCTTCGCCCTGGGCGTTCGCCAGGTATTCGCCGTAAAGGGTATTCTCGCCGCTGGAAGGGTCGCGGCTGAAGGCTACACCGGTGCCGCTATCTTCGCCCATGTTTCCGAATACCATGCTCTGGACGTTAACGGCGGTTCCGAGGGCATCGCTGATCTTGTTCAGACGGCGATAGACAATAGCGCGGTCGTTATTCCAGGAGGCAAAAACGGCTTCGATAGCGCCTTTAAGCTGCTCCATCGGTTCTTCGGGGAATGGCTTGCCGGTTTTCTCCTGCACAATCTGCTTGAACTTGCCAACCAGTTCCTTCAGATCGGCGGCGGTCAGGTCGGTATCTTTGGCGTTCTGACCGTATTTGTGCTTGGACGCTTCCAGTTCGTGGTCGAAAGCGTCTTTGTTGATGTTCAGCACGACGTTGCCGTACATCTGCACAAAGCGGCGGTAGGCATCGTAAGCGAAGCGCTCGTTGTTGGTATGAGCGATAATGCCCTTGATAGTCTGGTCATTCAACCCCAGGTTGAGGATAGTGTCCATCATGCCAGGCATTGAGAATTTGGCGCCGCTGCGAACCGATACCAGCAACGGATTTTCGGCATCGCCGAACTTCTTGTCCATCGCCTTCTCAACATCCTTGAGAGCTTCCTGAGCCTGATCCCACATTCCCTCCGGGAATTGTTTTCCGACTTCGTAATAGGTATTACAGGCTTCGGTGGTAATCGTGAAACCTGGGGGCACAGGCATCCCAGCCCGCGTCATTTCGGCCAATCCGGCTCCCTTCCCGCCCAGCAGGTCTTTCATGCTGCCGTTACCCTCGCGGAACAGGTACACCCATTTGTGTGCCATCAAACAGCCTCCTTAAATGAGTTTAAACTCGTTATATTTTTGTAATAAATACAAGGAAGAACAGGGTAAGATTGTTTCTTCTCTCGCGCACAATGTTCCTTGATTTTGCATTATAAAAAGACAGTCGCTCCATCGCAGGCTCTCTCCAATCATATTAATTTTACTATTTTGAGCACGTGCTTGCAAGCAGCCATTTTAGATATTAAAGATTTGGATAGATTTGTTAAAAAACCGGCAAAAATACAATGACTGTTTGTTATTGGATAAATTTCTCATAGACGAGTGCTACTAAATAACGCTATAATTTAAGCGCGCTCCTGTTGTCTTATTATAGTTTTAGTATAAATAGTAAAAGGTTGTAGATACTCTTGCAGGCGAAATTAGAAACCAGGCTTAAAACTTTCTGGCGCTCAGATAAAGAACCCCTGACACTCTGGCTGATCTGGCGGATTTTACTCTTCCTGTTACCGGTTGCGGCTTTGCTGATTTTGCCCGGTCTGCCCGCCATTCTCAATCCTTATATCAAAGTAGTCTGGGTTGACCACACCTTCGGTACATGGGTACGCTGGGATGGCATCTGGTACCTGCAAATCGCCGGTCAGGGTTATGCCAGCGACCAGTTAGCGGCCTTCTATCCCCTTTATCCCTTCCTGGTACGCGCGGTGGCGGCGCCCTTTACTTTCAACAATCCCAGTTACGAGGTTTTGAGCATAGCGGGAGTGCTGGTTTCCTCTTTAGCGGCGCTGGCGGCTTTTGTGTTTCTCTACCGCCTGGCCCTCATGGACTATGACCGTAAAACAGCCCGTTTAAGCCTGCTGTACCTTTCAGCCTTCCCGATGGCCTTTTTCTTATTCGCGGTTTATACCGAGTCGCTCTTTCTGGCCCTGGCAGCCGGCGCATTTTTTGCCGCCCGCCACAATCGCTGGTTCCTGGCGCTGGTGCTGGCGGCTCTTGCGGTTCTGACCAAAAACCAGGGAATAGTGCTGGTGGGGGCGCTGCTGGTGGAATTTATCTGGCAATTGCGCGGTAAGCCGGTACGCTTCGACCGGCGCTTGCTTTATTTCGGCCTGCCCGCGCTGGTGTTTGGAGACTGGCTGGCCTTAAATGCCCTCATCTACGGAACACCCTTCAAGTTCTTGCAGGTAAATCAAACCTACTGGAAGCACCGCTTTATGTGGCCCTGGGAAGCTGCCGGGACGGCCTTTGACCACTTTTTACACCCGACCGATGGCTCTACCGGCACGACTACCTGGCAGTCAGCCGACCAGATCCAGGGTAATTTGCGCTTTCTGGACTACCCGCTTACCCTGGCCTTTGTAATATTGTTAATCGTGGCAATCTGGGCTACCTGGAAGGGCTATTTACGCTTATCTTACCTGATTTTTTTCGCCGGTTGCCTGGTATTGCCGCTCACTTCGCCGATTGAGGATTTTCCGCTACTCTCCATGCCGCGTTATATGCTGATCATTTTCCCGGCTTTCTTCTTACTGGCGCAGGCCGGAAAACGCTGGCCGGTGGTACACTACCTCTATCTCTTCTTTAGCTTACCGCTGCTTATTTTTCTGTCGGTCAGCTTTACGCTCTGGTACTGGATAGCGTGAAGACGGGTTGGAATTTTCAATAGCTATGAGCGAAAAATCGGAAAGCTACAAAACTGAATTAAGGCCATTACTCGATGCCGTCCTGGCCGGAAACGAGCAAGCAACCCTTGAAAGCTATTTGCTCAAAAACAGCAATCTGCCGGGGCCACGTGCAAACCTGGAACTGGTAAGCGCCTTTGCCGAACTGGTTGCCGAAATTGTGATTCTGCCGAATCCTCCTGTCGAACGCCTGGAAAATCTGCTGGATGGCTGCGCAGACATATCCCTGCAAACTGCCCCGGTAAACCACCCGCGTGAGATACTGCCCGCCGCTGCCGTCCGGTCCTATGGAAAGGTAGCGGTGGCGCGGCCTGATTGGTGGACGGACGAAATAGCCAAACTGCGAAAAGCGGCAGCAAACCCACGCTGGCGCACCCGCGAGATGGTTGCCGCCGCCTTGCAGGATATGCTGGAGAGCGACTGGCCGAGAAATATGGCTGAAATAAAAGAGTGGTTAGCCACCTCGAAGCTACTTTTGTGCCGGGCGGCAGTCGCGGCGGTAGCCGAACCGCGCCTGCTGCTAACGGTTAGCCGTGCGCGTAACGCCCTGGAAATTCAGAAGCAGGCTATAGCCCGCTTAGCAGACTGGCCCGTTGAGCAGCGCAAAGAAGAAGAGTTTAAAATCTTGCGGCAGGCGCTTGGCTATACTTTGAGTGTGGTGGTAGCGGCACTACCGGAAGAAGGCTTTGTGCTGCTGGAAAGATTGGCCGCGCTTCCCGACAAAGACGTGAGGTGGGTAGTGCGCGAGAATTTGAAAAAGAACCGGCTTTCTAAATGGCCTGATAAGCTGGCGCAGGTTCAGAAGTTGGTTTGAGAAAACAGCATTTGTTTGAGGCAGAAGTGGTAAACTTAATATAAGTAATATAACGACGATGATAGTGATAGGATTATGATAGAAGAAGGAAAAAGTGACGGATTTACCTTATAAATTACTGGCGTTGGACCTCGATGGTACCCTGATTACCGATGATCTTGTGATTGTACCGGAAGCTAAAGCCGCGATTGCGGCAGCCATCGAGCGAGGAGTGGTAGTTACGCTGGCGACAGGACGCATGTTTCGCTCCGCCGTGCAGTTTGCCCGCGAACTGGAGCTGAGCGCCCCTCTTATCTGCTACCAGGGCGCTATGGTACGGCATTCTATAACCGGCGAAACCATTTTTCATTTGCCCATTCAGTACGAACTGGCCCGGCGTTTTATCGAACTGTCTCACGCTCACCACTACCATGTCCATACTTATGTTGATGATCACCTGTGCGTAGCCACTTTGAATAAGGAAGCGATGTATTATGCGGAACTGGCCCGAGTCGAGCCGGAAGTGGTGGGGGATCTCTTGCAGTTTATTGACAGGCCGGAGCGCGCTCCCACCAAGCTGGTAATAGTAACCGAAGAGCAGGAGACTTTAACCGCCCTGAATACCATGCAGGCGGCTTTCAAAGACGAGCTATATGTCACCCGCTCGCACCCGCTCTTTACCGAAGCGGTTGACCCTAAATGCAGCAAGGGCGCTGCCCTGGAAGCTCTGGCGAAATCGCTTGATATCCCCCGCGAGCAGGTTATCGCGGTTGGCGATAACCTGAATGATTTGCCGATGCTGGAATGGGCCGGGCTGGGCGTGGCAGTCGCTAATTCTACGCCGGGAGTGAAGG
This sequence comes from Chloroflexia bacterium, assembly GCA_036261665.1. GTDB lineage: Bacteria > Chloroflexota > Chloroflexia > Chloroheliales > Chloroheliaceae > 54-19. The sequence goes on from DATAKM010000024.1 coordinate 45,898, forward strand.
AAAAGGCCCGCTTTGTGACGGAGCGCCCGATTGCCCAGGGGGTAGTAGAAGTAATCCAGCGTTTTATTCTGAATACTTAGCGGTCTTAACTTTTTAGTCTTAACTGTCTATAAGATGATCGGGTGGACTTATGTTTGAGAAAATGACCTGGAAACGTCAGATCGTGACTCAAGTGCAACTGGCCCTGGCCGCCCTTTTTGTGTTATTACCGGTCATCTGGTTATTACGCCTGGCCCTGGACGGCAGTATCAATGACAACGCCGGGGTAGCCCGCCCCAGCGATGCCGGGTTGCTACCCCGCCAGTGGAGCCTCAGTAACCTGGAACGCGCCTGGACTAATCCCCTACCGGCCACTCCCTTTATCAGGCTGCTGACTAACAGCCTGATAGTGGCCGGCAGCACCACACTACTGGCGCTCTTTTTCGGCGTTACGGCTGCCTATGCTTTTGCGCGGTACCGCTTTCCAGGCCGTAAAATCGGTTTGTTCGCCACGCTTGTTTTGATTACTTTGCCTCCTGCCGGGCTCTCCGCGCCCTTCTTTATCTTTTTGAATGATCTTAAAATCAGGGATAGTCTTTTTTCGCTAATAGTGGTTTACAGCACCATCGCGATACCTTTTGCGATCTGGACCGTACGCAACGCCATCCAGGGTGTGCCGCGCGAACTGGAAGAATCGGCTATGCTGGAAGGAGCGGCCCGGCTGGCAGTTTTCCGCTTGATTACCCTGCCCTTAATTACCCCGGCCATAGCGGTAGCCGGATTTATCGCTTTTACCCTGGCCTGGTCCGAGTTTGCCCTGGCCTGGGTTTTTATTAGCGGGGCGGATCGCCTGACCCTGGCTATGGCCCTCTATGCCATGCGCGGGCAGACCGGAGTTTCCTGGGGCACGCTCAGCGCTCTTTCGGTACTGGTGGCCCTGCCGGTAGTGGTACTTTTTTATGCGCTGGGCCGCTACGTCATCTCCGGACTGTCTTTGGGTATAGCGACCAGCGAGGAATAAAAGAGGCCATCCCGTTCGGGATGGCCTTTGAGCTATGCTGATGCTATGAAGGAGGTTGGCTTATTTGCGGGCCACGCTGCGCCGCCATAAGCCGAAAGAGGCCAGCCCGGCTACTAACGCCAGCGTTAAGATTGCTACCAGGCCGAAAGTGAGGTTATCCTGAGCAGTTCCGCCAAAGCCGGTCGCAGGAGCGGCGGTAGGAGTGGCGCCACCCTGGGCTGCCGGAACTGCTGCGACTACCGGAGTAAGATTGGCTACTTTATCAGCCGCAAAAACTGTGTAGATATTTCCGGCGTTCAGGCTTACACCGTTAAGCGGCAGAGCTACGGTGGTAGTACCGGTCGGGCGAACTTCCAGATCGTAGGTCTTGGCGTCAACCGTTAAAGTGTCGCTGGCCTTACCAAAAGCCAGGTTGTTAATCAAGACGGGGCCACCTTTGACGGCTACATCTACTGCCGGAGCGTCAGGAGAGGCGTGCACTACCCGAACCTTCGCTTTGCCCGCACCCGGAGTGGTGTTATCATCTACCAGCACCAGAGGCTGAATTTTGTCCAGGGTGTTAATAGCTGCAACGGTATAATCCTTACCGGCCTCGATATTGGCGTTAGCGTCAATAACGGCCTTAGTGCTGGCGGCGGCACCGGCAGGGCGAACCTCAAAGCGATGCTGCCCGGCAGGAACCGGCAGATAAGAACTGACAGCCTTGAAGGCGACATTATTCAATACCTTGTTCCCGTCCACGTAAATATCAACAGCCGGAGCATCGGGGGAAAGATGCGCTACCCGGACCTTCCCGGTAGCAGCCTGGGCATGAGCACTTTGAGCAGTCAGGAATAGCGCGAATACACCCGCCAGCAGACTGAGGGCCAGCAGCATACGGGTCATTTTGACTGGTTGAGTTAAACTCATAAAACATTCTCCTTGTTAATTACTCTCAGTTAATCACTCTCAATAGGTTTCACAGCGGTTACTACTCTTGTGAGTCGCTACGCCATCCTGTGCCTGTTACACCTGGCGCTTGAACTCTCATACCGGATAGCGCCGATAGCAAAAACTGACTAACCGGTACAAATCTTATACAGATGTTATACATACTCTCCGGATTAAGCCTCGGATTTAAATAAGCATTTGTGAAAGGTGAATTTTGAATAAATAAAAGGTGAAGTTAAAATCCGCTATCAGTGGCACAAAGGTTGCTCATTCTCAAAGCGGAAGATGCGGAAAATTAAGGAGGTTAGAATGGCAGAGACTTCGGAAGAGAGGATGGCGCAACTGGTAGAACAACTTCGCCAGGACCCGGGTTTAGCCGAATCGCTTCCCAGCAAGGAAGGGGCGCTGGTGCGAGATGCTCTGGAAGGCCAATCGGTTTATGAGATAGCCCAGAATCATCGCGTGAGTGAGCAGGCTGTCTGGTCTACCTTGCGTAACGCCGCCCGGGCAGCCAGCGGAAAGTCCATCCAGCCGGTTGAAACAGGCGGCTTTGGCAGTGATACCGACCCGGGAGTAACCGGTGGCTATGGAGAAACGGGCTTCGGTGCTTTAGATGTGGAACCCGAACAGGGTGGTTAGTGAGCAAGCAGGTAGCAAAAATACCTCCGGGAGGGGGTGTTTTTGTTTTAAAGCTTTTTCGAGAGTAAATCCGCCCAACTCTGCTATGCTACAAATTCGGTCAAAAAAGAAATGTTTTTCTAACATTTGCTATGTTACAATAACCCATCAGTCAAACCCTCACCGGCCTTCTATTAGCGCCGGCGACAGTCATTAACCTCAGATGTTGTTCTCCAGCGGTGTTCTCCTCCACCGGCTTTAGCTTTCTTGCGGTTTTCAGAAAGGCTCAATAGATATGTACGAAAATAATGAAAACCTCTTTAATCCTGAAAATGAGGCTAATTATAAATTTATAGATAGCCCCGCACCAGCGGGAACGGCAGGAGTTGGCGGGCAGGCTTCAAACCACTTTAATAGCCCGGAAGAAGCGGCTGATTTCCTGGATACCTATAGCCAGGCTGTTGTGCGCGTAGCCGAAACGGTCAGCCCGGCAGTAGTTAATATCACGGTCACCAAGCGCATGAACGGGCGGCCTGTTCGCGGCAATGGCTGGCGCGGCTATTCGCCCTATCCTTTTGAAGCCCAGGGCGCGGGCAGCGGTTTTGTAATCGCCTCGGATGGTTATATCCTGACCAACAATCATGTTGTGAGCGGCGCCAGCGATATCAAAGTGACCATGGCGGACGGTACGGATTTGAAAGCCTCCCTGATAGGGCAGGACCCTGATACCGACATCGCGGTGATAAGGGTAAGTACGGGCGGACTTCCCCAGGTAGAACTGGGTAATAGCGACGCTTTGCGGGTAGGTCAGCTTGTTATTGCTATCGGCAACCCGAACGGGCTGCAAAATACGGTAACTGCCGGGGTTGTCAGCGCCACGGGCCGTACCTTGAATAGCCAGAACGGCAGATTAATTGAAAATATCATTCAAACCGACGCGGCCCTAAACCCGGGTAACAGCGGCGGGCCCCTGGTGGATAGTCATGGCCGGGTAGTAGGAGTAAACACGGCGATTATCGCGATGGCGCAGGGCATCTGTTTTGCCGTGCCTTCCAACACCGCCCGCTGGGTAGCCGGTATGCTGATGACAGGTGGCAAGGTGATGCGGGGTTACCTGGGAATCAGTTGCCAGCAACAGCCTCTATCACCACAACTGGTGCGCCAGTTTGGCCTGAGCAGCAAAAGCGGTGTGGGTGTGGTGCAGGTTTCTCCCGAAGGTCCGGCAGCCAGGGCCGGGTTGAAGCAGGGCGATATCATCCTTTCGCTGAATAATACCCCTGTCTCCAGCATTTACCAGCTTCAGCGGCAATTAGCCGGAAATGTGGTAGGCAAGGATATACCGCTGACCGCGTTACGGGGCAGTAGCCGCCTGGATCTCTATGTGCGGCCTACGCTTTCCCCGGCTTAAATTGTGAAAGATTGTTTTGATCAAGAGGCAAAACTCATGTTGCCACAGTGAGTTTTGCCTCTTTCTTCAAGTTCCCCTTGTAGGGGTGGCATCCCTCCTGACCTCGCTACTTACTTAGTGAATTTTTATGATATTCAAAGCTTATTATCACCCTGCTTATTTTTCCTTCTGACTCGGCAGATCAGCCATTATAGGTTAAAATAAGTTTAATTAAGCTATCGGAGAACTTATTCCTGGGTTCTTTTAAAAATAAAGATAATCATGGTCAGTAAAGGAGGGCCACAATGCAGAGTTATCACTTGCTTGCCGCCCTGGCAGCCGGAGCAAACGCCGCGGGAGACCAGGGAGACTTACACGGATACGAGTTGCTGGTGGACCTGGTAGTAGCTTTACTGGCCGCTTTTATTGGGGGTGTCATAGCTCACCGCCTGAAGCTGCCGGTAATTACCGGTTACTTACTGGCCGGAGTTTGTATCGGGCCCTTTACGCCCGGCCCGGTCGCAGGCGTAGAGCGCGTCCAGACTATGGCCGAACTGGGTGTGGCCCTTTTGATGTTTGCGCTCGGCACCCAGTTTTCCCTTAATGAGCTGGCACATGTAGGGCGCGGTGCAATTGGCGGTGGTGTTTTACAGGTAGTTCTGACGATTGGGCTGGGAGTTCCTCTGGGCCTGGCGCTCGGCTTTCCAGTAGGCGAGGCCATTTACCTGGGAGGGCTGGTAGCAATTTCCAGCTCTATTGTAATCCTGAAATTGCTGCTCAGCCGCAGCGAGGTAGAGAGCCTGCACGGGCGGTTGGCCCTGGGGGTAGGGGTCGTACAGGATATCAGCGTGGTAGTGCTGGTGGTAGTTTTACCGGCCCTGGCGGCCTCCGGCCAGCAGGGTGAAGGTATAGGTAGCTTACTTTCCACGGTGGGTTTTGCGCTGCTGAAAGCGGTCATTTTCCTGGGAAGCGCTTACTTACTGGGTACGCGTTTAATTCCACCTCTGCTCTACCGTATTATACGACTCGGCATGCGCGAATTGTTCCTGCTTGTCATCCTTACCGTTGCGGTGGGTACCGCTCTACTGGCCCAGGTGATCGGTCTATCTTTCGCCCTGGGTGCCTTCCTGGCCGGAATGATCGTCAGCGAGTCGGATGCAGCCGATGATGTACTGAATGAGATAATTCCGATTCGGGATGTCTTTGCCACGCTCTTTTTCGTCTCAATTGGCCTGCTGATCAACCCGGCTTTTATCTGGGAACACCTCGGAGAAGTGATACTGCTGGTGGCCGGCATTATTATCGGCAAGTTTGCGATAGCCGCCTTTCTTTTCTGGATTTTTCGCTATCCTATCCAGACCGCTCTCAAATCCGGCCTTCTTCTGGCCCAGATTGGCGAATTTTCTTTTGTGCTGGCCCGGACCGGCGTGGTTAAAGGGGCGATTACCCCTCGCCTGGAAAACCTCACGCTTGCCTCCGCCCTGGTAACGATTATTCTTACGCCGGTTCTTTTCCAGGTAGTGCCAACGTTTCTTACCCGGTTAGAGCCCTGGCTGGCAAATTTAAAACCAAAACCGAAGTCAGGCCTGGAAGTAGCGGAAGTGGCTACTCAGGAAGTGCCGGAGAAGGTTATTTACGACTGGCCGGGACGTGACCCGCGCCTGGATGCTTTGTTAAAGCCCGAGTCTATCTCACGCGATTTGAGAACTCCAATTCAGCGCTGGCCATATAAGAAACACGTCATTATTTGTGGCTTTGGCCGGATAGGACATGAATTGCTGGATGCGGTACGCCGCCGCAATTTCGATGTAGCGATAATAGAATACGATTTGCGCCGGGCCGCCGAAGCCCAGGAGCGCGGCATCGTAGTCTTTACAGGGGATGCTACGGCTGAATACGTTTTGAAACAGGCTAATATTACCCAGGCTAGAGTGCTTGCCATTACCACGCCTGACCTCAGTACAGCAGAGGCTATTACCAGGATCGGGCGTAAACTTAACCCTGAACTGGAAATTATCACGCGCTCCAGCGATGCGCGGGCCATCAGAGCCTTACGCGAGGCCGGGGCAGGCGCGGTAGTCCAACCCGAGATTGAAGCCGGGCTGGAATTCATCAGGCGCACGCTGAGGGCTTACGGCGTAAGCGGGGTGGAACTGCAAGGTCTGATTAATGGACGGCGTGAGCTTCATTACGGCAAATAGCACGTTTTAAACCAATGCCTGGCCTGAGCTACCCGTACATTCCTATTTCGGTGTGCTACCGGCAGGGGAACATAAAGTCAAAAGGACCGGGCTAGATCTGATCCTATTCAAGTTCGAAACTTTTGAATACGTTGATTGAGAGGATCAGCTACATAAATAGCGTCCTGTGGGTCTACCACCAGGCTGCTTACCTGGTTTAACTGACCATCGGCCTTACCCTGGTTATCCCAGCTAAAAACTCTGATTAGCCTGCCGTCTCCATCGTATTTTCGAATACGCCCTTCGATAAAACGGTCAGGGACCAGCGGATTATCTGCCTTAAATCCCAGGCGGGTATCCACCAGGTAGAGGTAGTCATGGCTGTCAACCACCAGGCTCCCAGTGTAAATAACCTGATTCTGGGAAGCGTCATTGATATTCCAGCTTGCCAGCAACTCTCCCTGGGTGTTAAATTTCTCTAAAGTGGGACCGACGATAAATATTTGGTTATGCGAGTCAACCGCGATAGCGCTGATATTAAAGAAGGTTTTATCGGCAGCCTGCGGGTCGTGCCATTCCTTTAACAACTTGCCCACAGGACTGTACTTGCGGACGTAGGCCGGGTGATAGTTACCGTTGCCCCCGGTTTCACCGTAGGCGTATAGATTGCCCGTTTTATCTACCGCTATTCCCTGGGCCGGTGCGCTGCCGGTATCCCAGGCTTTCAGGAATTGCCCGTTACTGTTGAACTTCTGGATACGTGAGGCAAAAGCATCCGCAACATAAATATTGTCACTGCTATCGAGCGCCACAGCGCCGATGCCCTGGAATTGCCCATTTTCTGTTCCCTGGCTGCCCCATTTGCTCAGTAAATGCCCATCCTGGCTGTACTTCTGGATGGAAATATCCTGGCTATCCCCCACAATCAGATGCCCCTGGCTATCCAGCGCCAGTTGAGTAGGCCTTTGAAGGCTATCACTGGTGCGCCGGTCAATTTTCCACTGGTAATGCAAACCGGGCGAAGGATTCTTTAGCTCAACCCCTAACAGGCCCAGTAAAACATCATAAGGAGGCTGGTTTTCCGGGTGATATTCAAAGCGGGCGCGTTCAAACCACTGGACAGTAAAAGTATGACCGGTTATCGGATCAACTTCGACATGTTCTTCGCTGATAGGCAGGCCAAAGCGTTCCAGTCCGCCCTGGGTTTGCCAGTAGGCCAGGAAGATCCCACGCAGGTTATGCCCGGTCAGGGGGAAATACTGGAGGTTATCTACCGGTTTACCGCCTTCGTTGAGCATGGAGGTGCGCTGGAAATCGGGGTCTACCGTCAGGGCTTCACGGCGCAGGTCTTTGCCCAGTAAACCCAACAATACCTCGTACTTTGTGCCGGCATTTTCAGGATGTAACTCAAAGCGGTTACGTTCGAACCACTGGGTTAAGAAAGTCTGGCCGGTTTCCGGGTCTACTTCATTCTGAGCTTCGGTTAAAGGGTAACCAAAGACGGGCAGCCCGCCATTCTGCTCCCAGTACTGTAGAAACTTACCGCTAACCGTATGGCTCGTTTCTGGGAAGAACCGGCTTTCTTCAGCCAGGGTCAACTGAGGAGGTAGAGCCAGCATTATCAGGC
>DATAKM010000035.1:0-28117 GCA_036261665.1 Chloroflexia bacterium
GGCTGCACCAGGCTTTGGATTACCGAACTCCAGCCCAGGTTCATTTCGAACAAGTTATTGCAGTGGTCAGTTAAAGCCCTAAAAAGGCAGCTATTAATAGATATTCGATCAAAAGAAAGAGAGGCAACCCTCCTTAAAAAATCTTACCAGACTGTCTTGACTTTCTGGGTCATCATATACGGTCATTTCTGTAATAAGTCTTTTGACCGTTACTTTAGCTAGTGGTGGCTGTGGTTCTGTTCCAGCAGACAATACATCCGCTAATCCAACGATTGTAGCACCTACCGCACAGCTAACACCTACACCCGAACTTACACCTACACCTAAAACTTCATCAGAATCTGAAATAACTCTGCAGCCAACCGCTTCTTCAACTCCGAAGCCAACTTCAACAATGGCTATCCCCTCAACCGGCCCTTCTCCGGCTGTTCCGGCCGAGACGAATTTAACCGTTACCGTATTCGATTTTTCTTTTGTGGATGCTCTGCATGGCTGGGCTTTAGGTAGCGCTTGCCCTGATGGAGGGGAGTGTGCTTTAAGAGTATGGGCAACCAGCGATGGCGGTCAAAGCTGGTTAAAACGGAATGCTCCTGGCACTAAACCGGCCTGGAATGGTGAAAACGGCCAGACCGGGCATGTGCGCCAGCTTCGCTTTGTTAACCGGCAGGATGGTTGGGCCTTTAATCCGGGACTTTTCAGCACCCACGATGGAGGTCAAACCTGGACTGAGGAGAAGCAACAGGTAGAAATAAAAAATATAACGGTTTCCGCTGGCTCGGCCTGGGCAATAGGCCGCCAGTGTCACCCGGATGTCGTAAACGGCTGCTCGTTTAGTCTGCTGGTTGCGAATGACAAGTTTCAGGGCTGGATAAAAGCTGCCAACCAGCCAGCAATTCCAGGGGTTGAAACTCAACTGGTGCGAACTTCCGCTCAAGAGGCCTGGTTGCTATCGTGGGGTGCCAAAGCCAATCCTTCTTCTCAGGATACGCAAGAGCCTTTTGTGTCCACCCTCATCGCTACTTCTGATGGAGGGAAAAGCTGGAAAGAACTTTCCAATCCCTGCTCTCCGGGTCAGGGCGCAAGCACCGAGATTCTTTCAGCATTAAGCGGCGGCCAGTTGTGGTTGATCTGTGGTGGGATACCGGGCGCAGGCAACCAGCAAAAAGTGTTATTTCATTCATTAGATAATGGTCAACACTGGGAAGCGCTTAAACCTGAAGGTCTGGGAACTTACGGCTATCTTCAGGCTTCGAGAGAAAGTTTTGTTTTTACCTCGCCAGTGCAGGGCTGGCTGGTGCTGGATCGCTATACCCTTCTTTCAACCGCTGATGGAGGTAAGAACTGGCAGCCCGCTCTCGATTACAACAGGGTTAATCCCGGGGACCGTGGCATAGGACCACTGTATTTTGAAGGGCAACATGGTTGGCTGGGCGCAGGTCCTTTAATCTACCGCACTGCTGATACGGGTAAAACCTGGCAAGCCGTGGCTCTTCCATAGTGCTTATTAGCCGCCTTTAAACTTTATTCTCTATCTTATCTTCAGCAGACCACACTATTTAAAGCCGGAATGTTTAATTCTGGCTTTTTAAGCATGGAAAAACCTGCATTGACTAAACTCCTGTACCGGGAATAATACTTTCTCCTTTAACAAATAGTTCGAAAGGTTTATTCCAAAAAGCTTCTATCTGAACTAACCTTTAATTATTAACAGCTACTATGGAAACATTATTAGTCATCAAGAATAGCTATTGAAGGAATCAAGCCAGCCTGGCTGAGTTAATGCTGTTCTAACTTTTAGCTGAATATCTCCACATCATTACAATAATTAGCCTGCTGATACCTTTCACCCAATCAGCAGGAACCAGAAAAGGAGTAGGTCAGATGCTTACAGAGGAAAAACCTCTCAAGGTAAATAAACTTACTATCACCAGTCAGCCTGCTCAAGTGTTTTCCAATAAACATAAGGTTGAAGTAGGTGAAGTCAGCCTACATGCTCTTTGCAAAAAGGTGCTTAACGGCAAACGCCTTTTGATCGCCAGTAACAGAGGCCCTGTAACCTACGAAAGAACTGAAGAGGGAGAACTGCTTGCCAGGCGCGGTAGTGGCGGGGTAGTAACTGCCCTGAATGCTCTCACAAACTATACTCCCATTACCTGGATAGCGGCCGCTCTCAGCCCGGAAGATCGTAACCTGGCTTGCGGGCGGTTTCCAGTACAGACAGTTAACCATAACTTGAACTTGCGCTTTGTAAGTATTGAACAGCAATGTTTTGAAAACTATCTTAATGTTATCAGTAATCCTCTGCTGTGGTTCATTCAGCATGGAAGGCAGGCTGAACTGCGCGAGAGTTTAACTCATTCCACCATTACTCAGGCCTGGAAAAACGGCTACTGGCAGGCCAACCAGGAATTCGCACGAACTATTGTTGCGGAAGCTTCTCGACCTGGAGCAGCACCCTTTGTCATTATTCACGACTACCAGCTTTATCTTGTCCCTAAAATGGTGCGAGCCCAACGACCAGACCTGAATCTTCTTCACTTCACCCATATTCCCTGGCCTGCCCCTGAAAACTGGCGCACTCTCCCGGATACCATTGTACACAGTATTTGCGAGTCGCTTTTGCAGTGCGATATTGCCAGTTTTCAAACAAACGCCGATGTAGAAGCCTTCGTCCAGACCTGTGCCGTGTATCTACCGGAACTTGTGCTGGAAAAGAAGGATAACGGTAGTTTTACTCTAAAAAATCCCGGTAGAAACGGTAGAAATACTCAAATCCTGGCTCTTCCCATCTCGATTGATCCAAATCAGCTTAGACGAGAATATCTCTCTCAAAAAGTTAAGGAATGGCAGTCAAAGCTGGCGGCTATGTGCGGCACTAACACTAACAACGAGGTGGCGAGCAAAATCTCAAAGTTAATTGTTCGGGTAGATCGTTTAGACCCCAGTAAGAATGTACTGGCAGGCTTTGAAGCTTACGAACAATTGCTTCAGCAACGACCGGACCTGCTTAAGAAAATTACTTTTCTGGCGCTACTGGTCCCTACCCGTGAGAGTGTGCCCGAATATACCGCCTACAGAGAGCGAGCTTTTGCCCTGATTGAAAGGATTAACCGCCGCTTCGGTACTGCTGACTGGCAACCCATTCACTATACCTACAGCAATGATTATCACCGTGCCCTGGCCGCTCTCTCGATGGCAGATGTCATTCTGATCAATTCACTGGCGGATGGTATGAACCTGGTAGCCAAAGAAGCCTGCATTGTGAATGAAAAAGATGCTGTACTGGTACTTTCTCAGAAGACAGGAGCGTGGCAGGAACTGGGCCATTATGCTCTGGGTATTGCAGATCCAGAGAACCGGATCGAAACGGCCCAAATGCTGGAGAAGGCCCTGAGTATGCCTCTTTCTGAAAGGAAAACCCGCTCCAGAAAACTTGCAAGTATTGTGCAAAGCGCCGATCTTACCAACTGGCTGGCTGCCCAATTAAACGGGTTACATGGTGCGCGTAGTGCCAGAGCAGCTACCAGGATAACTTTGCCAGGCTAAGAAGCTTAAAACTACATGGCCTCTTTAATACCTTTACTTACCAGAAACCAGTTCATAGGATAACTGGTTAAAAATCCAATGGACATGCCAATTTGCATCATAAACCAGAAAACGGGACTATCCGGGTGAAGAGGAGGTTGGAAGAAGACAAGATTGGTCAACGCCATCCAGCCAAACATACCAACTTCGAAAGCGGTTAAAGAGAGGAAGTCCGCTTTGCTTGCTTCTACCAATCCCTTCACCGGACCGTAGTGCCGCATGGGGACAATTGCGAAATATTGAAAGACAATACCTAAAGCCAGAGCGAAAATATAATCAGCAATATAAGCAGGCCAGAGACTGATACCGGCTATAGTAAAGCCCACCAGAAATACTCCCCACTCGGCGATAATGTCTCCCAGGGTGCAACCACCCCCACAGTGACAGACCGATACAAAAACGCTTTGCCAGAATGGTTTCTTGGGAGACTGGCTCTTATTACCGTTATTCCCCTTTTTAGTCTTTGGCATGGAATTTTTATCACCAGTACTCCGGTTAAAATGACTGCTTTTAGCGCGGCCCATCTTCCAGTAGGCCCATAGCCCAATTACTCCCATATATAGCATCGTTATAGGCCAGACCGCCTCCATCACTTTCATTTTTTGGCGGTGCCCACCCAGGTAGATATCAGCCAGGCATATCAAAGCGCAAATAAAAGATATAGTCAGCGCTAACCATGCTACATTATCCAACCATTCAGAAACCATACTTGAAATTTCCTTTTCTGTTTAGTTAATTTACTTAAGACCGAAAGTTTTTTCTACTTCGTAGGTAATCGAGCGGCGCGAAGTTCTTACTTCCTCCAGAGTGAGTGTAACGCTTAGAGCGATTGAGATCGTTGCAATCAAAAAACAGAACATAGCTATAATGCTTACAACCTCGTTCTTATAGATAGTTCCCAGCGCCAGTAGAAGAATACAAACTACATAAATCAGAAGTGCTAAATAAACCGACATTATCGCATCGTGTGCTAACTTATGTCTGCGCATCAGGTCAGGCATCTGGTAATCCAGATATTTGATCCGTTGATTTGCATATTCATCCTCATTATCTGTTTTGGTTTGAGGTAACAACTCAAGGCGCTCGCGAACCATGTTTCTCATCCGGTCGTTAATCGCGGCATAGCGGGTCAGAATGCCATTCAAGAGCAAAGCGCTGGCGCTTAACATTACTACCGGGGCCAGTACCAGTTGAATTGTCTGGCTAACGGTTTCTGCACTCATGCCGTCCATAATACTGCTCTTATCACAACCTTTCTTAATGCTCTTACTGCCTTAACCCGGTCTGCCAGTACTTTAACTTTTACTAACTACTAAACAGGGCTGAGCCTTCAAAGTTGACGCTCAGCCCTGTCAATATTTAACCGGGTTCACTCATGAACCTATCCGTACCAATTTTTATGCCTGTTCTCCTACCTGCTTGCCATTTAGCTTTGCGGCATGGGACCAGATCCATGAATACCTCGCCTGGACTTCTCTTCATTCTTGTCATTACTGGAGTTGCTTTTCTCCTGCCAGTAATCCTCAATATCTTCCAGACTCTTGCCCTTAGTTTCAGGAACCAGGAAGAATGAGAATACCCAGGTTCCAATCCCTATGACGGCGTACAACCAGAATGTCCCTGGTTTGCCGATTAAGTCGAACAAAGTCAGGAAGGTCAGGGCTACCACCAGGTTTGCTGCCCAGTTTGCTACGGTGGCAATACTATTAGCTCGACCGCGAACCTTTGTAGGGTAGATTTCCGAAATTAAAAGCCAGAAAACCGGGCCTAAACCGATAGCGAAGGAAGCGGTATAGAAAAGGGTACAGCCAATCGCGAACCAGGCTAACCCGCCATTGGCGTTGAACAGGAAGACAACTCCAAGTCCGGCCAGGCCAATTACCATACCTGCTACCCCTATTAAGAGTAAAGGCCGCCTTCCAACTCGATCCATCAACAACACGGCTACAATTGTAAATAGCACGTTAACCACACCGACAATAGTGGTCGCCAGGATAGAACTGGTATTGGAGTTAATACCGGCTTCTCTGAATATGGTAGGGGCATAATAAATGACAGTATTAATGCCGGTCACTTGCTGGAGAATGGCGAGGCCGATGCCTACAATCAGGGCTACCCGCAGCATGGGGCTAAAGAGTTCTTTCCAGCCCTGTTTTTCTTCTCCCTGGGTTTTTTCTTTGATGTCCTGTAGCTCTTCATCTACGCCACCTTTAGGCCTGATCCGGTTTAGCACCTCGCGAGCTTTCTTTTCTTTACCTTTCAGTACCAGGAAGCGGGGGCTATCAGGCACGAAAATCATGCCAATACCCAGGATAGTTGCCGGAATAACATGTACCGCGAACATCCAGCGCCATGCCCCGGCAGGTGAAAAAGCGAGGTCCACCAGGTAAGCGACCAGAATACCGACAGTTACGGCAAGCTGGTTGTAAGTTACCATAGAACCACGTGCTTTTGGTGGGGCCAGTTCCGAGATATAAAGCGGGCCAATAAAAGAAGCTACTCCAATTCCGAGGCCTACCACTCCTCTACTGATAATCAGCCACCACAAAAAAGGAGCAAGGGAGGTGCTGATCGCGCCAATTACAAAAACTACTGCTGTGCCAATTATGGTAATGCGCCGACCTAATCTATCAGTCAGGAAGCCGGCAATGGCTGCGCCGATCACTGCTCCGACCAGTACTGCGCTGGTAACGACTTCCTGCATGGTGGAATTGAGGTTATAATCTTTCTTAATAAAGAGTAGAGCACCCGAAATTACGCCGGTATCGAATCCGAAAAGTAGACCGTTGAAAGCAGCAAGGGCCGACACAAAGTAAACGAAGAATTTACCGGTCTTTTTGCCACTCGGCTGATTTTTATCCTGTTGATTATTGCTGGCACTTTGAGAATTGGTATTTTGATTCTGCTGGTTATCTAGATTTCCCGCTGGCGAAACACTATTACCAGCCGCGGGAATTACATCTCTTGAAGGTGGAATTCTATCCTTATTGTTATCAATGCTATCAGCCATGCCGAAAGCCTCCTTGCTTTTCTTTAGCAACCTAATTCATGATCTACTGCTCTCACTGGACTGAGGAGCCGGTAAAAACAGACCTACCGAATTAATCACACGAATCCTCTCACATCAGCATTCATGCCGTAAACCAGGCAATAATTAAACGCCTGGAGTTTTTATGCGGGTGGCTTTTTGTTTTAAGAACAGGTTATACCGTTCACGTGAACAAAATTAGCATATTCTATACCTAATATCGCATAGCGATATATTAAACTTCTGTCTAATTAAGGTGTAAACCGGCTAAATCAGCGGTTATCTAACAGCGGAGACATTAAACTTTCCGGTATAACAGTAAGGAAATGAGCTCAGTTTAAACAGCCTTTAGCCGAAAAGTATTAACGCCGATTTAAACCGTTTATTTTTGGAATATCTCCGTTTTGAGGTGTTGATTTTGCTGTAAACATTCTGGACAAGGTATTACTTTAATCAAAGATTAGCCAGAAGAAGAGAGGAAAAGTAGCTAAAACCGGTCTGATATTAATATGGCTAGTAAAGAAGATCGCACCAACCGGGAGTAATTCTACTCAAGCTAATCTTAAACAAAGCCTTTTCAGTAGACTGGAGAAAATTAACTAAGTGCAAGTAGTAGTGGTGTTCGCCATAACACTGGTTATTGCGGTGTTGTTATCAGGCCTGGCAAACCGAAGTATTCTCTCAACTGCTGTCATTTTTCTGCTGGCCGGTTTTATAGCCGGACCCGGAGTGCTGGGTGTAATGACCATCCAGTTTGATAACGAAGTTGTTTCTACCTTCGCGCAACTGGCTCTTTTTAGCGTCCTTTATACCGACGGGATGCGGGTGAAACTGGCTGATTTCAATATTGCAAAGTGGAAACTGCCGGGAAGAGCCTTATTTCTAGGGTTGCCGTTGACTCTGCTGGGCAATGCTGTTTTGGCGCATTTCATCGTGGGATTATCCTGGCTCGACTCTTTCCTGCTGGGTGCTGTACTTACTCCGACAGACCCGGTGTTTGCTTCGGCGATTGTGGGCCGTGAAGAAGTTCCTGGACGGGTACGCTCACTTCTTAATATAGAAAGCGGGATGAACGATGGTTTAGCCTTACCTTTCGTAGTTGCTTTTCTGGCTTTGATGAGTGCGGAAAAACCTGATGTACCTTCCATTCTGCTTAATATAGTGCTGGGTATTGTAATAGGTATCGTGACTCCGCTTATTATCAGCGCACTCTCAACCAAACCTATTTTCTCGGTTTCCTCAAATTATCTTCCCTTACTGGCGGTTTCAATAGGAGTTATGGTTTATGCTCTTGCTACTGTTTTTCACGGCAATGAATTCCTGGCAGCGTTTACAGCCGGAATAACGCTCGCAGCGGTTAATAAAGATGCCTGCAAAGCCTTTCATGAATTCGGTGAAGTTCTGGCTGAACTCTTTAAAGTGGCTACCCTGCTACTCTTTGGCGCGTTAATCACGCCTTCGATTTTTTCGAATACAGACATTTTTGGTTACATATTCGCTGTCCTGGTACTGGTTGCGGTACGCCCTTTAGCGTTGGCCCTGGCTTTATTGGGAGCCAGATTAAGCTGGTTGGAATGGTTTACAACGGCCTGGTTTGGACCTAAAGGATTTGCTTCCGTCTTTTACGGCTTTCTGATACTGCGATCCGGCATTGCCAGGACAAATGAAATCATTACTTTGACAGCAATTGTAGTGGTCTTTTCGATTGTGGCGCATTCTTCGACAGACGTTATAGTGGCCAACTGGTTCAAGAAGGCTAACGAAGAGGCGGAAAGAAAAAAATCTAACAAAGTCAATAGAACCGAGGCAGCCTAAAAGGTAGGAAATGAGAACTCGAATTTTGAGCATCTGGGACGGTCTACGTGGGAGCTACTGGTTTGTTCCTACTCTCATGTCTTTACTGACAGTCCTTTTTTCGTTTGTAACTTTACAACTGGATCATACTCTTAAAGAACAAACCGCCGCACTTTTCGGGTATACCCGCGGCGTGGATGGGGCTCGCTCTTTACTGTCCACTGTTGCAGGTTCAGTAATGACAGTAGCAGGGGTAGTCTTCTCGATAACGGTAGCCGCTCTCACCCTGGCTTCATCCCAGTTTGGTCCCCGTCTGCTCGGTAATTTCATGCGCGATACCGGTAATCAAGCGGTTCTCGGCACCTTTATTTCCACTTTCCTTTATTGCCTGTTAATCTTGCGCACCATCAATGGACAGAACTCTTCAGAGTTTGTGCCACATATCTCGGTGTCTTTTGGCGTGTTGTTTGCCATTGCCAGTATGGGTGTGCTTATTTATTTTATCCATCATGTTGCTTCTTCGATACAGGCAGATACAGTTATTGCAAGGTCCAGTCGCGAATTAAGTAAAGCGATTGACCATATATTTCCGGAGAAAATTGGAGAAGGTGAACACCCAGAGGATAGCGAGCATCCGGCAAAAGAAGCTATTCCCGATAATTTTGAGCAAACTTCTGGACTGGTTAAGGTTGATAAAAGTGGTTACATACAGGCAATTGACTCGCCCACCCTCTTGCAGTTGTGCTGTGACCATGATTTGATTGTGCGGTTAGAAGTGCGGCCTGGTGATTTTATCGTACGCGATTCCGCTATTCTACGCGCCTGGCCTGAAAAACATCTTGATGAAGATGTGCATGACAAATTAAAAAGCATATTTATTATTGGAAAGCAAAGAACACTGCCTCAGGATGTAGAGTTTGCTATCCAGCAACTGGTTGAGATTGCTGTACGCGCTCTTTCCCCTGGTATCAACGACCCCTTCACTGCTGTAAGCTGTATTGACCGGTTAGGGGAAGCCTTATGTAACATGGCCGACAGGAAACTTCCTTCTGACTTCCGCTATGATGATGAAAATCAATTGAGGGTTCTCACAAAATCTATCTCTCACGAAAGAATGACCTCGCTGGCCTTTGATCAGATCCGTCAGGCAGCTCGAACTCATTCGGTGGTTATCATTGCGCTTTTGAGAACAATTGGAAAAGTGATAGAACGGGCGCATGAAGCCGGATTCAAACAGAGTCTGCTGGCGCAGGCAGAGATGCTGGAGCGAGGAAGCAGTGAAGGCTTAACTGAGGCCTACGACCGGCAGAAAGTTTCCGACTGTTATAAGGAAATTCTTCAGATTTATCTCCATACTGAAACGCCCCAGTAAGAAGTAAGTTCTAGCTAGGGTGCATTTGATTTTAAGCTTTACATAACCTGTACTAACTTATAGTTCCACATTATACCCCCTCGATCTGTACGCTTTATTCATGAGCCTGCCTCGATTTTACCGGGCTTTCTATTTTAAGTTATTCTATTCTACCGCCTTGCCCACTATTCATCTCTGTGCTTATTTCGCTTACTCTGTAAAAAAGCGGGATTGTGGATTTAAAAGCAGCAGGATTCTGGAGAATATTAGAAAAGATTGTTGCTTTTTTTACAAAGTAGAGTATAATATGACTGACCAACCAGTCAAAATAAACAGGAGGTAATAAGTGCCTAAGATTGTAACCGAGGAAGAACGGGCAAACGTCAGGCACCTGATTATTCAAGCTGCTGCTGAAGAATTTGCTCGCGTGGGGTTTGAGCAGGCCAAGATGGAAGTTATTTCCGAAAAAGCCGGCATTGGCAAGGGTACTGTCTATCTACACTTTAACTCGAAGCAGGCTCTTTTTAGCGCAATGCTCAAAGAAATAGCAGGTGAGCAGTTAAGCGAGTTGCGCCAGGCTCTCCAGCCTGTAGCGAATCAGCCTTTGAAGAAGAAGTTACAGGTTCTGATGGAAACCTTCAACCGGCTGATCACCGGACAACCGGAAGGCTTTAGAGTTTTTATCAGCTCTCTGTACGGGGTAAACCGGCAGTTTAAGCTGGAAGCTGCTGAACACCGCCGCGCCTTTCTTACCTTGATTGAAGACCTGCTGAAAGAAGCCCTGCAAACAGGCGAAATTAAAGTACCGGTTGAACCTGCTTCCCTGCTCATCCTGAATGCCTGCGAATCACTTGCGCTACTGGCTGGCTCACTTGGATTTGACACGGATTTTGTACAGGAAAATCAAAACCTGATTGTTAATATGCTTTATTCCGGATTAAAGCTTGAGAAACAATAGACTGAAGTTTGAGAGTTAATACAACAAAGAGTAACTGACAGTAAGCTGAATAGGTAACAAAATGTTAAAGGATATGAAAGCCCGCCGCCTGCGCTGGATCAAATTCCGCCAGAACCTGGGCAGTGTTGAGACAGGCCGTAACCTGGCAAAGTGGTTAGGTCTCGGCATAGTAATTGGCCTGGTAGCCGGCCTGGGCGCAATTGTTTTTACCTGGTCCATAGATTTTTCGACTCACCTGTTTCTGGTAAACCTGGCCGGCTATACACCACCTTCAGCTCTCGGTGAGGGCAAAGCCGTTATTGAACCAGCCGCCCGGCCATGGGTTTTGCCGCTGGTACTGACGCTGGGTGGACTGCTCAGCGGGATTATTGTCTTTCGCTTCGCGCCCGAAGCGGAAGGACACGGCACAGACGCGGCTATCGCGGCCTTTCATCACCGGGGCGGTAAGGTCAGGGCAAGAGTACCTTTAGTCAAGTTAATCGCCAGTTCCATCACCATTGGCAGCGGCGGTAGTGGCGGGCGCGAAGGACCAACCGCCCAGATTGCCTCCGGCTTTGGTTCACTGCTGGCAACCTGGCTCGGTATGGATGTAGCAAGCCGAAGACTGGCTATGGTAACGGGTATGGGGGCCGGTATTGGCGCGATTTTCCGAGCTCCCCTGGGCGGCGCCGTAATGGCTGCCGAAATTCTTTACCTGCACGACCTGGAAGTGGAAGCCCTTATTCCGGCGCTGGTCGCTTCTATTGTTGGTTACTCGGTCTATTCTTCTGTTTACGGCTGGACGCCTATCTTTGGAGCGGAACTGAATGTCCTGACCTTCGATAACCCGGTACAGTTGGTCTATTATGCTGTGATAGGTGTTGTTTGTGGCCTGATCGGTCTTTTGTATGCCAGAAGTTTTATTTCGGTCAGCCGCTTTTTCCACCACCTGAAAATTGGTGGCTGGGTTGTCCCGAACTGGCTAAAGCCGGCTATGGGTGGCCTGCTGGTTGGCTTTATGGGTATGATTTCACCCGGCTTTATTCATATGGGCTACGGCTGGGTGCAGGCTACTATGTCTCCAAGCGCTATAACCGGTCTGATGAGTTTGCCTCTCTGGCTGGTAATCCTGCTACCGGTAGGTAAAATTATCGCTACCTCGCTTTCGATAGGTAGTGGTGGTAGCGGTGGTATTTTTGGTCCAGGCATGGTGATAGGCGGTTTTGTAGGGGCGGCTATCTGGCGTTTAACGCAAGGCTGGCTGCCGGGTGTACCAACCGACCCGGCTCCCTTTGTAATTGTAGCTATGATGGCGCTCTTCGGCGGTATAGCTCACGCACCCCTGGCGGTCATGCTTATGGTGGCCGAGATGACGGGCAACCTCAATTTGCTGGCCCCTGCCATGGTGGCCGTGGCTATCTCGCTCTTAATCTGTGGCAACAATACAATCTACATCAACCAGGTGCCCACCAGGGCTGACTCCCCCGCGCACCGCTACCGTTACAGCTTCCCGCTGCTGGCCTCTTTGCCTCTGACCGAGGTGCTCAAAAATCCATCTGTAGTTCTAAATCCGCAAATGCCCATCAGCAGCGCTGCCGCCATGCTGGATAGCATCAACCTGAGTGGTTTGCCGGTGGTTAATAAGGCACGCGAACTGGTAGGGGTTTTGAGTCACTTTGACATCGAGCGTTTGCCATCGGAAAACCAGCGCTCGGATTTGGTTGAGGCTGCCATGAATAGCCAGCCGGTTTATGCCTGTCAGGATGAAACTCTGGCGGAAGTGCTGGAAGAAATGGCCGAGCACCAGGTAAGCTGGCTGCCCGTAGTGGCCGACGCTCAAACCCGGCGCCTTTTAGGAGTAGTAGGTGTAGCGGACCTGGTAAAAGCTTACCAGTCAGCCCTGGGAGAGGGCGTGCGTAACCTGGGAGCTACCTTAAGCGGGATGCGCCTCAAGGAAATTCAGATCAACTCGGCTTCAACCGCCTCTGGTAAGTTACTGCGTGAATTGAGTCTGCCGGAGGACAACCTGATTATCTCAATTTATCGCCAGGGCGAATTTATCGTGCCGCGTGGCAGCACCCGCTTAAATACTGGGGATGTAGTGACAATCCTGACGGGCGCTAATCCCTCAGGTGAAAAACAACTGGCCGGAAGCTAATCCGGCCAGTTGTTTTTGTATTACAATCAGCCTTGCAGGTGCTTTTTGAAGAATTCCATAATAGTGTTGTAGCAGCGCACCCGGTTAGCGAACTTCAACACATCATGGCCTTCATCTGCAAAGACCAGGTAATCCACCTCTTTGCCCTGCTCGCGCAGATTTTCCACTACGTCCCTGGATTCGCGCTCAATTACTCGCGGGTCATTCTGCCCCTGAATTACCATCAATGGGCAGGTTAACTGCTGGACGTAGGTACGCGGCGAACGTTCGGTCAGGAAGTCACGATCTTTAACCGGGTCGCCTATTGCCAGGGCGAAGTAGGGTTTCCAGCTTTCAGGGACGCGCTCGGTAAAGCTATTCAGGTCGTAAGGACCGAACATATCAATGGCAGCGGCCCACAGGTCTGGATGACGGGTAGCCTGAGTAAGTGTCATGTAACCGCCGTAGGAACGGCCGATTACCCCGGCACGTTTTACATCCACTCGCGAGTCTTTTGGCAACACCTGGGTCATAGCGTGGACATGATCCAGGCGGTCGTTGCCACCCCAGTCGCGGTCCACCTTCTTGGTGTAGCTCAAGCCGTAGCCGGTGCTGCCGCGCGCGTTAGGCACAAAGACGGCGAAGCCGTTAAGGGTCAGGAACTGGATGAGCGGCATGGAGAACCAGGTGAAATCAGGCCGCTCCTGGCCCTGCGGTCCGCCGTGTATGTAATACACCAGCGGCCTGGCTCCTTCATAACCCAGCGAGGGAGCAGGCAGGTAAAGCCGGGCGGATACTCTCAGCCCGTCATGCGAGATAAAAGAAGCATCCTCTCCGGGCGATAACAACTCCTGCGGAATGCCCAGAATGCGTTCGCGGGTGTGTTTTACAATCTTTTGCCGGTCGCTCCCTTCAACAGTGTAAATCTGGGAAGGGGAGGTCGCGGTGCAGAAAGAAAGCGCGTAGCGGTCGCTATCTTCATCATAATAAGCGTTTTCCAGCACTCCGTTTGAAAGCTCTCCTTGACCCACAATAATCCGGTTCAGGCGCATTTCCAGAGCCGCTTCATCAAATTGGCCTTCGTAGAGCCAGGAGCATCCGTCAATATTGTACCCAACACTGTAGACGTTCCCTTTAATATGCTTGAGGCTATATAACTCTCCTGCTCCGCTATGCTGTATCCCGGTGATATTTACCGGTCTGACTTCCTGGGGGTTGTCAGGCTCCAGGTAGCCCAGGCCGTAGGTGTCGCTAAAGAGGCTGGTATAGAAAAGTAGGCCCTTGTTTCCCGCTGTGTAGTAAGCATGGCCAAAACTGCTAAGGGGTACATGCTGGTCGGGAGTGCGCTTCTCCAGCGGTATCCCGGCGAGTAACTTCGCTTCCGGCTG
Organism: Chloroflexia bacterium; assembly: GCA_036261665.1. GTDB lineage: Bacteria > Chloroflexota > Chloroflexia > Chloroheliales > Chloroheliaceae > 54-19. Next base: position 14,221 of record DATAKM010000035.1, read on the forward strand.
ATCTTCAGTCCAGCGATACATCACGTTATCGCCCATAGTGTAGCCTTCTACCAGGATAACTTCGCGGTTATCTTTACTGACGCCATCCGGGTACATGCCCCATTTGCTCTGTCCCAGTTTATCTAACCGGCCGGTTTCCAGGTTAGCCCGGAAGGAAACGTACATCTGCTCGTCGTGAGCATCTCCGCTGAAGTAAGCCATATTATTTTCCGTATCCACATGCGCGCAAGCGAGCCTGTAATGCGAGAAAGTTTCTGGAAAAAGAGGCTCAGGTACGCCGCCCTCCAGCGGGATAAAGTTGGGCTGGTAATTTTCATCGCCGTTATGGTCCAGCATAACCATGATTTTACCCAGTTTGGGGAAAATCTCAAAGGAGGAACCGCCAATCAGTTCCGGATTTTGAAGGGCAATCTGAGGTGGCAGGAGAGGTTCGGGAACACTTCCACCGTAATCCATAGCGTAAAGACTCAAATGGCCTCCCTGGCCCAGGTTGCTCAGAAAAAAGAGGCGATTTCCCAGGAGGCGGGGATGCAGGAAGAGGCGCGCCGATAGTAATAATTCAACCGAAAACATTAGTTACTCCTCAGGCTAAAGGATTTGTACCAAAAACAGGCTCTGATTTTACTCCTAACCTCAAGGCATATCAAACGGCAAAATTACTTATTTAAGCCCTTTATGACTCTTTTAGCGGAACGGTTTGAATTCATGAAACATCGCGAATAGAGGCAGTGTCTATCAAGTAGAGGTTAAAAACCTGAAAGTTAAGTCGATAAGTATCAGGAACGTGCTCATTTGCGACCAAAGTCGTGGCACGTTTTGGCCCTACTGCCAATGGTCTGTAAATTAAACGAGCGTTATGATGGCAGTAGAGCGAAGAATTAAAAAGAAAATAATAAAAAGTAAAGAAAACAGGAAACAGGTTAAGGAGAAAACAATGCGTAGGGTAATAGTTCCGGTGCTGGTAGTGCTGCTTGTGCTGGAGTTAGCGGTAGCCGGTATTATCGTTTTTACCACGCCGGGCGGATTAGGCGGGTTAGGTTTTGGGCCGGAACGGCGCCAGGCTTTACCGGCGCAGACTTTCAACGTCGATGGGAACGGCACGATTGTGGCGACCGGCGATGTGAGTAATATTGAGATTGTGGGACAGCCCGGCGCAACCACTGTAACGGTACAGGCTACTAAAGTAGTGAACGGTTACTCTGATGATGCTTTCCAGCGCGTCAACTTCCAGGCCAGCCAGAACGGCAACGACATCACGATTAACACGACCGTCCAGAAAGCTTTCCTCTTTAATCTCGGCGGCGGGCGCGTGGATCTTACAATCACGGCCCCACCTACGATGGTGGCGAACATCCGACATGACGTGGGTAATATTAACCTCACGAACCTGGACTACAGCAGCGCCCGGCACAACCTGCGCAGCAGTGTGGGCGAAATCAAACTTTCGCAGGTAAAGGCAGAGCGGGTTGAGGTTAAGAGCGATGTTGGCAGCGTAAATCTGAATAATGTAACTGCCACTGTCTGGGCTGAAAGCAACGTTGGCCGGATTGAGTCGCACAGCAGTACGCTCAATATCGAGCGCGTTCACAGCGATACGGGCAGCATTGATCTCTCCGGTACCCTCCAGCAGACCACCGGCGGCAGCGTTGATACCAATATTGGCAGTATCACGCTGGACTTCGGCAACAGCAGTAACGCCCGAATTGATGCCACCACTAACCTGGGTAATGTTAAGATGCGCCAGATCGAACAGGGTAGCTACAGCGAGGGCAAGCATTTGACCAGCAACGGCAATGGCTCAACCATCACGGTACGCAGCGATATTGGCAGCATTACCATAAACTAATTTTCAGTCACATTCCTTACTACAAAGAAACCCTCTCCGACGGGAGAGGGTTTCCTTATTTATAAACTACTCGCCGTTTTTTCATGCGACTGACCATCCACTCAACCAGGAAAATCAGAATGGCCAGCAGGAAATTGAGGGAAGCGGCAAACGCAAAAATCCAGGTCAGGTTGGCGATGAAGCTGCGCAAACCATGCTGCCATTCTGGAGAGAGAGGCGGCAGATGGCCGGTCAGGGAGAGCGCCAGCAGAATGCTCCCCGGCAGCAGGAAGCCGACCAGCCAGGGCTTGCGGTCAGGACGGCTCGGCAACATCCCGTTGCTAACCGTAAAGACAAAATAGAGCCAAAGCAGGTTTAGCGGCTGTTTGAGGCTGTTGACTATCTCAGGTGGAATGGCGGTAATAGATTGCCAGACGGTATTTGGTTCGAGGGTGCTGCTGCTCAGGCCTGTATTGAAGTTTAGCAGGGTAGCCAGCGCCAGCAAAACCAGCAGCCCGACCGGTAAAGGAGCCAACCCGATCAAGCTCTGGCGCAGGGGATCAGTCTTAAAAATCTCCACATAGCCAAGCGTGATAGGCCCGCCTTTACCATTGTTGTCCGGGCTACGTTGAGGCCGGAAAAGGACCAGGTCTTTGGTAGGCACAAAAAGTAACTTGGCAAACAGCCAGTGACTGAGTTCGTGGAGGATAACGCCGGGCGCGAGAAGATAAAAGTAAAGATTTGCAGCCAGGTTTGGCCGGTTGAACACTAAAAGAGCTACTCCCTGGATATGGCGGCCCAGCCACCATTGTAAGGCCCAGAAGAGCATGAAAGTACAGTATAGCCACAGGACGGCCAGACCCCAGGCAGCAGCGCTATTATCCATGCCAGTCTTTCTCCAAAAAGTTTATCACCATTTTCGGATAATTTAATGGATTATAGGTAGCCAGAGAGGTATAGTCAATCTTTTCAGTTATTTAACATAATCTGATAATTAGATTCTTATGCGGGATTTGAGGTAGTCTTTGCTGTAGCGGATTGTTTTCAGCTTTAACTCATGCTTATTCTTCTTTAGCTGTCTTATATCTGATTTACGAGCTTCCTCAAAGGACTGAGTAATTACACTGTTTTAATAGTTACTGGAGCAGTTAGAAGCGAGGATCAGGGCTGGCCTTTATACTGGCTGATTAGCAGCAGTTTGGCCGAACGGGGTAATTGTTTGAGGGCATATTCGCGTTGCCGGGCGGCGCGCTCACCGGGCAGGCGTTCGCTGTAGACCATCTTTACCGGAAGACGGGCACGAGTGTACCTGGCGCCTTTGCCAGAGTTATGCCGTTTCAGGCGCTCTTCCAGTTGATAAGTCCAGCCGGTATAGAGGGTACCATCGGCGCACTCCAGCATATAAACGAAGGCTTCACGCACCTCTACCTGTGCTTGCGTTTCCTGGTCTGACATGCTTTCCTCAGACGCGTTTTACACTGTAAATGGTAAACGAGGTCCGGCCAGGATTTGAGCCGGGCTGAATTTCGCGGACCGGTTCTAAGCGGTAGCCCAGGGAAGAAAGTTCATTTTGTAGCTTCTGATAGGAACTCCCCTGCCAGTCACTATAGATAACGTAAGCAGGCTTCTGCTCAGCAGAGGCGGCCACCACTGCCGGGTCCAGCGGGCGACTTTTGTTGGAGGGCAACTCCACAGGTACGCCAAACAGATAGTAGCTGAACTCCCAGTCCATTTCCTCCGCGTAAACTACCGCGCCGGGAGGTAGACTGGCTTTGAGGTAAGGCCCGATCTGCTGAATACCGTCATAAGCGCTATGCGCTCCCGGTCCCTCGCCCGAAAAAGCCAGGTAATCACCGCCCAGCGGCAGGCGGTAGGTGGCGGCCTCTACCAGTGGTTGCGCCATAAAAATGAATACAAACAGAGCCAGGCCTGCCAGAATTATGCCTGTAGAATTCAGTCGTGAAGTTCCAGCTCTATTACTGAAGAAACTGCGCAAGACCCCGGCAACCGCCGTTAAGGTTCGCGCCAGCAGCAGCGCTACAAATGGCACGAGTGGCAGCAGGTAGCGATCCCAGACCGGAAAAGTCATGGCAGTGTGCCAGCCCAGCACAATCAGGGTGGCAGTAAGCAGGGCTGTATCAGCCAGTACCCCCTGCACTGCTGAAGTGGAAAAGCTATTATCAGCATGGCGATTTTGCCAGAGCCGCGCCAGCCTGGCGAGAGTCCACCCTCCGTAAAGCAGGAGTGCCAGCGCCAGGAGCAGCCCAAACCAGCCCGGCGCAAAGAAGTACTGTAATACCCGGTTCCACCATTCACCTAGCCTTCCCGGCCAGGCTACCGGATAAGCCAGACCCAGTTTCTCCCCGTTGAGCGCCGCTCCGTAAGTCAGTGAACTGGTCTGGCCGCGCCACTTGTCAAAGCCCAGCACCAACGCCAGCGGTAAAGCCAACCCCCCTACTACCAGCGTGAGCCTGCCGGCCAGAGTACGCCAGCTCCAGGCTGGACCGCTTTTTGGTTGGTAAAATAATTCGATCAAACCCAGAAAGACCGGGAAAGGCAGAAAGAAGAGGGCTTGCTGCTTGGCGCAAATCGCCAATCCAAGAGCCAGCCCGGCCCAGAACCAGCGCTGTCCCGTCACTAACCAGACACACATAACCAGCCAGAAGACCATCAGTGGGTCGGTAAAGGCGGTGGGAGCATAGACCTGGGCCAGTGGCGAAAGGGCATACAGAGCGCAGGCTAGCAACGCCACGCCTATCCGGCTCGGATAGAGGCGGCGAGCAATTCCCCAGAGTGGCAGAATAAGCAGCGTGCCAGCCAGGACATTCGGCAGACGTGCAGAAATTTCATTCTCGCCAAAGAGTTTGAAAGAAAGCGCGATCAGGTAATATAACTGGGGAGGCTTATCAGCAGCGATAGTGCGCATAAAAGGATCGCCATTGGCGATTAATCTGGCCCAACCTGAATGATGGGCTTCGTCTACCGCAAAGCGCTCTGCCCCGGCAGGCCAGATGCGCAGCGTGAAAAGAGCCAGTAGAAACAGAATAGCACCCGCCCAGAGCCAGGGGTTCGTGCGCAGAGATTTGAACTTAACTACACTGTCCACGTCTGAGTTGTAACAGTCTTACTGTTAACCGGGACCAGCTCAGAACGCTGCTCGGCATCAAGCCGTTTGGAATGAGTGGTAGGTGGAACCGGCCTTTGCGGGCTGGGTTCGGGCTGGTTGGTACTGATGGCGATTGGCGAACCTGTCGCGCCTTCCGGCGGAACGGGGCCGATGGCAGGCGTGGTCGCCGGGCTTGGCGCGGGTGTAACCTGGCGCGGAACCGGAGTAGTTCCGGTTTCGGCCGGCGGCGTCTGGCTACCCTGAGGAGTGCTGGTTGGGCTGGGAGTACTGGTGGGAGGCAGAGTAGGCAGCGGCGTTGGAGTCGGAGCCCGTGAAATAACTACCGTTATCATCGGGTTATTACTTACTACCAGATTATCCGGCTTTTCTACCTGTACCGGGATATTGTGAGTTCCCGGCTGCAAATTTTGCAAATTTACTTTTGCCGTGATTTTATTTAAGGGCAGAGTCGGCTGGAAGGCCTGGTAAGGCCCGCTCAGGGTGAGGGTAATCGAATTTTGATTGTAGATATAGCGCAGGTCAGGCGACTGGTTATAATATTGCACCGGCACTTCTACCGAGGCGCTGGTCTGGAAGGGTACTATACCAATACTGACATCCACTTTACTGCTGCCCTGGACTGTTACATTCTGGGGTGGTTTCAGGGTAACAGTGCGAGTAACATCACTGGTAGAGCCCGAAATATCTACAGGTTCCGTTTCGACATAGTTAACTTTTCCCAGTAAATCTCCGTCTCCACTTGAGATCGTTACCAGGGTAGGGTCGGATTTAGCTGTCCCCGCAATATAGCCGTCTGCCGGGTTGCCACTGGTAACGACACGCACCGGAACGGTCCTGGTTCCCAGCTTATAATTGATAGTAGCACTAACATTAACCACGCCCGGTGTAACAGTCAGGTTATTATTGGCCGGCAGGGGTGCGCCGCCGTTATCGGCCAGTTGCACCGGTAAAGATGCGCCTAAATTTCCCACCCGATTACTCAGGTTAACTCTTACAATGGCCTGGTTGACCTGGTTCACATCGCTTTCCGGTCCGCTGACGGAAACCTGGCTGGGGGAGGCCTTAATATCACCTTCCAGGTAATAGTCCGGGTTAACTTCACCTTCGCGTACAATTTTGACCGGAATTGATTTCTCAACGTGGTTTTCAAGCAGAACCGATATGGTTTTGGGTTCAATTTTACTGTTCAGGTCGGCCGGAATGGAGCCCGGTTTCAGTTTTACTTCTACATTATAAGTCCCGGCCTGTTTGTAGCCAGAAAGATCAAGATAAGGGCGGATTTGAGTGGGACTGATCGTAGAAACGAGGTCGGCCTGACCCCAGACGGTCACTCGCACGGAAGTGGGCTGGTCAGGTAAAGGGACCATCACAAGATTAGCAGGAGGCGGCACAGGTTCGACCAGATTTACTTCATAGGGTGGAGAAGTGCGCTCCGGGAATTGAGTAGCCATCACATAACCCCAGACAATTACCGCCAACCCTATGGAAACAATCAAACGCCCAATGCTTATGTGCTTTACAAAATTAACTATAAAGTTAGGAATCATGGCTTTACCGTTTATCAGTCTGACCAACCGCTTCTATTTGTTGTTCATCTTTCGGCTTGTCAGCTTTGCCTACCGCTTCTTTAGGCTGCTCATTTTTAGGTTTATCCGGTGTACTGGCACTGGCGACCTCTTTAGGCTGCTCATTTTTAGGCTTTTCGGAAGTACCTGCCGCTTCTTTTGGCTGCTCGCTCCTGGGTTTGTTCGCCTGGGTCGCTGTACCATTGGACTGTTCCTCTTTCAGCCGGACAGGTTGTTTGGTCCCATTGCCGGTTTCCAGGGTCTTTAATCTACCCGCTCTTCGCCGGATACGCCCGACAATCCGCCCGGAAGAGGGTTCAAGCAAGCCTGCCAGAGTTGCTCGCAGGCGCTCCCGGTCCAGTTTGGGCTGCAACTTACCATGATAGGCCACCGAAATCTGCCCGGTTTCCTCGCTAACCACCACAATAATGGCATCGCTCTGTTCGCTGATACCGAGGGCCGCTTTGTGGCGTGTGCCGTAGTGCTCGTACTTGGATAGGTTCTCGCTCAAGGGCAAAATAACTTTGGCTGCGACGATTTCATTCTGGCGAATAATCACTGCACCATCATGTAGAGGGGTATTTGGTACGAAAATATTTACCAGTAACTGGCTGGTTACCTGACCACCAATCGGTACACCCTTATTGGCAATATCCGACAGGCCGGTTTCACGCTCAATTACAATCAGTCCACCCCAGCGCTGGTTAGATAGATAAAAAGCGGCTGAGACCACTTCTTCGATCATCGAGCGCGTGTTAGGGTTCTCGCCACCGCCCAGGGGCCGGTTGAAGAAATCCCCGGTATGACCGATCTGTTCCAGGGCGCGGCGCATCTCAGGGGCGAAAATGACGATGACTGCAAAGATAATAAACTGGAGGGAGTTGTTGACCAGCCACTTGAGGACAGTGAACTGAGGCCAGATATTGACGATGATGAAAGCCAGGCCAAAGAGGATAATGAGGCCGCGCACCAAAACTTCAGCCCGTGTGCCTCGCAGAATTGACAACAGCCCGTAGATCAGCAGTACAAGTATTAAAATATCCAGAAAGGCCAGCACATCGAACTTTTGATTTTGAAAAATGTGCGTGACCTGTTGGATCAGTTGGTCCATTAAATCCTTCCAGAGGGATTAAGCCACCGCTTAGCGGAAGATGCTTAAATCACCACTTCCCCATTTTCCCTGTTAAAAGGCTTTTACTGTTTCATCTGGCCGGCTTCAACCGCGTTGCGTTGAGCTTGCTCCATAAGCTGGCGGGCTTTCTCATTTTTCGGATCAAGCCGCAAGACGCGCTGGTAAAGACGGTAAGCCTGATAATGCTCGTTAGTACTGGATAGCACATTGGCAAGCTGGAAGTAGGCTCGCATATCCTCCGGCGCTAAGCCGATCACCTGATGTAAGGCCGCAATAGCCTCCTGGGTATTATTGGATTGAAGGCAAATCTGGGCAATTGTGCGCTGTTCCTCTACCGCGTCCGCTACTCTGCCCGACATTAAGTGACGATTAACCAACTGCTGGCGCGCTTCTACGTCGCCGGGAGAAATCCTGACAATCCGGTCGTACAGTTCGTAGGCCGGGTCCATTTTACCCATCATCCAGTAGGTTTCAGCCGCCCGCTGCAAAGTACGTACCGCATCCTTGAGCCGTCCGTTTTTGCGCTGTAGCTCGGCCAGTTCATCCAGTTCTTTAAGCCCGGCATCTATCATACCACGCTTTAGATAAACTTCGCTTAATTTATCCTTAACGCCCATATTGTTGGGCGCCAGTTCTGCCATTTCGCGCAGGACTTCAATCATTTCATCTACTTTGCCGCTCTCGTCATAATGGGCCACCAGTTCGCCCAGTTCGCTCAGCGCTTCGTTTAACTGGCCCTGGTTAAAGTAGAGATCGGCCAGTTCGCGGTGTATCTCACGGTTATAGGGTGTGAGCTTTTTGACCGTCTTGAGAGCTTTGACCGCCTCGGCGGGGTTGCCGTCGGCAGCGTAAGCCTGGGCCATCTTGCGGTGAAGTTGAATCTGGTTAGGTAAAGTGCCAAAGGAGGCGCTACTGGCGGCATAAAGAGCAGGATCAGCCCGGTCTACCAGGCCGGTAGCCTGGGTCAATTCTTCGACTGCCTCTTTAGAGCGATGTTGTTCAAGGTAAATCTGGCCGAGGGACCAGTGGATGAGCGGTTCAAATTCGGCTTTTGCCGGTCCGCTCTGCTCCAAAGCCTGGGCGAGTACGCGTTCGGCCTGCTTAGACTGGCTGCTATCAAGGTAAAGACAGCCATAGGCATAAAAGACGCCCGGATGGTTATAGAGCATGGCGGCCTGGCGATATTCTTCCAGAAAGAGCTTGCGGGAATTCTCATCCTTGCGAGCCTTTTCCACCACGGTCTGAAAGCTGTTCCACTTGACGCTCGAGTCGCCAATCAAGAAGCTACTGATATTGAGCAGCGCCAGGGCCTTGAGATTATTGGGGTCGAGTTCGAGGGCAGCCCGCAACTCCGGCATGGCTTCGTTGTAACGGTCCATCCGAATGAGCAACTCGGCATACTGCACTCGAATCGGCGCGCTCTGCGGGGCAAGACCGCGCAGGCGTTTGCATTCCTCCAGAGCGCGTTCCAACTGGCCGGTTCGTGCATAGTTGCCAATGGTAGATAGCAGTAATTCGGCTGCTTCTTCCTTTTGATTAGATTGCAGTAAAACGTTGGCCAGCTTGGAGCGCAACCCCATATTATCCGGGCTGATTTCGGCCAGTCGTTTGTAACATTCGACCGACTTGGTCTGGTCTCCCCGCACCTGATATAAGTCAACTATCAACTGGTACTTGGAGCGGGCCTGCTCAAGGCGCTCCTGGGCTACGGAGATTTCAGCCAGGATTGCCTGAGCCGGAATATAATCGGGATAGTAGCGAATGATTTCCTGGCAAGCATCGGTAGCCGCGGTCAGGCGATCAGTACGCATGAATTCCTCGGCGGCCCGCAGCCAGGGTGTCGTCTCGGAACGCGGTTCAAGCGCTACCAGGTTAGTGGGAAAGCGTGCCGGTATAGTCGGAGTGTTAATCACCGGAGCTCGCATCGCGCCGTTAGAATTAGCAAACGCGCCAATCGGCAGGCGCAGGCTACCGGTGGCAGTTTTCCCATCACCTATACCGGGATTTTCTTCGTTACCGGTCAGGTGAACCAGGCTTTCTTCGCTGCCAAAGCGAATTGAGCTGGTGAGAGCTTCCTCTTCTTCGTGAATGACAGGGCTGGCAGGCGCGGATGACCGTTCGGCTACTTTGTCGCTTAGTTCACGAGCATGAATAATTACCAGGGCGGTTCTTTCGGTGCGCAGGTTCTTATTGTTGATGAACTGGGCCAACCGGTTATAGACGTCGGCTGCTTCAGCGACCTTTTCCTGTTTTTCCAGCACTTTGCCCAAGGCTTCGTACATTTCGATCAGTTCGTCAATTTCATCTCGCCCGATGGTCTGGAGATCAATGCGATCCAGAGCATCTCGGTAGGCATTGGCCGCTTCATCGAGTCGCCCTGCCTCATCATAAACCTGCCCCATAGTGAAGAAAGAGGAGGCCGCATAATCATGGTCGTTAGAGGCGCGGGTGAGATAATCGACAGCCTGTTCAACCTGTCCATTCTGGGCGTATAGCTGGCCGATACTGTAAAAGACATCGGCGCGATTGACTCCTTCTTCAACGGCCAGTTCATAATTGCGTAAAGCCAGCCCGGTATCGCCACGGGCCAGGGCTTCCTCGGCGGTATTGATTAGCTGATTAATGGTATATTCCGAGGCCGAAACACGCGCAATCATGCCACTGCCATTGCGGGCGGGTGTTTGCGTACCGCCATTACCGTTTGAAAGAAGATCTATCGAGGGTAGCGCCGCCAATCCTTCCAGACCGGCAGGGATCGAATGCGGATTGGCCTGCTCGCGCAGAGTCAGGGCTTCCTGATAGTCAGGCTGGAGCAGTAGCGCTTCGTTGGCAGCAGAAAGGGCATCCTGGGTGCGGCCCTGTGCTTGAAAATACTGGCCGAGGTTGGTGATAATAGAGGCCGCAGCTTTACGCTCTCCCCGCGCTTTGGCAATATCGGCCAGTTCGCGATAGGCCTCCACCTGCGCCGGGTCTACTTTGATGATTTCGCGCAGCACTTCAGCCACTTCACGCTGCTTCTGGGCCTTTTTGTGAATCTCTTTGACTCGCTGCAAAGTCTGAACAGCTTCGGCGCGTTTGTTGGTAGCGGCCTGTATCTCGGCTATACGCATCCAGGCTTCTGTATTCTGCGGCTGCAACCGGGTGATACCCTGGAACTGCTGGTAAGCCTGGTCGTTATGTCCGAGCTTAAAGAGAGCCAGTGCCAGGTTATAACGGGCTGTAATATCGGAGGGTGCGCTCTGAGCCGCCCGAATAAATTCATTGAGAGCCTTTGCCCAATCGCCTGCCGCTACGAATTCTCGGCCCCGTCGCATGGCTGCATCGAATCCCTGATTAACTTCGGCCATAAATTCTTCCGCCCTCGCCTTGTGAAACGTTTTAGGTCTTTGTGTTAATTTGAATTAAAAAATTATCCTGCCAACGGAGGATTTGCTAAACATAATGTAGCTATCTTTGTCGATTATACCACCTTATGATAGAAGCTGAAAACCCCTTCCACAGTACTATTTTACCTTATTTGAAGCATGTCGTCTCCCTAAACCGGACGCGCTTTCGTTTTCTCCTCTGCTCAAATTCAGATCAGGAGGTCTAACCCGATTTCAATCTGAACTCAACTAATGCTATAATTTATTTTCGCAGCAAAGAGAACCCGGTACAGATGTACTGATCAAATTTAGCCTGTAAAGCAGGTTTGAAATCAAATTTAAAAGATTAAGCAAAAAGACAAAAGAAGCTATAACAATGCCATATATTGATACCAACCATCATTCCATTTATTACGAACTGACTGGCCCGGATGCCGGGGAAGCCATTGTTTTCCTGCCCGGCCTGACCGGCGATCATAATAACTGGCTGTTACAGGTCAATTCTTTCAAAGAAAGCTATCGCTGCCTGACCTTTGACTGGCGCGATACCGGCCTTAGCGCTCCCAGCCCTTGCGAAGAATATTCTCTGCGCGACATGGCCGCGGATGTCGCCGGGATGATTACCGGCCTGAACCTGGGTAAAAGCCACCTGGTTGGTCTATCCATGGGAGGCGCGGTGGCCCAGGAGGTAGCTTTGAACTATCCACAGTTGGTGGCAACTGTGACTATCGCTTCCAGTTTCAGCCGCCGACCTTCGCCCAGTGAGTTACCGCATAACAAGCGTACTCCGGGCAACTTGCGCCAGTCTATGGCGGTGCAGTTCCATGATACGGTTGAGCGCCTGCCCCATTTGCGCCTGCCCGTACTGGTTATTGCCGGTTCGCGTGACCGCACTACTCCTCCTCACGAACAGAAGGAAATGGCCGGGCAGATCCCCGGCGCCGAGTACGTCATGATAGAGCGTGCCGGGCATACTGTGCAGGTGGAGAAAGCCGGAGATTTTAACCGAACTTTAAGAGCTTTCCTGGAAGCCCACCCGGTTAGTTATACCGGTTAACACTGGGGATTTTTAATTCTAATTCTATAAAAGGAATGTATGCCGGAACTAGAAACCCTACCAGATGGTTTCATAGAGTTTTTGATCAAAGCAAAGCTGCATACCTATGCCAGCCAGGGCGATGACGCCACAGTTGCGCCCCTTTTGCCAGGGTCGCGCCAGTTAGAGTTTGGAGAGGGTCCTTTCTTCTACCGCGATATTTACTTTGGTATGGGCTACTTTGTGGGACAGGAGACCGTTTGCTATAATAATGCGCCAATCTGGTCAATGAGTTATGCCGGGGGTGTAGAGCAGGTGACTGTTAGGGCTGAGGTAAGCGAGGTATACGCCTTTTTACGCGCAGCGATGCATCAGATTTCGCCTGAACGTCCTTTGCGCGGCCCAGCCGAATATCGCGAGGGTGATTATCTTTATCGGGACCGTTACGATGGCAGCCTGAACGAATTCTGGGGAATAGAGATAATCACCCGCCAGGGAGCGCAGGTTTATAGCCTGCGCTCCCTGGCGGCGGCGTTCTGCGCTAACCAGAAGTATGCTTGAAATCCCCTGGTATGGCCCAGATCTATGGCTTACTATGGGCTAGTAATATGATTACCTGGACCGAATTTGAGTTGCCCACCCGCTACCACCGAAAGCGCCCGGATAGCTGGTGGTAAGGCTATGTTGCCCAGGTTATGCAAAGAAATGGTATTGTAGTAACTTTTGTTACCCTGCCCACTCACAACCTGTACAGCATAATTATTGTTGCCAAAAATAAGGTTGCCGCTGGCCGCTTGTCCGGCTAAACCCAGGCTGTTGTTGCTGCCGTTGATGCGGATGCCTCCACCCGGGCTTGTCCCGCTGTGACCGTCCAGAGTACCCAGCCAGCTTGAAATTACCTGGTTGTTATTTCCTTCTACACTGATCGCAACATCGCTAAACCCAACTATGGAAAGGCATTTAACCGTTATCAAGTTCGTGAGACGCAGACCAATTGCAGCGGCATTTGGGCCCGCCTGTAAACTAGCACCGGGTATGTTTTGATTCTGGCAGCTTCCATCAATGGTCATAGCCATTTGCCGGGGATGACTTATCGGACCCAGCGGGCCAGCCAGAGTAACCCCGGATAATCCCGGATTAAAGGTAACGCTGACCGCCTGGTTAGAGAGGGTAGCCTCCTTGAGAGCATAAGAAAAGGTCCCGCAAGTGCCGGCCTGAGCATCATCCGTACTGTTCGTAACCACCAACGGTGCGCACTGGCTACTGCCTGCCAGCAAGGGTTCGAGGGCACTGGCTAGCGCCGAGTTACTGGCAGCTTCCAGGTAATATTGATTGCCTGCCCCGCTGACAAAAGTATTTGCTCCAGTGAGGCTATCAACCGTGTTTGTGCCGGGACCCACCTCGGTCATAACCGGGTCATCAGGCCGGATAGCGTGGTAAACGGCAGTCAGGTCGTAGCTCCGGTGGCTGTTACCGGCACCCTCCACTACCTCGTATGACCGGCGAACAGGATTTGAGGCCGGCGTAGTACTCGATAGGGTAGACCCGGTCATAGTATCAAAGCCCAGGGTATAACCACTGAAGACTATTTTGGTGGGCCAGTGGCTAACCACGTTCGCCGCCGCGGCAGGATCAGTGACGAAGTTATTTTCCCCCGTTCCGGAGGGATAATCGCCACCCATTACCACCAGCGTTTTGACTTTTTGAGTAATCAAGTCTTTTCCGGTCAAGGAGCTATAGCCATCCGCCGGAGAATCTAACAGTTCAGACAGGCGGCCCATGTAGCCTATACTGACAATCACCACACTGCCATCAGGCTGGGCAGCCAACAACTGGCGATAGACACT
>DATAKM010000036.1:0-16824 GCA_036261665.1 Chloroflexia bacterium
TACAACCGGTCGCGCATCTTTACCTGGATATGGGCGACCCTGTTCACTGCCTTCTCCTGCTCTCCTCCTCGGAAACTATCAGGGAGCAGGGCGGGATTGGCCTTGACGCTGACGCCAGGGCTGAATTCGATGAGATCAAGAAAGCCGCCCGGCAACTGCTGAACCCGGAGGTATTCCGGGAGCAGTGGGAGCAAGGCCAGGGAATGAGCGGGCGGTAGGCCGTTGATTATAGCCTGGCTCTTATCACTCAAACTTTAAGGGCCGTAACTGGCTCTCCCCGGTTGGAAAGGCGGGATGGAAAGGAACTATCAGAGCGAGAGAAGCAGGTGGCAGAACTGGTGGCCCAGGGGCTCAGTAACCGGGAGATAGCAGAAAGGCTGGGCCTGTCAAAGCGCACAGTGGATAACCATCTCTATAAACTCCTCTCGAAATTAGGGGCAAGGTCGCGTAATGAGATCCGGGAAGTTATAAGCCAGGCGGCCCCATAAACTTCTGCTGCTATCTTTTGATTTGTGTGAGTATACCTAGCCTTTCCGGCTTAAAAATTAAAACTTCAACTAACACCTGGCTAACACTCAGGTGTTATTCTTTTTTTATCCCTGATCAAAAGCTAATGCGCCCGAAACTCTCCCACCTCTTTACTGGCTTCAGGGAACTCCCCGGTATCACATATAAAGCTACAAAAACAGACAAGGATTAGTATGGTAAGAAAGGAAGAAGTAATGCTTCGGTTTTCACGAATCATGGGCCTGTTACCGGTCAGCCTGCTGCTGGCCTCCGGGGCTACCGTAGCCTTTGCCGCCGAAAACTCCAATATCACCCGCACCACAATCCCGTTACAGGGTAGTTTTAGTTTCCCCGCCGGGGATAGTCCTCAGGCCCAGTATCTGGGTATTACTGATCCAAATACGGAGGTGCACGTTACCCAACAGGGGACGCTGGAGGTAACTGGGTATACTTCTGGGCCGCAGGCGGGTAAAATTCGGGTCCAGTATAACGGAACCGGGATGACGGCTGTTCCCTCGATCAATGCCAGCGGTTCCTTTACCGAACACCAGGTGGCCTGGGGCTTCGGAGACCCCAGTGATCCAAACAACCTTCCTAAGGTCTCTATGGACATTAACCACACCACCGTGACCCTGGCCGATGGCAGCACTGTCAAATTCATGATGCACGAACACCTTAACCTGACCAACAACCAGCTGGTGAAGGACGATTTTCACTTCAATTGCGTGTAAGGCTAATTCCCCTGTCTCTTAGGTGCCACCTTCTAGAGTAAGTTAACTTCTGTTCCTGGCTGCTCTGCTTGACCGTCTCAAGTAAGTTGCCAGGAGTGGTAAAGGCGGTAATAACTTCGGATTCAGGTTCCAGTCCCTGAATTTGAATAAGTACTGCTGCGAAAATACGGAAAAGCTTTTGGTCTTTAGCAATTAACATAATTAGTTTACGAATACTGAATACAGAGAAGAAGTTCACCGAAAGGAACTGTCATGATGTTTAAGTCTATTTTCTCAACTTCCAAAAAGTTTATACCTCTTTTTTCGGCCCTGGTGGTGGGAGTATTACTCGGCAGCGTCGTCATGGCTTACGCCAATGACACCGGTACCAACCAGATATTTGCTTGCTATATTAACGGTTCAGGCCAGCTCCGCATAGTTGGCCCTGATAAAGTCTGCGGGAAAAGCGAAACACCTATTACCTGGAATATTCAGGGACCGGCCGGAATACAGGGGCCGGCGGGACCTAAAGGTGACACAGGGCCGGCCGGACCACAGGGACCGGCCGGAGCAGGCTTTGATACTAACCTTTTCTGCCCTTATTGCACTAAAGATAAAGCCGACCTGTCCGGGCTGAATTTACCCGGAGCTTACTTACCCGGGGTCAGTTTGAGTGGGGCTAATTTGACCAGGACCCAGTTGCAAACCGCTGATTTACGATTTGCCAATCTCTCAACCGCCATTCTTGCAGGAGCTAACTTAAAATATGCTGATTTACAGGGAGCTAATTCAAGCCAGACAAATTTGTTAGGCGCAGACTTAAGTAATGCCCGCCTTGCTAACACCGATTTTAGGGGTGCCAATCTACATGGGGCTGACTTGTCCGGTACCGATTTTATAGATGCTTCCTTCGATAGGACTACAACCCTTACTAACGTAAATTTCAGCAAGGCGCAATTACCTCCTGCGGAATTATGGAATTACAACCTGTCCGGAGATATTTTTAAACAAACTGATCTCAGTGGTTTTACTTTGACATATGCTAATCTCTCAAACGCCAATTTCAGTTTTGCTAACCTTCAAAAGACTGACTTTACCAGTGCTAACTTAAGTGGTGCCGATTTCTCATTCGCTAATCTGCGGGGAGCTAATTTAAGTGGTGCCGACCTGACTGGAGTGAAATGGCTTCAAACCATTTGCCCGGATGGGACTTTTTCTGGTAGCCCACAAAATGGAGGAATTTGCTGATAGGTATTACTTTGCCAAATCTCCCAGGCACTCAGCACTCTGCCAGACAGTTAAATAAAACAGGCGGGGTAGGAAACCACCCGCCTGTTTTACGCTATCTCAAAGTCACTATTCGTTAGCCGGGCCGTTACCGCAGGGCTGCTGCCCGGCACTCTTGCAAGCCGCCCTCCAGAAGGCGCTATCGTAAAAGCCATGCCGGGAGGGACGCACAAAAGCCTCGGCATTGGGAGGATTGGTAAAGCCGTTAAACTCCGTCCGCAAGTTTATGATATTAATCATCCCCTGGCGATCCATTTTGGCATCTAAATTCTCACCGGAAACCGGGTCCAAAGCTAACTGGTAAGTGGCTTCCGCCTGGCTCGGGGGTAAACTCTGCTCATTGATTATATCCTGGACCACCCTGCTGTGATTGGCAGGTTCAGCTATAAAGCTTCCGGCCTCGATTAAGGCTTTAATGAAAGCTGTAATGGTGCTGCCATTAGAGTCGGCGTAGCTCCGGGTTACCGCGTAACCCGCATTTTGAATTGGGGAGAGGTAATCCGACACTTTAGCTACAATTTTAATCGGATCATGCACGGCCAACGTGAAAGGCGGGTTGAGCAGGGTTGCCAGGGTGCTGGTAGCGGGATTTATCAGGGAGAGGTAACGCTGGAAAGTGCCCCCTACCAGCTCAAAGGAGTAATCCTGCGGGTAGTAAAGCCCGTTTGCCGCCAGCACTTTACGCAGAGCGAAGACAAAGCCGGAGTCGGGAGCATCTACGGCAATTGCTTTTCCCTTCAGGTCGGCAATACTGTTAACACCTTTGGCCGTATTAATCGCCAGAACGAAACCCGGACCTTTATCCTGGGCAGCCACCATCGTAATAGCCTTACCCTGATTTACAACCCGGTTTGCTACGTTATCCAGGGCGGTAGAAATAATATCATAGCCACCGGCCAGGAAGGTATTGAACTGCTGGGTAGAAGAAACTACCTGGTTATATTTTACACACAGGCCCTCCTGGGAAAAAAAGCCTTCTTGCTGGGCGACATCGTACATAACGCTTTTGCCAAAAGCGCCCAGTTGAACCGTAGTGCAACCCGTACCTGCAGTCGCTGGCTCGGAGGCGGAAGTGGTTTGCAGGGTAAGCAAGAAGAGCGAAGCCAGCACAGCTTGAAGCACAAAAACTCGAAAGTAAGTGAACATGAAATTACCTTTCTTATGTATGGGGAATCTAGTTCACAACAACTGATTTTTACCAGCAAAAATAAGCTGGTGTACGATCTTAGTGAGAAGTTGGTACCGAGGGGAAAATAAATCAGATTTTACCCGCCGGTAAGCAAGGCTTGCAGGTAAAATTTCTTATATTTTCAACGAATATTTACTTTGGAATAAACGAAATTTAAGATTTAGATATACTAATTATAGTATGAGGTGATAACACTGTCAATATTTAATTTGATAAACTAGAACTGGGTATCAGTGAAAGCTATACCAGCTATTTCTCCATTCGCCTGCGGGATCACCCGCCTCTTAACAGCGCTGCTGCTGGCCTACTTTGTTCCTTTTTGCTATAACCCTAGCCACAAGGCCCTTTTCTATACGCTTACCTGGATTATGACAGGTAGCTGCTTTCGAGTGAGTGACACTTACTCCCATCAAGTCTATCCAGCCAGGTTTAGCCCATTGAAACTGGCAGAGCGACCGGTTACCGGTCGCTCTCATGCTGTTTGCCGTTAGAATGGTCTGTGCAGTGGCCAGGGCAAGGTAAGACCTCTCCTGAGATTGGCCCTTCCCTGAGTGGGCTATCCGAGTGAGGTTACAAACTGGATGATGCTTTCGTTTGCTTTTCGGTAGTCCTTCAGCCCGTTGGCACGCCAGGGGTCTTTTTGAGTTAGCAGCATGCGCAGGCCTGCCCGGATGAGCATCTGGTCAAAGGCTTTCAGATGCTTAAACTGGCTTAAGACCGCTATATCTCCCCGGTAAGGCCCCGCCCAGTAGGCGGTCACCGCCAGGGCAAATTCAGGCGGTCGCCAGTAAGGGGCTAAATCAATAAGGGCCGGTGGTAAACGGTCAGCCACCAGAATATTACTCAAATTTAGATCGCCGTGGATTAACTGGCTCGGCAGATCCACCGGCTTTCTCAGCTCTGCCAGTTCCCGGGCCAGAGCATACAGCTCGGGATCTATCTCCCGGGGAATAACTCCCCAGGCCCATTCATCGGCCCGGTCCCAGATCGTCTTTTCTCTTTTTCGGTATTGTGGAAGAGGAATACCGGCCAGGGCCTCGTGGAACTGGCTTACGGCCTTAATCACCTTCGGTAGATCCTCCAGTGTAGCGTGCCTACCCTCCAGAAAGTGCTCGGCTACCCAGCCTTTCACCATCCAGGCCCCGTTGCTGGCCCTGAGCGGCCTGGCCACCCGGAAACCTTTCTCCTGGATAGCACTGAAGAGGCTGGCCTGCCACTCTCCCGCCGCTTGAGCTTCCTGCCCCAGGTAACGTAGGACGACCTCTCCTGAGCGGAAGGTTTTGAGGTCGTAGCCACCTGGAAGAAGCGTAATTTGAGGACCGACTCCGAAGGCGGTGGCGACCTCCGGGTCAAGACTGGTTATATTACTCGGTTCCATTTTCTTTTCATGCTCTTTCTCATTCTAAAGCCCCCCAAAAGCCTGGCTACCCTCCTGACTCTCCCTATTAATGCTAACGGCTATATCTTATGGCTTATCCTGGCATTTATTTTGAAGGAAGCCGGTTGTCCTTCTAGTTGGAGCTCTTTAAAGCGCTGGCTCTCTACCCCTTTTCTTTATGCCAGATAGCCGGATACTAATAATACCGGCGGCTTATAATTTTCTTGATTCTCTAAACCCGACACCTCCCTTCCCAGCGAACAGTCCGCCGGACCAGTTATTAGAAAGGGTGGTAATTTGAAAAAATCTCGGCTAGCCCTTAACCCCTATCTGCTGGTTGTACCCCTGCTTCTGGTCTATATCGGGAGCGCGGTTTATATCCTGTACTTGTTGAACCCTACTTTCTATATCGACCAGCGTATTTACCAGGTGGCTGCGGCTAAAGCCATACTGGGCCAGAACCCTTACCTGCCTTTCAGTATACCGGCTACCTACGTCTATCCGCCGGCGATCTTACCGCTATTTGCCGGGCTCAACCTGCTCCCTTTCGACCTGGCCCGGGTCCTGTGGATCGATATCAATATCCTTGTTTACCTCGCCTGCCTGCTCGTGATCTGGCTCTGGCTCAAGCCTGCCGCCAGTTTCCGCAACCTCTTAATTTTCGGTCTGATGCTCTTTTACGGCCCGCTCTTTGAGAATATCACCATCGGCCAGGTGGATTGCCTGGTACTGCTGGGCCTGGTGCTTTTTGTGTGGAGTGCCGGGCAGCCCCGATATCGTGCCCTGGGCGGGCTGGGACTGGCCCTCGCCAGCCTATAAAATTTACGCCCGGCATGTTGTTGATCGCCCTGCTCTGGCAACGCCGCTGGCGGAGTACCGGCTACGTGCTGCTTTTCGGGCTGGTGCTGGCGAGCGTGTCCCTCCTGATGTTTGGAGCAGGACCGTGATGGGATTATCTCCAGCTTGTACCCCGCCTGATTACCAGCGGCTCCTCCGACCCCAATAACCAGCGGATTACCACCAGCCTGGCCTGGTTCTTAAACAGCAGCGAGGCGAACGAAACGGTAAGGCTGCTGGGTAGCCTCTTCAGCGTTCTAACGCTGATCGCCTGGCTGGTAACGCTGGTATGGCCTCGCCGCAAGCCGCAGCTTGAGCCTGTCCTGCTACTGGGGATAGTGGTATTCACGATCAGTTCCAGCCTGATCTGGTACCACCACTTTCTTTTTCTGATCATACCGCTCTTATATCTACTGGTAAAATATGAGCAGCATTGGGTTGCCTGGATCGGCTGGGGTTGCCTGGCAGCCATTCAGCTTGACCGGGTGGTGGAACACGCCTTGAGATGGCCCCCGGTCGTAACAGTGGCTGGCTACCTTTTGCTTTTTGGGGGGATGCTCGTCGTTAACTGGCTGCCCGGGTTGAAAGACCGCGCGCTCTTCCAGCAGGACTACCCGCCTGCCGAGCCAGCTCACTCTGGCTTTAACTCCCGCAAGGAGGCGGCCTGAAGTAGGGCCCTGGCAGGCAGTAGGCTAAAACGAGCATCGAGGAAAGCTTTTAAGGCAAGTATGCATCAGCTATTATAGTTCTACCCCGGCTAGCCATTCTCAGCCACTTGAGAAGGTCTGCTTGCGTAGAACGTAACTGAGGCCGGTTCTAGCCCTATTAATGGCAAGAACCACCAAGCAGGTTGGAGTAGGGCTCGATATCCCCGGTACACAGCGCTTCGTCCGGAGAAGGGAAGCCTTGGGCTATAGGGTGGCCCTTACTTGCGATCCGGTTCGTAGATAAGCGCCACCACGCCTGAGCTAAAGGGCTGAGCTTCCACCAGCTTCAAATTTGCGGTAGTATTCTCTTTGAAGGGGTTGTATTGGCTACCAGCGTCATCCGAGTTAAAATGAACGCCTTTTGAGGGTTTAATTAACGAAAGGTAGCCAGCCTGAAATGAAAGTCTTTCTTCGAACTTTGACTCACTTGTAATGGCTACCAAGTCCATCCAGGCTTAAGAGACCCTTTCAAAAACTTGATCTAAGCCGTTCAGGACCGGAAAACTGATGATTCTCCCTTCCTTCGGAACTGGCGGAACTGAAATTACCGGAATTTGTTGCTTAATACCTTGATGTGGCTGCTGCTTATTATAATACTCGACATACTCTTTCAAAACTCGCCCCAAATGTCGCTCATTAAATATTAGAAAATGATCCACTCATTCCTGCCTTAAACTCCACAAAAACCGCTCGCAAAACCCATTCGCCTTGAGGGCTGCTATCGGAGTCTTAAGGATTTCTATCCCACTACTTTTCGCCCGTTTGTCAAAAGCTCTGCCATATTTTGCATCGTTATCACGGATTAGATACTTTGGTCTTTGATCATAGGGAGTTGCTTCCTTTAATTGCTGAGTGACCCATTGTTCATTAGGATGCCGAGTAACCCCAAAATGGATAACCCTCCGAGTAGAATGCTGGACGCTAAAGAAAGCCTATAGCTGACCGAACAAACCGTCCGTTACGGTGACAAAATCACACCACCAGAGCTCTTTAGAATGATTTTTCAAAAAGGGGGCCAGTTCTGGCCGGAAGGCCGCACCTGTCGCATATCTCTTTGAATTGTCCGTTTGGCTACCTTAATCTCTAACTTTAAGAGCTCTCCTCGGGTACCCGCTTGCGGGTGTCTTTCCGCTCCCCAGAGGGGGTTGTTAGCTGCCCTTTCTCGTATCAGCTCAATCGTTTCCTGAGATATTTTTGGTTGGTTCTTCTGGTGGGGCTTTGATTTGTTCTTCCCGAACAAGCGAAAGCCCTGCCGGTGCCACCGAAGAAGGGTATCAGGCTTAATGATAAGCAAAGCTTCTTTCCAACGCTGAATTTGACTGGCCAGTAACACCAGAAGGAACCGATCAAGCGAGGTAAAAGGGGCTTTTTCACCTGGCGCTTTAAGATTATTAACTGTTGGCGAAGTAAGGCATTTTCTTTGAGCAACTCCGTCTTTGATCTTGATAGATCATTGATAGCTCCAGCCACTACTGAATTCCTGGCAGGCTTAGACCAGGATAGAAACTTTTATGGAGAGTTTGACCTATGTACTGTATTATTTTTGGAATTGATAATTGCATTTCTGACCGGCTACCTTTCTAAAAAAATCCTTCAAAATCCTGATTCTATCTCGGATTATTGTGGTAGCCAATACAACTGATTTTCGGTTTGTAGAATTTAGATCTGGTTTTGAATTTTCAGAAAAGACTAATAAAACTTGCCTGATGCCAAGGAAGGTGGTAGCAGGCTCCAGAATGACAGGAGCTTGTTTCGATCCTCTCAACCAGCTGGTTACATAACCATTAAAAGTTAAAAGGCGGCCATAACAACTTAACAAAAACGTTTATTCTCGGCCGCTGAGTACGGTCAGTTGTTGGCGGAGAGATTATTTCCGAGAATTAACTCTGACTTAGGGCGGGTTATTATGCGGCAAAATTAAAATGATAGAGGATTATAACCGTTATACCCACTGAACGCCAAACACTACCCTCTACCGTTTGGGGCTTTTCCTATAAAATTTAGACCTGACGCCGGAACTGTCCAAAAACGGGTCGAGGTGGTAACAGACTATTTCTGAAAGGTGTATGCTAAGGGCAAATAAACTTTGAAAATACTACCTCCCGTTGCGGGAAATTCCGCTTCAATACGACCATGATGCAGTTCGACTATTTCTTTGGAGATGTACAATCCCAGTCCCATCCCTCCTGAATGCTGCGTATGATTGGCCTGGTAAAAGCGCTCGAAAATTCTATCCCGCAATTCTAACGCTACTCCTATGCCATAATCTCTAATCGCCAGACACGCTTCTTTCTCTGAAGGAACCATCAGTTCCAGCTCTACCGCTCCACCCTCCGGGCTGAATTTAATGGCATTGTTTAGCAGATTGGTTATTACCTGTTCAATGCGGAGTGGATCTATTAAAGCTATGACCGGTTCAGCAGGAGTCTTTAAGCTCAGGCGATGCTTATTAGGAGTAGTAGCCTCAGCTAAAGCCACTACTTCCTTTAACAGGTTAACTAGATCAGCCGGTCTAAGCTCCAGTTCTAATTTACCGCTTTCAATCCGGGTAATATCCAGCAGTTGATTTACCAGCCTGATTAGCTTTTCAGATTGAGTTTCTAAATTTCGAGCGGCCTGTTCTAGCCTTAAGGGCTTAAATTCTAGCTGCGGCCTGCTCATGCGCTCCGCCAGTATCTGGGCGTAGCCGCGTAAACTGGTCAGGGGAGTTTTAAGTTCATGGGCGGCAACCGAAAGAAAGAGGTTGCGCTCTCTTATGGCGTTTTCAGCTTCCTGGTACAGCCTGGCATTGTCCAGGGCAAGCCTAACCCGGTCCACAAAATCCTGGACTAATTGCCGGTCCGCTTCTACATAGCGCCGGCCTGATACTGCAAATAAAACACAATTAATTGCTCCCACAACCTTACCTTGTGCAATGATCGGGATGGCCATATAGCTTCTAACCGCCAATTCCTGCACTATCGCCAGATGTGCCTTATTGCGGGTTGAAGTGCTCAGTAACTCGTCAGTGATGTCATAGGCGATCTGGGGAAGACCCGTCCGGATGGCTTTGGCCGCCGGATGGGTTTCGGATTGAGGGGGGTACTGAAGCAACTCTAGGGCTAGAGCCTGAAGTCCCGGTTCTGTCCGGCAGGCTACCGCCAGGCGTTGGATCTCCCCGGCAGGATCGACTATATCGACTGTGCAACCATCCGCCAGCTCCGGAACAGCTAAATCCGCTACTTTCCGCAGAGTAAGATGATAATCCAGGGAACTGGAGAGGATCAGGCTGGCGTTAGCCAGGAAAGTGAAATGCTGCCGCATCTTTTGTTGGTGCTCATACAAGCTGGCCCGTTCAAGAGCCTGGGCACACTGCTGGCATAAAGTGCGGGCAAACTCGACCTCGTCCGCTTCAAATTGATGTGGTTCAAAATAGGTTATACCGAGCGCTCCCAGAACTCGCCCTTCGACTATTAAGGGGAAAGAGGCCCAGGATTTACTGGCCGTGTTACTTACAGAGGCCACCAGTTGAGGGTAACGTTCAGCCAGTAGCTCAGGTGAATCGACCAGGACCGGTTTTAAGGACTGGACCGCATCGGTATGTAAGGTTTTGACACTGAGTGGAAAGCGTTGCCACTTTCTTAAATTCTCCTCGTGGTAGCCGGTATAGGCCACCAGCTCAAATTCAGTGGCCGGTTCATTTAAGAGGACAACTAATCCATTGTCGGCCTGAAGGGCGGCTACCCCTTCGTCAATAATTACCTGGCAAACTTGCTGCGGAGTTAGTGCATTCGAAAGAGCTTGCGTGACTGTTTGCAGGCGCACAAGGAAGCTAATTTTCTTTTCGGCGGTACGCTGCGCCAATAGTTCCGCCTCATTAAACCTGATACTTGCAAAGGTATGAGCGCCTAGCCGGGCCAGGGTTTGCAAGAAGAGTTTATCCTCTGGCTTAAACTGCTGAGGAGAGGCAAATGTTAGACCTAAAGCGCCAATTTTACGGCCGAGGTGGATGAGCGGGAGGGCTATCAAGGCTGCCCCTTCAATCCCCTCCGCAGGCTGGAATATTTCGAGTTCGAGATGGCCAAAAGCCTGAGCTAGTTCTAGGGGCGAGGAATACCATAAGGCTTCTCCGGTCACCACAGCTTTAGCCAGCGGGCCAGGAGCAGTTAGGGGAAAGCGCTGCCAGACCTGCTGCACTGGCTCTGAATATCCCTTGGAGTAAATAAGCCTTAACTCAGTTTCTGCTTCATTTAAAAGTGCGACGATACCTGCGCTGGCACTTAAGGCTTCCATTGCGTTCTCAATAATGACCCGGGCGACCTCATCAGGAGGAAGTGGCCGGGAAAGGTTAGTGGTGAAGGCTTGAAGACGCAGCAGTCGCTCAAAGCTACTGGCGTCTGTTCTACCCTCTGAAGTAAAATCTGTGAGCCTGTTTTCCAAATTTTTCCTGCTTTAATGCTGCTAACCAAGTAATACTACTAACCTTATTCCAGATTACTGAAGATACTGAAAAAGGTATACGGCTACCTGGATAAATTAAGCGGTACAGCAAAGCACCCGGTATAAAGCTTCTGGTCGCTTACTACCCGGGTGAAGTATCAAAGCTTAAAGGCGGATTGTCAGGTTGATTGGTTAAGCCATAAAGTTTACTTGCCGCAACACGCATCCAGCCAGTTATTGCAAGCAAACAGCCGTTAGCATAACTCCCCGTTGCCAATATATTATCATGAACTAAATCAGTTAGCTATAAGAAATATTTAAGTTGTGCCTAAATTTAAAAAGGGAGGACGAGCATGAGAGGTGCTTCAATCAGGTCAAATATCTTTTATGATTATTCTAATGTGATTTGATTAGGTTTAGAGCGTGTTACGAGCTTTTTGTGCGTGCCATACGTAGAAAAATATATGGAACGCCAACAATATCCCAGCGATGTGAGCGACGACGAATGGGTGTAATGGGTACATTGTTCATCCGGCTTTCGCTTTTGAAGCGGATGGGCTAGGTACCCATTACAAGCCAGGAAGCCTAAACGAGACTTCATTTTCATTCAACCATTCGATCTTTTCCTGCCCCGAATCAGCCTGAGAGCTAGATCTCCTATTAGGCTTTATTTCTAACTTACCACCATTTCGTTACAGAGAAAGCAGGTAGAAATTGATACAGGTCGGTATGCCTGACCTCGGTTTAACTTATTGCTAAGCTAAAACCACTCCTCTAGTGCGACTTCGCGTCACCTTTATCATTTGCATAGAGAGCACGGATGTATTCAGTATCCAGCACACCACTGGATAATTCGAGCGGCTCTCATTGCTAAAAGTTACCTCCCTTTCAATTCACCAATCAACTCAACTAATGGTCTTTTCTCAACCCAGGTTGGCGTGCAGGAATGCGGAGGTAATCCCAATATTTGTGGGACTATCGAAGGCGGAGTCGTCGTGTCCCGCCCCAGCCACCGACACAAAGGTGGATTTCACTCCCTGCCGGGAAAGGGTTTTATGGAACATTTCAGCTTCAGCAATTGGTACAAGACGATCCCGGTCTCCGTGCATAATCAGGACTGGCGGTGCGTCAGGTGTGACGCGCTCAAGAGGGCTGGCTTGTTGGGCTTTGGTCGCCAGTTCCTCGGCACTCCCCGGTCCAAACAAGGTTAGTTCAAAGGGCGGTGGCAAAAGTCTGGCCTCCATACCACTCCTGGTTGCAGTTGTTACGAAGTCAGTGGGGCCAAACCAGTGGACAATAGCCTGTACAGCACTTGATTGATCGTTAGCTTCTCCCAGGTTTCCTTCCAGGGCCGGGTCATTTGAGCTAAGGCCGGCTAACGAGGCCAGCATCGCACCTGCGGATACACCCCACAGGCCGATTCTATCAGAGTATAATCCATATTTAGCAGCGTGAGCGCGTATCCAACGCACCGCCGCTTTGACATCGTGGATTTGAGCAGGGTAAACGGCCTGCGGAGCCAAACGATACTGCACCGCCACTACAGCGATACCCTCTGCGACTAGCGGTCGCAAGCGGGTTTGGGCGCCATCTGTTTTGTCGCCCCGGGCCCAGCCTCCGCCATGCAGGTATATAACTGCCGGAACTGGCTCTTCAAGGTCGGGCCGGTAGAGATCAAGCTTGAGTTCCTGGCCAGCAAGTTTGGCATAGGTAAGATCACTAATCAGCGTAGTCGTAGACATACTTCCTCCTTATAGTTGGCGTTGAGTACCTGAACTCCAGGCCGGCAACATTCCAAAAGTTCATAACCGCACCGCCTCTAGTTATTGGGCTTGCATTGCAGTGAAAAAAACAACCAGTTCACCTGGGGCATCAGGGTTAAAGAACAGTTCGAGACCACTGGCCGAGTCGGTCGCGGCTATCTCACTGCGCCCAAACATAACTGTTTCATACTGGGCCAGCGCGGTTTCCCAATCCTCGCCGTGTTCGATTAATGCGAGCGCTAACTCGGTGGCATCCAACATGGCGAGGTTCGCACCTTCGCCGGCGAAAGGTGACATGACATGTGCAGCATCACCGACGAGTGTCACCCCAGCAACCCGTGACCATCGATGATCGGTAGGTAATGCATAGATCGGACGGGGAATAATATTGCCGGAAGCGTTAAGAATGAGGTCACGCAATTCTTCACTCCAATCACTAAACTGTTCTAGCAGCACCTTTTTAGCACTGGGAGTGTCAGTCCAATCAACCCCAACTCCAGTAAGCCAGTCAGCCGCAACTCTGAAGGCGGCGTAGACCCGAATATTTCCGTCACCGTTGCGTTGAGCAATCAGGCCTTTGTTGTCTGATAGTGCGAACATGCTTCCCTGGCCAACCAGCGCTGCGGCGGCAGGATGAAATTTATCTACATCCAGCAGATGTAGTTCAAGAAACGATATTCCGGAGTACTGTGGGGTGGCAGTTGACATTAGTGGCCGTATTCGCGACCAGGCACCATCGGCTCCAACCAGTAGGTCGGTGGTTATGCTGCTTCCATCCTCAAAAAGAAGCCTGGGCCGGCCATTCTCCCCAATGACCGCACCTGAAACCTTACGTCCCCAGACAATCCTGGCCGGATCGATTGAGGCGATTAGTAAATTCCGCAAGGCTGCCCGATCAATCTCTGGCCGGTTTTGCTTGCCCAATTCCTCAACTTCTTGAAAGAGAACTCTACCTGTTTTATCGACAATAAGAGTGGCCTCACTATCAGGCCGCATAAGCTGTCTAAAATCCTCATAGAGTCCGGCTTCGCGCAAAGCCCGCTGACCAGACTCCTCGTGCATATCCAGAGTACCACCTTGATTGCGGATGGTGGGCGAGGCATCTAATTCATAAATTGTGGATTGGATACCGTGTATCTGGAGAATGCGCGCGAGCGTAAGGCCACCAAGACCTGCGCCCACTATGGTAATGGTTGATGTGGTCATTGTGAAAAGTAATCCTTTCTTAATTTCTAATAAACAGCCCCAAACTGGCCTGGCTGGGTTAAATAAACCGTAGTGACCAGGGCGGAGCCAATAGCGTTGGCAAGGATTGGTATCAGAATCCACCCGGTAGGGGAGCCTTCGATCAGCCCTTATAACCAGCCCAGCTGTCCAGCGCCAGTCCCGTCAAGGGTAACCTCACTTTCTTGAAATCAAGGCATACGAAACCGAGGCTCTCCGTTAGACGCACATGAGCATAATTAAAGTTAATCTTAAATCCAGGACTATGGCTGGAAGGGTGTCGAGGTCGGTCCCTACCGGGATTTTAGGGATGTCGCTAAACGCTTTACTTCGCCTCCTGCCCACAATGCAGGCGGGAGGCGAAAATCCTAAAATTATGAGTTGAAATTAGCGATTAGCTATAGCTACCAGCGTCAGGGGATTGGGACTGTCTTCAGCCACTCTCTGCTGGTTCGACCGACTTGGTCGAAGGTAGAGTGCTGTCCAGCGGGGTAGGCGACAGGGCAGCGGCGTGCAAAATCCCGTTGATGAGTACATCTAGCGCCCAGCTGAAGCGGACTGGGCCGCCCCCCGATAGCAACTGCTCTCGCAAGGCATGAACGTTAGGGTAGTCGGAGGCCGGCACGTTGCTTATCGCCTGGACTACCGCTTCGAAGCTGAAGCCCTGATTGCGGCGCACATCTTGCTCGGCTGAGATCGCGGCCACATAAAGGGTAAACAGGTCAACGGCCCAGGCCGCCTGCTCTGGCCCGATGCCTCCCTCGAGCAACAGACCCAGGAGGGTGTCGATGAGGCGGAGGGCATTGGGCCCGGTAGGGATGGTAGACAAGGCAAGCTGGGCCAGGCCGGGTCTCCTGGATAAAACGTTGAGGTAGGAAAATAGCACAGCGGTTAAACGCTCCCGCCAGCCGCCGGCTTGCTCCGAAGGCGAGGGCAGGGAAACCGTGCCAAGCGCCTGATCCAGCATCAGTTCGTGCAACTCTCTCAGATTGGCCACATAGACGTAGAGAGAGGCTGGTCCGGTGTCTAGCGCGGCGGCAATTTTACGCAAACTCAAACCGGCCAGGCCCTCCTGCGTTAGCAGGTTAAGCGCAGTGCTAACAATCACTTCCCGACTGAGAGGAGCCTTGGCCGGTCTGGCCCGACGACTAATTATTGGTTTTTGATCTTGTGTACACATAGCAGCACTATAGCATAACGAACACCGTTTGTCAAGAACGGTGTTCGTTATGCTATTAATGTTTTTGAATCAGGGTAGGACTAGCAGCGTCTCGAAATAACATTTATAGCAAGTTACAAAATAACTGAACCAATAAGATCCTGTTAGCGCGCTGAATGTTAGGGAAGGTCTGCCAGCCAAGACTGATACGGTGATAGAGGGTGCCAGCGACCGCGTAGCTTTCGATACTTACATTGAAAAGGTCTTAGCCCCTTGTATTGGCTACCAGGAGTATCCGGGTTAAAATGAACTCCTTTAGAAGGTACAATTAACGAAAGGTAGCCGGCCCTTTATGATTTTCTTGGTTCAAACTTTAACCCCCAAACTCAAACATTTTGGTCACCTTATCCAAAAAGGATTTATAGCCTGGACTAAACCGGCTAGAGCTTGACTGGTTGCCGGAGCCGTAAGTGACCTTGCTTAACCCAAAACTGAGTTAATGGCCCAGAATGCTTTGCTCAGAAAGCAACTAATAATTTTGAACGGTCAGGTCAAAAAGCCTTCCTTTACTCCCCTGGACCGTTTCTTATTGGGGGTGCTGGCAAGCAGCCTCGCGAATTGGAAACAAGCCTTACTTATACTTAAACCTGATACGCTGCTCCGCTGGCACCGCCAAGGATTCCGACTGTTCTGGAAACTTAAATCAAAATCGAATAAAAATTGCCAGCCGAAAATAGCCCCGGAAACAATCGACCTTATTTTATTAAGGAAATGGCAGCCAAAAACACGCTCTGGGGAGCCGAAAGAATCCGAGGTGAACTCTTAAAACTGAATATAAAGGTAGCCAGGAGAACCATCCAGAAATATATGCGGCAAACGAGATCTACACGTCCTTCCTCCAACCAGAACTGGAATACCTTCCTCAAAAATCATTCCAAAGAAGTTTGGGCGTGTGACTTTGTCACAGTAACAGATGCCTTCTTTGGGCAGCTTTAGGCTTTCTTTATTCTCCAACATTCCTCTCGTCGTATCATCCATTTTGGAGTTACTCGTCATCCTGACGAGCAATGGGTAACCCAACAACTCAAAGAGGCCACCCCTTTTGGAGCAAAGCCGAAATACCTGATACGAGACAATCATGCTAAATTTGGCAGGGCATTTGACGAACTAGCCGAAAGCACTGGGATAAAAGTGCTGAAAACTCCGATTGCTGCCCCGAAGGCAACCGGTCTTTGCGAAAGATTCTGCAGAAGTTTACGCCAGGAAGGTCTGGATCATTTTCTGATTTTTAACGAGCGCCATTTAGCGAGGGTATTAAAAGAATACCTCGAATATTACAACAAGCGGCGGCCACATCAGGGGATCAAGCAACCCATCCCGGTCGGAGCAGACCAACCAGTCCAATTTAGTGGGAAAATTATCAGCTTTCCAGTCTTAAACGGCTTACATCAGAGGCCTTCCAAAGAACCGCTTAAGCCTCGGATGAACCTGGTAGCCAATACACGGGAATAGAGGTCTAACCCCACCAGTTGGTTTAGCTGTAGTGAGCTGTTGGTCAGTTCGGAAGCTTTCAGACCGAGCAGGGTATTAAGGCCGTGGGGCTTAAAGATTACCTGAAGCATGGTGAAGGGGCCTTCGGCCATC
>DATAKM010000039.1:0-19755 GCA_036261665.1 Chloroflexia bacterium
TACAACCGGTCGCGCATCTTTACCTGGATATGGGCGACCCTGTTCACTGCCTTCTCCTGCTCTCCTCCTCGGAAACTATCAGGGAGCAGGGCGGGATTGGCCTTGACGCTGACGCCAGGGCTGAATTCGATGAGATCAAGAGAGCAGCCCTGCAACTGTTGAACCCGGAGGTATTCCGGGAGCAGTGGAAAATAGGCCAGGGAATGAGCGGGCGCCAGGCCGTTGATTATAGCCTGGCTCTTATCACTCAAACTTTAAGGGCCGTAACTGGCTCTCCCCGGTTGGAAAGGCGGGATGGGAAGGAACTATCAGAGCGGGAGAAGCAGGTGGCAGAACTGGTGGCCCAGGGGCTCAGTAACCGAATATACTTGCGGCTATTCTGAAAGCAAATCCTCATATAAAAGGAATTCTATTCGATTTGCCGCAGATAACTCAGGGAGCGCAACAACATCTGGAAAAGGAAGGCGTAGCGAATCGCTGTCAAATTGTAGGGGGAGACATGTTCGCGGAGTGGCCCTTTAAAGCTGATCTTTATCTCATTTCCAGGGTACTCGAAAACTGGAGTGACGAGCAAGCTATTGCTATTTTGAAGAACTGCCGCAAAGCGATGGACCCTGACAGCAAAGTTGCCCTGGTAGAGCGAATATTGCCCGAGGACAAGGATAGGGCACTATTATTCTTCCTCTTTGACCTGCAAATGCTGGTAGGGCCAGGCGGTCAGGACCATACCCTTGAGGAATATCAAAGTTTCTTTAAAGCCGCCAATCTTAGCTTTACCCGGGCTATACCGCTGAGTCCACCTTTTAGTCTGATTGAAGCGGTAGGTGC
The DNA here is from genome assembly GCA_036261665.1 of Chloroflexia bacterium. GTDB lineage: Bacteria > Chloroflexota > Chloroflexia > Chloroheliales > Chloroheliaceae > 54-19. The sequence goes on from DATAKM010000039.1 coordinate 829, forward strand.
CTGAATTTTACGATTGGAAGGGAATTGCCAGGTCAGGGAAACGAGGGGAATGTTGTTAAATTCAAAATTTGAAGTAGTCAAAATGATTAGCAACATTGGTTAAATAAAACAGACGGGTAGGAAAACACCCGTCTGTTTTTCTCTGTCCCAAGGTTACTATTCGTTAGCCGGACCGTTGCCGCAGGGCTGCCGCCCGGCGCTCTTGCAAGCCGCCCTCCAGAAGGCGCTATCGTAAAAGCCATGCCTGGAAGGGCGCACAAAAGCCTCAGCATTGGGAGGATTGGTAAAACCGTTAAACTCCCTCCGCAACTGTATGATATTAATTATGCCCTGGCGATCCACTTAACATTGCTGCTGTTGGCCTACTTTTTTTCTTTTTGCTATAATCCGAACCACAAAGCACTTTTCTATACGCTTAAAAAACAAAGGGTCACAAGTCTAACTAACCGGAAATTAACAAAACCTGGCTTGCAGATGGTAACGATTGCCTTATCTTTACTTTACCCCGTCTCACCGACTGCCTCTTTAATTTAACCAAATATTGCTGGCTAACACTTCAGCCTCTACTTGCCGGCTTTTCAGGCCAGTCCAGTTGTCAGACTGGCGACCTTGAAAATCCTGCCGCTATGTCTTGCCTCATTAGACCTCGCTCAGGCAAAAAAGTTTTTGTAGAGACAGGCTGGTATTTTCTAGTTATTCCGGTTCATATGATACCTGACATCCACCACCACCACACAGGGCCTGAAATGCAATCCTGGTGGCCCATTATGCCCGATGAGGCCAGATGGAGGCTATGGCTGCCCCTACTCCTGTTCAAGCTGTCCAGCGCCCGCATTATCCGCCCTCTTTCCCACTCGCTTCGGTAAAGTTCTCCCGGAACATGTTGAACTGCACCTCCCCTTTCGGCCTGACCTCGGTCAGGATTACCCTAAACTTGACATAACGGTAGCCGGGATGGTAGACCGCATGCAACCCTCGCAGGGCTGCATGGCAGGTCAGTTCGGGAATGTAAGAGGTGGCTACCGGCAGCGTCAGGACGACTGCCGAGTTGGAGTAGTAGAGACTTTGTGGCAGGGGCGATAAAGGCGTTCAGCCGGGGGAGAAACAAACACCGTTCGATTGTACAGTTGAAATTCGAGAGCGGGGAAGAAGGCCTTATCCTACCCGAAGGAGGGTGGTAGAACACTGAGGAATGCACCGGGCCACCAATCGCTACTCGGACTGCGATAGCGTGGCTCTGGGAGGCTATGACCTGAGACCGATAGACCGGATCTGGACAGTCTTAAGTAAACCGGAAAGCAGCTAACCAGATTCGACCCACCCTCAAAAAACGGAGATTACCCGCCCTACCCCACTTCCGACCTTTACCAGCAAATTATCGGTTCGGCAATTCTGGCCTACGTTCGGCTATCCCGAACTTTTCTCTTGACCCTACCATATTCCGGCATTATACTGAGCCTAACTTCTGCTAAGGATAAGAAGTTTTCCATTTATAGATACCTCAAAAGCCTGAGATTAAATTTAAATTATAAATTCCTGACTGGCGGCAGATTTTATCCTGAAAAAGTAGTACTCCTTCTCGCCCGGTCAGATTGCCCCAATGTATGTTGTTGACCTGAGCATTAAGCTCCAAAACCTTTCACCTTTAGCGCCGCCCCAGTTCCGGGAGCGATGTGGCTTTCTGTGTTGGGAGGTTCCTGGGCGCTGTTAACCCCTGCGCTTTGCAGGGTTATAAAACTGGCCCGTTATGGCTTATTAAGCTCAGCCTTATAAAAAACTCAGGTTGAGAACCTGGATTATTTAGCCCACTTGACCATCTGGCAAGAACACAGGGAGGTTTTAGTATGCCCAGACTTAAAAGGTCAGACTGGTATGATTTAGCCCGCGATATGAATTGGAACTTCAAATACGTCCGGTATGAGGAGGTGTTTCCGCCCGAAACTGCCGGAGATTATCCTCAGATACCGGTTGAAGAATGGTATGGTTGGGATGAACCCTACAAAGTCAGTTATCGAGAGTATGTCGCCAACCAGTCTGAGAAAGATGCCGGTATTTATTCGGTAAAAGCGGCAATTGCCCGCTCCAAACTTTTTGAGCATCTTGACCCCGGCTGGAAATCAGCGATTAAAGCCCACTACGGGGCCATTGCTGTCCCGGAATACATGGCCAGTTTTGGCGAATCCCGTATGGCCCGCTTTGGCCGAGCCGCTGCCTGGCGAAATATGGCCACTTATGGCACCCTGGACGAAATGCGACACGGGCAAGTACAAGTTTACTTCCCCTACCCGCTCCTGGGCAAAGATCCGCAGTTCGATTGGGCGCACAAGACTTTTCACACTAATGAGTGGGGCGCAATAGCAGCGCGTTCGCTGTTTGATGATATGTTTACCGCCAATGACGCAATCAGCACCGCAATTCAGCTTACCCTCTGTTTCGAAACCGGATTTACCAACCTGCAATTCCTGGGTATGGCTTCAGACGCGATGGATGTAGGCGATGTAGAGTTCGGGGCAATGATTTCCAGCATTCAAACCGACGAGTCGCGGCACGCGCAACAGGGCGAACCAACACTCAAAATTCTGATGAAGCACGATAAGCAAAAGGCCCAACAACTGATTGACCATATGTTCTGGCGCTCCTGGCGCATTTTCGCCCTGCTAACCGGCGCTTCGATGGATTATTACACCCCGCTGGAACACCGCAGTATGTCCTTCAAAGAGTTTATGGAAGAGTGGATTATCAAGCAGTTCAAGGACCAGTTCCGCGACTTTGGACTGGAACTGCCCTGGTACTGGGACATTTTCCTGGACGAACTGGATTGGGTACACCACGCCTTCCACCTGGGAGTCTGGTTTTGGAGGCCTACAGTCTGGTGGAACCCGGATGCCGGGGTTTCACCGGAAGAGCGCGCATGGTTAAAACAAAAATACCCGCGCTGGGAATCCCAGTTTGGCGAACACTGGGATGTAATTACCGAAAACATTCGGAAAGGGGAAATTGCCAATACCTACCCCGAAACTTTGCCCCTTACCTGCAACATTTGCCACATTCCGATTTGCTCACCGCGTGGGTTCCCGGATAAGCCTGCTCCAAAAACGGTTACGCGCAATGGCCGGGTTTACCATTTCTGCTCTGAGCCGTGCAAGTGGATTTTCGAGACCAGCCCGGAACGCTTCGAGGGGCACCTCTCCATTGTGGACCGCTTCCTGGCAGGCCAGATTCAGCCTCCCAACCTGGAGGGCGCGCTGGCTTACATGGGTATTACCCCCGAAGTGGCCGGTAATGATGCTGATAATTACGCCTGGGCTCTGGCCCATGAGATGGCTTCCAGCTTACGTTAGTTGTGGAAGAGAAAGGAAAACAAAAATGGCGCTTTATCCATTAGCCGCGGTATTCCACAACGATTTCGTGGTTTTGCTGGTGCCGGTAGATGATGCCGACAACATGGACGTGGTAGCCGAGAAGGTAGCGCACCATACCATTAATCGCCGTCTGCAAGAGAAAAATCTCCCCATGCGGGTCAAATACGAGGGAAAGGTCTTGCCGGGCACACAGACCATAATGGAAGCGGGTATCCCCCCGATGGGTTTCGTGGAGGTTTTCTATGACGAGTGAAATACGGACCATCAAATGGGTTCAGACCGCCAGTCTGGATGATCTCTGGGAAGGGGAGATGACCGAGGTTGAGGTTGAAGGAGAGGCGGTACTGTTGTTAAACCTACCGGGCGGAAAGGTAGTGGCTTACCAGGGCATCTGCCCGCACCAGCAACGCTCCCTGGAAGATGGCGAGTTTGACGGCCAGGTAATTACTTGCGCCGCGCACCGCTGGCAGTTTGAAGCTGCTACCGGGAAGGGAATAAATCCGGCTAATTGCCAGCTATATACCTACCAGGTCAGGGTAGAGGGTGAGCAAATTTATATAGGGGTTCCGGACGATGGCAGCAGGCGCTATAACCGCTGTAGCGCCTGAAAGGAGAAATACAATGGCAACCACATCCGAAAAGCTGGTAGGCCCGGTGGTCCGGGACGTCGAAATTGCCGATGCCCTGGTAGAGGCCATCGAGCGAGACAACCCTGGACAGGAGATTATTGTAAAGGACGAGGGAGGTTATACCCGTATTCACACTCGCCTGATCTGCCGGGTCACTCGCCAGAGTCTCGAAGAAGCTTTGGGACGCCCCTTCAAGTTATCCCAGCTTGAACCTTCACTGGCTGCTTTTGCAGGCCGGATAAGTGTTCGGGACGAAGAAGTTATCTGGTATCTGGAACGGGAGGATTAGCAGAGATGACGCAGCAACGAGAGAAAAGGCGAAATAAGACCTGGAGCTTACTGGGAGACTTGCGGCGCGTGCCAAGCGAGTACGAGGTTGTTACGCACAAGATGAACTATACTGTCGGGATGAAGCCAGCCCCGTTTGAAATGGACCCAAACTTCAAACTCAACCGGTGGTATCTGAAATACCGGGAAGGTTCTCCCTTACAGATTGAAGACTGGGAACAGTTCCGCGAACCGGACCAGTGGCCATATCGCCGCTACACTCAGCAACAGAATGAGCGCGAAACCTACCTGGATGGTCTGGTAGACAGGTTCGAGGCTAAAGAATTTGACGCCGGGCTGGTGCGCGGCTGGGTAGAATTTCTGGAAAAAACCTATATTCCGGCGCGCTTTCCTATGCACGCCCTGCAGATGGCAGCTCTGTATTTAGGGCAAATGGCCCCTTCGGCTTACATCACCAATCCGGCCACTTTCCAGGCGGCTGATGAGATGCGCCGTATTCAGCGTCTGGCCTACCGAGCGAAATCCTTGAGCCTGAGCCATTACCCTGAACTCGCTTCAAGTGAAAAGACCTGTGCACTCTGGGAACAAGCTCCTCACTGGCAGCCCTTGCGCGAGCTGCTGGAAAAGGTGCTGGCTACTTATGATTGGGGTGAAACCTTTGCCGCCCTCAACCTGGTGGCCAAGCCTTTGTTTGATGAGGTACTGAATACCCGGTACGCCGAGCTGGCACGCCAGAACGGCGACGAGTTAATGGCGCTCATGCTGGATGACTTTGACCTGGATGTGCAACGCAGCCGCCGTTGGAGTGCCGCCCTGGTCAAATATGCGGTGGAGCACAACCCGGCGCACCGGGAACTGTTGTCCGGCTGGGTAAAGAAATGGATGAAACTGGGAGACCCGGCAGTCAAAGCCCTGTCCAGAAGTTTCGCCGAAGCGCCTATCCCGCTTGAACCGGAGCAGGTGTCGGCCGCTGTTCTCTCAAACCATTATAGTTTCCTTAAAAGTTGCGAATTGGTCTAGCAATGCAAGACTTTAATGTTAAAATACAGCCGGGCGGGGCGAGTTTTACCGCCCGACCCGGCCAGCCTCTACTGGCCGAAGCCAGACGCGCTGGAATTTACCTGACTTTCGAGTGCGGCTGGGGTTCGTGCGGCTTGTGCAAGTTGAAACTACTCAAAGGAAGTGTTTCCTCTCTTTTTCCGCAGGCCCCCGCAGTAAAAGAAAAGGACTCCAGGCAGGGAAAGATTCTGGTATGCCAGACCACTGCCTGCTCAGACCTGGAACTTCAAACCGAGTTATTGCCAGCCCCTTTACCGGAATTGGTTACCCTTGATTATCAGGCTACGCTTATTGAAACGGAAGAACTTTTTACCGGGATAAAACTTTTCCGCTTCAAGCTGGACCGTACCGCCAGTTTCCTGCCGGGCCAGTATGCCATGCTCTGGTTGGAGCCGGGCGTGAGAAGGGCCTATTCTATGGCAAACCTGCCCGGTACACAGGTTGTGGAATTTGTGGCCAAACATTTCCCAGCAGGTCGCGCCAGCCCCCGCCTTTTCGAGCTTAAACCGGGAGAGACAGTCCTTTTGGAAATGCCGTTTGGAGCAGCTTATCTGCAAGAAACCCAGCGTGATCTGGTACTGGCGGCGGGGGGCACCGGAATTTCCTCGATACTTGGGCTGGTGCGAGAGCTGGTAGTTAGAGAACGCATGCCAGGGCGAGGCATCAAAGTTTTTTACGGCAGCCGCATGGTGGAAGAACTGGCCTGTATAGAGGAACTTTACCGGCTGGCAGCGTTGAGGCCCGGACTGGAGATTATTCCGGTCGTAATGACCGCTCCGGACAGTTGGGAAGGCGAAAGAGGACTTATTACCGAGGCAATGCTCCGGCAGTTGCCCGACCTGACGATATATGAGTATTACATGTCCGGGCCGCCGCCCATGATACAGGCTGCCCTGGATATGCTTTTCTCCGCAAGTGTCTCCGTTTTACAAATTCACTACGATAGTTTCGGCTAATAGTAGTGGCATACAATGAGGTATACCAATGCTCCAAACTTTACAAAAAGCTATCCAGGTTCTTGACCTGTTCAGCCGGCAGACCCCTGAGTTAAGCGTGAGCGAAGTAGCCCGCGCTCTTGATTTGCCGAAATCAACCGCTTCCGAGTTGCTCAGCAGCCTGTGCGAGGGGGAGTTAGTGCGGCGTACCGGTCCGGGACGTTACAGGCTGGGTTGGCTGTTACTGGAACTGGGGGAACAACTGCTCCAAACAATGGAATTCAGGGCGGAGGCCCGGAAAGTGATGCAGGAGTTTTCCTCGCGCTGGGGAGAAACAATGCACCTGGGAGTTTTGGAAAACGGCGAGGTTATCTATGTTGAGAAAACGCAGGGCACCAGCGGCATGCAGGTAAATATGTCCCATGTTGGAGTCAGGTTGCCCCCTCATTGCAGTGGTATCGGTAAAGTTTTGCTGGCTTACATGGATAGCGCAGAGGTAGAAAAAATTGTAGGGCAGCAGGGTCTTCAGTCTTTCACTCCCAATACTATTACTTCTCTCGCCCGCCTTTCCCTTGAGCTTGAAAAAGTGCGCAAACAGGGTTACGCCTACGACCTTGAAGAAGTATTGCCCGGAATGGGGTGCGTGGCTGCCCCAATTCGAGATTACGAAGGAAAGGTGGTGGCTGCCATGAGTTTTACGGTTCCGTTTCACCGCTTTAACCAGAATAAAAGCATTTACACTGCCGCAATACTTGAAGCGACACAGCTTATTTCGGAAAATATGGGGTGGCGACGCAGGAAAGGTCGCAATTCCCCTAGCCTTATTACCAGCGCGTCGTCTGACCAGCTTGCCAGAAAATCCGGGAAAGCTATCTGATGCGGAACTTTTACAGAAAGTCGCGTAAAGCTACGGCCCTTTAGGGCCAGTAGATGTAAGCGACACCTTATTCCAACTTGCGTAAATATGGCACTTTCGCGTAAACCTTGAGATAATCTCAGGATAAGAAAAGCCTTCAAATATCGCAACTATCCAACCCGCAAACAGCGTCACTTGCTGGAGAACCAGCTTGAGGAATGTCGCTGGCTCTATAACCACTTGCTTGAAGGACGCCAGCGGGCCTATGAAGCCACCGGCAAATCCCCGGGGTTGTATGACCAACAAAAGAACTTCACGACGCTTAAAGAAGCACGCCCCTCCCTCAAACTGGTTCATTCTCAAGTCCTCCAAAATGTCGCCCTTAGAATTGTCTTTGCCTATCAAGCTTTTCATCGCCGCGTAAAAAGCGGGGATAAGCCAGGCTTTCCGCGCTTCAAAGGCTTTGGCCGCTATGACTCGATGACTTTCCCGCAAGCGCCGGTTGGCTGTTTGGTTAAAAATGATAACTGTAATCTTTGCTGCTGCCTCAACTATTCTGTTAGGAGTACAGGTTGACCCCGGTTTAACCAATTCACTCAAAAATATTGCACTTTTATTGACAGCCTCTATTGCTGTTTTTAATGCCTATGACTCCTTTTTCGACCATAAAAGTTTATGGATAAACGATACCATCACTCTAACCCAGCTAAGAAGTTTGGAGTTGGATATAAAGTATTACAGAGCATCTAATAAAGAAGATCTAAATGAAATAGATAATTTCAAAAACCGTCTCAATACAATACTTACAGAGAGCGCGAAACAGTGGCAGACCTTACGAGCTGAGGATAAAGGTCAAAAAGGACAAAGAGCCAACTCGCCACAAGTTACGGCCTTTTAAGGCCAGTAGATAGGCGGGTTGACTCTCTGTCAGCGCAACCTAAAAGGGTCAGCTTTAATGAGCCGGCGTCGGAAGATTAACTCCGATTTGCTGTAACATCCCCGGAACTCCCCCTCCGGGTGTGGGCGCTGCCTGCATCTCATAAATTTTGCCATCGCGCAGGTAGTATTGTACGGGTTCCACCGGCATATTCAGTTTTGTACCGGTAGGGGCGATTGGAGGTACTGGCAATCCCATCTCTGACAGATCCAATACTCCACTATGGGTTCCGGTGTTCTGTACCACTACTTTCACCCTGTCTCCCAGCTCTTCCACAACCCTCTGGTTGTACTTCCAGTCAGGGAAAGCCTGGTGTACGGCGCGTTCCATTGCCAGAAATTCAGCTTTACCTATTGGTTGAGGAGCTACACCGCTAAAAACAAAATCATCCGCCAGTAATTCTGCCGCTTTTGCAATGTCATTAGTTTCGAAATCCGCTACTAAAGCCTGCACTATGTCGCTCGCTTTCATAATATTTTCTCCTGCTTGTTTATTACTTACCCGCCAGACCTTGAAATGGAATGTTAAAAATTAACAATCCTTTCATTTACAGTTTATTTAAGTTCCGTGATAAAAGCGTGAGAAATACCATGAGATGAGGCATCAGGCCGTTTTAACCCGCCGGAGCAGAGAAATTGCCCCCCGCTTACTGACCAGGTAAGCTTCACTTATATTTTTGTATCTTGGGTAATATAAGATAATAACGTTATCATCTATATTGATTATTCCACTCGGCTAAAGCCTGACTCTTATCCACAATTCTGTTAAAGAGGGGTTAGCAGAAAGAATGGGAGTAGGTAGAAGAAATTTACGAATTATTAGAATGTGTTCGACTAGCTGCAAAATACCACTGCTTAAATGAGGCTAAGAGTCAGGTTTTTTACCGAGAGGAGTAATCACTTTGATTTTTATCAGTTTTTGAGCTAGGCCTCCGCGAGCCTGGATGGCTTTGTTATCGAAATTAGCGTGAAACCAAGGTGCTTTATACTCGCTATAATCTCGCGCTCAATCCGCTGGATCGCCTGCACGTCGAAAACGACTTTGAAGTTCCCGGTATGAGAAACGACTACGACCGCATGTACGCTGCGGGTGCCCCTACTCTTGGTGGTCCTAATGCCGGGGTGGACACCTTTCTGGGGTTGCAGTACGCGGCTTTGCGCTCGGTTGAAGCGCTCCGCCACTTACCTGGTACCAGTTTGAAACCAATTAACGGCTTCCGATCTATCCGTCAGTGGATTAAATGGGCAAGAGGAGTACAACCATGACACCAACCTTAGCAGGACGCTGGCAGACTCGCCTCTTTCTGAACCTTACCCTCGGGGTAGTACTTTCCCTATTATTCATGTTGATTTTTGGCCTTTTCGGCAGAGGTGCAAGTGATCCAGGCTTCTGGAAGCTACTTCTGTTGCTGGCCTATGTTACTGGTCTGGGTTTTATCTGGGATCTGATCTATACCTTCTTTCAAAGTTTCCGCTGGGACCGGGATTGGCCACTTAGTTTCGTATTTGTCCAGGGGATTATAGAGGGTATCCTGGTTTTTGTGCTGTTTGTGCTCAATCTTTTACCCGGCGTGGCCTACCAGAATGAGGATTGGTTGCGTTTCTTGCTGGATTATGGCTCAATCTGGTGGATCACCTACTGGTGGTTGTTTGGGCCAATGCGGATTATTTTCCCGCAATGGCGGTTCAATGGCGGCGGATTAATCTAGTGCTATCCTGGTTACTGCAATTGTCAGTTAAACACTGTAAAGCTTTGAATGAAAACCCTAGCCAATACCTGTAGTTGAAATTGTAGTAACCGGGAAAGAAAAGGAAGTTATTGGTAATAGAGGACGTTGATTTTGACAATTTATTACATGATAACCTGATATAGCTGCACGTCTCAATCAGGTACTGGTCGAAATCTATTTAAGCGATGTAGATCCGCTCTCAGAACGTGAAACCAGTCCAGTAAAGTAATTCAACACTTTTTAACAGGGTTGCCGGGAGGTAAATCTTTCCGAAAAATGAGGTTATAGTGCTTTATCAATTAGTAAAAATAATACGAGGATTTTTGCTAAAAGGGTTGACAAGGACTTTCTCATCTGTTATTATACTCTCGCTGACAGGGGAGGGTAAAAACCGAACTGAAAGCAGCCGGGTAACAAAATATGGAGGTGTGGTGTAGCGGCCTAACATGCATCCCTGTCAAGGATGAGACCGCGGGTTCGAATCCCGTCACTTCCGCTTTTACGAAATGAACCTTGACACTTTTCAAAGTGATTGAGGACCAAAAGAGGCGTAAATTCCATTTGAGGAGTTACGCCTTTTATTGTGCCATCCTTTACCCGAATGCTTTCAGATAAAGTGCGGGCCATGCGGTTGCGCTGTTCCTGGCTGGCGTTTTTCCAGGCTTCCCCCATGTTTTCGAGGTAACTGGCTAACCTTTCGATTTCACCGCTTTTGCTGCTGGTGGCCGGCTGGAGGGCCGCCAGTTCATTTCTAACCTGCTCCCTCTTGGATCTTGGTCGGAATAGATCCTTTACCGTTGCATTTAGGGTGGAGGAACCGGCTGTTTTAGTTAGAGCAATAAACTTTTTCGGGATTGGTTGAAAACAATGGCTCAAGATTTTCCTGGCAATAGTTAACAGCAATGGCATTTTAGAGGCCTCCGTAGGTTTATTCTAGAACAATTATACTACGGATGACCTGGGTACCCAGCACAACCGGAAGGGTGGCTGCCAAAGAAATCAGCGGAATCCATGTTTAGCCAGCAAGGCTATCACGCGACTGCAACCGCTCACTGACAAACTTCAGGCCAAACCGGCCTTTTTACATTTTTAAGTTGCGCCACCCCAGGCGTGCTGTATCCTCAACCCTTTCGCAAGGGGAGTTAGCACGCCCGAAAAGGATTTGTTAAATCTCTCCGATTAATCGACCAGGCTTAAATTATCCGGGATAAAAGCCGGGGAAACACTGCTAAAAGCCAGTAAGCGGTCGTGAAAGTCCGCCAGATTAAAAGTTTGACCCTGTTTAGCCTGGTAGAGCTTACGTAACTCAACTATCCGGTTGCGGCCCAGCATGTAACTGCTGGGTTGGGTGGGTGATGTTGTATAGCGTAAATTCTCGCCACGCGCCGTATCAGGTTCGAGACCGGCCCTTTCTACCAATAAGCGAGTGGCGGTGTTCAGGTTCAGTTGCCCGGTATGTAGTCCTGTATCCAGCATCATGCGAACCGCCCGCCACATTGAGTTTTTAAGTTGCCAGAGGCTCAAAGCAGGCGTATCAAAGAAGCCAGCCTCTTCCATCAATTCTTCGCAATAAAGCGCCCAGCCTTCCACAAAGAGAGTGCTACGGAATTGCTTGCGGATAGGCGAACCCTGCAGCTTGGCCCGCCAGAGTTGCAGGTGGTGGCCGGGGAAAGTTTCGTGCAAACAGATTGCCCGGACCGCCGTATAACAATGGGCCGACAGGAGTTCTTGCTGGCGCGTTTCGGGCAGATTGGGATCAACTGGAGTGATATAGAGCACGCCCAGGTTGTCGGTAGGTGAGAAAGGCGGAGTCTGCTCGAAATGGCCCAGCGGCATGGTCGCACGTAAGAAGGATGCGGTCGGTCGCACCTCGAAAACATCTCCGGCCGGTTTGCGGACCAGTTCTTGTTGTTCGACAAAGGCTTTGGCTCTAGTCGCTTCGTCCCAGTAGGCCTTGAGCAAAGTATCGCGAGCAGGGTGGTCCGCTTTTAAACCTTCCACGATTTGTTGCCAGGTCCGCGATGGGTCAATCTGGCGGGCCAGGCTTTCCAGGCGGCCTTGCAGTTCGCGGGCAGTCTGGTCGCCCAGGTCGTAAAGTTGCCGGGGAGTAAGGTCCAGGCCGTGGCGTTCACGCAAAATGCGCTCAAACAGTTCCGGCCCGGTCGCGAAAGTGCCGCCCGGATTAATCCCTTGGGCGAAGGACTCATAGCTTTCCAGGCTGGCCAGGACCTTGCCGCGCCAGTCTTCGGCCTCAGCTCTGGCCGGGAGTTCCAGCCCCTGAATGAAACTGTAGGCTCCCCGGACAGCTACCAGACCGATTTCGATAAATTCGGGCGGGACTAATTCCGGGCGCAGGTTAGCCTGTCCCTGGGCCAGTAAACCCGGAACTTGAGACAGGCGCCTGAATAACTGTTCGTCCCTTTCGGCCTGTGACAGGGTTGGGTCGGGCCGGGAGAGCAGATAGTTAATGCCACTCATGGCTTCTTCGACATAAAAACCGGGTGACCGGTTTATCCACTGCCATTCTTCCTCAATCTGGAAATAGGCCAATTCGGCCAGGGCCACTTTGCGGTCCAACTCCTCTGAAATCGTTGTAGCAATTTCCGGTTTTGAAAGAATATCCCGATAACGGCTACGCCAGCTTTGACGGGCGGCCTGTCCGGCTTCGCTCCAATCCGGCAGGGCGTTATTGTAGCGGTAAATCCCGGCATTGGTAGCCTCAACCGGGTTAAGCTGCCAGTATTCGTCAAGCAGCGCCTGTGCTATTACGTCAAATCGAGTTGCCATGTTGATTAAGCCTTTTAGATGAAATTGCGAAAAATCTCGCCGTCTTTCATAACGAAGTCCAGGTCGCGTAAATTCCGCATATTTTCGAGGGGACTTCCCGGCATGGCGATCAGGTCGGCATACTTACCGGCCGTTACCGAGCCGAGTTTGTCCTGGACCCGGCAAAGCTCGGCTGCTTTAGCGGTCGCCGAAAGCAGCGCCTGGTGGGTACTCATGCCGCCCTCTACCATCCATTCCATTTCACGATAGGTCGCCAGGGTGCCGTCATAAGCTTCGGCTGGCAACATATCAGTGCCCATGGCAATCGGCAGCCCGGCTTTAAGGGCCAAACGGTAGCTTTCCATGTGGCCTTCACCCGCTTTGAGGGCTTTGTCAATCATCCACTGGGGGCAACCGCGCTCTCGCATGTAGTCGGGCGCCCGGCTAACCGAAAGAGTGGGAACCAGGTAAGTGTTGTTTTTTACCATCAGGTCTACCGTCCAGCCGTCCAGGAAATAGCCGTGTTCGATGCAGTCCAGCCCGGCCTGGATACCCTGCGTGATGGCAACCGCCGACCCGGCGTGAGCGGTGATGCGCTTACCGGCATTGTGCGCGGCCTGGGCGGCGGCTTCCATTTCGGCAAAAGTGGCCTGGGAATCGGTGATAGCCTCGTGTTCCCCGGCAATGCCGCCGGTGATAGCCAGTTTGATGGTGTCAGCCCCGGCCCGGAGTTGTTCGCGGACAGCCTGGCGGAAGCCTTCCGGTCCGTCAGCTTCTCTCGCGCCCCGGCCGGTCCCGTGGCCACCGGTAATGATGACGATATGCCCGGCGCAAAAGAGGCGCGGCCCTTTGAGAGTGCCGTTGTTGATTGCTCTCTTGATGTGAAGGTCCACAAAGCGGGCATCCCCTACCGTCCGCAGGAAGGTGACCCCGGCCTGGATCGAATCCAAAGCGTTGCGGTAGGCCCGCATGGTCAGGTCCATGTCGTCTTCCACCTGGGCCATAAGCGCCCCGGTACCGGGCAAGGCCAGGCCAAGATGAACATGCATATTCATCAGGCCCGGCATTATCCAGCGGCCTCCCATGTCCCGGACCTGACGGGGTTCGAGTGGCTGGCGGAGGGCGGCAAGTTCCTCCTGCCGCCCTACCGCTTCGATTATGTTGCCGTTAATCAGAATTGCCGCGTCCCGAATTACCTGTGGTTCGTTAGTATCCTCACAGGTAATGACCTGGCAATTTTCGAGCATCTGCCGCATTTAAGCTACCTCGGTCTTGTTAAGGCGGATCACCGCTTCAGAGGTCGGCTGGAAATTTTTAACCTTATCCCTGGCAGCGTAAATGTCCTGCTGGTTGTAGAGAAAGATCCAGGGGCAATCCTCCCAGACCAGTTTGTCCATTTGCTCATAGAGGGCAATCCGCTCTTTATCGTCTACCGTCTGGCCGGCTTTCTCAATTAAATCGTCCACCTGGGGGTTGCTGTAACCCTGCCATGCAATGCCCTTGATCTTGCTGCTCCAGTTGGTCTGAGCGTTAACACTCACCGGCGCACCGCCCTGGAGCAGGAAAAATAGTTCGTATTTACGCCCGATAATCCCCTGGACATAGGTGCTCCACTCAATCGTTTCCAGTTCAGCCGTAATGCCGACCTTAGCCAGTTGGCCTACAATCGCCTCGGCCACCTGTTTGTCCTGAAGATAGCGACCGTTAGGGGCCTTGAAGCTGAACTTGAAGCCGTTAGGATAACCGGCGGCCACCAGCAGCGATTTGGCCTTTTCCGGGTCATACTTGTAAGGGGTCAGGCCACTCACGTAGCCTCCCGGAATGTTCTTGGCATAAGGGCTTTCCAGGGGTACGGCCTCACCCTGCAAGACCACTTTGATCAGGGCATCTTTATCAATGGCATAGTTCATGGCCTGGCGGACTTCCTTCTTCTTGAAGACATCGGTAGTCAGGAGGCTCGGAATCAGGACGATAGAACCGCTGTTAACCGCCCGCGAAATGACGATGCCGGGCTCGGTTTGAATTGATTTTACCTGCAAGGCTGGTACGTTGGTGATGAGGTCAACCCCACCCGATTTGAGTTCGTTGATGCGGGCCGTGCCGTCCGGAATAGGCCGGAAGACTACCTGCTTGATCAATGGTTCGCCGCTCCAGTGTGGCCCAGCCGCTTCGACCACGAATTTGTCGTTCGCGTTCCAGGAGACAAATTTGTATGGCCCGGTGCCGGGCAAAGTCTTGAGAAATTCGGTTGTGTTGGCGGCGGCTTTGGGCGGTAGCATCTCGACATAGCCCGACAGGGTTTCAATGAAGTCACCGAAAGGCACCGAGGTTTTGACATGGACGGTGTAGTCGTCCACTATGTCCACGCTGGTAACCGGCTTAAGGTTGCTGGCATAGCCGTTCTTGATAGCCGGGTCCACGAAGCGGGCAAAGCTGAATTTGACCGAATTGGCGTCAAAAGGTTCGCCGTTGTGAAACTTCACGCCCTGGCGCAACTTCAATTCCCAGGTAGTTGGGTCAAGGCTTTTCCAGCTTGTCGCCAGCCCTGGCTGAAGCTGGAAATTGATGTCTTTGATAACCAGGCGGTCGAAAATAGTCCACATTATGCCTTTGCTGGCTCCGCTGGTGGTTACATAGGGATCGAGGCTTTCAATATCCACGCCCTGGGCGATGGTAAGGGTGCCGGTCGGGGTCTTACCCGAAACGGCGACGGTAGTAGCTGCGCCAGCGGCAGCGGTAGTCCCGGCAGCGGTGGTTGCAGCAGCAGCGGTAGTCCCGGTAGCGGCGGCGGTAGGAGCCGAAGCAGCCGTAGTAGCACTGGCTGCGGCAGCGGTAGTGCCTGCGGCTGTGGTTGCGCTGGCAGCCGGAGTAGCAGTTGAATCACCGCAGGCTGCCAGCAGGGCTGTCCCGACCAGACTGGTGCCAACCAGGGCACCTAAACGCATAAACTCGCGGCGATTCAAACCTCCGCGGACATCCACGAAAAGATTTTCTTCGCTCGAAGCCTTTCCACCAGGTGCCAGGTTTTGGTCTCTCAGATTGTCTTCCATCTCTATCTCTCCTCCCCAAAATGAATTGTTAAAACAGAACTCAATAAACCAGAGAATGAGCAGCAGTTCAGGACTTGAAATAAGGGCTGTTTCACCAATGTGAAACTTTTTTAAGACGATTACCTTCCTTCGCTGAGCCCGTCGCCCAGCAAGTTGATGCCAAAAACAACTATTAATATCGCCAGGCCCGGCCATAAGGCATTCCACCAGGCTACATCAAAGAGAGTCTTACCTTCGTTGAGCAATCCGCCCCAGGTAACGGTCGAAATGTTGACGCCTACACCCAGATAACTGAGAGCGGCTTCAGATAGAATATTGGATGATACGTTTATGGTGGCAACCACCAGCAACGGGGGGAAAATATTGGGCAAAATGTGCCGCAATATCAGACGGCTGTTTTTGGCTCCCACGGCCCTGGCACCGAGTACGTATTCCTGGGATTTTACGGCCAGAGTCGATCCTCGCACAATCCGGGCGTACTGCACCCAGCTAACAAAACCAAGCACCAGCACGACATTTAATAAGCCTTTACCAATGGCTGCCAATACGGCAATCGCCAGCAACACTCCCGGCAGCGAAAGCTGTATATCGACTAAGCGCATAATAATAGCTTCACACCAGCCGCCGAAAAATCCGGCAAGTAAGCCCAGTAGCGTGCCGATTACCCCACCAACCAGCACGGAGGTGATTCCCACGAAAAGACTGGCCTGCGCACCGACCATCAGGCGGCTGAGCAAATCGCGGCCGTTGAGGTCCGTGCCGAGCGGGTAACCGGGGTCAGACCCGGCCATCCAGAAAGGGGGCAAAAGGCTGCGGTTCAAGTCCTGTTCATCATAGAAATGGGGCGTCCAGAATAGCGAGACTAAAGCCACCAGCACGATTATGGCGACAATCAGGCCGCCAACGAGTGTAGAACGATTCCTGATTAGCCGAGAAAAGCCGCGCCTCCTTCTAACCTGGACTGAACCCGGCGCAGGAGGCGGGCTAGCACTTAAATCCTCACCCGGTAGCTGCGTGACTAAATTGGATGAAGTTTGATTGGTCATGCTTCGGCCCCCACGTTAGGTTTAATCCGAGGATCGAGCCAGGAGTAAAGCATGTCTACCGCCAGGTTTATGAGGACGATAAAGACCGCCAGGATAAGTACGGCGGCCCGGATAACCGGCAAATCACGGGCTTCAATTGACTGGATCATGAGCCAACCCACTCCCGGCCACGCAAAGACGGTTTCGACTACCACTGAGCCGCCCAGTAGAGCCCCAAACTGAAGTCCCAGCACGGTTACAACCGGGATGGCGCTATTCCGCAGGACATGCCGCCAGACGATAATGCGCTCGGTCAGACCTTTGCTACGGGCTGTCACCACATATTGTTTTTGCAGGGTATCAGCCACCGACCGCCGGATTAGCCGGATTAAAAAGCCGATTGAAAAGGAGCTGATGGTTATGGCGGGCATTATCAACTGCTGCCAGGTTCCGGAACCGGAAGCCGGGAGCCAGTGTAAGGTTCCGGCAAAAACGATAATCAGGATAACTCCAAGCCAAAATGAGGGTACTGAAATCGCCAGCAAAGCGAAAAAGGAAGCGATTACATCGAAAAACCGCCCCTTGAAGCGGGCGGCTAAAATGCCAACCGGCAAGCTTATAATAGTTGAAAATAGCAGGCTAACGATTGCCAGTAAAAAGGTATTGGGCAGGCGCCCTAACACCAGCGTCATGGCATCGGTGTGGTAGCGAAATGACTCGCCCATGTCGCCTTGCAGGGCCTTCACGACAAACCGAACATACTGAACCGGAATAGGTTGGTCCAGACCATACTGTAGGCGGATATTATCAAAATCTTCTTTACGGGCGTTCAAAGGCACCAGCGAGGCAACCGGATCGCCTGTTAGAAAGATTAGTAAAAAGCTAAGTATACTAACGGCTAACAACACCAGCACAGATTGCCAGAGCCGCTGGAGAATCAGTTTACCCATCAAAAGATCCCGGTATTCTTAACTTAAATTTGTTCGAAATTACGGAGGTAAGCATTATTGTGAATAAGCTTTTATAATAGTGAAATTTAAGCTATTATAGAAGATTTGTCAAACTGAAATAACATTGGCTTGCGGCAGCCTTTAGACTCCCGAACACCAATGTTGCAGGTTTTCCACCCCCAAATAAATAAATTTAGGGGCTACCAATACCGCATCGTTGGTGTACCTTTGTGGTACACTCCTCTTTTTTGCCCCGAATTCTAAGCCCTGCCCTAACAAAAAAACTGCTATAATTACTGTAATTCTAATTCTTTTTGATTTTCAACAGCTTAGAACATAGAAAGAAAACACCAAGAAAGAATTATGTCAGAACCACAACTCAACCCTACCACCACACCCACTCCAGCTACAACCATTATAGAAAATGTAGAAAGCGCACAGTTCGATTGGGTCACACACTGGCAAACACTAGGCCAGCCATGGCGAACTGAAGTTGAAATTGACCCTGAGCGCCAACAATTTCTCTCACAACGTCTGGCTATAACGGTAGATGTAGTAGCTGGTCGTTATCCTTTTAAGAACGTTGAGTTAAATCGGGCCGATGTCGAATGGCTACTGGCCACGCACGAAGACGGGCAGGGTCCTGTTGATTGGAACGACCTCTCTCAACGCAACCGCTTGGGACTTGACCTGCGCGGAGCAGACTTACGTAATCAAAACCTTCAGGGATTGCCTTTAACCCGACTACAAGCCGGTATCTATTGGACGGAAGGTTCTCGAAGGTTAACCCGCGCTCAAATTCACGCTGCCAGTATTCACCTTGATGAGGCCGATTTGCGTTCTTGCCAGTTACAGGGAGCTAAGTTGTACCATGCTTATTTGCAAAATGCTATTTTAGGCGAAGCGCAAGTACAGGAAGCTCAATTGAACGAGGCGAACCTTCAAAACACTATTTTACTTAGATGCAATTTCGAACGAGCCAACCTTGAAGACGCTCACTTTGAAGGGGCTTTCCTTTATCAAGCCAGGCTAGGTGGAGCTAATATGGTTGGTACTTTCTTTAGTGCCGCTTGTGAGCTGGATGAAGTCAGTTTACGTGACGAGAATAATAATTATCCTATTTTAGTTGACACTAACTGGGGCGATGCGGTTCTAGCTGTGCTAGATTTCGAGTCCTTGCTCACTACCGGTGACGAACAAAATATAATGACCCTGGAAATTTGGACAAAATAAGAGGCGTTTTTAAGGTGTATACTAACGAATATGACAACACCTAGAAAACATTATTCTCCAGCTTTTAAGTCACAGGTTGTGCAAGAAGTTCTGGAAGGCAACAAAACC
>DATAKM010000044.1:0-53921 GCA_036261665.1 Chloroflexia bacterium
TCCGCCTGAATTGCGCCGGGATATTTTCAAACGCTACTGCCGGGCTCAGAAGCAAAGTCAACTGGATGGCCTGGGATTGGGGCTGTATATAGCCAGCCAGATAGTAGAATTGCACGGTGGAACTATTAAGCTTGAAAACCCGCCGGAGGGTGGCTCACGCTTTGTACTGCGCCTGCCCCTCTCAGCGGGTTACCAACAAAAATAATAAAACTTAAGTCTTTTTGTACAGGGAAGCCTGGTCACCGTACGCTTAAAATCCAGCTTATTGCTAGCTATTACGGTTAATTTAACTTTATTCCTCTGTGGCGTTTTCAGCCTGATTCTCAAGTAGAGTAGTCAAAAGTTCGCGTAACTTTTGCAGGCCTTCCGCCCCCAGAACGGCGGTATATTCGTCCTCGATTTCATGTTTTATTTTGTTGGCATCCTGTAAGAATTGCCACCCGGCAGGCGTGAAGTTTACGATAGTGGCTCGCCGGTCATGCGGGTCAACCGTACGGTTGATGTATCCCTTTTGCTCCAATTCCGGTACAAGCTGTCCTATAGCCTGTTTTGAAACACCGATACGATCTGCCAGGGTGGTAATGCGTGTGCCTTCCGGGTCGAGATTAGCCAGCAGATTGGTGTGCGCCTGGTTAAGTCCCTCGTGACCATAATTCCGTAACTTTTCAATTGAGCGCAAGCTAAATGCGCGATGCGCCCTCAAAAAGAGCCGTCCAATATGTTGTTGCCGGAACTCTGCTATTTGTTGGTGATTGGCCGGTAATTCAAACTTTGCCATTTTTAAAAGTTTCTCCAAAAAGATAGACAAGGTACTTGACTAATTAGTCAAGTTAGTTTACTATTCTTTTGTCGTCTATGTATATATCATATAAAGGAGATTATAATGCATTTAGAAGCCGGTGCGTTTGCCCCAGACTTTGCTACTCAGGATATTTTTGGAAATGTTATTCGTTTAGAGGACTTCCGCGGAAAAACCCTTTTGCTCAGTTATTTTCGTAATGCTGCTTGCGCCATTTGCAATTTAAGAGTACACCAGATGATCCAGCGTTACGCGACCTGGAAAGAGCACGGCCTGGAAGTTTTAGCGGTTTTTGAGTCTCCAGACGAAAGTATGCGCCAGTATGTCGCTAAGCAGGATGCCCCATTCCCGCTCATCGCCGACCCGCAGGCTCTACTTTATAAACTGTATGGTGTGGAGAGTTCAGAAGATAAAGTTAACATAACCACGCAAATGGCGGAAACTGAAGGTATGATTGAAAGTGCGGCTGAAGCGGGCTTCAATCTTACGAGAGAAGAAGGCAGCAATTTCTACCGGATTCCGGCGGATTTCTTGATCGGGCCGGATTTACGACTGAAAAAAGCCCATTATGGCGAGTTCGTCTACGATCACATGTCCTTTGACGAGATTGAGCAGCTTGCCGGTTTAACCGTCGTAAAATAGCTTCCTGTAAGTTTCTACGCCCTTAATGAATTTTGGTAAGGGGCAGCGCTATAATTGGCGCTGCCCCTGGCTTTTTTTGCAGATAATTTCGTAATTATAAAAGTTGCTTGCCAGCTTTGCTAAAATAGAATCGAGACTGAAACATTCGCCCCATTAACGGTGTCTAGTAATTAGTTAAAGGTAACATAACAGGCTAATGGGCCTGACAACCTGGAGCTATTAGTCGCTAAGACGATAGGAGATACTTAGAATGAGCGAAAACCCGATCCCGGATGCTGCTGTCAGCGACCGCGAAGTACAGGCGCAGGCTCAGCGGGTAAACCAGCTTTTACGGGAACTCGAACAACAACTGGACGATAACCAGCATGCGGTTCTGACCGAATTTTTTGCGGAACGAGCGGTACTCTCTGCTATGAAGATGCGGGTAGACCTGGAAGAGTTGCAGAAACGCCAGGCTGCCGGTAAAGTCGATGGTTCTGCGGAAGGAACTTCGTCTGCAAAGACGGATGTTGCTGAAACTCCATCGGTGTCTGCTGAGGCGCAAGCGGAAAACAGCGGCGCAGATGATACGAAAGGAGTGTCATAGTTATGCCGGAAGCACGTTTTTACCAGTCTAACGGAATACCGGTGACGGAGTTGGCTTCCGCTGCTGCCGGTTTCTTTCGCCAGGATAACTTTGACACCAATTACTACCAGGACTACGCCGGGCGCACGGTTCTACAAATCGGCAAGCAGCAGGGCGCCCGCTTCTTGCTGGGCCTGGCCTATTCTCTGACGGTAGTTTTTACACCACAGCAGGAAGACCGCATACTGGTAGAACTGGGCGGTGAAAGCTGGGGAGACAAGGTTGCCAGCGGCGCGGTCGGCGCTTTCTTCTTACCGCCCTTGCTCTTTACCGCCGCTTTTGGCGCCTGGAAGCAGAGCGAACTGGACGACCGCTTCTGGAATTTCCTGAACGGCTACATCTTGAACAGGAGCGGGCGACCGGGCAATCCTGTAACGGCGGTCCCATATTACAACGGCCCGCAACAGCAACAACCCAATACTTTCCAGAGTTTCTTTGCGCCTCCGCCACCTCCGCCACCCGCCGGAATGGGACCACAGGGCTACCAGGGTTATCAGAATTCAGCTTATGGCTACGCCCCGCAAGACGCTGCGCAGCCGCCCTATCCTGCGCCCTGGCCCGAAGTCAATCCTTCTCAACCGGTGACTGGCCGCGGTAGCTGGTTTGATCCCCAGAATTTGCAGCCGGTCTTCGACCAGCAGGTGGGGAAGATGGGTAGCTGGCAGGCGGTCATGGCTGATGGCGTGATCAATTACCAGGAGTTGAGCGAACAACAGTCCCAGGTAGACCGCTTACAGCAGCGAGCCGAAGAGATGCTCGATACTAATGCGCGCCTGAAACTGGCCGAAGTATTGAACGAGTTAAATCGCCTGGAACAACTCCAGCGCGACGCTCTGGCTCGTTCCTACTCCTCTTTACAAAACCTGGTGAAGAAAGAGCTGTAGTTTTAAGCTTCATAAGAAGAAGGCATAACTTTACTTCTGGATAAGGCAGGTTACTACTTTGTAGTAGCACCTGCCTTTTTATTACGCTACTTTACATAACTATTTAAAAGATAAATTAAAAATCACTAACATGGGTGATGGACGGCGGACGGTTTCAGGATATACTGGTAGAGACAGGTTGGTTGGTTTAACTGTCCAGATAGCTTATTAGCCTTAATTTAGAAACCGTTACTACCATGAACTCGACTAAACTTCCTCCGCAACCGGGCCGCAATGTGCGTAACGCCGTCAGCTCGCAACTCCTGCTTACCCACGCCCTTACAGGCGCTATGATCGCCATCATTGTTGTCAGACTTCCGATTGATCCAAATCTCTTCTTCATTTCAATATTATTACTGGCGCTCCTCTCCGGTCTAATAGGGGCGCTTTTAACGGCCAATCTACAATTAGGCCTTGAAGAGGTTGAAAAGGCACTTGAGCAACTCAAGAAAGGCCACTTCTCCGCTCCCCTGGCGCTAAAGAAACGCTACTGGCCCTTAAACGGTTTGCGCGACAGCCTGAACGTGTTGAACGGGCAGCTAAATCACCATCTCTCGCGGGCGAAACAGGCCAGCGAAGCACGCAGCCAGTGGCTGGCTCAGATTAGCGAAGCGGCGGCCCAGGAAGAACGCAATCGCCTGGCCCGCGATCTGCACGACTCGATCAAGCAACAGATTTTCAGTATCAGTATCGGCGCGGCAACCGTCCAGGCCCGCTGGGAGAACGACCCGCCGGGAGCTTTGCGCGCTCTAACCGAAGTGCGCCGGATTGCCCGCGAAGCTATGGTCGAGATGAATGCCATGCTGCAACAGTTGCGCCCTGCACCATTAGAAAAGGTCGGGCTGGTGGCCGCCCTGCGGGAACAGTGCGAGGCCCTACAATATCGTTCCGGCGCGACAGTGGTTGCCGCGCTGGATGACCTGCCTTCAGATGACCGTTTTCCACCCGGTTCGCAGGAGGCTCTTTTCCGCATCGCCCAGGAAGCCTTTGGCAATATCGCTCGTCATGCCCGTGCTACTCATGTTGGGGTACGCCTATACTGCCAGTTTGCCCAGGGCCATGATTTGCTGACCCTTGAAGTCAGCGATAACGGGCAGGGCTTTGATACCTCGCAGCAGTCCGGCGGGATGGGTCTACACAATATGCAGGAACGGGTGATTGACTTTGACGGGCGGGTGGAGGTGCGCAGCAAGCCCGCATCCGGCACAACCGTCCTGGCCTGGATTCCCCTGCTCGAACCCGAACCGGTCGTCACTCCCCAGAAGCCCGACCCACGTGTTGCGCCTTTGAAGAAGCGGGCAAAATTGATAGTCGCTATAGCTGGAGGATTAGGAATATTACTGGTTGTACTCAGTCCTGTTACCGGTATGCTAATAAACTATAATAGTCGTTCTTTCAGTGCTGGTAATCCCAGCCAAGTATATATGCTCCTTGCTGTAGTTTTGATCCTATTAACCATGCTCACTGGCTACCGGTATTTAGCTCGACTAACCCGCCAAGTTATTTCCTTTGGTAATAAGTCTGAAGAGCTATATTTTCGGCAGCTCCACTTGTTAATGCGTGGAGTATTTTGTGTATTAGCTGTCTACTATCTACCTATTCTGATCATAGGTTGGTATGGCTGGGAATGGATGTCATGGGCAGCCTTCGTAGTTTGTATAAGTTTTACTTTGCTTGGCTGTTATCAATATTTACTATCTAGCCGGATTACCACTCTGCAATATAATTTACTTTTACCTTCCCAAAGAAAAGAGAGACTTGAAAAGGAACGGAAAGGCATTAAGTGGTCACTAATTACCCTCATTCCAATATTATTTAATGTGGGGTTTACCTTTCTCAGCAAAGGTGATTCTTCATTCTTCCCGGTTGTTGAAACGGCTGACTTATTGCCCCTTATTTTGGCAGATGTGGCGGTAGGCCTGTTAGTTATCTATGGTATAAACTTATTTCGCGTGCTAGAGTGGCGAAGAGGAAGTCCCTTTGAAGCCAGGGTTCGATCAGGATTGAAGATAATAGCTGGGCTGATACTGAGTGTTGTAATAATAGCTCTGGTTATTCTCGCTATTAATACTAAATTTAACCTGCTTTATAAAGTAGAATTTGGGAGTTACGAAGCTGTCAATAATTTAGTATGGTCCACTGATGGAAAATACTTTGCCGGGGTTTCTACAGGAGAGGGAAATCTTTTTGTCTGGAATGCGGACGGGCAACTCCGGTTTAAGACTCATGTAAAGGAGGTTAGCGACTCCAATACTCAAGTTACCGGAGTAGCCTGGGCAAACGATAATAAAAAACTGGCTGTAGTGACAGGCGAATCAAAAGTTTTGATAAGAGACATTGATGGTAAAGAGCAAAACTCATTTGCAGGCAATACAAAATTTACCAGCGTGGCATGGTCGCCGGATGGCACAAAGATAGCCGCCGGAACTGAAGACAAGACTATCTGGCTCTGGGATGCTCAGGGAAAACAACTGGCTATAATGCAAGGGCATACCGGCGCTGTTAAAAGTGTAGCATGGTCCCCGGATAGCCAGTATCTCGCTTCCGGCTCAGATGATACGACCGTTAGAATCTGGACCGCCGAAGGTAAAGAATACCGGGTGTTGAAAGGACACACTTCGCAGGTCAGTGCTATCACATGGTCCCCGGATGGTAAGAAGCTTGCTTCTAGCTCTACGTATCCTTTTTGGATTAATCATAACGACAGTATTATTGAGTGGAGTCTGGATGGCGCAAAACTAACTGAAATAACCGCTAATATTCACGTGGTAAAAGATTTACGCTGGTCGCCCGATGGTCGTTATTTGGTCTCGATCTCAGGTGATGTGGAAAATAAGTACGCTTATATCAATCTCTGGAACACGGATGGAAGTAAGGTGGCTTCTTATAGTAAAAATTATGAAACCTTTAGCTCTATCGCCTGGTCTCCAGATAGTAAAAAACTAGCAATCGGAATGCCTTACAAATTATGGGTCTGGAAGGTCGGACATTAGCAAGAAGCGTAATCGGAGAATAAGCAGACTAGAGGTGATAGGATAAGGCAAAATGGACAAGACCCGCGTAGTGCTGGTAGATGACCATAAAATCGTGCGGCAGGGGCTGCAAAGTTTTATAGAGTCTTTCGCGGACCTGGCAGTAGTGGGCGCGGCTTCCAGTGGCGAAGAATTTCTTGAGAGGGTGTACGAGTGGCAGCCCGAAGTGGTGGTGATGGATTTATTGCTGCCGGGCGGCATAGACGGCATCGAAACCACCCGGCGCGCTAAAGAACTGATGCCGTGCCTGCGAGTGGTGGTTCTGACCAGTTACACCGACGACTCAAGGGTAGTGGCAGCCTTACGGGCCGGGGCTATTGGCTACGTGCGCAAGGATGCCGAAGCGGAAGTGCTGCTGGCTTCGATTCGAGCGGCGGCACAGGGCCAGGCCGTCTTTGACCCCTCGATTGACGCCAGCCTGCTTAACGATATTCAGCGCCAGGCCGGGTCGCGGCGTGGCGCACATAATCTGACCGACCGGGAGATTACAGTCCTGCGCCAGCTTGCCCGGGGCCGCACCAACCGTGAAATTTCGCAACTCCTACAGGTGAGCGAGGAAACGATCAAAACCCATGTCGCCAGTATCCTGGCAAAGTTACACCTGAACCACCGTAACCAGGCCACCATTTACGCCCTCAAACACGGTTATATCTCTTTGCACGAACTGGATGCGGAAGACTAAGGCAATAAAAATTATCCGCCCAGCAACTTTAAGCCTTCCTGGGCGGTTTCTAAGGCCCGCTGCGCTTCTGTGCTTAGTTCTACCATTTGCGGCACTGATAGCTGCTCTATTTCACTCTCACGGGGCAACAGGCGATCTCTCTCGATACGCGCCTGGTTGTAGCACTCGTTAGCGCGAACCGGCACTGCCCGGTGAGCGTTCAGAGCCAGGCGCAGATTGTTCACCGTTTCCTTGAGTTGCTCAAGCTTCTGGTGAGCGTCATGGCGACTCTGCTGGATCTTCTGCGTTTCCTGGTTGGCTAAAATAATAGCCTGTTCCATCAGGCTGCTGGCATCTTTTGCCAGGCGTAGGGCCGTCACATACTGGGGAGGATTGGCTTTATAGGCCCGGCGAGCTTCCCCCAACCTCTGGACTGCCGGAGTTAAATAATGGTTGGGTTCAGCCGAAAGCAGCGCTGCCTGCGCCTGTAAGCGGGTACGGGCGGCAGTAAGCTGTTCGAGGGCAGCATTGAGGGCTTTCTCGGCATCCTGCGAGGCTTGCACATGATCTAATTCTGACAGGCGAATTCGTTGAAATTTGCCGTTAGCTGACTGAAAGAGGGTAGCGGACCGCCGCGCCAGGTCATTGGCTTCCCGCCATGCATTAAGAGCCTGGGCGGTGCGCGCAGCCTGGATCATCTGAGTGGCAGCCTGCACCTCGCTTTCGGCTGTAGCCAGGGCAGCAGATACCTCTGGAGAATTCTCGGCATAGGCGGCTTTAAGCTGTTCTACCGTATTACGGGCCGAAGAGAGTTCAATTTCAGCTTGCAGGCGCAGGCGTTCGGCTTCGGCAATATTGCCGCCTGCTTCCTCGCGCGGGCGCTGCAACTGCTGGTTAACCTGCCGGGCCTTTTCCATCCACTTGCGAGCTTCTACCGCCAGCGATTCGATACGGACTGCCGGGTCCATGTATTCGAAAACCTGTAGTTCGTTTATACGCTCCGGCACGGGTTTATCGGCTATCAGGTTTATATCGTTGTAGATACGTGTCATTACCCCCTGAATCCGCTCAAGGGCGGCTTCAAGTTCGGCCAGTTCGTTTGGCTGGTGATCTTTGCGAGCGAGTTGCAGGCTTACCTGTAAGTCCTGCAACTCAAGATCAAGGTCAGTTGTCAGAGCGGCAGCGGCAGTGCGGCGTTTAATTACCGCTTCTGAGCGCATTTTTGCTTCTTTGGTCCCTGGCAACCAGTCTCCAAAGCTACTCATGGTCTGTTCTCGAACGATAAGATAAGAGCGATTCCCAATAATTATCCAATGCGTACCTGGATGCTATAGCGCGTACCGATTTTAAGCACATCGCCGTTGTTTAGCCTGACCGGTTCGCCGGCCTTCATATCCCTGCCGTTGAGGCTGGTGCCATTGGCACTCTCAAGGTCCTGGGCGTAGAATTCTCCATCGGTCTCATCTTTCCAGATAGAAAGGTGGCGGCGCGAGGCGGCGCTATCATCCAGGTTAATCTGTGGGAAGATACGGGTTTTCAAATCGTTACGGCCCAGCAGGATTTCCTGGCCTTTCCACTCAAAGAGTTCCGCGCCGTAGGGCCCTTCAATATGCAAGCGCAAAGTGCCGGCGGCGGGTACAGGCGCGGGAGGGGCAGGTTCTAAAACGGCTGCCGGGGGTGCCCCGAAAGCATTCGCCGCAACACCCCCCATTGGGCCCGGTTCTACCGGAATAGAGTCAGCGCTTTCGTTAGCCGGAGATGGAGAGGCCGGTTGTTGGGGCGGTACGGTGGCCGGTTGTGCTTCCGGGCCTACCATATTGGCGGCAGGGTGCGCCGGGACTCCGTTGCCATTAACGGCGGGAACCGGCGGAATGGTGCCCAGGGTAGAACCGGACATTACCGGTTGACTCTGGACGGCGCTGCCGCCTGAAACTTCTCCCTCGGCAGGATTGTTATTAACACTCTCACTCGGCTGAGGCTGCTTAGCGCCGGTAATGTTACGGACATCCGTGCCGCAATTGAAGCAAAATTCATCACCGGGAGCCAGGGGTGCCCGGCAGTCCGGGTTAGAGCAAATAAGATTATCCATATTTCCTACCTCAAGTGGGCTTTCGTTGTTTGAAGGCGCAACGGAAGTCCCCGCTGGCGCTGCATTTGATTGAGAACCGGCAACATTACTGGTTACCAGTAGTTGTGCTCCGCAAACTTCGCAAAAATCGGTATCGTCCTGATTCTGATGAGCGCAATGGGGGCATGTTATAGCCATATCCTTGATGTGCGGCTCTGTCCGTACACAGGCCAAAGCCGCCTCTCCTTTCTGTTGCTCACTTCGTTGCTTGCCGCAGATTAGTTTCCTTCTCTAATAACCTTAATCACTAAAGGTGCAGAGTCTCAGGTGAGAAGAACTAATTGTTTCCTTTTACTTATTTCAGGCGAGTGGTTTTGCCGCTGTTGATGGCAATAGTTTTCCGCTCAACCGCGCTGGCGTTTTTGTTCAGGCGTACAGTACCGTTCGGTTCCGAAACAACCAGCTTATTCAGCATACGGGTCATATTTTCGTTGCCTGTCTGCTGACTGAGTTGGAGCGCCCGCCCCAGCAGGCGAGTAGCCCGCTCATTATCGCCTACCGCCAGGGCGGCCTGCCCTTCACGAATATTCTGGCTCAACTCTTCCTGGTTGGTGTAGTGCGCCACGTGCTGGTCAATCTGGGCCGCCAGTTGCAAATCGGTGGTCCATTGAGCGAATATCCATGCTTTGCGCTCGGTCTTTTCCTCTTCCTCGCCCCGTCCTGAAGGAGTGTAGACCAGGCTCGGGCGGGCCATCAAGAACTGCTGGCCCGGCGTATATGAAGGTATCTGAAAATCAACCAGGTAATCCCGCTGGTCGCCCTGCGCCCAGGAGCCCAGGCTGGCCTGGCTTATCCTGAGATTAACAGGATCTTGCATGGCCTGAAGCGGGGCTATCTGGGGGAAAACTTGCTGGATAGATTGAATGGTCACACCCTGCGGAGTCCAGAGGTTTAACTTAACGTCCGTCAAAGTAGTGGTCTGGAAGCGCTGGAAGGCGTAGGAAAATGCCGAAGTCACCTGGTCAGGTGAAGGAATGATATCAGCCTCGCCGTGCGTGCCGTCCGCGATATAGCGCAATTCGTTTTCGTCCCAGTCCGTACCGATACCCCAGGCGCTCACTTCTACCTGGGCCTGCTGGCACTGGTAAACGGCCCGGTCGAGAATATTCCGTTTCTCGCCCTCGTTTTTGCCGTCGGTCAGAAAGAGAATCTTGCGGGCGCGGCCCTGGGCTGTAATCATCTCGCGGGCAACCATAGCGAGGCCGGTGGACATACAGGTTCCGCCGTTTGTGTAAATATTACGGATAGACTGGATTGCGCGCATCTTATTATCAGGCGTAGCTGCCGAAGGCGGGACAATTACGTTGGCGACTTCGTTGAAGGTCACCACCATAAAAGCGGTGCTTTCGTCTGCCGCCTGGATGACCCGTATGGCGGCGTCTTTGGCCGCTTCGATTTTCGGGCCTTCCATTGAGCCACTGCGGTCGATTATGATACCCAGCGCCAGCGGTACCGGTTTACTGGACTGAACATCGGCAGTGAGATTTATAGAAAGCACAGCCTGCAATTTAGTTTCGCCCTCACGCAGGTAAGGGTTCTGGTAGGCTGATACGTCAAACATTACGCATCTCCTTCATGTTGATTTAGAACAAGCGCCAGGGCGCAACCCTGAACTTCTCGCGTACTACCTGCTCGCGGCTTGGTTCGCCGGGGGGCAGGCGTTTGATATAGTGATCGTAGCTCTCTTCGGCCAGTTTACCCAGTTGCCGTTTGCGCGGCATCCCTTTAGCCGTCGCATCCGGGTTAAGATCGGGTAGAGGGAACTGAGGAGGCAATTTATTCGATCCGGCCAACTCCCAGGCCAGCCTGTAAAAATCGGCCCGGGCCAGCAGAAACTGCTGGGTTTCCACACCCTGCTGCTGCAAATTCCTTAAAGCATTTGAGACAATCAAAAGATCATCGGCATCAATTTGCGGTTTATGGTAAAGATAGAGATCGCAAATGATCTGCTGCGCTTCTACGAACTTGGCGCTCGACTCGCTCACCTGGTTAAGCACTGCTACGGCTTCTTTATACTTTTGCTCGCTGGCCAGGCAGGAGGCCGCTCCGAATAGCGCTTCCGGGTTATCCGGGTGGGCACGCATTACCAACCTGTACGTTTCAACGGCTTCCTGGTACTTGCCGAGCTTGGAATAAACCCGGGCCAGCGAAAGGAGCGGCGGTAACTCGCCCGGCAAATCCTCAGCCAGTTCGCGGTACTGGTCCAGTGCGGCGGGTAGATTACCCTGCACTTCCAGTAGGCGCCCGGTGTACCAGGCGATTTTCCAGTTATTCGGGTCTATCCGCTGCACCCGCGTAATTTCGCTTAAAGCCTGGCTGAATTGATCCCGTTCCATATAGAGATCGGCCAGTCGCAGGTGGGCATCCGGACTATTAGGATTGACCCCGGCAGCCTGATTAAACAGGGCCAAAGCCTGAGTGACCTGTCCGGCTTTAACAGCGGCATCACCCTGCTTTAATAGATCGTAAGCCTTATCCTTTTCATCGAGATTGGCAATCTCACGCGTACCCAGTTTACCGGTGGTAAAACCATTTACCGAGAAAAGCTTGCTGCTGACCGGTACTCCGGGTTGCCCGCCTGCGATTACACGCAGCACTCCTTCTAGCTGGTCGGTCATCGCTTCGACCGTGCTGAACCGTTTGGCCTGTACGGGATGGGTGGCTTTAACCAGCAGCCGATAGAGCGCCGGGTTATCGCGGAAGATTTTGTAATGCTCGGCGGGCGGCATCCCGAACTGGGGATGGTCAAGATCCATCAGGCTGACCATATAGGCCAGGCTGCGGGCGACAGTATAAAGATCCGTTTCGGGCGAGGGATTTTTGACCGCTTCGGGAGCGTAAAACCCCTGAGTACCGTAGACGGCTGAAGGATTTTTCTCGTAGCGAATAACCGTCCCCAGGTCAATCAGCTTGACTCCGGTAGTCCCGTCTTTATGCTGTTCCAGCATGATGTTTTGCGGCTTGAAGTCGCAGTAAATCAGGCCCAGACGATGCATGTAAGAAAAGGCGGGCAGAATATCCAGGATATAACGGATAGCCTGGGCCGTTTCAAAGGGAGCGGCCTGTTCTTCCATGATCGTGAAGAGGGTCTTGCCGTTGACGAACTCCATCACAATGTAGCCGTCGGTATCAATCTGCAAAAAATCGTAGATTTGCACGACATTGGGATGTTTGACGGCAGCCAGGAATTCGCGCTCCTTGATACTGGCCTGCACCAGTTCCGGGTCATCCGATTGCAAAAGAGCTTTGATGACTACTTTGCGTTTAAGGACATTATCTTCAGCCAGGAAAACCGACCCCATACCTCCTGAACCAATCTGGCGAGTAATATGGTAGCGTCCTTTGTCGCCAAGCGTGCTGCCAATAGCGATTTTCAAGACCTGCGCTTTTTCTTCTTGCGCAGCCTTTACCAGTGGTTGGCTGCTGGCGAAGAGATTGGTCGCCGAGAAACCACATTTCCGGCAGAACTTGTCTGTCGGCAGGATCATATTCTGGCAGCGCGGGCAGGAGACTACCTCTTCCGGCTCAACTTGAGGCGCCTTTGAGCCATTCCCATTGGCGGATTTAGCCTGAAGGGCCGGAGTGGCGGCGGGAACAGGTTTTGGGGCTACAACAGGGGGCGGCGCGTTGAGGTCCGCTCCACAGACCTGGCAGAAATCTTCCTGCGCACTGTTGGGAGTGCTACAGTTCGGACAAATCTTAGCAGGTATTGCCGGGTGAAAGTTGTTAGCGGCAGCAGGCGGCGGCGTAATGATAGGTGCGCCGGGCGAGAAAGCGCCAACTTTACTGGCCTGAGAACGCATACGCGAATTGGCAGCGGCAGCCGTTGCTCCGGCCAGCACCGCTCCACAATTATCACAAAATTCGTCTCCTGCTTTTATTGCCGCTTTACAAACCGGACAATACATCAATAAGCCTCTCTATTCCCAACAATTGGCTGGATTTATCCCGCAGCAAAGTTTCTAGACTTTATCTACTCTTACCACTATCACACTGATATTATCCGCACCGCCATTCCGGTTAGCCAGGTCAATCAGGTTACGGGCGCAAACCTGCATATCTTCGTCCGCCTGAACCTGTTCGGCAATATCATTATCGCGCACCATCTCCCACAGGCCATCCGAACACAGCAGGAGTGTATCGCCCGCCTCCAGATGTTTTACGGTTATATCGATAGGCAAGTTATTATCCGGCGCACCCAGGGCGTGAAGAATTACGTTGCGGCGCGGGTCATTATAGACATCTTCCAGGGTAATCTCACCGTTATCAACCAGGTGTTGCACCAGCGACTGGTCATGGGTAACTCGTTCGACCAGTAGCTTTGGCTGTAGCGGTTGAGTTTCTACCTGGCGTTCGGGTTGTAGCGGCGCGGTTTTGCGATCCGACATATTAAACTTCAAGGTAGTACCATTCCGCAGGGCTTCTTCTTCCGCCGCTTTTGTGGCAATATCCTGCGTTGTAACCACCTGAAAAGCCGGGTCGGTAATATCGTCGCGGACCGGCGCCGGGGGCTTTGGTTTGCGGAAGAGATAGGTCCGGCTATCTCCCACGTTTGCAAACATGGCCCAGCCATCCACAATACAGCAGGCGGTCATGGTAGTTCCCGCGTCCCGCCCCTCTTCCAGGTTATACTCTCGCAGGCGGTTATGCGCGGTACTGATCGCGTCCAGCATTACCTGCTCGACGTAATCCTGTTCGATAAGCCCACCTGCCATCCAAATCCCTGTTAACTCGCTCAAAATAATGGGCGCTACGCTCTCGATAGCCATCCTGGAAGCTACTTCTCCGGCAGCCTGCCCGCCCATGCCATCCGCCACAATATATAGACCCATGGCTTCAGATCGCGTTTCAAAGGTACGGCGCAACTCCACACTAAACATACTATCTTCATTAGTGCCGCCTTTGCGGGAGAGTCCTTCATCACTGCTGCTACCACTTTTCAAGACCCAGCCTCTACCGGCAATTAAATCGTGGGAAGCCAGGACTGCCATTACATCCGGCGGTAATTGCATGGAAGCGGTAGTTTCATCCGGGCCAACTTCTTCTTGCTTTACGCCGCTGGCATTAAGAGGTTGGTCTTGAACATAGCCGGTAAGCACCTGAGAATTGGCCGGCTGGGAGGGCCCTTTTTCTTCAACGTAAGTTGCCGCCATTTCGGGTTTCTGCGCGCCGCAGGTCTCACAGTACTCGGCAAAGGATGGATTGAGCGACACACACTGGTTGCATTTCCAGAAAGTAGGCAAGGAAGGTTCGGTATCCTTATCCTCATCGACCGCCGGTTTGCCCGTGGTTTGTTCGGGGGCATAGCCAAAGCCTGTGCCCCACTGTGCCGCGGGGTCTACTTTTTCGGGCGCAAGCATGACCGGTTCGGGCCGTTCCGCAGGTTGCTCAACGCTCTGGGGTTGCCCCTGGTTCTGATTGAGTATCCGGGTGGAGAACTTCTGAAGGGTTGTCGGGCGTTCACTGCCGCAATTGGCGCATACGCGTTCGTCAGGCGCAAACTCGTGATTACAGTTCGGGCAATTTTGTGTCATGATGTCTAAAATGCTTTCTTGTGTTTATGGCTTTTATTCTCAATCCAACCACTACCTAAAACCTTTTGTTTGTACTGATTATACGAACAAATTGCCCCTGACTCAATATATAAAGAGCCTATAATAGTTCGCATCTGACTTATTCTATACGTAAATCTGTGACAGATGTTTCAATCAAGATATAGACACACAACGCATCAGAAAAGTTTCTATTTTGGCCTTAACTTTTACATCTTGTTAACTTTCTCTTAAAACCCCGTTAAATTTCCTGCCCTACAATAGCCAGGCTTAGCCCTGTGGCTGATACATGCCTTTTTGCATAAGTGGTTAGAGGTTGCTACAATAGGGTCAGCAATTGTGTGACTCGTATAAGTTTCAGTATGCTCGTATTTAGACTGAGCTAAACTTTTACAAAATAAAAAACAGGCAAGTGAAGTACAGATCTTTCGCAGGTTCTGCCTCTACTTCAATTTGTCTATCCTGTTTATGTTTATCCTTGGTAACAACTTGTATTATTCGCGCACCTGTTTGAAAGGGATGTATGGCAACAGTATCGGTCAAGCCTTCCTCAGACACCGGCAAACTTGAACAATCCGCCCTTAAGAATCCAGGCCGTTTCCAGAAGAAGTTGAGAGCTTCGCTTAAAGCTTATCTTTTCATTGCCCCGGCCATGATTATCCTCTTCTTCTTCCACTTTTTCCCGATTGTATACGCTTTTTTTCTGAGCCTCTACCGCCAAATTTCGGTCGTGAAGGGTTTTGTGCCTCCCTCCGAGAATTTCGCCGGTTTTTATAACTATGGACGTTTGTTTACTGATCCTGACTGGTGGAATGCTTTTTTTAACACTCTGGGTTACGCCGCCGGAATTGTTTTCCTGGGATTGGCGGCGGCCCTGGGTGTAGCGCTCTTGCTGGATAAGGTGAAAAAGGGGAAAAGCTTCTACCGGGTAGCTTTTTTCCTGCCTTACGTTACGTCACTTGTAGCGGTTGGGACTGTCTGGTACATCATTTTTTCACCCTATGCCTCTAACGCCCTGGTAAAGCCAAACCCTGATAAACCGGGTGGCCTGCTTAACTGGATATTTGCCGCCCTGGGTATTCCCATGCAACGCTGGCTGATTGATGACCGGGGCATCTTTTACATTATTTTCGATAACGGTGGTAGAGTAGATTGGCTCTCTGCCGTTATCCGGGTAGCCCTCGTGGTAGCTCTTTTCTTCGGTGCCTCCCGGCTTTACAAAGCCCGGCCCGATGGCCTGGGAACCTGGATAAGCGGCCTGATATTCGCCGCCGCTTCCATTATAGGCTGGAGCGCCTTTGTCGAACTGGCTCATGCTGTACACTGGGATGGCTGGATTGCCGGCCCCAGTATAGCGATGGTTTCTATTACTGTTGTAGCAGTATGGCACAGCCTGGGCTTCAATGTAATTATTATCCTGGCCGGTCTGACCAATATTACCCGCGAATTGTATGACGCAGCACGGATAGACGGAGCGCGAGGCTGGTCAATGCTGACCCGCATGACCATACCCCTCTTATCTCCAACTCTCTTTTTCCTTTTGATAGTGACTACCATCAGCGCTTTTCAGGCTTTTACTCTCTTTTTCGCTATTCTGCCGGGCGGGGCGACCAAGAGTGTCAAGGTGCTTTCGCTTTTCTACTACGATGTAGCTTTCCAGCGCGGTAGTAATTCTGATACTTCCGGTTTCGGTTATGCTTCAACCATTGTCATCTTCATGCTGATTCTGATTGTTACTGTAAACCAGTTGCAGCAGCGCGTTCTCTCCAAGAGGGTCAACTATGATTAAGCCTGACATTCTTAGCGGGGTTACAAACAAAGTAACTTCGGAGCAAACGGTTATTAAGACTGGCCGCCGCTGGTTTTCTGATCAATGGCTTTATCATGCCGTGTTGATTTTCTTGCTCGTCCTGATGCTGTTGCCTTTTATATGGATGCTGGCAACCGCTTTAAAGTCAGACTACGCTTCTACCCCGGCCAGTTTGACCGGCCAGAAAAAAGATCTCGGCACCCTGTTTAGCCTTTTCTGGCCCGGTGAATTTCATTTTGAGAACTTCACTAAAGCCTGGACCGGCAAGTATAGTACAAGAGTTACGGATACCGGCTTTTTTGACGCTCCTTTCACCCAGTACTTTTTCAACTCCCTGGTAGTCGGTGTGCTTGAAACGGCTGGAGTGCTTTTTACTTCTATCCTGGCCGCTTACGCTTTTGCCCGGATGGAATTCTGGGGTAAAAGTATTTTGTTTACTTTTATCCTGGCCACAATGGCAATACCGCACGAGGCCACTTATATTCCTAATCTGGTAATAGTGAGCCAGTTGGGACAACTGGTTAGCTGGTTGGGAACCAACAGCTATACAGCTCTGTTTCTACCCTGGATCGCTTCTGCCTTTTATATATTTCTCCTGCGTCAGTTCTTTATGAGTATCCCGCAAGAACTTTATGAGGCGGCGCAACTGGATGGCATCGGTGAACTTGGTTTCTTGTGGCGAATTGCCATACCGCTATCTTCGCCTGCCATCCTGACCGTAGCATTATTCGCCTTTTTGGGCAACTGGAATGCTTTTCTCTGGCCGCTCATTGCTGCGCCGAATATTCCGGTGGTTCAGACTGGCCTGCGTCTTTTTGTCGGTAATACGGAAGTGGCTACCCAGTGGAATTTGCTGATGGCTGCTTCCACTATTGTAATTCTGCCAATCGTTGTCCTTTATTTCCTGGTTCAGCAGCGCTTTATCGAAGGTATTTCGCGCTCCGGCTTAAAATAACGATTGACCGGCTTACAGTAAGTGTTAAAACCTTATTTATAGAATCGCTATAAAAGTGTGCTGGCTAGTTACGGTAATAAGAGACTACCAAACACTTATAGCCCTTATGGAGGAGCTTTTATATGAAGGCTTTGAAGTCAAAACAGGCATACTTGATGTTGGCCCTGTTAATGGCTTTGAGTGTGATCCTGGCAGCCTGCGGCGATAATACTGCAACGACTGCCCCGGCATTGACTACCGCTGCCGCTACTACTGCCGCTGCCACAACGGCGGCATCGACCACCGCTGCTGCTACTACGGCGGCTGCCACAACGGCGGCATCGACTACCGCCGCTGCTACTACGGCAGCTTCGACTACGGCCGCAGCCACTACCGCCACCAGCGCTACTACTGCGGCCAGCGGCAGCAGCGATAGCGTCACGGTGTCAGTCAACGGCACACCGGTTACCATTAAAGCGGGTGGCGGGCAGTCTTTCAAACCAGCCAATCCGGTTACGGTCACTATGTGGAGCTATCAGGTCAAGCAGAACGGCGAAGCTTTCCGCAAGCTGATGGATGAGTTTGAACAGACCCACCCGAATATCAAGGTAAAGATTGATAACTTCAACGACACCGCTACTTACGATATTATCAATCAGAAGCTGACCCAGGCCGCTACCGCCGGCGGTTTGCCTAATATTGCTAACGGCTATGAAAACTGGGTTCCGGCCTTCGTGGATAGCAAGGTTATCCTCCCGCTCAACCAGTTCATCAGCGGCCCTTACGGTCTGACCGGCAAAGAACTGAACGATTACCGCCCGCAGATGCTGGCTCGCGGTATCTTCCCGCAGTACAACAATGAGACTTACACCTGGGTTTTCAGCAATAGCGCCCCGGTGCTCTATTACAACAAGGACATCCTGGACAAATATGGCATTTCCAAAGTGCCTGAAACCTGGGATGAATTTATCGCCGATGGCAAAACCATTGCCGAGAAATCGGGCGGCAAGACTGCCGGTTATGTCTTTGCACCCAAGACTGTTTCCGAAATTGTAGCCGGTATCTACAGCCGGGGCGGCCAGGTTTACGATTACAAAGCCAATAAGCTGGTTATGACCGACAAACCGGCCGTAGATCATATCACCATGCTATACCAGGGGGTGAAGGACGGCTGGATCATTACAGCCGACCCGAACGTAGCGTTCGATGATCAGAACCGCTTCCTGAATGGCGAAGTTGCTTTCTACATCTCCAGCACCTCGGGCCGTTCTTTTATCGCCGCGGCCCAGGCCAAAGATGGCGCCAAGAAGTTTAACTGGAACGCCCAGGTTATCCCTCACGGCACTGGTTTACAGCCTGTCACCACCCTCTACGGTGGCGCGGTAATGGGCTTCAAGGGCAAGAGCCAGGACGAAGATCTTGCTACCTGGGAAGTAATGAAGTATCTTGGCTCGGCTGCTTTCCAGGCCAAGTTTGCCGCTTCCAGTGGGTATGCTCCGGCTACCAAGAGTACCCTGGAAGACCCCGGCTACAAGGCTTTCCTGGATAAAGCTCCGCAGAATAAGATTCCGCTGGTGGCCTATGATTACGCTACCGCTGCCGAGCCCAAGATCGGTCAGTGGCAGCAGATGCGCAATATTTTCAACGATGCCATGT
Source organism: Chloroflexia bacterium (assembly GCA_036261665.1). Taxonomy (GTDB): domain Bacteria; phylum Chloroflexota; class Chloroflexia; order Chloroheliales; family Chloroheliaceae; genus 54-19. The sequence goes on from DATAKM010000044.1 coordinate 18,763, forward strand.
TCGCGCTCTTCCAGAACGCGAGCGGCGATCCGGCTGCCACTCTCAAGAAGATTGAGGATGACAGTAATAAGCTTCTGAAGTAAATTTGAAATAAAAAGAGCGCCCAATCAAAGGGCGCTCTTTATATTTATAAGTCTTAACTCTCAGACCAGCTTAGGCGGCCTGTTTGTACTCTGGAGCACTTTCAGGCTGACTCTGCACCTCAGCTCTTTTGCTGAAGCGCAGTTCCTGCGGGTGCTCCGGGTCCAGCTCTACCACTACGGTATCGCCTTCCTTGAAATTGCCTCCCAGCAACTGCATCGAGAGCGGGTTCTCGATCTTGCGCTGAATTACCCGGCGTAAAGGCCGCGCACCATAGACCCGATCGTAACCCTCGCGGGCCAGGAAGTCCAGGGCGCTATCAGCCAGTTCAATGCTGATGCCTCTGCTCGCCAGACGCTCAACCACATCTTTCATCATCAGGCGGATGATCTGGTTGATCTGTTCCTGGTTCAGGTGACTGAAGACGATAATCTCGTCAATCCTGTTTAGGAACTCCGGCCGGTAATGGTTTTTCAGTTCTTCCATTACCTGCGCCCGCATCTGGTCGTTAGCGCGTTTCTCTTCGGTGGCGCTGCTGGCCTGTCCGGTCGAGAAGCCCAGGGCGCGCTCCTTAATACGAGCGGTACCCAGGTTCGAGGTCATAATCACAACGGTGTTCTTGAAGTTCACCGTGCGACCCTGACCATCAGTCAGACGACCATCGTCGAGCATTTGCAGCATAACGTTGAAGACTTCCGGGTGAGCCTTTTCGATTTCGTCGAAGAGGATCACACTGTAAGGCCGCCGGCGGACCGCTTCGGTCAACTGACCGCCTTCATCGTAGCCCACGTATCCCGGAGGCGAACCGATCAAACGGCTGACGCTATGCGGCTCCATGTACTCGGACATGTCAACGCGGATCATCGCGTTTTCATCACCGAACATAAAGTGCGCTAAAGCTTTCACCAGTTCGGTCTTACCGACACCGGTCGGGCCCAGGAAGATAAAGGAACCAATCGGGCGGTTGGGGTCTTGCAGTCCACTGCGAGAGCGCCGGATAGCATCCGACACCGCCACAATCGCGTCTTCCTGACCGATAACCCGCTCGTGCAGGCGCTCTTCCATTTCCAGCAGCCGCTTGGCTTCGTCAGCCATAATGCGGCTGGCCGGAACGCCGGTCATCTTGCCGATAATCTCGGCAATCTCTTCCTCGTCCACTACTTTGCCGGACTTGATACCATTCTCTTTCAAGTAGGTTTCGCGCTCGGTTTCGACTTCGCGCTTCAGGCTCTCGTGCTCGAACTTGAGACGGGCGGCCTGTTCATAATCTTGTTTGTTAGCCGCTTCTTCCATCTGGCCGGCTAACTCCTTGACCCTGGCTTCTTTGTCCTTCAAGCCGGTCGGAAGACTGAAGAGGTCCAACCGCATCTTGGCGGAAGCTTCATCAATCAGGTCGATTGCCTTGTCAGGCAAGAAGCGATCAGTAATATAACGTTCGCTCAGTTCAGCGGCAGCTACCAGCGCCCGGTCCGAAATAGTCAGGCCGTGGTGCGCTTCATAACGGGGCCGCAGTATCCGCAACATCTCAATCGTATCGGCTACCGAAGGTTCGCCCACCATTACCGGGGCAAAGCGCCGCTCCAGGGCCGCATCTTTTTCGATGTTCTTGCGGTACTCATCCAGCGTAGTCGCGCCGATTACCTGCAACTCGCCACGCGCCAGCGACGGTTTCATAATATTGCTGGCATCCATCGCGCCTTGCGAGCCACCCGCACCAACCACGGTATGGATTTCGTCAATGAACAGAATGATCTGTCCTTTGCTCTCGCGGACCTCATCAATTACGTTCTTGAGGCGCTCTTCAAACTCGCCCCGCAACTTGGAACCGGCTACCAGGCCGGCCATGTCCAGCGAAAGCAACTTTTTATTCAACAGATTTTCCGGCACTTCGCCGCTGGCGATCTGCTGAGCCAGGCCTTCCGCGATAGCAGTTTTACCGACACCGGGTTCTCCCACTAATACCGGGTTATTCTTGGTACGGCGGGATAACACCTGCAAGACCCGCCGAACTTCTTCATCACGTCCGATAATCGGGTCAAGCTTACCTTCTTCGGCCATTTTAGTCAGATCTACGGTAAACTTGTTCAAGGTGCGGCTTTCTTCTTCGACCGCTACCTGCGCATCGCTCAGTACTCGTAAAATGGCTTCCCGCTCCAGGCCAAAGCGCTTTAACAACTGCGCATTCGGCTCTGTCGGTACGCTGACCATTCCGAGCAAAATATGTTCAGCCCCGATCAACTGATCCTGGAACTGCTTGCGTTCCCCATCGGCGGCTACAAAAAGCTGCTGCAAGCTAGGGGTAATATAGACAGCCCCAACACCCTGCTGCTGCGGACGATAACCACCGGCAGAATAACCGCTTGAATTCTGGGCGTCCAGGCGAGTCTGTACAGCCTGTTTAATCGCATTGCGGTCTACCGAGAGACGGTCCAGCACTTTAGGCAGGATACCTTCGTCCTGTTCAAGCATCGACATCAACACATGCTCAATACCAAGCTGGCTTTGTCCAGTCCGCTGTAAAATCTCGTATGAGCCGGTAAATATCTTCTGAGCTTCCGGGCTTAGATTTTCAAATAAGTTATAAGGCATCTATTATTAAGCTCCTTAGTTGTTCTAAATATTATTGTTTTAAAGCGGGAACCTTTTATAATCGGCACATTTTAGAATAAGTTTTGACCCTGGTATCCTTTCCTAATAATCTTAAATAATAGGGATAATTTCTTTACAGGCCACAGGTTCCATGCTTTTTATAGGGTGCTCAACTTATTGCATAGTTATATACGCGTCTACTTTCAAAAAGATACATTTAAACAGAAGTTCTAACATTCTTCAAACACTTCGGTTCCTTTCGACATCTACCGGCCAGCCTGCCGGATTTGAATCATGCTAAATGCAAAAATAAGGCCGCGAATTAAATTTTCTGAAAAACAGCCTCAGAGCGTAACCTGGGCCCAGGTCTGGACTTTTATACTAGAAGTTATGGGTCTTCAAGCTGATAATATTTATGCTATAATTCGATTACTACGCCACTGGCCGTTACGGCTACCGAGTTTTTCAGGCTCCTATCAATTGCCGGAGCTTGCAGGGTTCTAGGGACACACTTATTCGTGTTGATTAATAGGAAACTAAAGGATTTTAACTGCGCCTATGGCCTCTCAACTCCCACCTAATGATGATCCGTTCAATCGCGCAGCCAGGCGCCAGAATTCTGATCAAAATAATAACGCTAAAAACAATGTAAAGCCTGGTGGGAATTCAGGCCAACCGCCCCGGTCACGCTCTTACCAGCCCTACCGTCCGGCCAATCCTTCCAATCCTGACTCAGCCGCCAGGCCATCTGCGCGCCCAAACGGGCCTTATCAAGCTCCACCGTCGCGGCCCGGCCAGTTTTTCAATCCCAATAACTCTCCGGCTAATCCTAATAATCAGCCACGCAGCCGTACCGCTGTAGAAGCCCCTGCCGGGCCTCCTCCGGTCAGGCCCTCCAGGCCGCGCCGCCGCTTTCGAGTAGGACCGATTATCGGTTATGTTTTGTTAGGCGCGTTTATTCTGGCAGTGCTCGGTGGTTTGTTTGCCGCCACCCGCGTTTTTAATTTTCTCGGCAACATTTCAGTTCAGCGCCAGGATACAAAGGGCAATGTTGTTACCGGCAGCAGTGTAACCGGACATGGCCGGGTTAATATTGTGATTCTGGGGGTAGACCGCCGCCCAAATGATAACGAAGGCACTCGCAGCGATACTATTTTAGTAATGAGCGTTGACCAGGACGCTAAAACGGCCAATATGCTATCCATACCTCGCGATTTGTGGGTTAAAATCCCGGGCTATGGCAGCAACCGCATCAACGCCGCCTATTCGCTGGGTGATGGCGAACGCCCCGGACAGGGTGGGCCTCCCCTGGTAAAGGAAACTATCCTTCAGAATTTTGGCTTAAAAATAGATTATTTCGTAGAAGTTGATTTTAACGGCTTCCGTTCGATTGTTGACGCAATCGGCGGGATAAATATTGATGTAAAAAAACCGCTGATAGATAACGAATACCCGACGGAAGACTATGGTATTAAGCGCATTTACATCCCTGCCGGGCTTCAGCATATGGACGGTCAGACGGCCCTTGAGTATGCCCGCAGTCGCCACTCCGATAGTGATCTTGGCCGAAACCAGCGCCAGCAGGAGGTAGTCCTGGCAGTCCGTGAGCAGGGTATCAACCTGGGCCTGATTACCAATACCAAACTTCAGAGCGCTCTGCAAGGGGCGATCAAGACCGATCTACAACCGGGTGATATCCTGGGGTTAGCCCAGATTGCCGTCGGTATGAAGCGCGACGCCATCAAGCAATTTTCAATTGATGCGAATAGCGCTCATCCGGCCAATATCAATGGCAACGATGTGCTGGTAGCTGACCAGAACGCCTTGAACAAGATATTCAGTGACTTCCAGACTTCCGCCCAGGTTTCTAATTCCAGCCAACCGGCAACGGAAGATGCCAGGATTAGCGTCTTGAATGGGACTTTTGTGGCAGGACTGGCCGGCCGCACCCAGAAGTTTTTGCAAAGCAAAGGTTTTACAGTTCCTTCTATAGACCAGGCCCCTGATGCCGGTAAATATCCCAGTACTATTATCAATGTGTATAACGGTAAACAGAAGACAGGCTCGCAACTGGCCGCTTTACTGGGAGTTAGCCAGGACCATATTAATAATAAGACGGGCGCTGGACCGGCGGGTATTGATATAGAGGTAATCTGCGGTCAAGATTTAAAGCTTCCTGAATAGTTTTTTTCGCAGAAAATAGTATTTTTATTAGACTATATTACTATAGACAAGGCTTGAAATTTCTGAAAAAATATAATAAGCCTTATTAGACCTGAGCGAAAAGGTAAACGCAACCTGATTCCATTTCATGACTTTGATTATCTAGTTTCAACTTAGTAGTAATTTTACGGCCGGTTGCCAGGGAGCAAAAATGACGTTAACTACCGATTCTAACACTCGATCAAGCACGAATACTACTTCCAGTCCTCAAGATGGACAAAATTCCCGGCTTAGCTATGCTAATAATTCCAACCAACCACCCTCACCACAAAAAGCCCCCGTACCAGGCGGGCTTGAGGCCATCCTTTATTATCTCATTGGCGCAGGCGCATTGGCGGCACTGGTTCTAGTAGGAATTTTCCGGCAAGATACTGTTTCGTTTTTCAACGTACCGGAAAATATTTTTATCTTTGTTTGTCTCGCTGTTTCCGCTATTATTTGTAATTTCTGTTTATTCAAAGCACCGCCCAATCTGTTCTTCTCTCTGGCGATGATGATTTATTTCGTCAGTATGATTCTGCTACCCCCTTTTGAGGCGGCAGTGGTGGCTATCTTACCCTCTGTCATCTTTGAAATGGTAAAAGCCCGGCGCGGTCTGGCTTACATGTCTCGCACTACCGGTATGTATGTGCTGGCATCTATCCTGGCTTGCCTGGTTTTTCAACTAACCGGCGGCCACCGCTATCAGGGTGACTTTAGCCTGGATATGATTATACCGGTGGTTAGCGCCTTTCTGGCCTTCCGCGTAGTTAATGAGCTTGTACTATCACTGACTCTTTACTTCCAGGGGTACGGTGGTTGGGGCGGCCTGTCTCATATTGGCATAGTTACGGGTATTTACGGCGCTTTCTTACCCGGTACGATGGTACTTGCCCTGATCGCTTCGGATGTCGGACCTATCTGTTTCCTGGTAGGTTGTATATCAGTAGTTGGCATGGGCTTTATGCTGAGCCGTTCTACCGAGGCTCGCGAAAGAGATACTCAGCAGCTAAGCCTGGTGCGCGAGTTAAATGAGCAACTGGCCAAACAAAATGAGGTTCAACTGGGCCTGGGAGACCGGATTAATCAAAACCTGGATAGTTTCGTTTCCATGGTTAACAACTACGCTGAAACCAACATGGAGCAGGAAGCGGCAGTTGTAGAGATTATGGCGACGATTGAGCAACTCAGCCGTACCGCCAGCCAGATTGCTTCCGCCTCGGATAATGTGGCGAACGCCGCTAAAAAGGCAATTGAGACTGCCGACAGCGGGCAGGAAGCGGTTGCCAGTACCATTAGCTCCATAACGGAAGTCAGCAACAAAGTGCGCGAGATTGCCGATAAGATCCTGGATCTGAACGTTAAATCGGAACGGATCGGCCAGATCATCACGGTGATCAATTCGATAGCCGGTGAGATTCGCTTGCTGGCTCTGAACGCCACGATTGAAGCCAGTGGGGCCGGGCCTTACGGGCGACGGTTTGCCGTGGTAGCGAACGAAGTAAACCGCCTGGCGGACCGCAGTCGCGAAGCCGCTCAGCAGATCAAGGAAATTATCGCCGAAATTCAGACTGCTACGGTTAGCACTCGTCGCGTTACCGAAGAGGGTCTTGCCCGCATGGAAAAAAGCGTCGAAATGGTCAACCGCACTGAACAGGCCAACCAGGAAATTATTTCTGTTGTTCAGAAAACCGCTCAGGCCGCCGCCGCAATTTCACTGGCTACACAGCAGCAGCGCAGCGCCAGTGAGCAGGTAGTAACCAGCGTCCGTGAAGTAGCCAAAGTAATGAGTCAGAACGCAGAAACTGTTGCCAGTGTATCGACCGCATCTTCTGATTTGCAGCGGGTGGCCCGTGAATTGCGAGCAGAAGTTTAGGTCAGGTTTTTGACCGGAGTGACTTACTTCTGGCAAGATTGGATTTATGCGATTAACTTTTCTCGGAACCAGTTCTGGTGCTCCTTCGCATTCTCGTAACGTAAGCGCCATTGGCTTGCAGTTCGATCAGCAAAGCCAATGGTGGCTTTTTGATTGTGGGGAAGGCACTCAACAACAAATAATGCGCTCACCGCTCAAGCTAAGCCAGCTTGAGCGTATTTTCATTACCCATATGCATGGCGACCATATATTTGGTCTGCCCGGATTGCTGGCCAGTCGCTCTTTACAACACAATACCGATATTCCGATTACCGTTTACGGTCCGCCCGGCCTGGAGGCTTTTCTTCAGGCTACCCTTAATCTGAGCGGCTCGCACCTGGGATACGCTTTTTCAGTTGTGACCATTCAACCCGGACGCATCTTTGAGAATGATAATTTATTCGTAGAATGCGGACCGCTGGAACATCGTATTCCGGCTTACGGCTATGCGGTAGTAGAAAAGCCCCGGCCCGGCCATTTTGAGGCCGCCAGGGCGGCAGAACTTGGTATACCGGCGGGACCGCTTTATGGCCGGTTAAAAAATGGCGAAGTTATTACTCTGCCGGATGGTAGAGTGATTGACGGCAAGACACTGGTAGGCGCTCCTCGCCCCGGTCATAAGCTTGTATATGCAACCGATACGACCTTTACGCCCTCCACTATCAGCCTGGCCCGTGATGCTACCGTCCTCATACATGAATCTACCTACAGCCATGAAGACCTGGAACTGGCCGAACGCGGCAAGCACTCCACGGCGGTACAGGCGGCCCGCGTCGCTAAAGAGGCGCATGTTCAAACCCTTATCCTGACTCATTTTAGCCCTCGCTATGAAGCCCAGGATGCTCCGGGAATTGAAGAGTTACTCAAGGAAGCGCGAGAAGTTTTCCCCAATACCCTGGCGGCCCATGATTTTTGGAGTTACCGGTTACCTTAAAAGAATCATCTACTTGCAAGCAAGGTTCTTCCGATGCGCCAGACAAAACAACCCCGCCCACTCAAACCCAGTAAATACGATAGAATTTTAAGCCTGCTTATAGGCATGCTGCTTTTTACAGCCATTGGAGCCTGGATTTACCTTTCAGCACAGGGAGTTTTTGAGAAAAAAGCCAGGATTGGCGATACTGTATCTAAAGACCACTTTAGCCTCCAGGTTTATCAGGTTATGCGCGCTAAAACAGTGGGCAACGTAAAAGCTTATAATGGATTTGACCTGGTGGGGGTAGAACTGGCTGTTACGGTAAATTCTACCAGCTTCACCTCGCCCGCTGAAGAGCTTAATCCGAACTTCGCTCATTTAACCTATCCTGACTGGAAAGGCAGTACCATTTCAACTACTCCGCCCGGCGATAGAACCCTGTTTGAAAAGCAGATGTTAAAAGCGGGAGAGTCGGAACGAGGCTGGATTATCTTTCAAATAGCTGACGATGTAGCCGGTCCTCTAACGCTGGAATATACCCCTCCCCGCGAAGGTAAGTTCCTTTCTACTCTTAAAGTTTTGCTTCAATAAACCTTTTTCAAATCACTTTTCTTACAATTCGCTCACCTTTTGCTCAGTGAAATTGTGGCACATTAGTTGCGTTTAATTTTAAGCGGAAAGGGAAAACGAAGGAGATAATTATGGACGAAAATAAAGAAAAACGGATACAAGACGAGTATATTACCAGCCCTATTGAAGACCTTGATGTAGATGCCGCCGGTTTAGACGGTAGACCGCTCCCGGTAGCTCGCGATAAAAGCCTTAATCGCAATGTCATTGATTATGATGAAACTTCCGGTCCAGGCGGTGCCTCCGGTATTACTGATGACCCGGCCCTGCAAGGCTCGACCGGTATTGCCGATGATGTCGGTATGCATGTCGAACCGGGTTATAGCGTGGGTTATGATACCGGTATGGATTATGGCTTCGATGGCGATACCGGCAACGCGATAACCGGTGGGGTTTATAATACCCTGGCCGATGCGGCGCAAGACCTGCCTGTAACGCCTGACCCGGACCAGGGCACTGGCCTGGAAACAGCCCTGGGAGTGCCGGACGTCAATACCAATACCGATAGAAACCTGAGTATCGAGAACGTAAGCGATGACGACGGCGGTTATGGCGCTGCCGGTACTGATACCGATGTCACAGATGACCAGGCCACCTAATAACAAATCCTAAGACTTTTGCAAAAGTCTAACTAAAAAGGCCCTACCGGATACAGGAGGGCCTTTTTAGTTTCAATAGCGCTACTTCCGGATATTCTGAGCCTCACGCTTGCCGTACTACTTCGCGGGTGAGGGTTACAGCCCAGACTTCACCCGCGCCCGCTACTTTAAGAGCACGGGCACATTCATTAAGCGTGCTGCCGGTAGTACAAACATCATCGAATAAGAGAACCTGCTTCCCTGAGAGATTCTCACCCGTCCACTGGAAAGCATCCTTCACATTCCGTGAGCGCTGTTGTCCGCTCAGCTTTACCTGGGTTTGCGTAGATTTGACTCTCTCCAGGTAAGGGGAATAAACAAAGAAATTCTGCTTTTTGGCCAGAGCCTCGGCTACTATGCCTGCCTGGTTATAGCCGCGAGTTTTCAGGCGCTGGGCATGCAACGGCACAGGTATTACAACCTGGAAGTAACCGGCTAACTGGTAGCGGTCCAGAGCTTTGGAAACTTCTTCTGCCGCCCAGTCTCTTAGACTGGCTACTCCTTTATATTTCAGGCGAAGAACGGCTTCTCGCCCTGCCCCATCATGCCAGAAGACTGAGCGTACCGCTGTCAGGCCCAGGTCGTTTTCCGGCAGGCGGCACAAAGTGCTATGGCAATGTTTGCCGGTTAAGACTGCCGAGCAGCGGTGGCAGAAAGGTTCTTTGACATAGGGCAGTTCTTGCTGGCAATCGAGATGAACCACTGCGCCGCTTTTAAGACAAACCAGGCAGCGTGTGGGATAGAAAAATTCAACCAGCCGCTCGATAGTGTTCATGATTATTCCAGGATTGTTGAGCTACGAAATTAAGACTTAACCGAAACGTATTTGGTGCTTGAATGGTTTGAACGGATTGACCTCTATCTTATTATAGAGCATTTTAGATTATTGTGACGAAGAAAATGGCAACCGGCAAAAGAAGTTTCTTCTTAGGAGGATTTAACTCTTTTTCAGAGACAGGACTTTCGCTTGGGACTGTCATCCTGAGCATAGCGAAGGATCTAAAAGCCGAGATTCTTCACTTCATTCAGAATGACAAGCGCAAGTCCTAAGAGATAAACTTCCTCTACTGACCCATTTGGCAAGAGTGCTATAATAAGTACTGGAAATTCAAATTTCGGCAGTGTCAGTTTGATTATCTGCAACAATTTAAATCTTCATATAAAGAGGAATATATAAATGGAACAGTCTGGTAATAATTCTAGCGCCGGTAAGGCTCGTGAAGTAGCCACACTTGGCAGCGGTTGCTTCTGGTGTACCGAAGCGGTCTTTACCGACCTGAAGGGAGTCGAGAAGATCGAGGTGGGCTATACCGGAGGAAGTGTCCCAAATCCTACTTATAAGCAGGTCTGTACCGGCGCCACCGGTCATGCGGAAGTCGCGCAAATTACTTTTAACCCGGAAGTGCTTTCCTTTGAGGATTTACTGAAAGTTTTCTTCGCCGTCCACGACCCGACCACCCTTAACCGCCAGGGCTATGATGTAGGAACCCAGTATCGTTCCGCCATTTTTTACCATAGCCCTGAACAAAAAGCGATTGCCGAGCGGGTGATTGCTGAATTAAATGCCGCTCATATCTGGGATGCGCCGATTGTGACCGAAGTAACCCCCTTCCAGACTTTTTACGTGGCCGAAGACTACCATCACCGCTACTTTGAGAACAATCCCAACCAGCCTTACTGCCAGGCAGTGATTTCGCCTAAAGTCTCCAAGTTCCGCCATCAATTCCTGGAGCGCTTAAAAGCGTAGGCGCGGGTTCAGCCAGTTACCCAGGTCCTGGCGGCTTTCAATACTGGTGGCGTGGCCAATCGGATACTCGTGAAAAGTGACATCCACGCCACCTTCTTTCAAGATTTCTTTAATTTGCTGGCTGAAGTTAGGACGCAGCACAATATCCAGGGTGCCGTGCGCTACGAAGGCGCTTTTGCCTTTGAAAACTCCGGCTCGCAGCCTTTCGGCAGCCGAAGGGCTCATGAAGCCGCTGTGTGAAATTACCCCGGCCAGGCGCTCCGGGTAGGTTGCCGCCATTTGCAAGGCCATTACCCCACCCTGGCTAAACCCGCCGATATATATCTGGCTCGGATCAATCTCTACCTGGCCAAGCTCGCCCAGTTCATCCAGCAATGCACCCAGCTTTTCGGTGCTGTATCCGATTGAAGCTTCATCGGGATGGCCCGGTTCTGTCCGCTCATACCATTTGAAACTGCCCCGTGGGTCATCGCTTGCCAGGGATGGCCCGCGTGGAGCCACAATCAGCACTCGCTTATCCACAAAAGGGACCAGTTCATAAATATCGCTCTCTTTGGCGCCCCAGCCATGAATCATTACAAGGACCGGATGCGGACCTTGCGCGGGCTGTGGTTTGCGAACCAGTGCGGTTAAAGCTTTACCCTGGATCAATTCAGTCCCGCTGATATCCGGTTCAGTGCTCATTTTTACTCCTTTTATCCTGGCAGTATCAAACTCTACAAATACTCTTTTCCGGCAGGCATTATACAATACCCTTTTGAAAGCATGCTATAATAATGGCCTTGAGGAGCAGTTTTATTTCCTACCCGGTAATTACGATGTGTAAAGGCTCGCTTGCAAATTGCGGTAGTATTCGCCGGCGCGCCTGGTTCTTATGGTTATGTAGTCTTTCACCTTGCTTCAAAGGGCCTGGTATTGGCAAAGCAATTTTCATCTGAAATCCAGAATATAACCCTGCTAAAAGAGCAGCCCGGAGAAAAATCAGAACGGGAAAAGCTCTTTTCCAGTGGAGTAGCGGGCTGGCTGTGGCAGCGCCGGGCAGGTCTGGCGCTCAGCCTGATTATTCTGCTCGCCGCCGCCCTGCGCCTGTTCGTACTTTTAAAGGCGCACTTTATACCGGATGGTGATGAGGCCCTTACTGGAGTGATGGCGAAGCACATTCTGGAAGGCGAGCGGCCCGTCTTCACTTACGGCCAGCACTACATGGCGGCAACCGAGGCTTATTTTACCGCTGTAATATATGCTTTCTTTGGCGTATCGGCCTGGGGTATGAAGATTGCGCCTTTCCTGGCTTCGCTTGGCCTGGTCGGGCTTAATTATGCGGTAGCCTTGCGTTACCTGGGCACGAAACGGGCGGGATTGTTTGCCGCCACCCTGACCGCTTTTCCCTCCCTTTATTTTACCGTGCTGGGCCTGCGAGCCTGGAACCATTCAACCGAAACAATGGTTTGTGGAGCCCTGTTGTTGCTGGTAGCATGGTCGCTCTTGTGGGGCCCGCCATCCCCACCCGAGGCGCGGCGCTGGTGGGGCTATACCCGCCGTGAATGGCTATTATGGGGTACGCTGGGGTTGCTGGTAGGTTTCAGCTTTTACGGCCACATGCTGGCGGTCTACTACTACCTGCCCATAATTTTCTTTCTCTTCCTCAAGGACAAGCTTTTTGCGCTGCGCCCGGTGGCCCTGGTTACTGTGGCGGGCTTTTTTGTTGGTAGCTGCCCCTGGTGGATCTATAACCTGCAAAATAACTGGGCTACCATCACTTCCTTTATAAAACCGGATAGCGGAGATAAGAAAGCGCCCCTCGATGTGCTAAATCACTACGCCGCTTATTCGGTGCCGTTAATGACCGGCGCTTATAATTACTGGTTCCCGGTTGCGGCGCTGGCGGGTGTTTTTCTCAACTCCGTCTTCCTTTTGACTCTGGCCGGGTGGTTTGTAGCGCGCTGGCGTGGTATCGGCGGGTGGTTCCGTCTCTCTTTTAAATCAGCCCGACCGGTGGACCTGCTGCTTTTGCTGGTAATATTTTCACCCCTGATATACCTTGCCTGGGGAGCAGGTAACGTTGCCTTTACCGACCTGGATACGACCGGCCGCTATCTCATACCGCTTTTCGGAGTGCTTCCGGTGCTGGTAGGTGGTGGACTGGCTTCGTTTGGAAGGTGGCTCTCTACCTATCCCTGGCTAAAAAACGCGAGGACCTGGCAGAAAACCGCTTCTTTAACGCTGGTAACGCTGGTGCTTCTGGCGGTTTGCGGCACAAATCTTTACCTTTACCGCCACGCGGATTTTGTGGCGGCTTTCCAATCGCCTTACTTTCCCCAGTTACGCCCGCCCCTGGATAACGGTCCGCTGATCAACTATCTCAAGAGCCAGGATATCGAGTACGCTACCTGTAATCACTGGGTAGGCAACCGGATTATCGTTGACTCGGCGGAAGCGATTAAGTGTGTGGATTACCACGATGTAAGCATTGGTGGTCTGGACCGTTTCAAAAGTTACACTGCCGGTATTCTAGAGCCCGGACGCAAGGTTGCTTTTGTCCTGCTAAATCTCGATCAGGGTGCTGCTCCCCTGGAGAATAAGCTTCACGAAATGGGTGTGCAGTACACCCGTAAAGATTTTCTACCCTATATAGTAATAATTCCCACCTCACGCCCGGTCAGTCCAAAAGAAGTGGTAGACGAATTACACTATCCCATGTAGTTCGCTCTATTTAACTTGCAAAAAAGTTATAAAATTGTAATAATATTGTTACCTGCTTTTAAACCACTTTTAATATAATATGAGCAGTTCTGATTCGATATAGCACTTTTCTAGCAGGAACAAAGTATGAGCAACACCGTCCTTTTAATTGAGGACAATCAAGACCTCAGTGAAATTATCTCCGATGGAATTCTGGCCGCCGGAGATACTCCGGTGGCTGTTTACAGCCGTACCCGCGCCCTCCACGTTTTGCGAACCACTCCCTGTGAGTTGATTATTCTTGATTATGATATACCTGACCTTGATGCTGCCGCTTTTCTGGCTGAGCTAAAGGGACCATATCCTGCTATTCCCGTGCTTATTCTAACTGCGCAGCCTTCCAGAGTAACTTTTAACTCGCAGGTTGTTGCTGTACTGGAACGGCCCTTTTCGCTTAATCGTCTTTTAGGAAAAGTAGATTTAATCCTTCATCAAGATCTCGACAGATCGTTTTTGCGAAAGAATTCGGCCTGATTTTGTTTTTATCCCAATATTTAGTTCTGTAGAAGTAGTAATCACCTGTAAAAAAGCGTATTTTTTAAGAATAAGCTCAAATAACAATTAGCATAAACAGTAAATACTATTGGAATAGGGAAAACTCTCCTTCGTAATCTTCTCCGTAATGTTAATCTGCTTTAATTAAAGTGCTATCAGTGAAAAGAAGCTGAATAACTGGCAGGGTTCCTCTTCCTGTCTATCGGAAACAATTTGTAGTTCAAGCCCATAAAGAAGCAAATCTTAAGAAGCAAATTTAATAGTAGCAAAAGTCCCAGAAGTAATTCAGTTCCAGCCATATCAATCAAGTAACGTTTGCAAGAAGGAGTCTTTTGTGAATAGCTTTTCTGGTGCGCGTTGCCGTACCTCTGGCCGCTTGATGCGGGCAGGTTTATTTTATCTGCTCATAGTTACTCTTAACGGCTTCCTTTTTCTGGCCGGGCCCGCTAACCCCGCCCGTGCTGCCGGGCCGCAAGTAAACACCTGTGATGATACCGGTTTACGTACTGCTGTTACCAACGCCAACTCCGGCGATACCATTACCTTTGGCTGTAGCGGTACGATTGCTCTTTCCGCCAGGATAAATCTGGGTAAAAGATTGACGCTCGATGGTAGCGGCCAGTCAGTTACTATTGATGGCGGGCATACTGTAGGGCTTTTTGATACGGGAGGCTTTGACGCTACTTTCAAAAATTTAACCCTGATAAACGGTAACGCCGGTACTTATGGCAATGGTGGCGCTATTAATAGCTACCCTGGAAATCTTACCCTGACTAACGTTACTCTGGCCGGTAACACCGGTTACCAGGGAGGGGCGGTCTATAGTTCCTACGGGAGTGTTACCGTTACTAATAGTGTTTTTAATAATAATACCGCTACGGCTGATTACCGTAGTGGCGGCGCTATTTATATTGATAACGGCGGAAGTTCTTTAGGATATTCTTTTCTAAACATTTCTGGTGGCACTTTTCAGGGCAATACAGCTACTGCCTCTTCCAGTGGGGGCGGCGCCATTTACTATAATGTTCCTGCTACTATTACCGGTTCTTCTTTTATTGGAAACAGTGCCCAAAATAGTGGTGGTGGCATTTATGTCATGAATCCCGGCACTCTTAGCGTTACCGGCGGCCTTTTTGATGGCAACAGTGCCAGCCAGGGTGGCGCAGTCTATGTTTCTAATATTCCGACCGTCACTATTACTGGAACTACTTTCCAGAACAATACGGCTAGCATGGGAGCCGGTGTGAATCTTTACCGGCCTGGTAGCGCGACTTTAAGTAATCTGAATGTCTCTAATAACACCGCCAGCATGAGCGGCGCTGGCATTTATTCCAACTGGACTACTGTAACGATCAATGACAGTAATTTTACCGGAAACAAGACTACCGCAACCGGGGCGGGTAGCACCGGCGGGGCGGCTCTCTTTAACGCCTATGCTTCTCACATAACTGTCAATCGCAGCGCTTTTAGTAATAATATCGCGCTTGCAAATTCGATTGGCGGCGCAATTCATAATTACAACAACGATAGCGGAGTGGGCGTTACGGTCAACGATAGCACTTTTGATGGTAACCAGGCGGGTAGCGGTGGCGCTATTGCCAGCGAACAGGCCGGTTCTATCATCGCCGTTTACCGCAGCACTTTTACCGGCAACCAGGCTACCGGTAGCGGTGGCGGCACCGGTTGGGGCGGAGCAATTGATAGCGAGTTTGCCAGCGGAGCCTATATCGAAAATAGCACTTTCTACAATAACTCTGCTACCTTCTCCGCCGGTGCAATCATTGACTACAGTAGCAGTTCGGGCATAACTACCGTTAAAAGCAGCAGTTTCCTGAACAACACCGCCTCTAACTATGGTACTTCAGTGCGGCAGGTAACGCTGTACAACAGCGTAGTAAGCGGGAGCGGAAATAATAGCTGCTACGGTGTTACGGATAACGGTGGCAACCTTCAGTACAATAGCTCCAATCCGGCTGATAACTCATGTGGCCCGGCTGTTCCGGTGGCCGATCCTAAACTGGCTCCGCCTGCCAGTAATGGCGGCCTGACTCCAACTATGGCTTTACAACCCGGCAGCGCCGCCCTCGACTCGGCCAGTAAAGCTAACTGCCTGCCGGGTGATCAAATTGGTACCCCTCGCCAGCAACCGGGTTCTGACCCGACCTGCGATATTGGCGCTCTGGAGTCCAGCCTGCTACCTCCGGGACCATCCGTAACGCCCGGTTTCAACGTACCCAACATCCCGGTAGGCGGCACCGCCACCCTGACCTATACCATTGTAAATTACCCCTTGCTGCAAAGCGTTAGCTTTAATGGAAATCTTGCTCCGTCTGGACTTGATATTCAGTCAGTCTCTACCGATTGTCCGGGGGCTGTCGTTTCCCAGGTGAGCGGCCAGCTATTCAGTTTTGCTGCCGGTACTTTTGGTCCCTTCGTAAATTGTAAAATTACGGTCCAGGTGCTCGGCTCAGTAGCCGGTTCTTATACTGCCAGCGGTAATCTGCCCACAGCGGCCAATCCGGCTGTAACCGGCAGTATGGGTAGCGCTACCTTACTGGTAGGTAAACCCACCCCTACGGTTGCCCTGGTTTCTTCTATTAACCCTTCCCAGGCCGGGCAAGCTGTAACTTTCACGGCAACTGTTACCACCGGAAGTGGGACGCCTACCGGTACTGTCACCTTTATGGATGGCGCTACTCCGCTGGGCACGGCGCCCCTTGGTGGAAATCAGGCTGGTTTTTCTACTTCTGGCTTGAGTCTCGGTTCCCATACCATTACTGCTAT
The DNA here is from genome assembly GCA_036261665.1 of Chloroflexia bacterium. Taxonomy (GTDB): domain Bacteria; phylum Chloroflexota; class Chloroflexia; order Chloroheliales; family Chloroheliaceae; genus 54-19. The sequence continues at coordinate 35,502 of DATAKM010000044.1, forward strand.
CTACAATGGCGACAGTAACTACAACGGGGCAACTTCGGCTGCCTTAACTCAGGTAGTTACAACAGGACCGGCCTCCCAACTGGTAGTAGCCGGTTTTCCGGCCAGCGTTGTAGCCGGTTCCGCCAACAGTATTACTGTTACCGTGAAAGATGCGTCAGGCAACATAGTAACAAACTACAACGGGACTATTCATTTTAGCAGCAGTGATGCCCAGGCTGTTTTACCCGCCGATTATACCTTTGTAGCGGGTGATAACGGGACTCACACCTTTAATAATGTAGTGCTAAAAACAGCCGGAAATGCACACTCAATTACGGCTACCGATACCAACAGTCCAACTCTAAGCGGTTCGCAAACAGGAATTACAGTCACTTCGGCCGCTGCCGCCACAGTTGTTATAACGGGTGGTAATAATCAGGCTACAGCCGTCAACACACCTTTTGGAAGTGCTTTGCAGGTGCATGTTCAAGACATTTACGGCAACCCTGTCCCTGGTGTGGCAGTAACCTTTAGCGCCCCTGCCGGTGGAGCAAGCGCCAGCCTGAATATTTCACCTGTAAACACCAGCAGCGCAGGAGATGCCAGCGTAACGGCTAAAGCGAATACTGTCGCCGGAAGCTATAGCGTTAGTGCTGTCGCCGCAGGAGTAGCTACTCCGGTCACTTTCAGCCTAACCAATCAGGCTGGAACGGCAACTACGATTACAGCGGTCTCTGGCGATAATCAAAGCGCAACGGTAAACACGGCCTTTGGGACTCAATTACAGGTCAAAGTCAGTGATAGCTACGGCAACCCTGTTGCGGCAGATAACGTAACCTTTACGGCTCCCTCGACCGGCGCCAGCGCTCTATTCTCCAACAGCTCTAATACTTTCAGCGCTCTTACCGGTTCTGATGGTATAGCAACTGCTTCCACCTTCAGCGCAAATGCCACAGCGGGTAGCTACAGCGTAGACGCTACATCGGCAGCGGTAGGTGCTAGCCCGGTAAAATTTAATTTGACCAACCTGCCCGGTACCGCCGCTAATATCGCTGTAAACGGCGGCGACCCTCAGAGCGCCCAGGTAGGTACTGCCTTCGCCGGCCCTCTCCAGGTGAAAGTGACTGATAGCCATGGCAATCCTGTCTCCGGTGTGACTGTCAACTTTAGCGTTCCTGCTACTGGCGCAAGCGCCGGCCTGAACAGCGCTACGGCTACTACGGATGGCAGCGGCCTTGCCGGTGTAAAAGCTACTGCTAACAGTACCAGCGGCAGTTATTCGGTAACGGCTTCGGCTAACGGGATAGCGACCCAGGCCATTTTTAGCCTGACGAATACTCCCGGCAGTGTAACGCATTTCAGCGTGACTTACAGCGGCGGCGCGACTACCGCCGGTACTCCAATCACTATTACGGTTACAGCCCTGGATGCCAGTAATAACGTTGTAACAGGTTATAGCGGAACGGTTCACTTTACCAGCAGCGACATTCAGGCGGTTTTGCCGGCTGATTACACCTTTGTAGCCGCTGATAAGGGTAGCGCTCAGTTTAGTGTAACCCTTAAAACGGCTGGCACTCAAACCGTAACAGTCACTGATACCACAGATAGTAGCCTGCAAGGTAGCGTTACAGGTCTGGTGGTGAATCCGGCCGGGGCTGCCAGTTTGCAAGTCAGCGGCTACCCGGTTTCGGTTGCACCCGGTAGCTCGAATAACTTCACGGTAAAAGTGCTGGACATATACGGCAACCTTTCACCGGGCTACGCCGGGACAGTGCATTTCGGCAGCAGCGATCCACAGGCTGTTTTACCTGCCGATTATACCTTCGTAGCTGCTGATAATGGCGCTCATACTTTTAGCGCGACTTTCAAAACAACCGGGCTACAGAGTATTAGCGCCACTGACACGGTTACAGCCAGCATCAGCGGCAGCCAATCCGGCATTAACGTGGGAGTGGCGAATGGCAGCCAGATCAGTCCCGTAGCCGGGAGCGGCCAGAGCGTTACTGTCAACCAGCCTTTCCCGCTGCAACTACAGGCGGTTGTCAAAGACGCTTTCGGTAACCCGGTACAGGGAGAGATTGTTACTTTTATGGCTCCCGGTTCAGGGGCCAGCGCCACTTTCCCGAACGGTAACACCGCTACCACCGGCCCTAACGGCATAGCCGCTATTAGCGTGGTGGCAAATGGTCTTGCCGGTAGCTATACAATAAACGCTACGATACCGGGAGCGATTAATCCGGCCAGTTTCAGCTTGAGCAATTGCGATCCTGCCGGATGCACTGCTACCGACATAGCTCTATCGCTTACTTCAGATAAGGCTTCCAGCGAAGTAGGCCAGAGCCTCACTCTTACCCTGACACTTACTAATCGAGGATCGCTCGATGCCTCCAATCTACAGGCGACAGTAAAGCTCCCGGATGGTTTGCAATATCTTTCCAGTGTAGTTTCCGGTGGCACCGCTTATGATGCAGCCAGTGGTATCTGGAAGGCAGGTAATCTGGCAGGTGGCGCGAGTCTGAAACTGACGATCAGTGTAAAGGTGCTGAAAGAGGGCAGATTTGAAGTATTTGCCTCTAAAACCCAGGCGGAGCCAGATTCTGATACTTCCAACGATAGCGCCAGTGTGACTATTGCTGTGGGAAAGCAGGAGCTTTTGCCTGCCGACCTGGTAGCCAAACTGAGGGTCAGCCCTGACCGCCTGGCCCTGACCGGAGTGGCTAACAGCGTAAAGTACACTCTGACGGTTAAGAATATCGGACCGGGTAAAGCCGAGTTGCCCGCGATAAAATTCCCGCTCGATAAGAACCTGGAGGTCGGTTACGCCAGTTTCAGCGATCAGCGGGCGTGGGTTCGCGAAGTTGTCAAGGAAGGCCCTCAGCCTTACATGCTGCTGAGCTTACCCGGTCTCGCCAGCTACGAGAGCCAGACCGTTACGCTTTATTTTACGCCGCTGGCCGCGCCGGAAGGGACGGTTGTCATCACTCGCTACAGTGTGGGCTGGGATGATGACGTGGCGGCAGGCAAGCAGGTCATTAGCAACGCGGTACGCTTTAGCCTGAGCGGTAGCGGCCCGAGCGTGGATGTTAGCGGCGGCGCGGTGCAAACTTTCGATCCGGGGCATATCCAGTTGGCTAAAGGCGCGAGCCTGAAAGTCAATGGTGACTTTTATGCTCCGAACGAGAAAGTGGAGTTCTGGTACACGGACGCTGACAACAAGAGTCTCAGCCTGGGCTATTTCTGGGTAGACGCTCAGGGTCAGGTAATTTTTGAGTACGATACTGCTGATCTCAAGCTGGAAACTGGTAAGACCTACTCTCTATCTGGCAAGGGCTTACGCAGTGAAATTACCGGTAACGCGGCTTTTGAGGTGAAGTAAACCCCAATAGCGTAGTCGTTAGTTTGAATAAGGCTAGATCGAAAAGAGACGCTTCCTTCAAGAGCGTCTCTTTTTCATCTCACCGGCTATATAAAGCTAAAAAGCCGCCTTTCCGGGCGGCTTTTTGCTACTCAGTCGATTTAGTAACGCGAATACTGGGTATTGGTCAGGGTTTCGGTAGGGCCGGGCATGTTATCGGGTTGTGCTTCCGGCAGCTTGCCGCCCTGTTCTACCTCTTTAGGATTGGCTGACCAGTGCCCGGTCTGGCTGGGGTCGTTGGTCTGATTGTTAAGCGCCTGATTCTGCACGGGCATGTTCAGGCTTTTATTCTTTGAACGCCCCTGGAAGTAGCGCATTGTCGCCCAGGCTGCTCCGCCTAATAGCGCGGCCTTACCCAGACGGTTGTTCAAAAATCCCTGCGCTTTTTTATTCTTACGAGCCATTTCTATAACCTCCTTACTATGCCTGATAATTACTGTTGTAAAGAGGTTTGCAATAAATATGCCAGAAACTTAGCTATTAGCTAAGTGTAATCCTGTCTAATGACTGGCCGGACGGGTGAACTGAGCCCGCAGGTTATCTTTGAAGCGCTTATCGGCCTGGGCGCGGGGCTTTTCAGTCTGGAAAGCCTGGGTCATTTGGCCGGCTATCACCAGCAGGGCGCTCAATTCCTGGTTGATAAAATCTTCTCGCGCCTGGCGTTCGGCAGGGCTGAGTTGCTCTAAAGTCTTCTCGGTTTCAGCAGATGCGCTGGTTTGGCTGCGCCGGGCTACTTGCTGGTAAGGCAAGGTCATCTGGAGGCGATCAAGGGCCCGTGCCAACCTCTCCGTGATTACCGGGTCTAGTTCGCCTAACCGTTCAATCTTTTCCAGGGTTAACTGCTGTTCCGCTGTTAGACTTTTCCGAAAAGAGGGATCTATACGAAAAGTATTGTTTATCTCATCTGACATTTCTTAAACCTCGTGTTAGCCAACTAACACTGATTATACCCCGAAAGGGCGCCAACTCCACAACGCCTCCGATTTTTGCCGTAGTAAACCATAGTTTGTGCCAAAAAGCAACAGGTAGTCAAACCTGCCTGAATCTGAAGGACTCCTCAAGAACACCTGACTTCTAAAAGACATGAGCGAATTTTTAATAGCCTCAACGAATACCGCCGGGCGATTAAAGTTTGATCAATAATAATAATGAGCCTGGCTGTTTCTGGTTACGCTGAATTGCTTAACTGGCATAAAAGAGCGGGCCGCTTCTCAGTTTTACTGGAAGCAGCCCGCTCCTTTTCTATGGAAGACTGGATAGTACGCGATGAGCTATCCGTTGAAGCTTACACTGAAGCTATTAACCATTCTCTGGAAATCGGCATCGAAACCGTCCACCAGGTCTTGCTTTAGCGATGCTACGGGGCTAAGACTGAGCACAGAGACCACTCCGTGCGTTCCGCTGCGGCTAAAGAGTACAAAGCCGCGGGAGTTAAGCTCGCCGGTGTTGCTGATAGCCACGAAAGGCGCCCGGTAAAGCGGCCCGGAAGAAGCTACATCTCCGATTTTAACGTTGAAGGGCGAGCCGTAAGAGGTGATGGTCTGGTTGAAGAGAGTGTTAAGCAGAGGAGTATAAAACTTCTTCCAGTCATCTTCGGTTGGGTTACCGCTCGGGAAAGCATCCTTAAACACCGAAATCTGCATGACAGCCTGGTTGGTGGTGCGGTCAACTACCGGCGAATCGAGATAGATAGCCGGGGTGGTTGGGGTCGGATAAGGGCGCAACCTCCAGCCAAAATCATAGGGGAAAAGACCCTTGATGCGCGGCGTTTTGAGATTGGCATTCAAGGGCGGAGTTTCCCACTCTACCAGCCGCAATACTTTACCCTTTTCTTCATTTCCGCTGGTCGGACGAATCTTACCACCCAGGTTAGCCGCTACGACGGTAGGATCGGCCACGCCGGATTCATTATTTTGAGCCGGGACCGGGTTGGCGGTAGAACTGAAGCTCTTGAAGCAATCGAAGTAGAGCGGGCGATAGGTATCGGCATCTTTCGAGGGAGTAACCCCGAACAGCACATAGGCCCTATCGGCCTGTACATTGTTAGCCTCGGTAATGTACTGGTTCAGCTCAATATTGTTGCTGCTATAGGTCAGGCGGTCAACGCTGATGGCAGTATCCACTAGGGTAAGCGTTCCGCCTCCACCGACATCTTGTTTCAAGTCGGAGAAACGGCTCTTTAACTGATCCACTCTTTGTTCCAGTAAGCGCCGGGAGTCAGGAGTTAACTTGCCAATTTGCTGCGAAACTACGCCGATTCCAAGATTGGCATTGTCCGGAGGGGTGTAAACTACAGTATTGGCATCCAGAACATTCTTATTCCAGTTGAAAGGAATGTTCATGGTAAAAAACAAATCACTGTTGTTTTCCTGTTGAAAGCGAGGGGCGGGAGTGGGTGTTGGCGGAACCGGGGTAGATTCCTGGCCGCAGGCTGCCAGCAACATGCTGCTGAGTAGCATAACCAGCAACAGAAAAGCCCGGCCACGAGTCGAACTAATAAAAACGGGGCTACTTGCTCTTACTCCTCGAAATCCATGCGCAAATAGCTTGTTGCCCATACAGGAACCTCCTCCACGACGGCCGGAAACGGCGGCACGCGCAGCAATATAAAGCCAGGTTAAGATGACATAATCGTATTTCTCATAATATCTTAACTTTCCATAATATGCAATAGCCAAATAAGGCTGTACTACTCTGGAGTTAGCTCTGGTAAGAGGTTTAAACTATTAAAAACGGGACCGCAATTGTTCTGGCATAGCCCTTGCCGTTTATAGCAATACGTAGATAGTGGTACGAGTTTAAGGTTCTGGAAAAAGAAATTATTAATCGCGGTGAATATCATCAGTTACTCAGGAGGCTCAATGAATTCCGCCAAGGTCACAGCGCTGGATGAAGCCATGATTCAGAAAGCCCTGGATGTCGCCCAGGCTGCTATTGAGAAAGGCGAAGCAGGGGTTGGAGCAGTACTGTGCTGGCGCGGTGAAGTGCTGGCAACCGGCCATAACATGTTCGAGGAGACTAAAGATATGACTCTTCACGCAGAAATGGCTACCCTGCGCCAGGCTTCTAAAAAAATTGCCGAAATGAGCGATGAGGAAAAACAGGATTTAGCTATTTACGTGAGTCTTGAGCCTTGCCTGATGTGCTTTGCCGCGATCTCTTTTGTAGGCATCAGGAAGGTAGTCTTTTCAGCTTATATCGAGGACGCCAACCAGGAAGCGCTGATAGCCAGGGGCTTGACCTGTTCTGAATTGAATCCGCTGTTAACCAAAGGCCCGCTGGAACTGGTAGAAGGTGTCAAAAATGAGGCGGGTAAACGCCTGCTGGCTGAAATGGGCAAAAGACGCAAGCTTAATCAATAGCCCCCTTATATGGGAACTTAATCACGGCTGGTAACGTCATAGTAAATAGAGCTCAGTAAAGAGAACTTAATAAAACTATTACAAGAGGGTAAACGTTCTTACCCTTACATTCTTTTCTCCTCGTTATTTGCGCGGTACATCCGCGGCAAACATTCCCGTTTAACACAACTCTGGCAGCCATCTCTTTTCGGCGTATTTTCTACAGATTACAGCAAGGCATGTAACCCTGACTTTGGCTGCCTGCGAATCCTGGCTTAACCCATAGATTTAATTTTGCCTCCGTTAAGGCTTAAAAAGCTGAAAGCAAAGGAAGGTGTATTTTGATGCGCTCTAAAATAAGACTTCAGTATCTGGTGGTTTTGTTGTTGTTGCTACTTACTCCGTTGACCCTGGCTGCCTGCGGTAGTGCTACTGCTACCCCTGCCCCAGCCGCTACCACCGCCGCTGCGACCACTGCCGCCGCAACTACGGCTGCTGCCAGTAACGCTTTTAGTGGCAATGGCAAGTTACCGGCGAACTCCGGTACGCCTTCGCCTGAACAGTCACAGGAATCGATTGACCGCAAAATTATCCGCAACGCTACCATCAGCATTGTGATTGATAATATCGAAGACTCGCTGGCGCAGTTGCGAAACCTGGCAGTTAGCCAGGGAGGGTATGTTTTACAGGAAAACACCAACCAGCCGCAGGGCAATCGCCCGGTGGGTATGATAGTTTTGCAGGTTCCGTCCCAGAATTACGAAAATGCGATTACCAAAATCCGGCAACTGGCCAAAGAAGTTACTCGCCAGGAAAGCAGCGCCCAGGATGTAACGGAAGAATATGTAGATCTGCGCAGCCAGATTGTTAATCTTCAACGCACAGAGCAAGGTTTGCAGAAGTTGATGGATAAAGCCCAAAATCTCAGTGACATTATGAGCCTGCAAAAAGAATTGACGGCTGTGCGAGGTGAGATTGAGCAGCGCCAGGGCCGCCTGAACTACCTGGACAAGAAAGCGGCGATGTCCACCATCACGGTCAATCTTTCCCTACCGTCGGTAGAAGTACCTGCTGTGAAACCGGCGGAAGAGTCGGCATGGCATCCGGCAGAGACTACCGGCGAAGCCTGGAGCGCCTCGCTTTTACTGTTAGGAAATCTGGGTAATATTATACTGCGCCTGGTAGTGTTCTTCTGGTGGCTATTTCCTATCATGCTGGTTGGTTATCTGATCTGGCGAGTGCGCCGCTTCCGGTTGCGTGAACCGGGTAAGTCTAATCAGGTTTAGTGAATTTATAAAATAATCGAAAATGGCGTCCGATTCCGGCATTTATGGTACTTAGATTGCAGAGTTTTCGGGTGAAGGATAGTAAACCAAGGCTGTTTAATAACTCGCAGCGAAGGGAGCAAGAGATTATGAGTGAGAACACCTGGAATCAGAATCTAGGCTGGAATGAAGCCCCGACCGAATCTCTCATCAATCAAATTCATGAAGGCATGGAAGTGGTAGACGCCCAGAACAACAAGGTTGGGAAAGTAGAGTTCGTAAAGATGGGTAACCCGGATGCCGCTACCACTAAAGGTAACGAGGTACGTCCTACAGGATTGGTAGAGAGTGTTCTGGGGTCCGTAATGGGTGGGGAGCCTGATGTACCGGAACCCCTGCGAAGCAGGTTACTGCGCTACGGCTTCATTAAGGTTGATGACCCCGGTCTACTCGACCAGGATCGCTATTTCAGCGGCGATCAAATACAAACCATATCGGGTGACACCGTGCGCCTGAAGGTTTCTAAAAATAAGCTTCCCCAGGAGTAAAAGATTTTGGCCCTTTTACTAGTCATAGAAGGGCAAATTCTGCTATACTGATTTTGCTTGAACCGCCTTTCTAACCTTGAGAAAGGCGGTTCAGATCGTGGTACGGCAGCAATTCCGGCATTGCTTTCAGGGCGCCACCTTCATATGTAAGGCGTCCTTAATTTCTACTTTTCTATCGGCTTGTATTACTAAAAAAGACACTAAATTAAATATAATGAGTGCAAATACGGATAATGTAATGAGCCAGGCTCTCAAAGAGTTTAAGCTTAGTAGCCTGAGCGATAAGATTTTTCTTTGCCTGTTGATTGTAGTTCCGGTTGCGGTAGGTGCTTCTTTGCTAAACCTGCCTGCTTTAGTGGTTTTTATTCTTGCGGCGATAGCAGTAATAGCCCTGGCAAAAGTAGTCTCTGATTCAACCGAAGCTCTGGCAACCCATACCGGAGCAACTATTGGAGGCCTTTTAACCGCGACTTTCGGTAACGCGGTTGAGCTTATTATAGCTATCCTGGCTCTCTTTAACGGTCTGACAGAGGTGGTAAAAGCTTCGATTACGGGCTCCCTGATCGGCAATATCCTTTTTGTGCTGGGCCTTTCGATGTTTTTTGGAGGAGTATCACGCAAAACCCAATCTTTTAACCGCATGGCGGCCAGTCTCTCTGCCAGCCAGTTATTCCTGGCCGGAATCGCCCTGGTTATCCCGGCGGTCTTCAATTCTACAACGCGTAGCAGTAACAATGGCCCGGACCTGCTTGAAGAGCTTAGCCTGCTGGTGAGCGTAATTCTGATTATATGTTACGTCGGGCAGTTGATCTTTTTCCTGGTAACTCACTCCAATTTAGCGGCTGGCGAGGAAAGTTCTTCTGCCTCCGCCAGCTCAGAAGATGATGGCGATCCAGTAGAAGAAGCGAACAAGATTAGTGCGGAGCAACGCAACGAAGAGGTGGAGAGAGTCGGGCACTGGAGTGTAATGCGCTCGATGGTTACGCTGGTAGTCGCTACCGTGATAGTGGGCTTCATCAGTGAAATACTGGTTAGCAGTATCGAGCCGGTAACCAAAAGCCTGGGTTGGACCGAACTTTTTGTAGGTGTTATTTTCCTGGCTATCATCGGCAACGCCGCGGAGTACGTGGCTGCTATTACCGCCGCTGTAAAGAACAATATGAGCCTTTCGGTTAATATTGCTATAGGCTCCAGTTTACAAATGGCTTTTTTCGTGGCTCCTATCCTGGTGTTTGTCGGCTTCTTTAGCGGCCACCCACTCAGTCTGCGGTTTGAGGAGTTTGAACTGGTCTGCCTGGTCGTCTCGATCATAATCGTCAACCTGGTAGCGCTCGATGGTAAAAGTAACTGGCTGGAAGGTTTACAACTGATTGGGGCCTATTTTATTATCGCCGTGGCCTTTTTCTTACATCCGTAACTGCTTATCAATAAACGCATCAGGCCCGGTTTTTTAATAGACAAAGGCCGCGCTATGCGATAAACTGATTCGGAAAGTAGCTGGCAGAAATATTTCAGTATATTAAATCTAAAGAGGCGCTGCATATGAATGACCCTCATATTGATATTGATGAAATAGACAAACCTGATCAGCCGGGCATTAATCCGGGCTCTCATGGAGCTTCCTCGACCTTTGCTTCTGAAGAGAGCGGGCGCGGACCGGGCTTCGGGGATTTTCTCTCGTCTATGACCGGCCAGTTCCGGCGCTGGCAAAAAAGCATGACTCCGAGCGGGTTGCTGGGTCTTGGTGGCGAGATGGAAGTTTTACCGGAAGAAACCATCCAGCATTTACGGAACAGCCAGCGGGAATTTTTGCTGGCCTGGCGCGCCCTGATTGATAGCTCGCTGGAACGGCTTGATCGCCAGGAGGAACGCGAACACCTGAAAGCCGAAGCCAGAAAAAGCGGCCACACTGTTTCTCAACCGGGCCGCTCTACCAAAATTATTGTAGAGGAAGTAGACGACTAGCGAAAAGCCGGGGCCGGTCGCTGGCGTTCCATATTCCAGGCGGGATTGTCGTACTTGGCCTGCATCAGTTGGTGGGTCAGTTCGATTTCTACCGTGTCGGGCTGGCTTTCCTGTAGCAGGTTGCCGAAGTGCGCGGCGAAGCCTGCCGCGAAAGCCTCTTCCGCCTCAAGAAAAGAAACGCTCTGCCCGCGCGCTTCTTCGATGGAAGTGAGCCTTGAGGAAACCTGAGCGATTGCTTCCTCTAGCGTGCCTCGCGCCGGTGGGTTCAGCACTGTAAAAAGCTTTTCAACATCCACTGCCAGTAGAATAGTGCCCTGTTGCAAAAGAACGTTGCCGCGCCGGGCCTGGGCGCTGCCGATGATCTTGCGGCCCTGCCAGGTAATTTCGTAAGCGCTGGGAGCGTCGAAACAGGCGGCGGTAAGTGCGCCATCTTCGCCGCGTTTGTCTTTCCCGGCCAGTTCCGCCTGCACTCCCAGGCGGTTCAAGCCTTCCAGCAAGGCTCCGCTTATTTTCCGGTACGACTCCAGCACGCCTCCGTTGAAGCGCGGGTCATCGCAGGCCGCAATCAGGCCGTAGGTCAGTTCCATCTCGTCATGGAGGATAGCGCGGCCCCCGGTGGGACGGCGTACCCAATCTACGCCCAGGCGAGCGCAAGCTTCAAAATTGACTTCACGTTCGGCTCGCTGGGCATAGCCTAGCGAAAGCGCCGCCGGCTCCCAGCCGTAAAGGCGCAGAACAGGGGCAGGCGCTTCTCCTGCTGCCAGTTTATCGGCATAAATCTGCCAGAGGGCCTCATCATGGGCCATATTGTAAGCGCCCCGGTTGCGCCCGGAGCGAAGCAGCCGCCATTCGGGCGGAAAAGCATTTTCTAGCATAGTTAAATTTTACTCTTTTGGCCGCGATTTATCAAAGGACACACTTTCATGCCACTCACACCCTCGCCAATGCGGTTGTTACGAAAACATACTACCCGCTGTCTCTTGCTGACTCTCTTTTATCTGTCCGCTTCACTCTTTCTCCCGGCTTTCTCACCTGCCGGTTTTACCCTTCCCACGGTGTTTGCTACCCCTTCTTCCAGCGTAGTAATCAGCCAGGTTTATGGCGGAGGTGGTAACTCCGGCGCTTCTTACAAAAATGATTTTATCGAACTCTTCAATCGCGGTTCAAGACCGGTAGACCTGTCAGGCTGGACTGTCCAGTATGCCGGGGCCACCAGCTCGAATTTTGCTTCATCCACCCCGTTAAGCGGCATTATTGCGCCCGGACAGTACTGGCTGGTCGGCGAAGGAGCAGGCGCCGGCGGCACACTTGATTTGCCCGCGCCGGATGTCATAGGCGCGATTCCTCTGGGCGCATCCAGCGGCAAGGTTGCCCTGGTAGCCGGCTCGGCTTTGCTCAGTTGCAGTGGCACTTCCAACCCCACCTGTAACCCTGCCTACCTGGATTTGGTCAGCTATGGCAGTAGCGCCACTCCCTACGAAGGTAGTGGGCCAACGCCCGGCCTGAATAATACTACAGCCGCCTTTCGCCTGAATGGTGGCTGCACCGACACTGATAACAACAGCGCAGATTTTTCTACCGGCAATCCCAATCCACGCAACAGCGCCACCACCAAAGCGCCCTGCGGCCCTGTGACCAATCAAGCCGTAGTAGCCAGTTGTGGCAGCAGTACCTTTAATACTTCGCAGGGCACGCCTGCTTCCCGTACCGTAACAGCCACCGACCCTGATGGCATCGTCACCGGCGCCAGCGTAGCTAGCCTCTCACCTTCGCCAGCGCCCGGAAGTATCGGCCTGACTGCAGTAACCCCCGCCTCAAGCATGGGCGGGACGCTCGCTGCCACTTTAACTGTCAGCAAAGATGTTCCTCAGGGCGTTTACAGCGTAACCCTCAATTTTTCCAATAACGATACTCCGGTCCCTCAGACTGCCGGTTGTACGCTCACCGTAAATGTAGCTGCTCCTGTTGCGATTACCCATATTTACACGATCCAGGGGGCGGCTTTAGCTTCGCCCCTGGAAGGGCAAACGGTGACGACCGAAGGAGTGGTAACGGGCCTTAAAAGTAACGGCTTTTTCCTGCAAGATGCTACCGGCGATGGTAATCCTGCTACTTCCGATGGGATTTTTATCTTTACAGGCTCTACTCCGGCTATCACCAATGGTCACTCTGCCCGCGTCCAGGGTACAGTCACCGAGTTTCGCACTGCCAGCCGCCCGGAAGACGCCACTTTAACCGAACTCAATAATGTAACGGTGACAGACCTGGGTAGCGGTTCTGCCATCACCCCGGTAGTAATAAGCACCGCCGGTAGCGGACCGGGAGTGCGCAACCCTCCTCTTGCCAGTATCTACAGCACCCCGGCTTATGACCCCGCTATCGATGGCCTGGATTTTTACGAGTCGCTGGAAGGCATGCTGGTGCAGGTCAATAACGGGCTGGTGGTCGGCCAGAAAACCACTTATAGCGACTTCCCGATTGTCCCTGATAACGGCGTGGGGGTCAGCGGCCTGACCGGTCGGGGCGCGCTGGCCATTTCTGCGAATGACCAGAATCCGGAGAGAATCTTTGTAGGGGATGACGCTCTTGGTATTGGCACTAACCCAAACGTCAGCGTGGGAGATACTTTAACTGCCCCGGTTACCGGACCGCTGGATTACAGCTACGGGAATTTTAAAATACAGGAAGCCGTTTTGCCGGGATATAGCAGCGCCAATCGCCCTGCGCCTGTTATCCTTCCCTCCCTTTCCAATCCTGAGCATGTGCGGGTGGCCAGCTACAACATCGAGAACTTCAGCAGTGCCGATGCGACCCACCTGGCGCAGGTTGCCAATCATATCCGGGTTAACCTGGCCGCGCCTGATATTCTTGTGCTGTGCGAGGTGCAGGACGACAGCGGTCCGGCGAATGACGGGGTTACTACGGCAGTCCAAAACCTGGGAGCTTTGCGAGACGCTGTTCAGGCCGGTGGCGGGCCGCTCTATTCCTTCCGCTTTATCAGCCCGCTCAATAACCAGGATGGCGGGCAGCCGGGCGGTAATATTCGGGTGGCTTTTTTCTTCCGTACAGACCGGGGCCTTAGTTTTGTAGATCGAGGCAGCGCTGGCTCGACCGATGCCAATAGCGTGCTGGCAGACGGTAGCCTGACGCTCAGTCCAGGCCGAATTGACCCGACCAATACAGCATTTTACGATAGCCGCAAACCGCTGGCTGGAGAGTTTACTTTTCAGGGCCAGCGCCTGATTGTAATTGCTAACCATTTTAATTCCAAAATCGGGGATGAACCTCTTTATGGCTGGCACCAACCGCCTACACTTACCAGCGAGGCCAAGCGAGTCAGACAGGCCACGGTAGTGCGCGATTTTATCACTCAGCTTATCAGCGCCAATCCCCAGGCTTTCGTTATCGCGGCGGGAGATTTCAATGACTTCGAGTTTTCCGCTCCGCTTAAGCTGCTAAAGAACGGGCCGGATAACGCACCGCTGCCTTCAGGTAAAGTGCTAACCGACCTGATCGAACATCCTACCCTGGCTGACCAGCGCTACACTTATAATTTTGAGGGTAACGCCCAGGCGATTGATCACTTACTCTATAGCCCTGCTCTTGCTCCACGCCTGGTTAAGGCTTACATCGCCCATATCAACGCCGATTACCCCGTCAGTGAGCGTGCCAGCGACCATGATGCGCCTGCTGCCGATTTTGATCTCACGCCTGTGGTTGATCTTGGCCTTACGAAGTCTCATTTTGGGAATTTTACGGTTGGGACTAACGCCGGCTACACTCTTACAATCAGCAATATTGGGTCGCTGCCCGCCAGCGGCACTATTACTGTAAATGATAGCCTGCCGGGTGGTTTGTCTTTTCAATCATATAGCGGGAGCGGCTGGAGCTGCACCGCCACAGGCCAGACGGTTAGTTGCGCTAATCCGGGTCCACTGGCGGTAGGAGCCAGTTCAAAACTTGTTTTGACGGTCAGCGTGAATGCGGCGGTTGGCAATATTATTAATAACGCCAGCCTGTCTTTCAGCGGTGATACCAATCTTGCCAACAACACCGCTTCCGATCCTACCCTGGTTAACCTGACCTGTGATCGCCTGATGGTTACGGCTACCACCGATGATGGCAGCGGTACCATTTGCAGCACTTTTTCTTACGCTATTCAGCACGCCGGGTCAGGCGAAACGGTCCATTTTGACCCGGCGGTAAAACAAGTTTTCTTAAGCAACCCGGTCGCGCTAATACCGAATAGCCTGATGATTGACGGTAGTTGCGATAAAAGTAGCGGGAGAGGCAAACCAGGCGTGATTATAACTGCAAACGGCCCGGTTACGTCGGCCCTGGCTTTAGGAAATAATGTAACGGTGCAAGGACTGGCTTTTACAGGCTTCAGAAGCTATGCCCTGAATATCAATGGAGGCGGCAATACACTTGCCTGTAACTGGTTCGGCACTGCTAACGGCACTGACGGCGCTCCTGATGGAGGTGGCATTCGCATCAGTGGCACGGGCAGCCCGAATATTCTGGGTAATCCCAATGACCCTGCTGGCGGCAACCTGTTTGCGGCTAATTTTGGTACTGGTTTGCTGGTAGAAACGGGCAGCGCGCAACTCTACGCCAACTGGTTTGGACTGACCGCTGATGGTAAGACGCTGCTCAGAAATACGGGCGGCGCTATCCGCGTAAAGGCAGGCGCTCATGTAACTATGGGCAAAGGCAATATCCTGCGAAACTAACTACCTCAGGGACATCGCCAGCGCCAGGTGGTAGATTTCAGGATGCAGAATATCGCTATGCGCGCCAGCGGGAGGGCTTCCCGCTTTGATATAGTGCTGCCCATCTACATTCAGACAGTAGACGCCTGCCAGGTTCGACCACTGGTAGGGTTGGTCTTCTGACTGCATATCAAGGGTCCTGTTGCGAGCTTCGGGCAGACCCTGCGCGCCGTTTGCGCCAATAGCTCCGAATTTGTTAGTCGAAATCTGGTAGCTTTCCAGGCTTTCATCGTCCGCTGGTCCGCCTTTTTCATAAATCTTGCTTGAAATTGGGGCGGCCAGGGCCATGCCTGCCGGATAGCAAATGGTGTTAGCAGTATCATATTTGGAGTAAATCACTACCACCGGATTAGTTATTACTCCCCGCTCTACAATC
Organism: Chloroflexia bacterium; assembly: GCA_036261665.1. GTDB lineage: Bacteria > Chloroflexota > Chloroflexia > Chloroheliales > Chloroheliaceae > 54-19. The sequence continues at coordinate 51,163 of DATAKM010000044.1, forward strand.
GCGGCATAACGCCCGGCGGCATGGCTCTCTACCGGAATCATGCTGCTGAAAGCGAACTGGCTAAAAGCGCCCTGCAAGAGAATCACAGTGTTAACCAGGGGCAAAGCCACATTACCGGCGCCCGCCGCAGGATAGATTGAGGCTGTTACCAGCTTGGCTCCAAAACTATGTCCAAGCAGATGAATCCGGGTAGCCAGGTTATTTTGATTAATGGTATCGCGCAGGCTAAGTAAGAAGGGGTAAACCCCTGTTTCTCCCACAATGGCGGCCCGGCCTTTCATTTTCCAGAAGGTAAAAGTGCGGAAAAATTCCAGGAGCGTATCAAGCTTGAAGAAGCCCTCAAGGTTTTGGGATTGGCCGGGCAGCGCCTGTGCCTGAGCTTCTAGCTGCCGGGTTAAAAGACTGACCGGGGCGCTGAGAACATTACCTTTCTCAGTCGGATCGCTGTGCGGATCGCGGGTTGTGTATAACTTTAGAATTTTTACAAATTCCTCAATTTCGGCCCTGGTGGGCGGCTTTTCCTGCTTCATCAAGTGGTAAAGACGGCTGAAATCATGGTCAAAACGCTCACCGTGAATACTTTCAGGGTCCATCACATGCCGGTAATCTTCAACGAACCGGGCCTGGCCTTTTCTATCCTCGGCGGCGGATTGCGAGAGCGCTTCGCCTATTTCAAATTCACCTTCACCACCGCCGGTAACGGGGCCAGCAGGCTTTTTGGCAGGTTGCAGCTTGAGGGAGGCTTTAGCAATATCGCCTGCCCAGGCTTTAGAAGGCCAGTGCAACCCTACAAAGAGAGGATTGTAGCCGGTTCCAGCCGTTTCTTTTTCAATTACCGGGCGAAAAGTATTTATCCAATCATGGTAGGTCTGCTGGCCTTCGTTCAGGTCGTTATTCCAACCGTGCGCTAAAACCCAGACATCGGTAACAGGGGGATTGGCCTTTACCAGCGTTTCGAGAATCGCCTGTCCGTAGCCCGGTTTGACCGGGTAGCCTTCTTCATTAAAGAGGAGTGGATAGTATTCTTGCGCCATCCTGGACTCTCCTTCCTTTTTAACGATTCAGATGCAGAGAAAAGCGGGGTACTAAAATCGTTTAGAATTCAGATGCTATACTGTTGTAACAACTCAGCCCCGAGTGTAGATCCCTTACGCTGGTCGCTCTGTGCCAGTTTAAGCAGGTCAGCAGGTGAGGTGCCGTGCCCTTTTCTGGTCCCACGCCTGCCCGGTTCTCGCGTCTGTAAAATCTGTTTTAGCAGGTCAAGCTGAGTTTTACGATTGGCTGCACCCTCATTCAGCAGCTCTTCTGGCTGCTGCTGGAAAGCCAGTTGTGCTCCGGCCAGTAACTGGCGCGGATTGCTGGTAGGAAGGGGCAGTCCTTTTTTCAGCAGACTGGCGCTTACTTTTGTGGCCGTTTGCTGGTCAGATGCGTTCCAACACAGGCTTTTTAGCGCTTTAAATGACTGGTTATCGAGGGCCTCAAAGGGAGCATCCAGTAAGGCGCTAACAACCGCCTCAATATCCTGCTCGCACTCTGACAGCAGGTAGTCATTTATGGCGTAAACGCCTGGCTCTCCTTCGACAGGTTCGCCGTAAGCCCTATTCCAGTTTTGTCGCAGGATGGCCGCTTCGTTGCCGAACCCGCAACTTTCCAGCCCTTTTAGAGTAATCAGTACGCGCAGGTGATGGGGAGGGTAGTGATTCTGGCCATCCAGTGCATGCAGCACTTCGTTCGGCGAACGGGTGAGCAGGGTTTGTAGCGCCCCGGCGAAGGCCGGACCCAGGCAGACTACCGCAAAGAGATCGGCAAAGATTTCGGCGCTCCAGGGCAACCAGTACTGCTCCAGCCGCTCCGGCGCTATAGCAGGACCGGCGGCCCTCAGGTTGCGGCTGATGTTATCGGACAGGTTCAAATCAAAGTCGAGCAGATGGGCCGTTTCGTGGGCCAGCAGCAGGCTCTCCGGTAGAAAAGTAACGTTGAACCAGGGCAGGGCAATTACCGGGATCAGCAGAGTTACCAGGCGAGTGGCCGATAATTTACGGGCCTGGGGGTTGGGCGCTTCGCCCGAATCCGCAGTTTCTTCCAGCGGTAACGGGGCCAACCGGGCCGAGGCTGCCGGGGACCAATCGCTATTGAAAAAAGTCAGGGGTGGTTCGCGCACCGCTTCCGCTTCGATAAATGGAGGGCCGGGCGGAGTTGTGCGAGGAGCTTTTGCCACCTCAATTACCGGGCTGTAACAGGCCCACACAAATTCATCCAGGGCCTCCAGCACTTCATTAAAGGGGGGGCTTTGCCGGAATACCAGCTTCTCTCGAAAAAAGTTCCAGGTGCGGTGCACTTCCAGGATCAGGAATTCAGCCCGTTGGGCCTGTTTGAAAAATATCACCTGGTCGGCGGGCTGTTCTAACCTGTCAACTTCGCCCTTGACCACCTCTACCATGCCTTGCAGCGCATTAGCCAGCCGCTGCACCTGGCTGTAGTGTTTATCGAGGGGCGGAGAACTGCTCAGGGTTTTCCAGGCCTGCAATTCCGCTTCGATGCTTTCGTACTTTTTGCGCAGGGCCCACTGTTTCTGGAGAAAGACTGCTGGTAAATCGGCCATAATTTCTATTCCATTAATTCATTACCGTACAAAGTTAAGGAAGGGGTGATAAGCCTGGGAAGTTGCCACCGCTGGTAAACTTCAGTCGATTGTTGGAGCAATCAAGTGACTGGAGGAACCAAAATGAGTGACAACTTCAAACGCTATCATTGCATAA
>DATAKM010000046.1:0-2828 GCA_036261665.1 Chloroflexia bacterium
CGGGCTCAGTCCGCACTGTCAGACGGGCCGGTTGTACAAGTACAGGGGCCACCGGTTTAGGTTGAGGTTGTTGCTGGGGTCCCGCTATTACCGGGACATAAAGCTCAGTTGCCTCATCATTCCCGCCCGGGGCTGCTGGAACAGGCACAGGGCGAGCTGAAGGTATTACAGGCTGGTTATAATTAGGGGCCGCCGCCTGCACCTGCGGCTGGGGGTTTACTTGCCCTACTGATTGAAGTTGAGATCCCTGCGCCGGGCTCTTTGCTACACGCGGGTCAATCACCGTTTTTTCTTCAAAGGCTACGCCCCCGTAAATAACTGCCGGCTGAATCGCTTCCATATAAGCGTTATAAAGGGCCATACAACTGGGGTAGCGAGCGGAAGCTGCTTTAGCCAGCGCACGGGCCAGCACCTGGTCAAGCTTCTGGATCATCTCAGGACTGTAACCCTGCATGGAAGGCTGCGAAGCCAGGCTGGGGGGAGGCTGTTGCACATGCCCGATCAGAATTTGCTGCGGCGTCCCATTAAAGGGAAGCGCATTGGAAATCATCTGGTAGAGCAGGATACCCAGCGAATACTGGTCAGTAGCGGCGCTGACCAGTCCACGAATTTGCTCCGGTGCGACATAGTGTACGGTACCGAGGGCGCGTGTCTGGGCCTCAGCATTCGCGTCTACCAGGAGCTTGGCGAAGCCAAAGTCGGTCAGAACGGCCCGGCCATCGTTTCGTAATAAAATATTTTGTGGTTTGACATCGCGGTGAACAATTCCATTCCGGTGAGCGTAATCAAGGGCAGAACTTATCTGCTCCAGGTAACGACCGATTTCTTCCAGACTCAGGCGTTCGGTGCGCAAGCGAGCTGAGAGAGGACCTCCCCCGATATAGGGCATCACCAGAAAAGCGCTATCCGGTAGCAGACCAAAATCATGCACCGTCAGAATGTTGGGATGGTCCAGCGCGGCGACGGCCCTGGCTTCGAGTTGAAACCGGCCCAGCAATTCTTTATCTCCTGCCAGGCTTGCATCCATCAACTTGACAGCCACAGTCCGTCCTAAGACAAGGTCTTGTCCCAAAAAGACAACCGCAAAGCCGCCCTCGCCAATTTTTTTATCCAGGCGGTAACGATTATTCAAGACGGCACCTGGGTGTATCATAGAAGGCCTCCTGTCTCCTGCACCTCAGGATAACTGTAAAGTTTTGCGAGGGATTTTTTATTAATAGAGTCGCACACTAATTGTAGATTATTTTACCTCATTATTTCGTGCGCAACAATACCCGATTTTGGATAAAGCGAAATACGATATTAGCCATAACGTACCTTTCGGCTAATGATAGCTTGTAAAGAGTATAAGCTAAAAAAAGGGCTGTATAAGTGACTAAATTTACCGGCAAAGTGTGCGCAGGATCACATTTGTAAAGTCAGGCGGCTGAAACGAGACCGCCTGACCTTATTAACTTTAGGTTTAGAGCAATTCTCGCCGGACTACCTCAACCGCTTTAACCGGATAATCATCCAGATGACCGGCAAGCGTAGTTTCAGCCAGATCAAGCATGGCGGTAGCGGCCCGGGGAGTTTCCAGCAGTAGAAGATTATCCAGGGTCTGCCCTAACTCAGGATAAGCTTTCTCGAAGCGGCGTGTGGGATCAAGATTATCCAGCAACCCCTTTTGAGGCGAGGGTTGGTATTTTGTAAGAAGCTTGATCAGGTGGGTTAAAGCATGCACTTTGACGAACTGGTGCCCGCTTAATCTTTCCCCCCGCCGGTAGCGCCATACTCCAACCAGCAGGTTACAGAGAAACATCTTGAACAAAAACTCATCCGAGTTATTACCGGCCTGGGTCCGCAGAGTAGTGGTTGTCTGCAAATCCTTCACGCGCTGCTCCACCTTCTCTCTATCCAGCAGGACACGGTAGCGATTTACCCCGGCTAAATTTAGCTCCTCAAGGTCGAATACGGCAAACTCCAGCATATGGCTGTCTTCATAAACCACTTTCAGACCGTGTAAGGTTTCCTGGAAGGAGAGAACAATTTCAGCGTGCCGGGGTAACCAGCACAGGTCGGAGCGGAACCGAGCCTGCTCTCCGCTCTTTACCAGCAAAAAGAAATCGTGGTCCGACCAGCGATCAGGCAGGTAATCCTGGGCTGCCATTGAGCCAACCGCTACCAGTCCCAGCACGTCCGCATCCCGGGATACATTGTCAAGCAACTCTTGCGTAAAAGCGTTATATTCTTCCGGTGTCATAAAATCAGGTTATGCTCCTTGTTGTTGAATATTGCGGGCAGACAGGCCACTACTGTTCTCCACTAGCTCGAACTTTACCTTTGCGCCCGGTTTAATAGTCCGGTAACCTTCGCCCGGAATAGCTGTAAAATGAAAGAAAACTTCTTCACCAGTACCATCCCGAATTATTACCCCGATTCCTTTGTCGAAGTCAAACCACTGCACCTGCCCGGAAGCTACCATCAGTCCGCTTGCTCCCAGGGTTGGAACACCCTCAGCCCATACCTGCTGGGGAATACGTATACTTTGTACCGTAGGCTCGGTATAAGCCTCGTAAAGGTAGTCGCGGCGAGACTCCATAATGGCACGAAGGTCAAGACGCAGTTCTTCTACGGTGGGGCGACCCACATAAAACCAGCCATTGTAGATCTTATAAATCCGCAGGTCGGGATAGAGCACAAAGGTATAAGGCTGGGCCCGGTTAGCATATTCACCTTCAGTTTCGTCCAGGATATTCAGTTGGTTAATAACCTGGCGAGTTTCATCTGAGAGAAAAGGCCACTGCGCCCCCAGACCGGCCCGGAAAGCGGCATTTACCAGAGGCGGG
>DATAKM010000049.1:0-81568 GCA_036261665.1 Chloroflexia bacterium
CATTGCTTCTGGATATTCGCGCTGGTAACTTCGTTGCCGCGCTCGTCCTTGAAACCGTAATCGACTGTGCCGGAGGAAAGCGAGAGCGGAAAGCCGATATCGCCATAAATCACTTTCATCAGGGTTGATTTGCCACAACCCGATTCTCCGGCAATCCCCAGGATAATCCCATCGGGAATTTCGATATTCACGCCGTCTACCGCGTTGACTACCCCGCGCTGAGTCTTGTAACTTGCCACCACGTTGTTGAGCCTGATCATGATGCTACACCTCGCCTGTTTGCAAACCGTTCGTTAAAGCCTGTGGAGGCCAGGAACAATCCTAAGAAGAGCAGAATCGAAGAGACAATCGGCGCGATCAACCAGATCAATTGCCCGGTAAAGAGGGCGTTATAGTTTAGCGCCCAGAAGATAATCGAGCCGAGGGTCGGCGTTTCCACTTTGGAAAGACCGATCACCGCAAGGGTCGCTTCGGTATTGATGGCGAACAGGATGGTATTGATAAAGTTCACCACGATATAGGACGAGACGTACGGGAAGATCTCGCGGGCGATAATAGTTGCGGTACTGGCTCCCGAGAAACGGGCCATATTGATGAATTCGCGCTCGCGTAAGGTCAGGGCCATCGAGCGGATGGTGCGAGAGTTCCAGGCCCAGCCGAAAATTACGATGATCAGCCCGACCGTAAAGAAGGAAGTGTTGCCGCGCACCAGGGCTCCCAGGATAATCAGGATCGGCAGGAGCGGAATGGTGATGAACGAGTCCACGATCACCATGACGATGCGCTCGTACCACCCGCCGATGAACCCGGCGCTCAGACCGATCAGGGTCGAAATGATCGTGACGCCGATGCTGACCACAATCCCCAGTTGCAGCGAATTGCGAATGGCGAAAATCAGGAACCAGAAGGTATCCTGGCCCAGCGAGTTAGTACCCAGCCAGTGTTTATCGGTAATCGGCAGATTCTTCAGATAGGTAGCCTGCTCGGACGGGTCTTTCGGGCAGAAAAAGGGTAGAGTGAAACTGCCGATAACAAATATAGCCAGGAGGATAATGCCCAGTTTCAGCCGGAGATTCAGTTTGTCGCCTTTGGGCTTCTCAGCGGAAGCTTCTTCAGGCTTAATAACCGGACCGGGTACGGGTTTCGAAATTAACTTCATCATTTTCATATTTTACCTGCTGGTTCGAATACGGGGATCGAAAAGCGGGTAAACCAGGTCAATCACCAGCCCCGCCGTAGCCACCGCGATGATTGACATCGTGATTGAGCCGTACAGTAAGTTGTAATCGCCGCTGCTGGCGGCGGTCCGCATCAGCAGGCCCACCCCGGGATAAGAGAAGAGTATTTCGGTCAGCAGAGCGCCGTTAAAAACGGTGCCGAGCGAAAGAGCCAGGGCCGTCACCTGTGGCAGCATGGCATTGCGAAAGACGTAGCGGGTCATGCGGGTCCAGTTCGAGGTCCCTTTAAGGCGAGCGTAAGTGACGTAGGGTTCCTCTTTAGTAGTGTAAGCCAGCGATTTCATGCTCAGAATGTTCCAGCCGAAGCCCGCCAGCACCAGCGTAATGGCCGGCAGAGCCGAGTTATAGATAATCGTGCCAAGCTGGTCCAGGGTAAAGCCCGTGACCGGAAAAGTCGGCGAGAGCGGAAAGATTGCCAGGAAATAGGCCAGCACCAGGATCACTACCAGGGCCAGGATGTAATATGGTATCGGGTAGAGCAGAATACCGACGACTTCCAAAACCGTGGCCGAGCGTTTGTTGTGAAAGTAACCCGCTACCAACCCGATCAGGTTGCCGATCAGCCAGGACAGCACAGTGGTGGTGAGCAGCAAACTGAGCGTCCAGGGTAGGGCGTTGAAAATCATGCTCGAAACAGGCTGGGGGTAGTTGGTAAAGGAAGGCCCGAAGTCGAAGTTTAAAACCACCCGCTTGAGATAATTGAAGTACTGGGTAAAGATATCGCCCTTGAGGCCGTAGAGCTCTTCCAGCGAAGACCGCAATTGAGTGATTGCTTCCGGGGTCAGGCTCTGGCCGGCCCGGCTCTGCACCTGGCCGATATAACCGTCAATCGGGTTAGTCGGCATGAGCCGGGGGAGGAAAAACGTGATGGTTATGCCTATATACAGGACTATAAAGTATATGCCTATTCGTTTCCCAAAGTATCGAAGAATACTCATTTAGCACCTTTGCATTTGAAGCTTTGATACAGTGGAGCTGCCCGAGGGCAACCCCACTGTACGCGAGGAGGAGGAAGCTTACTTTTGTCCGGTCGGCTGTATATTTACCAGCGTCTTTTTGAAAGAGCTCCACCAGGAGTAGGGGGCGGCGTAGAAGTTATCCTGCTTGGAGTAGTTCTTCCAGTAGTAAGAGTTGGTCGGAATAGTGGTTGGAATGTTCATAATGTTAATTACTTGCATCCCTTCAACCATCTTCTTGGCGATCGACTTACCATTCTCAATGAACGGAGCGGAGCCAATTTCCATCTGAGAGCTATCACTGATCAGTTGAAAGATAGCCGGGTCAGTCACACGTAAGTAGTTGCCGCTGAGAGCGTCGGACGAATTGACGTCTTTGACATTGTCAGCGCGGAGACTGCGCCAGGTGCTCAGGAAGTTAGCATTGTAGACACAGGTGTTAGACCAGTTGAGCATGGTGCTGAACTTGTTGTTGGTGTTCTGGACGGTGGTAAACTCGCCGTTGTCCACCTGGCGGGCGTTGACTTTGATGCCGGCTTTCTTCCAGCTATCGGCAACCGAGAAGCCGATGCGCTGCATTACCTTGTTCCAGTCGCCCGGAATAACGAATTCCAGTTCCCAGGTCTTGCCGTCAGGCAGAGTATAGAAGCCGTCGCTGCCCTTCTTGATGCCGACCGAGTTCAAAAGCTTCTCAGCTTCGGCCGGGTCGGATTTCCACCAGCCAGCGCCGAAGTTCTGGGCAATCTGGTCGCCCTTCGGCAGTTCGGCATCCGGCACGCCCTGGTCTTTCAGCTTGGCAACCAGTTCCTGGCCAAAGTTGGCGTTGAAAGGCTGGTAGCCGTCCGAGAGCTTCAGGTCTTTGAGCCACTGAGTCAGCGGAGCAACATAGATGCCGTTGGTAATCGGGGTATCGGCCATCGGCAGGGCCGAAGCTTTGAACTGGCCGTTAACCGAGCTGATACCGACCTGCTGCAAATTGAGCGAGAGCGCCAGGGCCCAGCGCACTTCCGGCTTATCCAGGGGAGCCTTTTGCTGATTGATGTAAACGCCATAGGAGCAGGCATCGTTCATATCGTTAAAAGGCAGGGTTGGAGCGAAAGTCTGGATGGCAGGGTTCTTGGCTTTAGCAGCCTGGATGCTGTCCGGGCTCATAAAGGTATCAATGTCGTACTGGTTCTTGCTGAAGGCCAGGGTACGAGTCTCTTCGGTGCCGAAGTCTTTATAGAGCACGTACTTGGCTTTGGGCTGGCCCAGGTTGCCCCAACCGGAGCGCTGCCAGTCGTCACGTAACTGCCAGAGTTGCCAGAACCCGTTCGGATCGAAGGATTTGATGGTGTAAGGGCCAAGGGTAACAGGATTGGTGTTTTTGAAGGTAGTTACATCGGCCTGTTTCTCGAAGACGTGCTTCGGTACGGGAATGAAGGAAGAAGCCCAGGTGTAAACACCCAGCACCGTCACTATATCGTAGGCCGGTTTTTGAGTTTCAAGCTCGAAAGTGTACTTGTCTACGGCCTTATAAGACTTGACGTAGTTAGTGATGGTAGCGACGTTACCATTGGTCAGCTTGCCTTTGCCCTTGAACATGGTATCCAGGGTGTAGATGATGTCGTCGGTGGTGAACTCCACGCCATCGCTCCAGTAAACGCCGGGCCGAATTTTAATGCGGAACTGGGTGTGGTCGTTATTCAAGACTTCCGGCATCCCGTCGGCCAGTTCAGGGTAAGATTTACCGGTAGCGGTATCATCTTCCCAGAGATAGCTCCAGCCCAGTTCGCGGAAACCACGCCAGATGGCGTAGCTGTTGAGCGGGTTCATCTGGTCAGGGTTGGAAGCTTTGCCGTCAAAAGTCTGGACAATCAGGGTTTCGCTCCGGGGCGTGCCAACGTCGGTCATGGTGCCCTGCCCGGAGCTGGCAGGGGAAGAAGCGTTACTGGCCTGAGTACTGGCCTGAGTGCTGGTCTGGCCCTGTCCAATGCCCGAGGTCGAGGGAGTAGACTCCTGGCCGCAGGCGCTGAGTACCAGACTCAAGACGATGAGGAGCAGCACGAATAACCGGGTAAACCGGGAGGGTCCTGGCATGATCACTACCTCCTTGTTAGTGTAATCATTCTCCTTTGATATGCTCAATAAAGATCTGTCTTGTTGACAGAGTAGGGCTGAATAAATATTCAAACGCGAAATTTTATCAGGATTTGCAAAAATTCTACCGAGCTTTTGGAGGTGTGTCAATAGGTTTGGCATTAAAAAGATATTAAATTTTCTAAAATTTCAGCATTGAATAAATATTCAAGCAGCTTGAACAAAAGATGAACAGAAAAAGATAGAAAAAAAGGCGCATGAAATCGTTCCCGAAACCGATTTCAGAAACTATTGACGCCTCTTTTTTTCTTTGTTATATTAAAATTAGTCCCGGAACCGATTTCATAAGCGCTCTGCACCTGACTAGCTGGCAAACTGCTCTGCTCTCTAACCGCTTCAAAACAGGATCTCTGGTGAGGTAGCTTATCTTGGCACGCTTAACGATTAACGATATAGCCCGCAAGGCCGGGGTTTCCAAGACTACCGTTTCAAGGGTGCTTAACAACCGGCCTGAAGTTGAAGAGAGCACGCGCCTGAACGTGCTGAAAGTGATTGAAGAAGCCAATTTCGTTCCTAACGATATGGCTGCGGGTTTAAGAAAGCGCAAGACCAACCTGGTGGGCCTGCTGACCGCCAACCTGAAGAACCCCTGGGGTATAGAAGTTTTCCAGGGAGTGCTGGAGGGGTTGGAAACCTATAACTACCAGTTGCTGCTCTACACTACCAACTATCATAGCGAGACTGCCGAAAGCTTGCGAGCGCTGGATCGCCTGCTCAACAACGGCTTAGCCGATGGCCTGATCGTACTGCTCCCGGCGTTCGTGCAGGAGCAGTTTAATAAGCTTTCCAGTTCGGGTATGCCAATCGTAGTGGTGGACGATACCGGGTTTGTGAGCGGGGTAAATTTACCCAGTATCGGGGCTAACAGCTACCGGGGAGCGCTGGCGGTCACGCGCCACCTGATTGGCCTGGGGCATCGTAAAATCGCTTTCATTGGCAGTCCGCTCGAATTCAGATACAGCCAGGAACGCCTGGAAGGTTATAAAGCGGCCCTGGTCGAAGCCGGCCTGGAATGCGACCCGGCCCTGGTTAGCACTGGCCAGACGGTAGAGTTTGAAGAGACGGGTTACAGTGCCACGCAGGCTTTACTGGCGCTGGAACAGCCCGGCCCCGCTTTCACGGCCATTTTCGCGGCGACCGACCTGGCCGCCCTGGGCGCGATGCGAGCCCTGACCGAACACGGTCTGCGTGTGCCTGACGACATTTCGCTGGCAGGTTTTGATGATCTACCCCGGGCGGCTTATAACGTCCCGGCGCTGACGACGGTCCACCAACCCCTGCACGAAATTGGCCAACTGGCAGTCAAGATGCTGATGGAGCAAATCGAGGGCAAACCGCTGGAAAGGCAGAGAATCGAGCTGGAAACAGAGCTAATAATCCGAGGTTCCACCAGGGCCAGGTAACTTTTTCCAGCCGGTTCAGCCGCTAAAACCACCGATTTGCTCTGGAGGAATCTTTTAGCCAGGGCCTTTTTTGCGCCAATTTTAGCGGGTATTCTGGCTAACCGAAGGCCTTTCTGGGTAGGGGAGGGGCGTTATGGGAAAGAGCGGGGCAGGCGTTCGACCGCCCGGCCATAAATGGACCGGGCTAGCTCAACGAAAGCGGCTAAACCCGCTTGATAGCATTTCGCCCCGTTCAGGCGCCTCAATTGGTATCAGCCCCATTCATGGGGCTTCGTTGCACTAGCGCGGGGATTGATTCCCGCGCGCTTGAACGGGCAGCCCGCTCCACCCATCACGCCCCGGTGTTGCCATGTCATCCTGAGGCCGCAGCCGAAGGATCTCGGCCGCAAGGCAGGGCACAGATGCGGCAAAAGCGATACCCGCAATTAAAATGCGGGCTAGTGGCTCAAGTCCGCTAAAGGGGCTAATTTAAGCTTTACCAATCGCTTTTTAGTGCCTTTAGAGCACTTAAACTGGTAGCCCATATTTTAATTATGGGCGGTTGGCCGCAAGGCAAGGCTCGGACGAGAAAAGTCGAAAGTGAGAGAAGAGTATAAAGATGGAACCCAGGACAATCCAAAGTGAGGCAGGCTTCATCTTTCGCGATCTAAACCGCAACGGGCAGTTAGACCCCTACGAAGATTCGCGCCGGTCGCTGGAGGAGCGGGTCGAGGATATTTTGAACCGCATGACCATCGAAGAGAAAGCCGGCATGATGTTCCAGACCATGATTATGGTCAATCCTGACGGCACTCTTTTAGAGGGCCAGGGCCGGATGGGGCCCTTTTCTACCCGCGAGATGGTCCACGATAAAAAGATCAATCACTTTAATGTGCTGGATACGCCCAAACCGCGCCAGGCCGCCGAATGGTACAACCGCCTCCAGGAGTTAGCCGAGAGTAGCCGCCTTGGTATTCCTGTCACCATCTCTTCCGACCCGCGCCACGCCTTCACCGACAACCCGGCGACCAGTTTCCTGGCCGGGGATTTCTCGCAGTGGCCCGAACCGCTTGGTCTGGCGGCGACCGGGGATGAAGCGCTGGTAGAGCAATTCGGCGATATCGCTCGGCAGGAATACCTGGCCGTCGGTATCCGGGCGGCTCTGCACCCTATGGCCGACCTTGCCACCGAACCGCGCTGGGCCAGGATCAACGGCACTTTCGGCGAGGATGCCACGCTGTCCGCCCGCATGGTCGGGGCCTACATTCGCGGCTTCCAGGGTAAGACCCTCGGTCCGCACAGTGTCGCCTGCATGACCAAACACTTTCCGGGCGGCGGCCCTCAGAAAGACGGCGAAGACCCTCACTTCCCCTATGGCCGGGAGCAGGTTTACCCCGGCAACAACTTTGACTACCATCTGATTCCCTTCCAGGCTGCCTTTGAGGCAGGGACCGCCCAGATTATGCCTTACTACGGCATGCCGGTAGGGACCGATCTCGAAGAAGTAGGCTTTGCCTTCAACAAGCAGGTCATTAGCGGGCTGCTGCGCCAGAAATTCGGCTTTGAGGGGGTGGTCTGCTCAGACTGGGGCGTGCTAACCTCCCGGGATGCAAAAAACTTCCCGGCGCGGGCCTGGGGCGTGGAAAACCTGAGTATCCCGGAAAGAGCTAAAAAAGCGCTGGAGGCAGGGGTAGATCAGTTCGGGGGCGAGAGTTGCCCGGAAGTGATAATTGAACTGGTCCAGAGCGGGCAGGTAGCCGAAGAGCGGATTAACCGGTCGGTGCGGCGCCTGCTGCGCGACAAATTCAGGCTGGGCCTCTTCGATAATGCTTTCGTGGACCCCGCCGAGGCTGAACGCATCGTGGGTAATCCCGCCTTCCGGGCGGCGGGCGAACTGGCCCAGCGCAAGTCTATTGTGCTGCTGAAAAACAGTCTTAGCGCCGGAAGGCCTGTTTTACCTGTTCTGGGCCGTCCCCGGCTTTACCTGGAAAATATCTCTGCCGAAGCCGTCGCCCCCTTTGGCGAGGTAGTGTCCGGCCCGGCGGAAGCCGACCTGGCGCTTATCCGGCTGAAAACGCCCTACGAACCGCGCAATCGCTTCTTCCTTGAAAGCATGTTCCACGCCGGTTCGCTGGAATTTCCGCAAGAGGAAAAAGAACGTATCCTGGCTATCGCCCAAAAAGTCCCGACCGTGATTGATATTTACCTGGATCGTCCCGCCGTAATACCCGAAATTGCCGCAAGCAGCGCCGCGCTCCTGGCTAACTTTGGAGCCAGCGACCGGGCCCTGCTGGACGTAATTTTTGGCCGTTTCGCGCCTGCGGGGAAGCTGCCCTTTGAACTGCCTTCCTCAATGGAAGCGGTTTTAAGACAGAAGTCCGACCTGCCATACGACTCGGAAAATCCCCTCTTTCCCTTTGGACACGGTTTGAGCTATGAGATAGAGCAAGCAAACAGCGAGAATAAATAAGTATTAAGTTAAAAAGAAAGTGTAATCATCATGGAAACAGTAGAGGCAGTAGAGCAGCAGATCAATAACCTGCTGGCCCAGATGACCCTTGAAGAAAAGATTGCGCTCACTATCGGGCGCAATTTCTGGTCTACGCACCCGGTAGAACGGCTGGGAGTGGCGCCCATCGCCATGAATGACGGTCCTCACGGAATACGTAAGCCCCAGGCCAATGCCGAGAGTGAAATTGGGGTGCGCAACTCCATTCCCGCGACTTGCTTTCCCCCGGCCGTAACCCTGGCCGCTTCCTGGGACATCGCCCTGGCTGAAGAGATCGGGCGAGCCCTGGGTGAAGAATGCCAGGAGATTGATGTGCAGGTGCTGCTCGGCCCCGGCGTCAATATCAAGCGCACACCGCTCGGTGGACGCAACTTTGAATATTTTTCGGAAGATCCCATGCTGGCCGGAGAAATCGGAGCGGCCTGGGTGCGCGGCGTGCAGAGCCAGGGAGTGGGCACTTCCCTCAAACACTACGCCTGCAACAACCAAGAATGGGAACGCATGACCATCGACGCCGTAATAGACCAGCGCACCCTGCGCGAAATCTACCTGGCGGCTTTCGAGCGGGTGGTTAAAAAAGCGCGGCCCTGGACCATCATGGCGGCTTACAACAAAGTGAACGGCGTCTATGCCTCCGAGAATCCTCAGCTTCTAACCCAGATTTTGAAGGAGGAATGGGGCTTTGAAGGGGTAGTCGTCTCGGACTGGGGCGCGGTCAATGAAAAGGGCAGAGCCCTGACAGCCGGGTTGGACCTGGAAATGCCCGGCCCCGGCGTGAACCATACCGCAAGGCTGGTTAAACTGGTCCAGAACGGCCAACTGGAAGAAGCCGCGATTGACCGGGCGGCGGCTCGCGTGCTGAGGATGATCCTGCAAGGCCACGCCGGGCGCAAAACGGGGGTCCATTTTGACCGGGCGGCTCATCACGCCCTGGCCCGGCGAGCAGCCGCCGAGGCGACCGTGCTCCTGAAAAACGAGGATAATTTGCTCCCCCTGAAGCCGGAAGGGCTGAGTTCGGTAGCCGTTATCGGCCAGTTTGCCAGGAGTCCGCGCTACCAGGGAGCGGGTAGCTCGCAGATAGTGCCAACTCAACTGGATAAGCCCCTGGAAGAACTGGAAAGCTGGCTGAGTGGTAAGGCCACGGTAACATACGCCGAAGGCTACAATGAAAGCGAAGAGCCGGACGAAGCGTTGATTCAGGAGGCCGTCAGCAAGGCGCAGCAGGCGTCGGTAGCCATTATTGTTGCCGGGTTGCCCGGTCCCTTCGAGTCGGAAGGTTATGACCGCACACATATCTTTATGCCAAAAAGCCACAACCGCCTGATCGAGGAAGTCTGCCGGGTGCAGCCCAACACCGTGCTGGTCCTGCAAAACGGCTCGGTAGTCGCCATGCCCTGGTTATCAGGGGTTAAAGCGGTGGTGGAAGTAGGACTGGGCGGCCAGGCAGGCGGCAGCGCGATCGTGGATGTGCTGTCGGGCAAGGTCAATCCTGCCGGCAAGCTGGCCGAAACTTTCCCCGAGCGGCTGGAAGATACGCCTGCCTACATCAACTATCCGGGCGAGAGCGGGGTGGTCCGCTACGGCGAAGGCGTCTTTGTTGGCTACCGCTATTATGACAAAAAGAAAGTCCAGCCGCTATTCCCCTTTGGCTACGGCCTCTCTTACACCACCTTCGAATATAGCGGGCTAAAACTCAACAAAGACACTTTCAAAGCCGGGGAGACCCTGGAAGTGAGGGTGTCGGTCAGGAATAGCGGCGAACGCGCCGGTAAAGAGATCGTGCAGCTTTATGTCCGGTCCACCGCCTCGCAGTACAGCCGACCGGTCAGAGAGTTGAAAGCCTTCGCGAAGGTGGCCCTTGAGCCGGGCGAAACCAAAGAGGTCACTTTGACCCTGGAAGAGCGCGACTTTATGGTCTACGATAGCGAGCGGCAGGCCTGGCGAATGGAGGGCGGCAGCTATCAAATTGAGGTCGGTCCTTCCAGCGCGGAACTGCCGCTCAGCGCCGCTGTGACGGTGCAGGAAGATCTCGCCTCGGCCCGGCGAAGGTTCACCCGCATGACCGAGCTGAAGTACTTTGTTGAGAATGAGCAGGCCCTGGCCCTGATCAGGCAGAACTTTGGCAGCAGCGGTGATGTCGAACAATGGATAACCAACGCCGATGAGATGTTCCTGGCCATCCCGATCATCAAAATAGCCGGGTTCCAGGGTATTTCCGAAGAGCAGGTGGATGCCTTTATCGCGCATCTGAACCAGGCTTCTTAACAGGGGTGAATAAAGGAGCCCGGCCCTTTCGGGTACGGGCAACCCTCGTTTGTATGTCACGCCCCTTGTGGGTGTGAGCCGCAGCCGAAGGATCTCGGCCGCAAGGCAAGCGCATTACCCGCAATTACCCACAAGGGGCGTGACATGCATATAATAGGGGCGTTATTAACAAAATGAGTGGCAGGCGTTCGACCGCCCGGCCATGAATGGACCGGGCTAGTTCAACGAAAGCGGCTGAACCCGCTTGATAACATCCCGCACCATTCGAATGCCTGCCACATGCTATCAGCCCCATTCATGGGGGTTCGTTAAACTAGCGCGGGGATTCATTCCCGCGCGTTTGAACGATTGGCATTCTCTCTAATAATCCGGGCATTGCGGCTAGAAGCGGCGGCAAGCGTTCGAGCGCCCGGACCTAAAGGAACCGGGCTATTACAACGAAAGCGGCTAAACCCGCTTGATAGCATTTCGCCCCGTTCGAGCGCCTTAAATGCTATCAGCCCCATTCATGGGGCTTCGTTATGCTAGCGCGGGGATTGATTCCCGCGCGCTTGGATGGGTAGCATGATCTTACCCATCACGCCCCGTTCTATTACATGTCATCCTGAACGCAGTGAAGGATCTCGGCCGCAAGGCCAGCGTTCCAACCGGGCAGAGAGATTCTTCGGGCCTCCGAACGGGGAAAAGTAACATTGTGTGGTAGTGGCGGCCCTCACACCCACAAGGGGCGTGACATGGGTATACGCCGGGTGTGAAGGCTAGAAGCGGCGGAAAGCGTTCGAGCGCCCGGACCTAAAGGAACCGGGCTAGCTCAACGAAAGCGGCTAAACCCGCTTGATAGCATTTTGCCCCGTTCGAGTGCTTGCGATGCTATCAGCCCCATTCATGGGGGTTCGTTATACTAGCGCGGGGATTTATTCCCGCGCGATTGAACGGGCGGCAAGGTCTTACCCATCACGCCCCGTTCAATTCCATGTCACGCCCCTGCGGGTGTGAGGTCGCAGCCAAAGGATCTCGCCTTACAACAATAAATGAAACGATCTGACAAAAGGAGAAACGCGTGCAACTGATCGAAACGATGCTGGGAAGATTGGGTTCTCGCTTCACCCTTCATTTTGTGCCGAAGAACCGGCAGGTTTTTCTCGGCCCGTTAGGCAAGTTCTTTGATTTACCCTTTCAGCTCAGGCTGGGCTTTCGAGCGGGTGCAAACACCAGGCTGCTGCCTTTTGCCGGGGATAGTGAAGATTATTTTCCAGAAGTCGAAATGGAATTGCGCCCTTCCTCCATCCTCTTTCACGCCAGGGATCGCGCCCTTAATCTCTACGCCACCTTTACTTTCACCGCGCCCTTCTATCCCCAGGATGAGCCACTCAGCCTCGCGCCTTTTTTTTATCTTGATGTTACGCTCGATAGAATTCCTAACACAGCCCCGCTCGAACTGGTCGCCGAACTTGGATTGCCGGAAGGCCAGGCTGAAATAGAGCTACTGGACGGCGGGCAGGCCTACCTGGGCGCCACTTTGACCACCACTTATCGCCAGGTCAAAACCCACTGGGGGCCCCGCACCGCGCCCGGCACTCTCTCCGAGCAGGCCTTTCACCTGCCAATCTTCTTTGGCAGCTACGGCCCGACCGCCTCGGCCACTGAAGTAGCGCCGCGATCCAACACCCTGGCTCTCAGCGTTAGCAGTCCTGCCGGCGAAGAGCAGCCTGCCTTAACCTACCATCTTTTGCTTGCTACTTATGTAAACCAGAGCGTCCTGGAGGTGCGCGGGGTTAAGCAGTCCTTCCGCTACAACTACTATTATAAAGATCTCGCGGCGGTGCTGGATTATGCGGTACGAGAGCGGGCGCATATCCTCGAAAAGACGGCTTTTTTTGAAAATATCTGGCAAAATAGTTCGCTCGGCCACAGCTATCAGAATTTAATGGCCTTCACCTTCCAGAGTTACATCACGAATACCTGGTGGACTTTGCCTGATACCGCCAGTCTCGACCGGGACTGGTATAGCGTCTGGGAGGGTAACTGTGTCTTTCACTCCACGGTAGACGTTGAGTACAACCTGAGCTGGTTTTATCTGTTGCTGTGGCCGCAGCTTCTGGAAAAAACCCTGGCGGAATGGGGGCACTACCTGCATGAGGACGAGCGTGGCACCTGGCTCAGCCATGATATTGGTGGCGTGCTGGAAGCCAACCACCAGACCTACCCGCACCAGATGGAGGTCGAGGAGAATTGTAATTTTATCCTGCTGGTCTACGCCCTCTGGCGCTACAGTGGCAACCACGCAGTAGTAACTTCTAACCTTGAGGTGGTAACGCGCCTGGTGCGGTTCGTGCTGGACAGCGATACCACCGGCAACGGCTTTCCTGACCGGGGCATTGCCAACACGATTGATGATGCTTCTCCGGCAGTGCAGTACGGCAAAGAACAGGTATACCTGGCCGTAAAAGCCCTTTCGGCCTGCTGGGCCACCGCCAGGCTGCTGGAAGCTGAAAATAGCCAGCCCAAACTGGCCGCTGAATGCGCCGAGAGAGTAAAGCTGATCGGCCAGACCCTCGACAATCAGGCCTGGTTGGGCGACCACTATGCCGTGACGCTCGACCGGACGACCGAGGGGCTGGTCAATCCCTGGACGGGCGAACCCCTGGAAGCAGGCGAATTGGAAGGCTGGGACGGCTATTCGCTCTATACCAATAACGGTCTGCTCTACCTGCTGGCCTGCGCCCCCGGGGGCGCGGCGGACCTGCCGCCGCTTGAGCTGAGCCGTATCAGGCAGGATTTAGAGCAAAGCCTCCAGAAATCGCTGATCGAGTACGGCTGCACCCATTCCAGCGCCGACAAGAGCAACATCTGGATTTCGCAGAACCTGCACCGGGACGCGGTAGCCGGGTACCTCGGCCTGGATTTGAGCGATATGGTGGAGCGCTACTGGGCCTTCGAGCAATTTGAGAACGGCGAATTCGGTCGAGGGGGTTGTTTTGTAGATACTTACGGCAACAACCACCTGCGCCTCTACCCGCGCGGGTTGACCTGCCTGGGCCTGCTCTACGCCAGCGCCGGGGCGCGGGTTGACCGCCAGGCGGGCAGGCTCTTTCTCCAACCTGCCAGGGTCCCTCTGCGTATTCCACTGCTCTCTTTCGCCGACTGGCCGAGCGGGCGCGTGCCTTACCTCAGTTACTACTTGGAGAATGGAACCGTCCGCTATGAAATCGAGAACCGCGACCTGCTGGGGAATTTGACCGTCGATTTCGGCGGGAGCGCTCAATAACCGAGTCAGAACGCCCCCCGCTGAGCCGCAAAATCTAAAAGAGGATTAAGTTTGTCTGAAAAATATGATTCCCCTCTGGAATTAAAACGCTTCACCAGCAAAGAGGAATTCGACTTATTAGATAAAAGGGACTGGGAACTGGTCGCTCACTATGCCGATAACACGGGTGGTGAGGCAAAGGGTTATTACCAGGCAATTGATTTACCACCCTATATTCCTGGACCTCTGTATGTGCTAGAGCTCTGGCGCGATGTTCTGGGAGGGCGGGGAGTAATTTATCTAACCTGCGGGGCTAGCCGCCAGCCCATGCCGAACGCGCCACATGAGACCCGCATAGAATTGATGACCTACGCAAGAGAACCGAATATAAAGATAGCTACTTTCCTGGCAGGCTTAGGAATGTATCCCTTTAAGTACAATACTTTTTTGGATTTTAACCACACCATGGAATTTCCAGACGGGAAAGGGATTATAGATAACTCGCCCTTAACCGCCGCCATTTTTGTCCCGCCTTTTATTGAAGCTAAAAGTAAAGAGCTGAGAACCATGAAGTTCAAGGATGGCTCGCATGCTCACATTCTGTGGTATTTGCCGGTTTATCCGGCGGAACGCCACTATTTCAAGACCAATGGCGGCAAGCTCTTTACGAAGTTCGCTGAAAATGGGGTGGATATAGCCGATTACTTCAGAAGACCGGTAGATACCGCTTTATAAGCTGGACTGGTTAGGAAGCTCATAGCCCTGTTATTCTCTCCTTAGCGCTCTATACCCGGAAATTATACTCAATAATAGAGCAGCCCTGGCCGGGCTTAATTCAGGCCCAGGCCAGGGCAAAACGCTACCACCTCCCAGGAAAAACTCCTGTGCTGGTCACCTCTATTGAACAAAAATCTTAGCCTTTCGATACCCGCACGCACTTCATAACAACCTGGCTGCCGGGCGGCGCGCTGATTTGCTGGCCGCTAAAGCCGCGCACCCACAGGCCGAAAAGCTGCCGCGACTGGCTGCTGGCTGCCAGGGTTAGCCCTACGCCGCTGTTGTTGCCGCTGCCCTGGAGCGTAATGGGCGGCAGCATCCGGCCCTGGTCTGATCCGCAGGCCGCCGTTGTCGTTACCGAAACGCCATCCGGCACGGTCAGCCCGCTGGTCAGGCTGATGATCGAACCGCTGGTCAGGGTGATCGTGACCGTTTTGCTGCCAGGGTCCGCGCTATTCCCGGCGAAAGTGAGGGCCTGGCGCAGAGTGCCGCAACTGCCGTCATCCAGGTTAGAAGTGACCTGGAGAGGATTACAGGCCAGGTTGGTCAGGTTAAAGCTGGCCGGGTTGCTGACCCCGGCAGCCGTGGCCGAAACCTGATAGCTACCGGGCTGTCCGTTTGCGCTGAAAGCCGGCGCGGTAAGCTGGCCATCTGCGCCGGTCTGCCCGGTGTAACCGGTGCTGCCGCCTGCAAAGCTGCCGCTCGGCCCGCTGGCAGGCGCGCTGAAAGTGACGCTCGTTCCGCTGATCGGGTTGCTGTAAGCGTCGGTCACTTTGACTGCCAGGGCCGTGCTGAAAGTAGTATTGATCAGGGCGCTCTGCTGGTCGCCTGTCACTATCACGACCTGGGCGGGCGGGCCAGGCGTGACCGTCAGGGTATAGCTGCCGGTGCTGCCCGCAAAGTTGAGATCACCACTGTAGCTGGCGGTAATAAGGTGAGAGCCAACACTGAGGTTAGCAGTGCTAAAGGTCGCCACTCCGCCGCTCAGGCTGGCGCTGCCCAGCGCCCCGCTTACGCTATCGCTAAAGCTGACCGTACCGCTCGGTGTGCCTGACCCCTGGGTGGTGACGGTAGCGGTAAAAGTAACACTGACTTTGAAAGCCGCCGGGTCGGGAGAGGCGGTCAGGCCCGTAGTGGTAGTGGCCGGGAACTGGTAAGCGCCCGCATCGCAACCGCTAGCCGGGCGAGTGGCGCCGCGCTGGTCAGTAGCCGGGCAACCGCTGGCAACCAGCCCGATAGCCGCGCTGCCGCTCAAAAGAGCGATAGTCTGGGTAGGCCCGCCGTTGTCCTTAAGAGTGTCCAGGTTGAGGTTTGCCACGTTGCTCTGGCTGCCCGTACCGCCGTTGGCGCAACTGCTGTCGTCCGATAGGTTGTAGCCCTTGTCAGTGTACGTGCCGGTGCAGCTAGTGCCATTCGCGCCTTTGGCAAAGAGGCTGTTTTTGGGCCTCACAGTGTTGCCGTAGCTATAGAAAGCCCCTCCGTTGGGAGAGGAATTGGCAACTAAAGTGGAGTTGACAATACTGATGATCCCCTCAGCGTAAACCCCTCCTCCTTTGACGCTGGCAGAATTGGAGTAAAGGGTAGAGTTAGTCAGGTTGCCAACAGTACCATAAGCTGCAATCGCGCCACCGGTGTTACCGGAGGAGTTGCTATTGAAGGTCGAGTTCGTGATACTGTAGATCGTGCCATAATTCCCAACCGCACCACCGCTGGCAGCAGCGGTATTGTTGCTGAAAGTCGAGTAGGTAATGCTGCTGATAGTCCCCTCATTCTCAACTGCTCCACCGTTGCTACTGGAAGCGGTGTTGTTACTGAAGGTCGAGTAAGTAATAGAGCCCATAGTCCCGGTGTTTTGAATCGCCCCACCGCTACCGGTGGCGGAGTTGTTGCTGAAGGTGGAATTGGTGATACTGTTAATAACCTGATTATTCTGAACTGCTCCACCGTTGCCGGAGGCGCTGTTATTGCTGAAAGTTGAGTTAGTAATGCTCAGGGTTCCGCTGTTGAGAATAGCGCCGCCGGAACTGCTACTGCCGTTAGTAATGGTTAAATTTGCGATGCTAACAGTAACCCCGCTGTTGATAATAAAGAGCTGGGTATTGCTGCCTCCGCCGCTGGCGGCCCCGTCCAGCACCAGGCCGCCGGTTACGCCCGTACCGTCTATGGTAAGGTCTGCGCCGAGTGTAATGGCGCTATTCCCGCCAAAATAGATGTGATTACAGGTTGGGTCGAAGTTGACCGTGCCGCCGCTACCAGCCGCCGTAATCGCCGCCGTCAGGCCGCTATAACTACAGGCATAGCCGTTGCTTCCCACCGAGATGATACCCGCTGCCCGCAGGACGGGCGCATAACCGGGCCAGCAAGAGGCCAGCAGACTGGTAAAGCTTAAAATCACCGCGAGTAGCAGGCTGCGCCGGGCAGGCCGGTGGCGGCGCACCTTATAAGATCCCGATTGGGGCAAGAGTACAGACATGCTTGACTGTTCCTTTCAGAGTAGCGCAATGTAGCTGAACGTATAGGGCAAAATTTATTCAAGTTCTTAAGATAGGTCAGTCCATCACCGGGGAGAGGTATACTGCTGGCAAGGATCATTTTATTTTACAGGCTGGCTCTGAAGTAGACAACAGGATTTTTGGGCCATTAGCCGCTAAGACAAACTCCCCGCCACCCTTCAAACGACAGGAAAGCGACCTACCCGCTTGATGGCCAGTAATCAGGCTGTGCCATCATTAGTAGGTCGCTTCAATTCGGGAGCATAAGCAGGCTACAAAATATCAGGCAAAAAAGAAGGCCTGGCCCGGATGCGCCCCATGCTACGGTTGCCTTTACACCCCGAGCATCGCACCATTGCCTGGAAAGTAACGGAAAGGTTTGACCGGCCAGTCATCCTTACCATTCAGGATTTGCTCGACCTGCGCAAGCGTCGCTTCGAACTTTTCCCGGCTGAATAGCTGCAACAGCTCCGGCAAATCTGAAAGTATGGACTTCATAACGCTACCCTGGAGCTTCTTTGCCAGCCACAGCCCGGTTCGTCCCAGGTTAGCCCGCGCAAAGAAAACATGGCCGATTTCGTCAACCATAATCTCATTGTAAAGCGATAGTATCCGTTCCAGTACAACCGGTTCACCGGCGAATAACTCTTTGGCCTTCTCGCGCAGCAGGTAGAAGGCGGCTACCCCAAAAACCTCCCCGGCCATAGTCAGTGGCATCGAAAAGCGCTTCGGTAAATAGGCCATCGCCTGAATTAGCCAGCGGGTCACTCTTGAGTTAGGAGGCAGGATCTCCAGCGAAAGATCAAACACTTTTAGCACATCCAGGAGCATCCTGGTATGGTAAAACTCTTCCACTCCAATAAAAGTCATGGGATCTTCAGGGTTAAGATGACCCTTGCGCGACTTAAAAGCCGTATCTACACCGTAACGTTCACCGCGATTCAATTTAGCCGTGCAGAGCAGCCATAACATCACCGGGTCCAGGTGTGATTCAAGCCGGCGGCCTTCGTGATTGCGCTGGAATTGGAGCTTGTCTACCTGACGGTTGGAGCGCACAGCCCGGCTATCAATCCGCTTGAAATATTCTTCGCGCTTACTCAAACGGCGGGCTTCCGGTTCAGGTGTACCGTCGCGCTCTAGCAAAAATTCTAGAAAGCGATTTGCCGCTTCTTTACGAGCTTGCGGACTTAATGGCTCATACAAATCAGTCATGATATTTCCCTCCATGCTACACTACCCAGATTATGCCGATAGGCTTATATCTTATCCAAACCAACCCGATACATTTGTACTCTCTATCATTTATCAGGCCTTAACAGGCAGGCTTCCTTTGATTCTATTATACCGCCCGGAACAGATCGAAAACCCGGCCTGACCAAAAATGAATATAAACCGTTCATTAATACGTATATATACCTGGCGGAAAATGTGAGATAGATTATGCAAAGATGGCATTTTTTATGCTATAACTAAGACACCCTTCCTTTTTGAGCTATCAGGGCTTGATGGATAAGCCTTGCAGCGCGGAAGTATTTACAACGGAACAAAGGAATATACTTATGGTAGACATTAAAACAGCCACAATGATGTGGCCCGTATTAGCCACCCCTCCGAAAGCCATCTTATTTGATATGGATGGAACTCTGGTACAACTCCATCCGGCAGGACGAATGGTGGTCCTGAACGAAACGCTGGCCGACTTCGGCCTTCCTCCCCTTAGCGATATGGAACAGGTAGAGCGTTTCTGGTTCACCTCAGAACGATACGCTATGATTGATAGCTGGGGCATTGAGCGGCCTTACTTCTGGAAAGCCTTCGACTCTGAGCGGCTCCTGGAAATGCAATTACACCACACCTACGCCTTCGAAGACGTGGGAGCGGCTTTAAACCGCCTGCGCATCCACGATTTGCGGCTGGGAATTGTTTCCAATTCCGCTCATATTTCGCTGGGTATGAAGCTGGATTTGCTGGAGCAGTACATCGAACGCCACCACTTCGAGGTAGTAGTCTCCTGCAACGACGATGTACCCTGCACTAAACCTTCAGCCGATGGGGTAGAACTGGCGCTTAATTTGCTGAACGTCGAGCCGCATGAAGCGGTGCTGGTGGGCGATAGTGTGGACGATATCGGCGCGGGCAAAGCGGCAGGAGTGCGAGTGCTGGTAGTAGACCGGGGGCAGTTGCCCACGCTCTACAAAAATATCAGCGGCAAGCACAGTGAAGATGATTTTGAGGTAATAGACTCCCTGCATCAGCTTCCGGCTTACCTGGGCCTCCCGGCCCTGCCTCTCTCTGAAAATTGGGCCGCCTAGCAAGCAGAATTAAGTTACCGGCTAATCTTTATTACTAAAAGAGGCTCTTTCCCGTAAGGCGGAGAGCCTCTTTTTGTTTTCAGACTCAGCTCCAATTCTTCGACTTACAAAGCTGCGGGAATGCCCTGTGCTATAATATTTTAAATCATGTCGAACAGCTAAAAGGTAGAGGGGAGGATTTCAGTTGTCGAACCGCTTGGTGCTGAAAGAAAATCTGGTCTTCATGGTGAGCGCTGAAGACGGCGATATTCCACAGGATAATAGCGAAGGCTGGGGAATTTATTACAAGGACACCAGGTACCTGAGTATCCTGGAAATCCGCATTAACGGCTATACTCCGGTGCTGCTTACCTCTTCCGGGGAGTTTAATTTTATGGGGAACATCCAGAGCGCCAACCCGCTGATGCAGGTTCCCGCCCCGGAAGGTTATAACGACAGCAGTCCTAGCAATATTAGCAATATTAATAATAATGGCAACGGCAACGGCGACTCCGGCATGGTTACGCTGCTGCCCCGCACCCTGAGTGTCCGGCGCAACCGTTTCATCGAAGATGGCATGCACGAGCGGCTGGGCTTTTTTAATTACAACTCTTTTCCGCTGAGTGTCAGCCTTACCATGCGGTTCGGGAGCGATTTCCGCGATATGTTTGATGTACGCGGCTACAAACGGCCTAAACGCGGTCAAATCCGTACACCAGAATGGGACGGCGAGCGCCTGACTTTTTGCTACCTGGGGTTGGATAACCAGGAACGCCGCACCGAAGTTGCTTTTGATGTAAAACCGAGCAAAGTAAATCTGCACGACCCTAACTCGGAGGGCATTCCGGCCCTGGAACGGCGCAACGTCTTGCCGGAGAGTACTTATTCGGTGGTTACGCCGGTGGTGCAACCGGCCGTCGCCGATGTAGTCTTTGACCTGCTGCTTGAACCGGGCCAGCCTTTTGCGATTACCTATCACATCATCCCCCAGGGTTTGGGCAACGGACAGGCCGTACTACCTACCACTTTCGACATGGGAGCCCGGCGGATGCGCCTGGCCTATGAAAGCTGGTTCAAAGAGTGTACCGGTATCAGCAGCGATAACGAGGTCTTCGATAAGTTCTTACAGCGCAGCATCTACGACCTGCGCATCCTGACCGAGGAATTGCCGACCGGCCTGCTTCCGGTGGCAGGTATCCCCTGGTTCGCCGTGCCGTTTGGGCGCGACTCGCTGATTACCGCCATGCAAACGCTCATTTTCGACCCGCAAATCTCGGTGGGAACCCTGCGCTACCTGGCCCGTTTCCAGGGCCAGAAGGTCAACGACTGGAACGAGGAAGAACCGGGCAAGATTCTGCATGAAGTGCGCGCCGGAGAAATGACCGTCCTGCACGAAATGCCGCATGTGCCCTATTACGGTTCGGTGGATAGCACGCCGCTCTTCCTCATGCTTTTCGCCCAGACCATGCGCTGGCTGAACAGCGAGGAGCTTTACAAGGAACTGTTACCCAATATCAAAGCGGCCCTGAACTGGATTGATAACTACGCCGATAAAGATGGCGACGGTTTTATCGAATATCACTGCCACAACGACCGGGGCGTCAAGAACCAGGGCTGGAAAGACAACGCCTTCTCCTTGCTCTTCCGCGACGGCTCTTTCCCGGAACCGCCTATCGCCCTCTGCGAAGCTCAAGCCTATGTCTACGCCGCCAAGATGTGGGTGGCAGAGGTGGTAGAGCGCTACAATGAGAAAGAGTGGGCCGCCCGCCTGCGCCAGGAAGCGGCAGAACTCAAACAGAAATTTAACGAGAAATTCTGGATACCGGAAGAGAAATTCTATGCCCAGGCTCTTGACCGCGATAAAAAGGTCATTCCGGTCGTCACTTCCAACCCGGGGCATTGCCTGTGGTGCGGGATTGTAGATGAAGATAAAGCCGGTTTCCTGGCGGAACACTTTATGACGGACGATATGAGCAGCGGTTGGGGCATTCGTACGGTCAGCTCGAACGAACCGACTTTCAACCCCATGAGCTACCACAACGGCAGCGTCTGGCCGCACGATAACTCTATTATTGCCTCCGGCCTGAAACTTTACGGCTATCACTCAGAATCTAACAGCGTGATCAGCCAGATTTTCGCGGCCAGCCAGCGCTTTCGCTACTACCGCCTGCCGGAAGTCTTCTGCGGGTTCCAGCAGGATAACCGCTATTACAGCAGCCCGGCAGAGTACCCGGTCAGTTGCAGCCCGCAGGCCTGGACGGCAGGCGCGGCGATTTACTTCCTGCAAACCATGCTGGGCCTGGAAGTGGACGCCGCCCGTAACCATGTTGTTATCAACCCTCATTTGCCTAGCTGGCTGAACGAACTGACCCTGCTGAATCTGCTGGTGGGCGACAACAAAGCCAGTTTCCGGGTCACCCGCGACCTGAACGACCCCACCCAATACCGCCTGGAAGTGCTGGAGAAACCGGGCGCGCTCAACATTCAGTTACAGGTACAGCCCGGCGATTAGCCACAACTCCTTCAAATCTGGAGAATGTATGAGGGCCGTCTATAGGTATAGATGGCCCTCATACGCTTTATAAATTCGACCGCGCGGGAATGCCCGCAAGGGGGCATGGCCGGGCGCTCTCAATGCAACCGCGCTCTTCCGCTTATGCCCCCGATTATTTAAGCGCGTGCCGCCCGTTCGACCGCGCGGGAATCAATCCCCGCGCTAGTATAACGAACCCCCATGAATGGGGCTGATAGCGTATGGGGCGCGCCAGTGGGTGGAATCGTATCAAGCGGGTTCAGCCGCTTTCGTTGAACTAGCCCGGTCCATTCATGGCCGGGCGGTCGTGGTGCGACCTGTTTTTAGCAGAAATGCCCCTATTTTTAGCATGTCATTCTGAGGGCCTCCGTTGCCTCGCTCTTAACATTACCCCGTTCGGAGGCCCGAAGAATCTCTTCGCCCCACGTCCGTGCCTTGCCTTGCGGCCGAGATCCTTCGGCTGCGGCCTCAGGATGACATGCGAACGAACGAGGCGTGATAGGCAAGAGCGAGGTAGCGTTTCAATCGCCCGGAAATACCCGCAAGGGGGGCTGTTAGCCAAATTTCCGGTCTAGTGTAATGAAATCTCTGCGAGATGCGCCTGGTTACTTTTATGCCCAAATGAGCCCATCCCGCAGGAATTTTGTTGATATAGCCCTGGTATTTGGCTGAAGGCTCCTTGTGGGTATTGCGGTGCGCTCTCGATGCGACCTCGCTCCGTGTTGCGGGCGGCTCTTAGCGCAGCGGCCAGCCGCCATGCTGCTCGATAACCTCGTCTATGCGGGCCATTAGCTGGCGCGTCTCGGCGAGGGCCGCCACGATTTTGCGGTAGTGCTGCAAATCGTTGAAATCCAGCTTGCGCCCCTTGCGATCCTTCAGCCACTTCTGGCAGACCTGGTAGCCGCCCACATGGAACTCCCAGACCTCAGGCGGGACGTTCTCGAAATATTGCTGCTTGTTAATCCAGACCAGCCCCGGCGTGCCATCGCTGGAGGGCGGAGTATACTCGACCTTCTCTACTATGTCGCTGCCTTTTTGCGGGAAGGTGGTAACGAGCGGCCCGGTCTGTTCCAGCAGGTGCAGGACGGTCAGACGCTGGCCCAGGTGGCACAATTCGGCGAAAAGTTTCGCGTCCGAGGTCAGCGGCAGGCGCGGGAAGTCTATCTTCAAGAACTCGGCATAGCGGCTGCGGTAAGTCGGGGCGTGAAAGACCGCGTACATGTAATGAAAGAGGTCTTCCGGGCCGAAGGTGGCTTGCAGGTCGCCGCAGCCGTCTGGTACATAGCGCAGCCCCAGCTTGAGTGGGGCTTCCTTAACAAATTTCTCTGACAGATTGGCCTTCCTCACGTATGGCTTTTCATCAGTGAAATCAAAGAGGGTTTTTTTCTCTGTGTCAGGGTAAAGGTAAAGAGGAAAAAAATAGCTACGGTCATAAACAGCAGCTATTTTATGCTGTCCACAAATAAGATCTGTTGCAACTACTGCAAAAGGTTCCTTAGTTTGCCTAGTTGTTACCAGAGATAAATTCGGCTGAAGCAGGTGTGCATTTGCTTCAGTTCTTGGTCTATCTATAAAGCTAGGAAGATATAATAACCACCTTTCGTCAAATGGTCTGTATAAACACTTGATTATTAATTTTTCCCAAGACGGCGTTTGTCTTAAATTCTTGACACTTGAGTCAAAACTCCACCAACTGGTGTTCTGTACATTTAGGGATTTAGCAAGATCATCTAAATCACCCTTAAATTCTCTAATGTGTCTTATCCTTGTTTCTAATTCATGTTTATCAACATCAATAACAAGAGCATCACGGGCTGTATTCATTCCACCTGAATTGACTTTCATCAAATCCTTAACATCCCAGCCCTTTTCATACTCTTCCTTTAAGTCTTCATTTTGAGGAAAAAAGAAATAGTAAGGGGTTTTGGGCTGTATCTGTATCCAGGGCGTTGAAGCAACATTATTTTCCCAGAGCCAGTGATACTTGCCGCCGGTTAGCTGCGGTTTGGAGCCATTCCTGGCAAAGACTTCACGCGGGCCGTAGAGGTCGGCGTGGCGGACGGTAGCGGGGCCTTTTTTCGCGCCGGGCCGCTTCACAAAGAGGCCGATAGCCACGCCCTGTTGAATATCAAAGACATTCTGGTCGGGCGTGCCGTCGGGGCTTTTCTCCTTCTTCTTGCTGTTGCCGTGCAAATCCAACACGTAAATATCGTCGAAAGTCTGCATCAGACTCTGGCGCATCCCCCGGAAAGTGGGGTTATCCAGGTAGCCGTGATTGGTAATAAAGGCCAACACACCATACCCGGTATGCTGGATGCGCCACTGAGCAAAGCGTAGGAATTTTACATAGTCATCTTGCAGCCCTCTTGGATTTCGCTCTCCTAACGGTTGCCCATCTACCACATAGTAATCCCGTACAAGGTCGGATACCCATTTGCTGTTGTTTTCAGACTCATAGGAGTAAGGCGGGTTGCCAAGCACCACCATAATCTGGTAGTCGTGCTTGACATGCCCGGCGGCGTCGGCTTCATCCTTGATTTTATCGCCCCAGAGAGTGCGGCCGCTCTCAAAATGCTCTTGCAGGGTATTGGTCAGGAAGATATTGAGGCGTTCTTTGTTCTGGAAAGAGTAGCCCATCTCCTTGAGTTGCAATTCCAGCTTGAGGTGGGCCACGGTGTAGGGAGCCATCAAAAGCTCGAAGCCAAAGAGGCGCGGCAGGAGATGTTCGGAGACGTAACCCGCCCACATCCCGGCGTTGCCCTTGAAGCTCTGCTCGTAAATATGGTCAATCACGCTATGCAGGAAGGTGCCCGTCCCGGTGGCCGGGTCGAGAATCTGGACGCGGTGGGCTTCGAGGGTCTTGCCGTCCGTACTGCGGCGCGAGATTTTGGCAGGGTCGGCCAGCCCTTCGCTCAGACCGAACTCAGTCTTGAGCAGGTGGTCCACGCTCCGCACGATATAGGAAACGACAGGCTCAGGGGTATAGTAAACGCCGCGAGCCTCGCGCATTTTCGGGTCGTAAGCGGCCAGGAAGGTTTCGTAGAAATGAACTACCGGGTCTTCCTGGCGGGTGCGCTTGCCGAAATCCTTCAGGATAGCGTCAATATCGGCCCGGTTGAGCAGTTCGGCCACGTGGTCAACCGCCCAGTTAATGCGCTCATCGAGGTCCGGCCCGATAGCGTCATAGAAAACATTCTGCAAGAAGGGGTTCGACCTGGGGATAAAGTGAGCCGCCGAATAGCGGTCGAAAGGCTGGCCCGTTTTAGTATGGCAGCGAGCCGCGAACAGGCCGTAGCAAATGGTCTGGGCATACATGTCGGCAAACTCTTCGCGGGTCAGGCCGGGCAGCAGCACGCGCCGGAAGGACTCTAGCTGCTGGTGGAGCGAGCCATGTTCGCCCTCGCCCTGCAAGACCGTCACGGTGGCCTGGCGGATAAGCTGCGCCACGTTCGCCATGCTTTTAGCCAGTTCCTTCGGGTTATTGACCAGCGGAGCGTTCGAGGCCAGGAAGCTGCGCAGCAGGCTTTCCACGGCGGCGGCCCCGCCCTGTTCCGCTTTCAGCTTATTGCCGTTAATGGCAGCCAGGCGGGCGGTCAGGCGCAACTCGCCGCCGTAATACCAGCGAAACTCAAGGTAATCGGTCAGCACAAGGTTGCCGAGGCTGTCGCGGTAGCGTTTTAGCTGCGGAGTATTTTCGACTCTGGAAAGATTGACATCAACATCTTTGGCTTCGATATAGCCCAGGGGAGCCTGCCCCTTCGTAATAATGTAATCGGGCGCGCCGCATGCTATGCGTTGCGGCTCGTTAGTGGCGGTCAGGCCGGGTTGGAGGGCTTCAATCAGGGCTTTGAGGGCCGGGCGGTAAGTATGCTCGGTAGCGTTGCCCTGGCGGTAAGAATCCTGGATATTTTTGAGGTAAGTATCGAGAGGCGTCATGAACGTATCCAATCTAGGCGAAAATGTAACAGCACCGGAATAAAATTATAGTAGAGCTAACCAATTATATACTGAGGTAGTTGAGGTGTAAAGAGTAGGAAGGAGATTCTTCGGGCCTTCGAATGGGGTAATTCAAGAGCGCCCCGGAAACGTCCGCAAGAGGGGGCGAGTGGATAGAGCGGAGCAGGCTTGCGAGCGCGCGGGAATGAATCCCCGCGCTAGTATAACGAAGCCCCATGAATGGGGCTGATAGCATTTCCGGCCTTACCACGCTCGATATTGCTATCAAGCGGGTTCAGCCGCTTTCGTTGAAATAGCCCGGTCCATTTATGGCCGGGCGCTCGAACGCCTGCCATCTCTTTAACAGTAACGCCCCTATTATGGCCGGGCAACCACCGCCCAGCCATGTTCCTGGCTATGAAGAGCGCTCTGTTGATATCAGGGTCTCAAGACGATCTTCTGGACCTCATCCTCTTTATGCTTGAACATCTCATAACCTTTAGGGGCGTCGGCGAGGCTCATGTGGTGCGTGACCACAAAACTGGGATCAATATCTCCCTTCAAGATTCTATCCAGGAGAGGCTGCATGTAATGCTGCACGTGGGTCTGGCCGGTTTTAACTGTAATGGAGCGGTTCATAATCGAGCCAAAGGGGAATTTATCCAGGAAGCCACCATAAACACCTGCAACCGAAAGATGTCCGCCGTTGCGAACGGCCATAATAGCGGCCCTCAGCGCGGTAGGCCGGTCGGTCTCCAATCTTACAGCCTGCTTCACCCGGTCGTAGGCTCCTTCCATGCCAGGGCCGTGCGCCTCCATCCCGACTGCATCTATACAGGCATCCGGTCCGCGTCCCCCGGTCATCTCCTTGAGCGTTTCCAGGGCGTCTACCTCTTCATAATTGATAGTTTCAGCGCCGGCCTGGCGGGCCATCCGCAGGCGGTAATCAAAGCGGTCTATGGCTATCACACGCTCCGCGCCCAGCAGGAAAGCGCTCCTGATGGCAAACTGGCCGACCGGACCGCAGCCCCAGACCGCGATAGTGTCGCCCGGTTCAATATCACAGTTTTCGGCCGCCATGTAGCCGGTCGGGTAGATATCGGAGAGAAAAAGAGCTTGATCATCGGTTACTTCAGGCGGAATCTTGATCGTGCCGACATCGGCATACGGCACGCGGACGTACTGGGCCTGACCCCCGGCAAAGCCGCCCAGCATATGCGAATAGCCAAAGATGCCGGCGGGAGAATGACCCATCAGTTTCTCCGCCATCCAGGCGTTAGGATTGGAATTCTCACAGAGGGAGAAAAGACCTTTCTGGCAGAAATAACAGTTGCCGCAGGAAATCGGGAAGGCTACCACTACCCGGTCGCCGATCTTCAGGTTCGATACGCCGCTGCCAACCTCGACCACCTCACCCATAAACTCATGCCCCAGCACATCACCCTTCTCCATAGTGGGCATATAGCCATCATAGAGGTGCAAATCCGAGCCACAAATAGTGGTAGCTGTAATTCGGATGATGGCATCCCGCTGATTCAAAATCTTGGGGTCCGGTACTTCGCGCACCTCTACCGAGTTTATACCCATCCAGCAATTAGCTTTCATTATGTTACCCTTTCCACATTTCAATCAAAACGAAACCGTATTCACCCTTACTCATACGGCCCGCTAATCCGGTTTAAGCATTAAAGTTTTGTTGTAGCAGGTGGCTGCGCCGGGTGGGGATGGCCGTGAATAGTCGAGTCGGAGTACAAAATCTCGCCGGTTTCTATCATTTGCTTGAAAGCGCGTAGATCATCCTGGACCTGCTGTTCCGGTTCTTCGCCAAAGAGCTTCGCCACCAGGGCGCCCAGTTTGCCCGCAGGCGGGTCATACTGCATTTCCACTTTAACGAAGGTGCCCCGGTTGCCGGGAGCCCGCTCAAAGTGCACCGTTCCGCTATTCGGGATATCGGCATTTTCCAGGGAGCGCCAGGAGATCAGTTCATTCGGGATATCCCGGGTCACTTCCGCATCCCACTCGACCGAAGCTTTGGCCGGGGCTTTAGCTTTCCAGTGCGAGCGGCCTTCGCCCAGCACCTGGACCGCTTCAAGATGGCTCATAAAGCGCGGAAGATTGCTAAAATCATGCCAGAAGTTGTAAGCCTCCTCGGGAGAGCTGTTGATGGCAACAGATTTCTTAACACGTATACCTTTTACTTGCTGTCCGGGTGCGCTACCGGAAGTGGAAACATGTCCATTGGATTGCTGGCTCTTTTGCTGGCTGGATCCCAGGTCAAGGGCCGTGATGCCCCCTACCGCTACCATAGCCATAGCGATTTTTTCCTGCTGCGACTTTTTAGAATTAAGGGCCGACCCCAGCAGGGACAAATCCATCACATCGCCTGCTACCCGCGCCCAGAGCCAATTTTTGGGATTACGCCGGGTCAGGATACCGACACCACATACTACTTCACGCAAACCGGCCAGATACAGCCAGTTCCGAGTATCCTCTTCGTACTTTACGCCGATAAGCTGGGATAACTGTTTGGGCGCCGCCAACTCTGTCAACCCTAACCCGAGGCTTAACCAGCCCAGGGTACGTGTAAATTGTCCATCACCTGCCATTTTACGCTACCTCCTTGATGTTTAATCATCAGCCAGGAAGATACAGTACTCAATATCACACCCTGCTCTACATGCGATTGTTGAAAAATCTAATAGCTCCTCCTGTCACTGAGCCAAGCTTTTATAAACTAGAGCAAAGCTCATCACAAATGGGGCCACGATAACGCCAGTTAAGCTTGCTTCAAACCGGCAAAGAGGCTTTCAGGGCCAGATCCACCCTCGTTTGAGCGGCTTTTTCGAATTAAGGCCAATAGTAGGAAAAGGTTAGAGGAAATATATTAATTAAATCCTGATGTCAGGCAGCCACTTCTGGTACAACTTTTGCCCCTTTATGTTACGGCTGAAGACCTGACGGTACTCAGGGCAGCCATTTTGGCTTAATAGTAAAACTTTGCGGACATTCAGGAGTTATTACTATAATTAAAACTGGATTTTTTCACGTTTTTAGATATAAATGGTAATTACAAACTCAGGTCATCATCCAGTCTGGAATAACCGTAATAACTTAACCGGGAAAACGCTATGACACCCCAGGATATAGAGGCGATTAAACAGGCGATAGAAATGGTGGAATGCCACGAACTGGCCGGGGCTTATCAAACCTTCCGGTCTCTTCGCCAGCGCTATCCGTCGAATCCGCGGGTCTTGCTGGGCTACGCCTATACTTCGCCCTCGCTGGAAGAAGCCAGAGAAGCGATTGAGCAGGTTGCGACCAGTTTGCCCGGTCATAGCGTGGTAGAGGTAGCCCGGCACTGGCTGGAACGCCGTGAGAAAGAGGCCAGGATTTACCCGGCTACTGCCCAAACCGGGCAGGCCAAAAGCCCTGCACAAGTAAAACCGGCCAGCCCAGTGCCAGGGATGGAAAATCCTTTAATTGGCGACGCTGATATTATCAATACCCTGCCGCTTGTACCGGCCCGGCCAGAGTCCTGGCAGGCAGCTAGCGGGCAGGATAGACGAAGCGAACAGCCCAGGGCCGGGAGTGCGCCGGTCAGCCTGACCCCTCTCCTGGCGGGAGCCAACCAGGCGGCGCTCCAACCAGGGGCAGGGGCGCTGGCTCTACCAGTTACGCCGAGCGCGAAGTCCGGCAAAATCTTTTCCAGCCTCTTCTGGTGGCGAGCCTGGTTTACCCTCTTATTCTTCATCACCGCGCTGGTGATCATTGTTATTGTCAGCAAGGTAACGGGGATAGCGGCATGGAGTGATACGGAAATCGCCTACATCCGGCAAATCAGTGAGATTAATCAGAGGATTAGCAGCGCAAACGCGGCTCTTACCGAGTTAGAAAAGCAGCGCCTTACCAGCCCGGAACAGGTAGAAAAACTCAAGCAGCAGCTCCTAATTCTGATAGAAGCTAACACCCAGTTTAACAGCTTACAAAGCCCTTCCGCCCGCCTGGACCACCTGGATAGCCTGCTCAGCGAGGCCTATGCCGATTACAGTAACGGGGCTCAAATGCTGCTTAATGCAATCAGCAATAATCTTCCTGATAAATTCAGCGCAGGTAATCGCCTGCTGGAGAACGGCAACAACGCCCTGCACCGGGCCCGCGACCAGCTTAAAGAACTGGGCCTCGGTTAGCAGGGCGTTGCTTTTCAATTTTTTGCGTCTGTTTTAGTTTTTATGGCGGGCCGCCGGCAGGCCACCGGCAGGGCGGGCCTCGGTTACACTGCGCTGAATGGCTTTGCACAGCACATCAGCCGCCAGCGAACCGAGCAGGGTCAGCAAGAGAGGATTTGTTTCGGCGGTAGGCGGTAACCCGCCGGTGGAAAGCGCAAAAACAACATCACCGTCGAACATGGTATGCACCG
The DNA here is from genome assembly GCA_036261665.1 of Chloroflexia bacterium. Classification (GTDB taxonomy): domain Bacteria; phylum Chloroflexota; class Chloroflexia; order Chloroheliales; family Chloroheliaceae; genus 54-19. Next base: position 30,183 of record DATAKM010000049.1, read on the forward strand.
GTTGAATGGCGCGGGCCAGGCCATCCTGGGCCATCATCGCCAGGCGGCAGGCCTGGGCTTTGGTCAGGGGAGCGTCGGTGGCAACCACCCCCAGGGTAGTATTGCCGTTCGAGGGAGCGAGCGGAACCAGTCCGTCCCGGAACATTTGCATGGTGTTCAGGAATTCCCCGTCGGAGTGGCGGCAGGCTCCAGCGATTATTCTGTCGCCATCGTAAACATCGCCAAAAGCATTTGTGACGGCCAGGGCCCCCACCGTGTAGCTGTAGGACGGCCCGTTAGGCAGCACCAGGTTTAGCGTGGTCGAGGCAGTCCCTTCACCACTTTTCATGGCGCTATCATTACCCAGCACTTTACCGATTGAGGCGCCCGCGCCGGCCCCAAAGTTCCCTTCCATCACCGTTTTATCGGCTACGCTGCACGCCAGGTAACCCATTAAGGGGTCGGGATAGGCATCGTGTTCGCCCAGGCCCAGGTCGTAAATGACGGCGGCGGGCACTATCGGCACTTTGCCAAAGGGAGTCTCGAAGCCGTAACCGCGCTCCTGCAAATAGTTAACCACCCCCTGGGCGGCGGCCAGGCCAAAGGCGCTGCCTCCGCAAAGGGCAATCGCGTTTACTTTCTCTACCAGGTTGGCCGGATTTAAAAGGTCTGTCTCGCGGGTACCGGGAGCGGCGCCGCGCACGTCTACTCCGGCGACCGCCCCTTCCGGCACCAGGATGACCGTCACGCCGGTCATGCCCTCTTCATGCTGCGCCTGTCCTACACGTATACCGGGAACATCGGTGATTGAATTCATGCCTCAACCTCAAACAGAACTGGGTTAGAAGAAATCTTTTACAAAAAGTAATAGTTAACGCGGTCAAGCCAGAATATAAGGGACTGCAAGAACTGGAATAGAAACAAAGCTACTACCAGCGCCACCCCTGCCGGACCGGTGCGCCAGGCTCGTCCCAGAAAGCGGCCTGCCAGGATTGCAATAAATGGGATGGTGTATAGCTGGTAACGGCTTTCCACACCCTGAACCTGCTCCGCCAGGGCAAAAAGTAAGGCTGTTATACCCAGGGCCAGCAGGACTGCGCCGGGCGGCTCAAGCTGCCACCAGCGCAAAGCTTCTTTACCAGCTTCTTGCGAAGCCTCTTCACTGGCCTCTTGAGAAGCTTCGTTCTTAGTTTCTTTACTGGCTTCTTTCTTAATTTCTTTAGCGCTGCCTTTACGCTCAGTCCAGTGGCGCGCCGCACCCATCAAAATACCGCCCAGGGTAGCCAGGATCAAAATAAAACCGAACCAATCTCTGTTCTGTTCATAAATATTACGCAAGGCTTTGAAAAGGTCAATAGGAGTATTGGTCTTTTTTCCGGCCTGTCCTACCTGATCCCAGAAGAGGTTAAAGAAATTATAGTAATAAAGTACCAGCGCCAGGGCCAGCGCGGAAAACCAGCAGATCGCCACATACAGGGCATCCCGCCGGCTGATTCGCCCTCCGAAGATCAGCAGCGTGCCGGTAAAGACCAGCATGAAGGCATTCGCCACCAGGAAAGTACCGTAATGTGAAAGAAAGACCAGCAGCAGGAGCGCCACCGGCACCAGGTAACGCAAAACGTTAACCACATAGGGCCAGACTTGCCACCAGCGAGCCTGCACCCGGTCTACCGCCCGCTGGAAGGGATTCGGCCCGCGCCGCCGGGAGGATTCTTCGAACAGGCCCAGTCCGGCCAGGGGGTGAGGCTTTTCCCGGCTGGCTTTCACTACAGGGCGAGTTAAACCGGCCAGCGGATGAAGGGTTTTGCCGTTACCGGCCTGGCGCGACCAGCGCAGATAACTGAGGGTTCCGGCGATCAGGCAGAGGAAAAGCAGGAAGATCCAGGCCGCAAAGAGGTTGGTATGGTTGCCCTGCGAAAAGATATAGAAAGGATAGCGATTAATGGCATAGAACCCGGCGGCAGCCAGGGCCGCCCAGTTCGTACCCAGCGGCAAATCCTGGCCGCCGTGCAGGCTGCTGCCGGTCAGGAAATGCCGGGTCAGGGGCCGGAAAAGACTGGCCAGGTAGAAAACCAGAAAGACACCGGTTGACCATAAGATCGAATTTGCCAGGATAATCAGGTTGCCCAGGGCCTGGTCGCCTGAACCGGAAAAGAAGGTAAAAGGCAGAAGCAGGTAGTACAAACCGGGCGGATAGGGCGCGGGCTGGTTATTGGGCAAGGGCTCGCTGAAAATGGTCTGGCCGTGCTGCACGCTCTGTAGCAGGTGAATATTCATCCCGATATCGCTGGAGATAAACTGGGGATGTAACTGAAAAAAGTAGAGCAGGATAAATTGCAGCAGGAAAAAGCCGGAAAGCCAGCCGCATTCTTTGTGAGTAGCGTGGACGCCGAACCAGCGAAAAATGGCGGGCAGCCACTCGGTAGCGGCGTAGGCCATGACCCACAGGAAGAAGAAAACCCGGATGAAGTCTTTCTCCATCAGGACGGTCAGACTCAAGCGGTCCGCGATCAGCCAGTAGCTGAAACCGGTCACTACCAGCACCCCCAGGCCCAGGGCATAGGGAGGCGGCACTCGAATCGAAAGAAAGATCAAGACCGCCAGCACAGCCGTAAAGACCAGCGGCAGGAATTCGCCATCGGGGGGCCGGATAAAGGCCTGCCCGCTATCGGCGGGGTCTACTTTGATCCAGTCTACCGCCAGCCCAAGCTCGCGCGGGTCGCCTTTTGGTGAAAAGACGCTGCTTTTAAGCTTGAGATGCAGGTTGCCATCCCGAAACCAGCCGGCCTGAACCGGGAAGCTGATTTCATTCCAGGTTTTTGGCGTCATAGCAGGCAAATTCGGTACCGGGTTGTCATTGACCATGACTGCCAGGGAAGGATTGGGATTCTCGGAAGGATTGAGGCGAATAGTAACCGTCAGCGGCTGCGAACCGATACCGGGCAGGTCTATATAACTCTCGGCGGTAGTCCAGCGAAAACTGGTGCCGTCCCATTTTTGAGGAGTGCGGTCTTTTTCCGCCGGTTCGCGGGTATTAAAGTTGCTGACATAGGGCCGGTCGAGGCGGTCGCCGACATCTATTTTATAAGAAGGGCGAGCCTGATAGGCCAGGCCGAAAGCGGTCACGGCTACAAAAAAGATGGCCAGCAGGGTTACACAGCCGACTCCGGCCCCCCGACGGCGCTGCAACAAAAATTCTGCCTGCGCTCCAAAACGAGAGGGCCTGTCGGTTTCCCTGTCTTCAGGGTAATTAGGGTGCGGTCGCGAGCGTCCGGTCTCGGATTTCTGCATTTTTACAATTAGCGGTTTCAGTTAATCTTTATTCTAATTTGTGCTTAGCCGTGAGCGAAATAAATCATGCGGTCAAGGAAGAGGGCCAGCGTACCGAGCGCTACCCAGGCTCCCAGCGCAAAGGTCAGGAAAGCAGCCACACCGCCCCGGCCCATTTTATCCAATCTTTGCCAGAGTTGCCCCAGGAAGAGCCCCGCCCCAATCGCCACGATGGGCAGCATGAAAAGCTGGTAGCGCACATACAGGTTCACCAGCAGACCGACCAGGGCAAAGAGTACCGCTATCGCGGTCCAGACGATACCGGCCCAGAAAAGCCGGCGGCGACTGCCCGCGTACTTCTCAAAAGCTTCCGGCCCGGCGGAAGGCCTGGAAGTGCGCCATAACCACCACAAACCCCACGGTAACATCAAAACCGGGAAGACCGCGAAATAAATCCTGATTTCGCGCCAGTAAGTCTTGAGACCTTCGGGCAGAATGTCGGCCAGACCGCCCTGGATGCACTGCTTGGGAAGGCCCAGGCGGGCGTCCTCGACCTGCCCGCTGACTTTAGTCCCGTTACACTTGGCAGCCGACTCTTTAGAGACCGTACCGCCGTGCAACTTGGCGTTCAGCGAGTCCAAAGCCTGGGGTACCATGGTCTGCACCGTAACCCAGTGATAAGAAGCGAACGATAGCACCACTGCCAGCAGAAAAGCCGCCAGCATAATTCTGGCCTGTTTACGGCTGCCCCGGCTGAGCCACAGGACCAATCCCAGGGCCAGGAAGGCCAGGCCTGATAGCAGCACCTCGCCGGGATGAACGATAAAAGTAGCCAGGATGGTAATGGCCAGGGTCAGGAAGTAGGCGGGATGGCGCAATTTTTCCCACTTTACCACCACCAGGCAGAGCGCGACCAGTATCAGCCACTCGCCAAAGAGGTTGGCGACCTGTCCCCAGGCTACCGATAACATTCCGACCGGCAGAGCGGCCATAAAGAATGCGGCAATCACGGCGGAACGAGCCTCGCCGGTGGCCTTTTTCACCAGGTAGTAAACCAGGAGGACCCGGCTGCTCTCAAAAGTGGCTATCCAGAAGATTTGCATCAGGCGGGTATCGCCGCCGAAGAGCCAGTTGAACGGCCCCATCAGCAGGTAGACCGTCAGGGGGTAATAGGTATCACGGTTGCCCCATTCCGCCGAGGTAATTTTATACCACCACTGCCCGCCCTGCCATAAATCGGCATAGCGGTGCAGGTGAAAGCCTAAATCGGTGATAGACGGCCCGCTCTGAGGATGCAAAAGCCCGGTCAGGCGCAGCGCCAGGGTCAGGCCGAAGATACTGAGCACCCAGCGGCGCTCCCAGCCTGCCTCCCAGACTCTCCGCATGGGAATATCGAGCAGTACCACCATCAGCAAGGCCCAGCCGAAAGCAAAGGCCACCTGGCTGGAATAAACGGTCAGCCAGATGCGCGCGCCGGGGGTCGCCAGCACGTATGCCGGGACCAGCGCCAGGCCAAAGGTTGCGGCGGAGGCACGCCAGGCAGCAAAACCGGCCCGCGCCAGCAGGGCGTAGAGTAGCAGCATGGTGCCGAGCATCCAGCCGATTTGCAGGGGTGGCGGTACGGTCCAACCCCCGCCGAGAGGTTCCAGTTTTGCCCCAAACAGGACGAAACCAAGCTCCCGCGAGTCGCCTTTGGGGGTAAACCCGGCCACCTGTAGAGTAACCCGCAAGTTACCGTCTTTGCCCGAAACGGCCTCTGCCGGGATATCGAAAGTATAGGTCTGGGGAGCTTCATTCAGCTCGGCTTCCGCTATTTTGGTCTTGTTGGCGTAGAGCACATAATGGCGGTTGGGATTCGGCCCGGCGGCTATGTTTAGCTGCAAGCGGTAGGAGCGTTTGCCAATACCCGGAAAATCCAGGCTGCCTTCGTTCTTCGACCAGCGAAAGCGCGGGCCGTTGGGGGCTTTTTCAGGCGCGTTAAAATTCTTGAGAAAAGGCTGGTCGAGATGTAACTCATCATCGGCGTTAAAGCTATAGCTAAAAGGCACCTGCCAGGCCAGCACAAAAAGCAGCAGCAGGGCCAGGAGCAGGGCGTAAGGCGCCGGGCCGCTAAAAACGGGCCGCCACAGGCGCAGTTCGTAGCGCCCCCAGTTGCTTAAAGCGCTGCTGGCACGCTGCCCCGGACTGCGGGCGGGCGCAGCCTGTTCAGGCATGGCCGGAGGAGCCTGGGTTGAATTCGTTATACGAGTGGTGATTGCCGGGTCTTTTGCCTGACTCAATGTAAGAACTTACCTTTTATCTAAAAATCTAGCCGGGTGGCAGGACCAGAAAAGCCATGCCGGTGCTGTAACCCTGAAAAGCGCCTGCCCGCCGGTTGTCGGGATTGTTTTTGTTGCCCTGGACCCAGACCGTGAAATCGAACAGGCGGGTGGAGCCAATCAGTTTATCTCCGGCGAAGAGATTGAAATTGGCCCTGAAGTCGCCCAGGTTGCCGTACCGGGTAATATCCAGGTCTTTCGGGTCGGGCGGATAGTTCGGAATAGGCTGGCCGTTCAGCTTCGTTTGCATCTGCTTGTGAGCCAGGTTCAAGCTCCATTCCACCTCGGAACGGGTGTCGCCGGGCAGCGGCACCGACCAGTAACCGAAATGACCCTGGGGATGCGCTCCCCACGGGCTGTTATAAATATCGACTGTCCCGGTATAGCCCTGCGCCTTGCCGCTCTGGCCGGGCGGCACTACCTGGATGTCGGCCACTCCGGTTGGCTGCCCCTTGTCATCGAACCGTGTCCCGGTTGAAATCAAAACTACGTCAGAGCGCAGCACCGCCTTTCCGGCCTGCTCCGGCGCTAAATTCCCCTGCCACAACTCGGCCCAGGCCAGGCTGAACTTGCCGCCCTTAATGGTCAAAGCATTTTGCAGCGGCACCCGGTAGATAGAGAGGCCGGAAGCCAGGTCGAGGGTCTGTGATTGCCCGCCGGCGCTTTCCAGGGTGAGCTTTTCCGGGGCGAGAGCGGCCAGCCCCAGCGTAATATAGCGATTGGCGGCGCCGGACTGTCCATTACCGCTGAAGCTGAGGCTATTCCCGTCGGCAGCGATAGCTAAAGGCTGCTCCCGGTTGAGCGCTCCTATGGTGTCCTGCCGGGTAAAATCGTAACGGGCCAGCAGGTCAGGGCTACGCCGGTAGAAAGTTATGAGCTTATTGCCATAGACTTTATCTTCAGGCCGGAAGCCGTAAAGGGTCGGGTCTTCCCCCGCTTCTAAAGCCAGGAAATCGGCCGGACGGCCCTGTGGCAAAGGCGGCAAAGCCCGGAAGCCAATCGAAATCGAGCCGTAAAGATTTTCCCGCTTGATTAAACCGCTGCCCTCAAGATAACTGGCCGTTAACTCCAGCAGCAGCGGGTCGCTCCGCTTGTATTCTACATAGTAGAGCAGGCTATCCGGCGTCAGACCGAGCGATTTAAGCTTCGCCAGCCAGGGGTCAGCCTTTAGCTCAAATATGTAAGTGCTGCCGAATTGAGCCGCCACAGTGGCCTCGGCTTTTTGCAGGTCGGAGCGGTAGCGGGTCCACTGGGCCTTCACCGCGTCATCCGCGCTATCCACGACCACGTAGCGCACTTCCAGGCCCTGCAACAACTGCACAATCCGCGGCGAAAAACCCTCTCGGCTGACCGCCAGTTTAAGGGCATCGTAGGCCGGGGGCATGAAGCCGCTGAAGCCGTTCATGATGGGCCGCCAGCTACCCCGCGTCCAGTACTGCAAAAAGAGATTACTGTTATCGCTGCCGCTCAGCGGTACAAAGAGCGCCGGGGCCGGATGCGCGTCCAGCCACTGAGCGGCGGGCGGCGGATTTCCCCGCAAAGTATCGCTCTGTTGCAGGTTGACATCGCTCCAGTACTCCCCGCAGAGCATCACGGCCAAAGCCAGCCCCAGCAAAGCGCCGGAGCGAAATTTTTGCCAGTGAAAGCGCTGTTGCAGCCAGAGCACGCCGTATCCGGCCAGGGCTGCCAGGGCCAGGGCTACCACGTAGATAAACCGGACGGGCACTCGTATCGCCGCAAAGCCGGGAACATAATTATACAATAAAGCGTAGGGCAGCGGGATAGCGCTAAATCGCCCGGTTTGCCAGGCCGGGCCAAAGGTGAAACTGACCGCTACCAGAAAGAGCAGCAGGTAAAAGAGGCCATCGCTGTCTTTTTTACGCCGTTTCCAGGCCAGCCAGATACCGGGCAGTCCCAGACCGAGCGCCACAATTCCCAGGTAGAGGCCGCGCTCCCCCCCGGCGCTACCCTGCCACCAGCCCTGCCTGAAGGTTTTGTTATAAAAAAGCTGGTTGAGCTTGTTTTCTTTCGGCACGTCCAGATAGTAGAAGGGCTGGGCCGAGAAACTCTGTACTTCGCTGGCGCTGCGCTGAAAACCTAAATCCTGTTGAACCGCCAGGTAGGGCCAGTAGAAGGGCAAAACCAGCAGGCCTACCAGCAGCAGGACGGCAGCCAGGCGCAGCGGTTTGTTCAAACCCCTGAGCTGCGATAATGGTTTAAAGGAAAACTGAGAACGCCGCTGCCACATGCCGGGCAGGGCCAGCGCCAGGTGATAAAGCAGGTAAAGGCCCACCGCCGTGACCAGGAAGAGGCCCAGGTAAGTGCTGGAGAGCAGTTCGAGCGCCAGGAAGAGGCCGAAGAACAGGGCGTCGCGCCAGCGCCCGGCGGGAAGAGGGCGCTCGTCAGCGGACCTACCGCGCAGGAAACGGCGCAGAAAGAGCAGGCTGAAAGGCATCCACTGGGCCGCCAGCAGGTGCAGGTGCGAAAGCTGGCCGAAGCGGTGCGGAAAGAAGGCGAAAATCAGGCCCGAGACAATCCCGGCCACCCGGCTGCCGGTTAGGTCTTTAACCAGCAGGTAAGTACCCCAGCCGCACAGCACAAACGAGCCGAGCAGCAGCAGGTTGTAAGCCAGCACCGGGTTACCGGTCAGCCAGATAACCGGCGCTACCAGGATGGCCTGCCCGATCAGGGTTTCGGTAAAGGCCAGGGTATTGGTGTACGGGTAGAAGGCGTTGGCGTCGGCCCAGTGCAGGGGATTGGACAGCAGCGCGTGAGCATCCCAGTCGATGGTCCAGGTTTGCAGCAGGGCATCGCCCCATTGTTCGAGAGAACGGCCCATATCAGGCGTGACCGGCCAGGTCATAAAAACGGTCAGGGCCAGGAAAAGAAATAAAGCAAGAAGATCTAATTGCCAGCCTTTAACTCTCAAGCCCGGGCCGGCCTGATTGGCCTCTGGCCGGTTATTTCGCTGTTCTAACGCGCCTGTCGCAACCTTCAAACTACTCTACCTGTTTCGTCTTTTCCCGCTTCACCTGGCGGGTGCAAAAGCCACTATTTATAGCCCTGAATAAATTACCGGGTAAAAATAGCTGGAGCTTCCCAACCGGGGCTTTTCACACATGAAAATACGGCTCGAAGCCGTTTTAGCCCGCCTATCATACAGCTATCCGCTCTCAGACGCAACCGCCCCTGGCACAAAGGCTTTTTATTTGCACTTTACCGAAGCTAGGACTAAAGTACTGTATGCTTTTCCCTTTAGAGATGACTTTTTATCTGGAAATATGATACAATCCTTCCACTCAAAGTCCTGAGGACCGACAGAATTCACCATTCCAAAGTCTTAAGGACTCACTGTTCGAGCGATCTGATTATAGATCACAAAAAGACGCTTTTACCGCTGCTCTTTAATTCCTGTTCTACTTATGGTTTGGGGCTATTAATAAAATAAAAGTTGGCCTGATAAAATGATAAACGCTGGAGAAAAAGTCGTAGCTGCGCTAGATGACGATGCCAGTATTGTAGAGCTGTATAAAACTATCCTGGAAGAGGAAGGTTACAGGCTACGTCCGGTGGTCTTCTCTCCCCGGCTTCCGGTTGTGCTTGAAAATATCCGGAAGACCAGGCCGCATCTGCTGTTATTGGATATTCACCTGCCCGGGCTGGGCAGTTTTGAAATTATGCAGGGAATGCTGTCGGATGAGGAACTGGCGCAGATCAAGGTGCTGGTTTGCAGCGCGAGCCGCCCCTCTCTGGAAGCCTTGAGAAATTTGATGCATGAGGCGGGGTCGCCCATGCCTGCGGTCCTGGAAAAACCCTTTGACCTGGATGACCTGCTTAAATTGGTGCGAGAGCTTACCCTGGAAGATTAAACCCCGCCTCGGAAGCCTTTTTGACCTACCTGACCCCGATTCCCTCGCTTAGCCCGAGCCGGGTTGGTATACCCAGTAATAAACCCGGGCGTACCATGTATTTATCCCCAGCCAGAAATTTAACAGTACCAACCCAAAGATAACGGCTATAAATAGCCAGAGAGCCCACTTAGTCTTACTGATCTTTGCCCGGACCCTGATAATTTCCAGTGGCAGGCCGAGAGCCAGGCCGCTTCCAATACAGAGCAAAGGCGCCGCAAAAAGCATATGCTTTTGCAACAGGTTAACTTTCAGATCAAGTAGAGCGAATAGCAGAAAAGTAAGCAGCCAGGCCACGAAAATTAGAGTTACGGTTTTATACTGAGCAGTATCCACTACCAAAGCGTTAGCCTGCCCGGTAAGCTCGGTCTGCGGGGCTGCTTCGGCTTTTTCCCCGCCGTTATCGGCTTTAATATCAGCATCCAGTTTGGCCCTGTTAAGAGGCGGAAAACTGAAATAAGGCCTGCCCTTGATTTCAACCTGGTAGAGCCAGTATCCAAAGAAAGCCACCGTCAGCAGGAAAGGCCAGAAGGCGAAGTGCGCCCATAATTGGGGCCAGAACCCCTCTAATAGTTTGCGACTCAAAAGCTTGCTATCCTGCCCGATGCCGCTGCTCAGCTTGCCCAGGAGCGTGGGTAGAGTCTGGCTTACCAGGCCGGGAATATACCAGCCATAATAGAGCAACAGGGCTAATCCCAGGGCCGCTCCGCCAATCACAGCCAGTCTTGCACCGGCGCGGCGCCCTTCCTTCGGAATTAGCAGAAGCAGGCACGCCAGGGTCACAAATACGCCCATCAGCAGCAGGGTGCTGGTATGCGCCAGCAAGGCTGCCGCCAGCGAAAGCACCATCCAGAGCGGCAGCCAGCGGCTTTGCCGCCCCTCCCTGAGAAGATGCAGCCAGTCCACCAGCAGGGTAATAAATAAAAGGGATAGCCACCCGGCAAAGATTGTATTATAACCGCCGTCGCTGAAAAGCAAAAAGCTCAGGGGGTAGAAGCCAAAAATAGCCGCCGCTATTACCCCGGCACGCCCGGACCATGCACCGTTATAGGCTCGCCGGAGCAGGATGTAGAGCATGAAAAGCTGACTCGTTTCCAACCAGCTTGCCAGCGAGTTAACGGCGGAAAGCAAATTCGGGTCGTTATGAGCGGGCCAGAGCAGGGAGAGCGGCGCGGCAAAGATATAAAACAGGGGCGAGTAGGGCAAGGCTACCTGCACACCCCACTGGCCTAACACGGCGGAGCCGTCGAACTGCCCGGTTACCGAAGTGCCGGTGCTGACATTATAGTATTGCTGCCAGAAATCAACCGGGTGATCCCAGAAGCGGTTAATCTGGTGGATACGAAACCAGTGATCTACGGTATGAAATGCAGGGTGATCGAGACCGGCCGCTTTCACTACAAAAGCAGCCACAAAAATCAGCCCCAGCCAGCGAGCATCTTTAGCTGGAAAAGCCTGCCCGCGCAGCCGCAACCAGGCGCCGCTGGTGCGCAAACCCAGCACCAGCAAGGGATAGGCCAGGGCCAGGTGCAGAAAAAGATCTTCGACTGCGGGAGTCAGGTAAAAGCGGTAAGCCGCCAGGGCCCAGGCCGCTCCCAGAGCCGGAACAGCGTTCAGAAGCGCGGCCTTGAGAGGGGTCCATCCAGCGCGCACCAGGGCCAGGTAAATCAGCAGGAGCCCTGCCAGCAGGTAAGTATAGTAAGGCAGGGCCGGAATAACCGGGCGTCCATCCGCCGGGCCTCCCTGCAAACTTACCTGTGTGACCACTACTCCCAGGGGGAGATTGTGGCCGCCTTTATCTACTACCGGGTTCAGCGTTTTGAGGGTAAAAACCAGGTCGCCGTCCAGGGAACGGTCTTCCGCCCGGTAATTAAAGCGGTAAACCGGCTGACCAGCCCGCACCTCGGTCTCGCTTAGCAGACGTGAACCGGCATATAGCTGCACCCTGGGAGGCGGCAAATCGGGAGAGCGCCCGCCAGGCTGCATCTCTATTGTCAGGGTGGCCGAGGGTAAGCGCCCGGCGCCGGGAAAGCGCAAATAGCTTTCCTGCGAGGACCAGCGAAAGCTGAAGCCGGGACCGTTTTCCGGGGGGTTGAAACTCTGGACGTAGAGGTGATCGGCCGGGTTACTCAGGCCGAGTTTGTAACTCCAGTCCTGGGGAACCTGGTAGGCCAGGGCCAGGACCAATGCCGCCAGGAACAGGAAGGCGGCCAGCGGCCAGGCTGAAAAAGCGCGCGCCAGGATAGTTACTTCTTCCCGGCAGATACGCAAAAAGCCGGTTGCCAGGGCGACCGGATTAAACTTGTTACCTGTTGTATTCGTGACGGGAACGGGCGAAGCCGGAGACTGTTCCGGCTTATCTCTTACTGACGACATGCGTACCCGGCAGGCGGTCTGGCGCCGGCCAATCCTCGGCCTCCAATTACTAGGGTCAGATTAAAACTAAATTTTACGGCGACTGCTGATCACGCCGGTATTCAAACCAATCAGGTTCAGGCCGCCGAAGAAACGGGCGTGTTCAATCTTGACACAGCGGTCCATCACCACTTCCAGTCCGGCCTCGCGAGCGCGGTTGGCCGCTTCCTGGTTGATTACGCCCAACTGCATCCACAGCACCTTTGCCCCGATTTTGATGGCTTCTTCCGCAATGGGCGGCACATCCGAAGGCTTACGAAAGACATCTACAATATCAACCTGCTCGGGAATGGCCGAGAGGGTCGGGTAACATTTACGGCCCAGGATTTCATCACAGGCCGGGTTGACCGGAATGATATTGTAGCCTTCCGAAAGCATGTAGATAGCGGCAAAATGGCTGGGGCGGTAAGGATTGTTAGAAAGACCCACCATTGCTATATTCTTATATTTGGTTAAAATCCGCAACCGGTCAAAAGCGGTAGGTTCAGTATAAGTCTGGGCGGTCATTGGTCCCCACTCCTCTGGCAATTTAGGCGCCTGTATGGCTGGTAACATGGCAGGCAAGCGTAACCCTGCCGGAAGCCGTGCGAAAAGCCTATCACGCGTGCCCCCTTCTGTCAAACGATTTAAGCAGGCCGGAGAAATAAAAAAGCCGCTGGTACGAAGCGGCTTTTTGGCTGAGCACGAGCGAAGTTGTATTCCAGATTTAAGAGGCGCTGGCAGAGACACTGCGGTAGTTGTTGATCAGGCCACTACCCAGTTGACCGCCGTAGGTCGGGTCATTTTTTACCAGGGATTGAGCGTAACTCAGCACCTGGTTATTCACCGTCCCGGCTTTCCAGGAGGGGTTCAACTGCCAGATTTGAGCGGCCAGCCCGGCGACCTGCGGAGCGGCAAAACTAGTCCCGGAACCGGCAGCAAAGCCTCCTTTATAGTACGCGCTGTAAACATTCACGCCCGGCGCGCTCACCCTGGCGTTCGGGCCATAGTTCGAAAAAGAGGCCTTCTGATCGTTCTGGTCTATCGCCGCCACACTCAGGACATTGGGATAGGCGGCAGGATAGCGTTTGTCCGCAGTGCCATCGTTACCGGCAGAAGCTACCACCAGGTCGCCGTTATTCTGAGCATAGTTAACCGCCATTTCGAGCAGTTTTGAAGGGGCGTAGAGACCCATGCTCATATTGATAACCGAGGCGCCATGGTCCGACGCGTAATGCACTCCTTCTGCCGCCGCTACTACAGTCCCCTCGCCGTTATCTCCCAGGGCTTTTACCGGCAAAATGCCGGCGGAAGGTGCAACCTGGGCCACCAGGGCGCTGACGAAAGTGCCGTGGCCGTTGTTGTCAGTCACATTCCCCGAAAGAAGGGTAGCATCGTAGCCCGGCAGGGTATGCCCTCGCAAAAGCGGGTGGTTGGGAGTTGTGCCGGTATCCAGTACCGCGACCGTCACATTCTGGCCTTTGCTAAGCCGCTGTGATTTGTTAAGGTCAATCGCCTGGAAGGCCCACTGGTTGCAGGCGGTTTCCTGGGGCTGCGGGCAGGTGCCATCATCATTAAGAGGCTGGGTTTGATCGTAGTATATAAAGATTTGCTGCCCCTCGGTCACGAACATTTTATAGTTCGGCTCAATAAAGCTAAAAAGCGTACTTATTGTCAGGCTATTGAGTAAACCTGAGACAGTCTGGCCGGCAGGCAAACCGAGCAGATAAGTTCGATCAAAACTGAGTACGCGCAAAACGGTCGTACCCAGCAGCGAGTCAACCAGGTTAATATCCACGCCGGGCAGAAGTTGAACTACTACCTGCCCATCCACATAAGGCGTATCCTGGGCTGCCTCCGCGCGGGGCGGAAACAGCGCTAACCCCAGCAACGCTACCAGGGTCAGAACCAGTTGCAACGCGGCCAGCCGTGCTACCTTTGACCAGGCAGGGCCGCTCCAGCTTAGTTTAAGCCCTTTTTCAACCATCTCTTCAGCGGTTCCTCCGTAAAAGTTCTGAACCAGCTATAGTTCCTGGTATTTAATTGTTTTACTTTCAGCTAAAACCGGTCTTTGCCGGGACCGGATTTCTTCTACTAATAACATAGAGTAGTTAATTAACCAGAAAATACAACTTTTAAACAGTAAATTTCAAAATCCCCTAGCATTTATCGAACCAGAACTTAAGCCAGAATTTCTTGAATTAATCCGGCGTTTCGCTGTGGTATACTGAAAGCGAATTTAGAAGCCAGTCTGAGTAAAAGCTACAGGAGCGAACTACTTCATGGAAAATTTCAGCCCGCAGGGAGAAAACTACTACGCTTTCGCCAAGATCAATCTGAGCCTGGAAATATTACGCAAACGCCCGGACGGCTTCCATGAGCTGGTCAGTGTGATGCAGACGATTGGACTGTATGATACCATTCGAATTGCCCCTGCGGAAGACCTGGAATTTGATTGTAATATACCTGAACTGGTCGAAGAAACCAACCTTGTCTGGCGAGCGGCCCTGGCCCTGCTGGATTTGTGCGACCCGGAGCTAAAACGCGGGGCTAAAATTTACCTGGAAAAGAATATTCCGGTGGCTGCCGGGCTGGGAGGCGGCAGCAGCGATGCGGCAGCCACCCTGCTGGCTCTAAACAACATCTGGAGTCTGAATTTACCAACCTGGCGGCTACAGGAAATTGCCGCCACGCTTGGCTCGGATATTCCCTTCTTTATAGAAGGCGGCACCGCCCTGGTCGAAGGGCGCGGCGAGATTCTGACGCCGCTTCCGGCCTTCCCCACCGCCTGGGTTACTTTACTCTACCCGGACCTGGAAATGCCGGCTAACAAGACAGCCGAACTCTACCGGGCGTTAGGGCGCAACGACTTTGGCACAGGCGGAGTGACACGCGCCCTTGTAAACGCTATCCAGCGGGGAGAACGGCCCGCCCAGAGCCTCTTCCACAATACCTTTGAGCAAATAGTTTACGAACGCTTCCCGCAAATGGATCACTTCCGCCAGGAAATGGTGGACGCCGGAGCGGACCATGTGCGGGTCAGCGGCAGCGGTCCGACCCTTTTTAACCTGACCTACGACCGGGATGAAGCCGAAACGCTCGCGGAGCGCTTAAAAGCGCAAGGCCTCCAGGCTTTTGCCGTTCAAACCGTACAGTAATTCAGTAAGTACCATAAGTCGAACCGTATAAAGTGATGGCCTGTTAAGCTGGAACTTTCTTTTCCAAATCCCGTTAATATCTTGTAGAGAGTCTTTGAAGAGCGATGCAGTGATGTTGTTGTAGCAACCGGGTAGGTGAATATGAGTGTCCTCGATATTATAATACTGGTGATCCTGGTAGGAATGACCCTGGTGAGCGCCGTGTGGGGTCTGGTGCGCCAGGCCATTGCGGTCGGTGGTTTGATCGCGGGTATCTGGCTGGCAAGCGCCTTCAGTACGAATGTGGCGGGCTGGCTGGGCTTTGTAAATGATCCTAAAGTGGCCAAAAGCCTGGCTTTTGTGCTGATTATCGTGGTAGTCAGCCTGATCGCCAGCACAGTGGCTTCTATTCTTTATTTTGTGGTAGGCCTGCTCTTCCTCGGGCCGCTCGATCACTTACTGGGAGCCCTTTTAGGGTTAATCCAGGGGATTCTGGTCGTAGGCATCTTTATGATCGGGGCCCTGACCCTCTTTCCAGATTGGACCCAGCAACAACTGGCGGTTAGCTCCTATGCTAACCAGGTGGCCCAGGCCCTTACAAAAATACCGCTGACTTTTGCGCCTCAGGAACTCAAAACTATTGTTGATAATGCTCTGCAAAATGTAAAGAAGTAGATTGATTCTCTGAACCGGCAGGTTATAATTATTACAATCAGTACCTTGTGTCCTACGAACTTCGCTATTCCTAAAGAAAGGCTAGCCCCGCAATGAGCAGGATTCCCGGCACAGTCCGCCACAGTCTAAGATATGTTGCAACATCCGCTACAAAACCCTTTTCAACCGCCAGGCGGGCAAAGCCTTACTCCTGGCTCTTGCTTTTCCTGCTGCTGACCAGTTTGTTGCTGAATGCCTGCGGGCCGAATAACGAAGCTCCTCAACCCTCTCCCACTCCCGAACCAAACCTGAAAGTCAGCACCGTTCTCCTGAATATTTTTGTTACTTATAACACCACCCAGGGTAGCGATGAGGATAAGAAGAAAGCGGCCATCCAGTACGCCCGCGATGCCCGGATTATCAACAGCCAGGATAACGTAGTCTTTGAAGTAACTCTCGACCAGCCTGACCGGGAGAAAGCCATTACCGATAAAATCAAGGCGATGGGCGGCACGGTTCAGAACAGCGCGAACATGGAAGGCACGGTCAAGCTGCGCGTAGCCGTACCTGTAGACGCTTTTATCTCCTACACTAATACCGCCACCAAAGAACACTTTTTGAATGACCTGGCCGCTTTTGAGGGCGTTAAATCCATAGACCTGATGGTAGGCCGCCAGACTATGGAAATGGCCGGTATGCCGCAGACCGAGCAAGCTCTTTCGGTAGTGGCGCAAACCAGCCGGAACGAGGGCATTCGCCTGATGGGAGCGGACAAATGGCAGGCGGCCGGTTTTCGCGGTAAGGGCGTCAAAATCGGCGTGATAGACAGCGGTTTTCGCTACTATCAGAAATTTCTCGGCTCTACTCTCCCGGCGGGGCTGGCAGTAAAGGATATTGACGCCGAAACCGGCGGACCGGGTACGGTGGACGACAGTGTGCACGGTACGGCTGTGCTGGAAATCATTACTTCCCTGGCCCCGGAAGCCGATATTATGGCCGTTTCGGTGGACGGCAGTGATGGAGAAATCAAACAGGGGCTGGATTACCTGCTTGCCCAGGGCGTAAGTATCGTCTCGGTTTCGCTGGGCGGGCACAGCACCGCCGGAGACGGCAGCGCGGCTTTTGATAAATACCTGGAGCGTATCCGCAAAGATAACAAAGTGGTCTTTTTGTTTGCTTCCGGTAATGAAGGTTCCTCACACTATGCCGGTTTCTTCAACCCTGACCCGCAAGGCTTTCACCAGTTCGTACCCGGCGTAACGCGTTTAGCCGTAGGCAACCCTGGCAATTCGGTCCTCGATACCTATTTCATTTTAAACTGGGAGCAGTGGGGGCTGAACCGTAACCAGATCAACGACCTGGATATTTTTGTAGAGGATAGCAACGGGCGACCGGTACGCGGAGGCAGCAGCCAGGACTCGCAACCGGTGCGCCCTCCGGTAGAAGAAATTCCAATCAAACTGGCTCCCAAACAACTCTATTACGTGCGGATACGCCAGAAGCCCGGCACGCTGGCTTATACCAGGCCTTTCCGCCTGCACCTTTTCGGACACAACACCGATTTCCAGTTTATCGTGCCGCAGATGTCGGTGGCTGACCCCGCCGATAGCAAAGGAGCGCTGGCGGTAGGCGCGATTCAGTTCGAGGAGGACAAACTGGCCTACTACAGCAGCCAGGGGCCTTTACCGGACGGCCGCTTTAAGCCGGAGATCTCCGCCCCGACAGGCGTATCAAGCCGGGCTTATAACGAGGAAGGCCGGGAAGTCTTTGATGGAACCAGCGCGGCTACCCCGGAAGCGGCAGGGGCGGCAGCCATTCTCAAAAGCGCTAATCCTAACCTGAGCGCCGACCAGCTTGAGGCTTTACTCAAGCAAACTACCAAAGATCTTGCGCCGGATGGGCCGGACTATGCTAACGGCTATGGCCGGGTGAACCTGGGCCAGCTAAAACCGGCGGCCGGGATTACTCCCCAGGGCGAAGTGGCGCCAGCGCCGGTGGCTAACACGGCTAATCTGCAATTTCCGGTGCTGGTAAACCAGTTCTATCCTGCCCCCAAAGCGGGCGAAGTGACTGAATCCAAAGTTAACGCCCCTACGCCCTTGCCGACGCGCTCTACCAGCCTGGATGATGGGGCCAGTGACGCTTCTAAACCGGGCGGCCCGGATACCGGCAGCAACCCGCAACCCACGCCTGCCGGAACCAAAGCGCCTCAACCAACCGGCGGACCCATGCCTATCGCCAACGTAGTCTTCCGCGATAACTTTAAAGACAGTGCCAGCGGGCTGCCTGTGGGAGCCAACGCATCGTATCAAAACGGCGCTTACAAAGTTAAGGCCGGCGAAGGAGTGTTGAACTGGAGCGTTTACGCCCCCGCTCTGTTAAGCGCCACCGATTTTGGCGCGGAAGTAACCGTACAGGGAATCAGCGCAAAAGAAGGGGTCTACGGCTTGATCTTCTGGTACACCGACGCCAATAATTACTATCTGTTAAGCGTAAACGGCTCGGGCCAGTATCAAATCAGCCAGTACAACGGCGGTTCTTACCAGGAGGTGCTGGGCTGGAACGACTCGCCAGGCTGGAAAGCAAACGCAGCCAATCTCTTGCGCTTAACAGCCAATCGGGGTACAATCACGGTCTCAATTAACAATCAGCCCGGCAAATCCGGGCAAGCCAGCGGGCATGGTTCATTCGGGTTTGCCGCCGGAAGTTATGGAGGTCCGGTAGAAGCTACTTTCACGAATTTTAACCTGAGTGTAGCCCGCTAATTTTATTTTTAGTTTGATGAGCGACAAACGCAGAAGTTTGGGTTTAACAGGCGGTGAGGCCTGCTACTGTTTCCCGGTTTTATTATTGGAGGAATGAGCATAATTGGAAGAAAGTAGCTTAAAAGGCCGCGACCTGCTCTCAATGGCCGACCTGACTCCGGCGCAACTGGCCGCCATTCTGGCCACCGCCGCTGAAATTAAAAACGAGGTTAAACAGGGTATCTTCCGGCATCCCCTGGCAGGGCAGACACTGGCCCTGGTTTTTGAAAAACCTTCGCTGCGCACTCGCCTCTCTTTTGATGTAGGAATGTTCCAGCTTGGCGGGCGAGCCATGTATCTTGCCCCGGCGGAAGTGGGCCTGGGCAAGCGCGAGACTATCTCCGATGTGGCCCGCGTCATCAGCAGCATGTGCAACGTCATTGTTGCCAGGGTCTTCCGGCACAGCGACCTGGAAGAGATGGCCCGCTATTCGAATGTTCCGGTTGTGAACGGCCTGTCGGATTTTGAACATCCTTGCCAGGCGCTGGCCGATTTACTGACCATCCAGGAACGCTTCGGCCACCTCGAAGGTCTTAAAATGACCTACATTGGAGACGGCAACAACATGGCCCACAGTCTTATGCTGGGGGCGGCTCTCAGCGGTATGCGAATCAGCGTGGTCTCGCCCGAAGGCTACGAACCGGACGAAAAAGTACTCTCTACCGCTCGCCAGATAGCCGGAAAAGAGAGCGACATTATGGCGGTACACGACCTGGATAGCGGCCTGGAAGACGCGGATATTATTTATACCGATGTCTGGGCCAGCATGGGCCAGGAAGAGGAAGCGGCGGCCCGCCGGACCATCTTCATGCCCTACCAGGTAAACGCCCAGGTTGTAAGCAAAGCCAAAGCGGGCGCCCTGGTGCTGCACTGTCTGCCGGCCCACCGGGGAGACGAAATTACGGAAGAAGTGCTGGAAGGACCCCAGTCGGCCGTTTTCCAGCAAGCCGAAAACCGCCTGCATGCGCAGAAAGGTTTACTGGTTCATTTACTGGGCTAAATAATACCGGGAAAGTGGAAATAGCGCAGGCCTTTGTAGAAGAGGCCTGCGCTATTTTTAATTCAGAACAGGTTCGCTTTTCAGAGCGGCAGAAGTGAGTTCTGCAGTCTCTTCTTCTCCGATGACGTGGTCCAGACCATCCGGTAAGCCATCTGGCGAGGCTTTAGCGCTGGTCGCAAGCTGTTCACTCAGAGCGGTGTAAATATGGCTGAGGCCAGCACGAGCATCTTCCATCTGACCATCGGTCAACTGGGCCAGCACGCCGGACAAGAGTGCCCGGTTTAGCTCATCGTGCTGCTCGGTAACATCTAAACCGGCTTCGGTCAGATGCGCTCGTACTTCACGCCGGTCTTCGGCGCTGGTTACGCGCATTACGAGAGCTTCGCCATCTTTACGGTCCACCAGGCGTGAAATAATTCCGGTGATGGTTGGCATACTGACTTTAAGGGCATCGCTCAATTCACTCATTTTGAGCGGCCCCTTTTGTCTTAGAATGTACAACACTTTCATTTGCTGGAAAGTGAGGTCCAATTCTAGCCACTGGGGTATAGTGTTGTGATTTAATTCTTGTAAAATTTGCAGGTAGAGGTTGGATACTTCCTGAATGCGGCTACTGCGTTCAGCCATGACGATTTTTCTCCCTGACCGGTAGTACTGAGCGGTCTAACAAAACTACAGAGACGACAGCGACAACGATAAGCAGCTTTGCCTGAAACTCTCTACTATTAGTATTGTGATACGGTTTTAGCAGATTAGTAAACGACAAGCTCAATAAAGTAATATTTGCTAGTTATTATATTAGCAAAACAAGTACTGTTTGTAAAGCTAAGTTAATCTCTTCCGTAGACTCTTTCAAGTCCCTTTTACCTGGTAGTGCCAGGTGACAAAAAGCGTAATATAAACACCTGGATAAAGATATTTTTCCTTACTCAGGGTAATCTCAACT
Organism: Chloroflexia bacterium; assembly: GCA_036261665.1. Lineage (GTDB taxonomy): Bacteria > Chloroflexota > Chloroflexia > Chloroheliales > Chloroheliaceae > 54-19. The sequence goes on from DATAKM010000049.1 coordinate 50,593, forward strand.
TTACGCTATTTTCACCGGCAAAAGATAACCGGTAAGACTATATGAGCTTTAGAAAAAACTTTTGCTTCTTACTAATAATATCACAAACTAACGTGAATGGAAACAGAAATTGGTACTACTTACCGTCCTGTACCGGGCTTAGCATTCGCTAAAACGATTCTATCTGCGTATCAGCCCCAAACCTTAATTGAATAAATATTTTAGACAACCTATTGACAGACCTTGATTTCCAGATATAATTAATTTACTAAATGAAACAATTCCGCATCTGGTCATTTCAGGCATAATTTCAGTTAGAAATTAGTTCCACCGGCGCTTTTGCTACTTTTAGCACTGGCAAATTGGTTATCAGTTTTAGCGCATAAAGGGTTGACAATGAAGTCACGCGCAAGCTTACTGGTGGCACAATCAGGCGGTCCTACTGCCGTTATAAATAGCAGCCTGGCAGGCATCATTACCGCTGCCCGGCAATCAGGTCGCATCGAGCGCGTGATTGGTCTTAGCGGTGGGCTTGAAGGCTTTTTCGAAGGCCGCACACCGCTGGACCTGACCGGTCTGAGCGAGGCCCAACTGGCCGCTTTGCGCACCAGCAACGGCACGGCCCTGGGTTCTTGCCGCTTCACTCCCCGCGAGGAGCATTTTCAGCTTCTGCTCGACTTTATTCGCCGGCACAATATTCACTACTTTCTTTACATCGGCGGCAACGGTTCGATGCGCACGCCCCTGGAACTGGCCCGGCGGGCGCACGCTATCGGGCAATCCTTAATTTGCCTGGGCATTCCCAAAACCGTAGATAATGATCTTTTTGGCACCGATTTCGCGCCGGGCTACCCCAGCGCGGCCCGCTGGCTGGCTCATACCACGCGGGACGCCGGGCTGGACCTGATTGGAATGCGCGGCTTCGATAACATCAAGATTATCGAGGCTATGGGCAGGCACAGCGGTTGGATGGCCGCGGCCACTACCCTGGCGCGTACCCGCCCTGCCGATCCGCCTCACCTGCTCTACTTACCGGAACAACCTTTTGAAATAGAGCGCTTCCTACAGGATGTCGCTACGGTCTATGCCTGGCTGGGCGTGGCCCTGGTGGTGATCGCCGAAGGTATTCGCGATAAGGAGGGGCGCTTCGTGGCAGAAATGGGCGGTTTGCCTCGGGATGAAAACGGTCGAGCGCTTTTCAGTTTTACTGCCGGGGCGGCCTCTTATCTGTGCGGCGTTATTACCAAAGAGCTTGGCCTGAAGGCCCGCTTCGACCGGCCCGGCACGCTACAGCGAGGGGCCGCCTGCGTTTCGGAGTTGGACCGGCAACTGGCCTACGAGGTGGGCAAACGAGGGGTCGAGATGGCGCTGGAAGGCGCGGAAACTCAGATGGTGGCAATAGTACGCTGCTCGGAACCGGGTGCTCCCTACCTGGCACGTCTGGAAGGGATAGACCTGGTAGAGGTAGCCGGTCATGAAAAACCGCTGCCCCCGGAATGGTTCGGCCCGGATGGCAGCATGGACGCTACCATGTTCGAGGCATACGCTCGCCCTTTAATCGAACCGGCCTTACCGGAGCCGGTGCGTCCGGATGAATTTCCACTTTTTAACAGCTAGGGTTGGAAGTAGACGAAGAGCAGGCTAACTTAACAAGAGGGAATCGCTTCATATGGCAAAAAGCAAAGTCAGGATTGGATTGGTCGGATTTGGCCGGGTGCAGTTTGATATGGAAGAGGCCCGCAAGATCTACGCGCAGGCAGGGGCAGCGCTGGCTGAACTACCCGGCACGGAACTGGTACAGGTGCAAGAAGTGGTAACCGATATTGAGGCGGCCCGCACGGCGCGTCTAAAGCTGCGCGAAGGCGGGGCCGATTTGCTGGTTATTCTTTCGGCCACCTTCAGCGATGCTTCGATGCTAACTGCCTTCATAGATGAGGCTGACGGGGTGACTGTTCCGCTGGTCTTGTGGGCGGTTCCCGAACCTGAACAGGGCGGGCGGTTACGCCTTAATTCTTTGTGCGGGGTTAACCTGGCCGCTTATACCCTGACTTCGGCCGGTAAGAAGTTTCAATATATCTACGGCTCGCCGGGCGAAGCAGGTTTGCTGAAAAGCCTGAGCGCCCAGGTAGGCGCTCTCAGCCTGGCCAGGCAGATGCGGCAGACCAGGATAGGTCTGATAGGCACTCGCCCGCCCGGTTTTTATCCCAGCGGCTTTGACGAGTTAAAACTCTGGAAAGAAGTTGGACCGCAGCTTCAAACCTACAACCTGAACCAGGTTTTTGGGGCTGCCGCCCAGGAAGTGGAAGCGGGGAGGGTTGGCGAGGTGCGCGAATGGCTCGGACGGCACCTGCACGGCCTGGATGAACTGAATGAAGGCGAAATCTGTAACGCTGCCGGAAGCTACCGCGCTTTGAGCGCGCTGGCCGAGCGCGATGGGCTTGATGCCCTGGCGGTCAAGTGCTGGCCGGAATTCTTTGTCGAACACGCCAGCGCTGCCTGTGGAGTGCTGGCCGCCCTGGCCGAGAACGGCATCCTGGCAGCCTGCGAAGCCGATGTGCATGGAGCGGTTACCATGCTGGCTTTGCAACATTTTAGCGGCCAACCGCCCTTCCTGGCCGACCTGGTTTCGATGGACCGCCAGCGCGATTCAATCGTACTGTGGCACTGTGGCAACGCCGCCTTTTCGCTGGCAGCTAATCCGGCGGAGCGGCGAGCGGGAGTACATGCCAATCGCAAGATGGCCGTTACAGCCCTTTTCCCTCTGAAACCCGGCCCGGTAGTGCTGGCCCGTTTGAGCTACAGCCAGGGAAAATACCGCTTATTGCTGGCGCAAGGCGAAGCGCTTGACTCGCCTCTGCTGTTCCAGGGGAATACGGCGGAAGTGCTGCCCGCCTGCGGCGCCCCAAATTTGTTAGACCGGGTTATCTACGGCGGATACGAGCACCATCTGGTAATGGCTTACGGGGGTCTTGAAGTCCTGGAAGGCATGGAGGCCTGGGCTAATTTGACCGGTCTGGCAGTTGACCGTTTGTAATCAGAGGTCTGACTGGATAAGGAGCGCGCAGCGTGGCAAATCCATCAAACAATATAACCCGCCAGAATGGGCATCAAGCTACTTCGTCTTCTATTTACCGCAAGAATTTGAACGCCGGGTTGCCGGAGGCCGATCATGATGCTCTTGGGCGTACTCACCGGGCCGGTAAGAACTACAACCGGGCGCTCTTGCTCAGGCTGATACTGCGCCAGGGGCCAATCTCGCGCCTGGCACTCAGTCGCCTGACGAAATTAAGCCCGGCGGCCCTGACTATCCTGACCGGCCAGTTACTCGAGGAAGGCCGCTTGATCGAGGCCGGAGAACAGGAAAATGAGGAAGAGTCCGTGCGGGCCGGCAGGCGCTCTACCCTGCTCGATCTCAACGCCGACTCGGCGATTGCCATCGGCGTGCATATCGCACCACGGGCTATAAGGGTCGGCCTGGTAGACCTTAAAGGCCAGATCCGGGCGCGAACCCGGTTAGGGCCACCTTCAGAGGATGCTTCTAAGGCCCTGGATGAAATTGCGGTGGCGGCCCGCCGCTTACTGGCCGAAAGCGGCTTACCTTCTGAGCTTGTGATAGGCGTGGGCGTAGGCGCGGTCGGGTTAGTGCAGCATGAACAGGGCATCAACCTGAGCGCCCTCAGCCTGCACTGGCGCGATATTCCAATTCGAGCGGAACTGGAACAACGGCTTAATTTACCGGTTCAGGTAGATAACAACGCCCGGACTATGGCCCTGGCCGAGTACCTTTTCAGCCGTTACGAGGAGCAGGTTTCTAACCTGACGCTGGTTTACGTGGGGGCCGGAATCGGGGCCGGCATTGTGACGGAAGGCCGCCCTTACCGGGGCAGCGCGGGCGCCGCCGGGGAAATCGGCCATGTCATGGTGGTCCCAGACGGCTTGCCATGCTACTGCGGAGCGCGAGGCTGCCTCGAAACGGTGGCCAGCGAGAGCGGACTGGTGCGGCACGCTGAGGAACTGGCCCTTAAGGGCGCTTCACCCTACCTGGCTCAGAAAACAGGCGGAGTTAACCTGGAAGCGCTCATGGAAGCAGTCCAGGCCGGAGACGGCGCGGCCACCGCCCTGGTCTACCAGGCCGGTCTCTACCTGGGCATGGTGGTGGGAGCGCTGGCCAAAGTGCTCAACCCGGAAACGCTGGTGCTGGCCGGGCCGCTGCTGGATGCCCGCCTGCCGCTGCTGGAGCAGGTTCAGAGCGTCATGGCGGCTTCCTCGGGCACACCGGAAGGCAGCACCCTGCTGCGGCGTTCCAGCCTGGGCGAAGACATCGGTATTGTCGGAGGAGCGGCCCTGGTTCTTTACGAACGGGTCTTCTCTGAACAGCATTAAAATTGCCGTGACTGCCTGGCAGTTCGGCGGAGGAGAGAGTTATGGCTGTTAGCACATCAGGCGCGGGCAAATACCGCCAGCCTTTCAGTTTAAGGAAAACCACCAGGCAGTGGGCCTTTGTCCTGCTGGTTTTGCTGATAGTGTTTTTCTGTCTATCGCCCTTCGCCTGGCTGTTGTTTACTTCGCTCAAGCAGCCGCAAAATCTTTACAAGCGCGACCCCGACTTGCTGCCAATCCCAATCTCTTTCGAAAATTACATCAATGTTTTTAACGGGCAGGCTTTTGGCGTCAACATCTGGAACAGTTTTCTGGCCGCTACCGGGGCCACCATTGCCTGCCTGATCATCGGCGTCTTTGCCGGTTATTCGCTGGGCCGGGTGCAATTCAGAGGCCGTAACTTCTTGCTGGGACTGGTGCTGGCAGTTTCGATGTTTCCCGGCATCGCCATTATCGCGCCGCTCTACCTCTTTTTCACCGACCTGCACCTGACCAACCAGTTACCGGCGCTCTGGCTGCCCTATATCACGTTTAATTTACCGCTGACCGTCTGGCTGCTGGCTGCTTTCTTTAAAGACTTACCGGCGGAACTGGAAGAGGCCGCCGAAGTAGACGGCGCTACACCTTTCAGGGCTTTCTGGAACGTGATTATGCCGCTGGCAACACCGGGGGTGGCGACCGCCGCCATCCTGATTTTTATCAACGCCTGGAACGAATTTCTGTTTGCGCGCACCTTTATGAGCACCAACAAAACCGCGCCGGTCGCCATTCAGAGTTTTGCCGGGTTGAGCGAATTTTCGGTGCCCTGGGGGGATATCAGCGCCGGGGCGGTTATCGTCACGGTTCCGCTGGTGCTGCTGGTCATTTTCTTCCAGCGCCGCATTATTTCCGGCCTGACAAGTGGAGCAATCAAAGGTTAACTGTGCCGAAGCTTTTTAGTAGCACTTTTAGTAACGCCAGAAAAGCTTTTCAGGAGAATTCAGTGGTGACAACTTCAAGAAAATTGAGAGTGGTAGTTGTAGGCGCCGGAGATATGGGTTTGCGGCACGCCCTGGCCTGGCGAGAATTGAGAGCCAGGACGAATGGCGAGATAGAAGGGGAACTGGTTGGCCTGGTAGATGACGCGCCTGCCAGGCTCGAAGCCGCCAGGGATTTATTCCGCTTGAGCGATAGTACGCTCTTCAGCGACTATCAAGAGGCCATTGCGAGCGCCCGGCCAGACGTGGTTTCGGTGTGTGTGCCGACGGCCTTCCATACCACAGTCGGGCTGGTCGCGATTGAACACGGCGCGCATGTCCTGATCGAAAAACCCCTGGCCCTGACCCTGGAACAGGCCGATAGCGTTATCAGCGCCGCCGAGAGGCAGGGGGTATTGCTGGCAGTCGGTTTTATGCTGCGCTACAGCCCGGCAGTCCGGCAGTTACAAAACTGGGTAACGCAGGGCAAGCTGGGACAACCCCTTTTCTACAGCGCCGAGAATTTTATGGGTATCCGGCCCAAAATTGTCATGCACCATAAAAATATTAACGGCGGCCCCCTGGTGGATTACTGGTGTCATCACTTCGATCTCTGGAGCTTGCTTTTCCAGAGCGAGCCGCTCTCCGTGACAGGTTACGGCTCAACTTTCGCCCAGGGCAAGCCCGAAGTAGCTCATCTTAGCGAACTGGCGGTCGATACCGCCGGGGTCCTGGTGCGCTACGCCAACGGCTCGACCGGACAGCTCAGCACCAGTTGGGGCTTGCCGAGGGGACTGAGCGTAACCTTCTCAGCCGACAGACTGGTAGGGCCGCTGGGCATAGTGATAGGCGACATTCGTAAAAGTCTCACCCTTTACTCGGTGGAGGAAGGTTCACAGGTTCAGGTCCAGGCCGAAAACATCGAACGAGATTTCTGGCAGGACGAGATAACCGCCCTGGCCAGAGCGATTGTACAGGGTGGAGCGCCCCTGGCAGGTGGCGCGGAAGGCCGGAAGGCCCTGGAGCTATCGCTGGCCGCGCTTGAGTCTATTGAAACCGGCCAGGTAGTTAAGCTGGCAAAAACTTTGCAGGTTTGAAACGGCTTTTAGACATTTGGAAAATCTGGGAGACTAAAGTTGCTCAAAATCGGTTTTGTAAACGCCTGCCTGCCGCAACTGAGCCTTGAAGAACAGTTTAACTGGGCGGCTGAGAATGGTTTTGGCGCCTTTGAACTGCACGCCGGGCCTAATACCGTTAAAGTGGACCTGGAGAAAGTAGCAAGCAACCGGGACGAAGCGGCCCGCATTAAAGAATTGATTACAAACAGCGGCCTGGAAGTTACCGATATTATGTGGGGCGGATTTCACCTGCACGGCAACCGGGAAAAGCGTGAAGCGAGCCAGAACCGTTTGCGGTCGATGATTCGAGCGGCGGCGGCCCTCGATATACCGCTGGTCAGCACCTTCATCGGGCGCGACCCCTCCAGGCCGGTCAACGAAAATATCGAACTGGCCGTCCAGGTCTGGCCCGAACTGTTGCAGTTCGCGGCAGAGTACAACATCAAAATCGCCATCGAGAACTGCCCGATGATGTACGAGTGGCCCGGCGGGCTGAATATAGCCTACTCGCCCGAAATCTGGGCAGAGCTTTTCGAGCGGCTTGACCCGCACGGCGAGCGGCTGAGTCTAAATTTCGACCCCTCGCACCTGAAATGGCTGGGGATTGACTACCTGGCCGCCCTGCGCAAGTTCGCGCCGCGCGTTATGCTGGTCCAGGCCAAAGATACCGAGATTCTGCCGGATAAACTGGCCGAAAGCGGTATTTTTGGAGAGGGTTGGTGGCGTTATCGCCTGCCAGGACTGGGACAGGTTGATTGGTCGCACCTGATAGATACACTTTACGAACTCGACCTGGTTTCCAGGGTCAAAGCTATCAATATTGAGCACGAAGATCCCGTCTGGGAAGGAACGGTTGAAAAAGTGCAGCGGGGCCTGCTTTTTAGCCAGAATTATTTAAAGAAGTTTATTCTGTAGCGCAAGTGAGGTTGAGAGATGCAACAGGGAAATTCTTTGGAAACGGCGACACTGGATGCAGCCGGAGTAAATTTCGAGCGTAAACGCTCCCGGTTCTATATGGCGCCGCGTACTCGAATGGCTTACCTGATGGTGCTGCCCGCCCTGCTGATTATCGCCGTAATCGCCTTCTATCCAATCGGCGTGGCCTTCTGGTTCAGCTTGCACGATATGGACTTACGCTTCCCGCAGTTGGGCCAACCCTTTATCGGGATCGATAATTATACCGCTATCTTCAGCGAAGGCCGGATCTGGGACGCTTTTCGGTTTACCACGCTTTTTGCTCTGATTTCGGTAGGGATAGAGTTTGTGCTGGGGATGCTTTTCGCCACCGTCATGAACCGGGCTTTTGCCGGGCGGGCGATGGTACGTGCCATTATCCTGATACCCTGGGCGCTAACTACTGTCGTCAGCGCTCGCATGTGGGGCCTCATTTACAACAATGAGTATGGAGTATTGAACAGCATCCTGCGCAGCCTGGGTATCCTGAAAGATAACCTGAGCTGGACCACCGATGAGAACCTGGCTTTCTGGTCCCTGATCGGCGCGGAAGTCTGGAAAGCGACCCCCTTCGTAGCCCTGATTCTACTGGCAGGTATGCAGGTCATCCCTCACGAACTGTATGAAGCCGCCAAAGTAGACGGTGCCGCACCCTATCAAAGTTTTCTGAGCATTACTCTACCCGCCTTGCGCGGAACTATCCTGGTAGCACTACTTTTCCGTACGATTGATGCGGCCCGCGTTTTCGATCTGGTCTACGTCCTGACAGGTGGTGGCCCAGGCACGAGCACCGAGTCGCTCAATATCTACACCTACAAAACCCTGTTCGAGAGCCTGAACTTCGGCCAGGGCTCGGCCCAGGCAATGATCACCTTTGGCTACATTATGCTAATTGCCCTGCTGTACCTCAAGGTACTGGGAGGGCGCAAATCCGAAAGCTAATATTGTGAGACGAGGAGGTTTCCTTTATGGACCCTAAAGAGGAGAGAACCGAGCATCGACAGGCCAGGTTAAACCGTTTATCCCGCCGTGAAGCCCTGCGCTTGCTGGGTATAGGCGTAGGAGGGGCAGCCTTATTGACAGCCTGCGGTGATAATACGGCCACCACGGCCCCGGCAGCGACCACGGCGGCTTCGGGAGGCGCGGCAGCCACTACCGCCGCTTCCGCCGCTACTACCGCAGCGGGCGGCAGTGCCACCACCGCCGCTGCCGGTGGCGCCAGCGCGACTAAAGCCAGCGGTAAGGTAGTGGTAGCTTCCCCGCGCGACCCTACTGGCACGATCAAGAAGATTATTGCGGACTATAACAGTAAGAATACCGGCATTACGATTGACTACCAGGAATTGCCGCAGGATAGCACGGAAAACAAGAATAAGTACACAACCGTCTTCGCGGCCAAAGACCCCTCGATTGACGTACTGGCTTCCGATATTCCCTGGGTGCCCGAGTTTGGCTCGGCAGGCTGGCTGTTACCCCTCGATAAATATGTCACCCCTGACCTGAAAGATCAGTTCTATGAAGGAACTATTCAGGGCGCTACCTACAAGGATAAACTCTACGGCTTGCCCTGGTATATCAATGTAGGCATGCTCTACTACCGCAAAGACATCCTGGACGCGGCAGGCGTAAAACCGCCGGAAACCTACGCCGACCTGGAACAGGCGGCAGCCAAGCTGCAAAAGGATGGCCTCTACGGCTTTATCTTTGGCGCTTTCCAGAATGAAGGCCTCAGCGCGAACTGGCTGGAAATTCTATGGGGCTACGGCGGCGAGTTCTGGGACCCCAAAACGGCTGAAGTAACGGTTAATAAAGGCGACAACGGAGTGAAAGCCTTGCAGTGGTGGTTCGACAATATTTACACCCGCAAGATTTCACCTGACAAAGTCACAGGCTGGAAATCGCCCGATATCCGCAACGTTTTCAACGAAGGTAACGCCGTCTTCATGCGCGACTGGGCCGACGGTTACGCCCTGACCCAGGCTAACACCTCCAAAGTAGCCGGCAAGGTGGGTATCAAGCCTATGGTCCATGCTGAAGGGCAAAAGGCCTCAGGCTGCCTGGGTAACTGGTATATGGCTATTTCCAATTTCAGCAAGAACCAGGACGCCGCCTGGGAGATCGTCAAATATCTGACAGGGCCGGAAGGTTCGAAGGCCCGCGCCCTCGGTACCGGCCTGCCGCCGGGAAACAAGGAAGCCTACAAGGACGCGGAGTTACTGGCCAAGTACCCCTACTTCGGCTTCTTGAATGACGTTCTCAGCACCGCGAAACCTCGCCCGGTCACTCCGGCCTATAACCAGCTATCGTCAGACGTGATCCAGGTGCAGGTTGCCAATGTCTTGAGCAAGAAGACCTCTCCCCAGGATGCCGTCAAGGCAATGGTAGACAAGGGCCAGCCTTTATTGTCGAAGTTCAAATAAGCTATGGCCTTCACGATCCTTGTAAGCGAGTTTATGGACGAAGTCGGGCTGGCGCTCTTGCGCGGCCAGCCCGGCCTTCACCTGGTTTACCAGCCTGAGCTATTCAAAGACCGGGCCGGGTTGCTTTCGGCGGTCGCCGGGTGCCAGGGGTTGATTGTGCGTAATCAGACCCAGGTTAACCTGGAACTGGTCGAGGCGGCCCCGCAGTTAATGGTGGTGGGGCGCCTGGGCGTAGGCCTGGATAATATCGCGCAGCCTGTTCTCAAAGAGCGCAATATCAAGCTGGTGGTACCTGTAGGAGCAAACGCTACTGCGGTAGCCGAATGGACTACCGGGGCAATGCTCGCGCTGGCGCGTCGTTTCGTGCCGGCCTCCCTATCGGTAGCGAAAGGCGAGTGGAAACGCACTCTTTTTGGCGGTGAGGAACTGGCAGGCAAGACCCTCGGATTAATCGGTTTTGGGGATATTGCGCGCAGAGTGGCCCGGCGGGCCCTCAGTTTCGAAATGACCCTTGCCACTTTTGATCCCTACCTGCCGCCCTCGATCCTGGCCGAATGGGGAACTCAGGTAACTCTGTTCGATAAACTGGAAGACTTACTCGAACGCAGTAATTTTGTCAGCCTGCACGTGCCGTTGACGGATGAGACGCACTATTTGCTCAACAAAAGCCGCCTGGAACTGTTACCGCAGGGCGCTTTTGTGATCAATAGCGCGCGGGGCGGGCTGGTAGAGGAAAGCGCTCTACTGGAATTGCTCCAGCAGGGAAAGCTCGGGGGCGTTGCGCTCGATGTGCGCGAGCAAGAACCTCCTGACCGCGCGGACCCGCTCAACCGGCCTGACCTGAATGTCTTGCTAACTCCGCACGTGGCCGGATTGACCGGCGAAGCGCAGCACCGCGTCAGCCTGGAAGTAGCGCAGGGGTTAGCCAGAGCCTTAAACTCCTGATGTAAAGATGCAGAAAAGAGGCACAAAAGATAAAAAACCGGCAGGGGTCTGCCGGTTTTCTTTTGCCACAAAACTGCTAAACAAGATGCTTTTCCGACTCCACAGGCTGCGGTATAAAAGCTCCCGGCGCTGTCGCCTCAACTGTCCTGCCGGATAGCACGGATAAAGTTACTTTACCGGCGATGGTGCTGAAATAGTAGAGCAGCACAGAGACAAAAAGGACCAACCCCAGCATTTCCCCGGTGTCGGAAATAATGCAGATCATGGAGTAATTCAGCGACTCCTGATCCATTTTAGTCAGCGCATAGGACTTTACGAACTCCAACCCATAAGCGCCACCCCCGTAACACAGCCCGGCCAGGAAGAAGTAGAAGCGTGTGCGGGAAGGCAGGTGGAAAAAGAACTTGAAGAAGAAGATGATGAACAAAACCACCAGCGGAGCGTACAGCACTACCCAGGAAAGGGTAAAAGCTCCGCCCAGAGTCAGTCTTTCTCGCAAGAAATGGCTGGTTCGCTGATGCAGGTAGGTCGCCTCATCAATTGCCAGGTAAAAAAAGACCCAGGAGAGGATTTTCCAGTGTAAAGCGAAACGATCCTGGTTGGTTTTCTTGAGCATAGCAATGCCAAGCAGAATGACCGCGCTGCACAACAGGGTGAAAATTTTGAACGCGTAAGGGAAGTTTACCTTCTCATCGGAGTAAAACATGCTGATGATGTTATCGTTATAGAATCCGAAGAGATATTCAGCAATAATTACCCCGATATTAAGTACGGTAAGTACTGCCAGGAGAAGCGTCAAAAAGAGGGTTACTCTCCTGGAGGAAAATTCTATTCGGTTTTTCATTCCCATGCCCCTTTAAAAGGTGTTAAACAGCCGTGAAATCGCGTAATTCAAGAACTAAAATTTAGGTTGTAGTAACGCTGGTTGAGGCCTGGAAAGTCCTGAATTTACTTTTTAGACTCTCTTCTCAACCTATCCCTGTAATGCCAATGGAATAAGCGCATTGCGCTATAATATAATTTTTATTATAAAACATTAATGTTAAAAGTCAAGAAGGTAATAAAATTTCTTTAATAAAAAAATTAAATCTGTTATACGTTTCAATACGAAACGTATATCTTTAAGAGAGCCGGATATATTGACAGAGATTTCACAAAGTGCTAGAATAACGATTAGAACGTTTAGAATTTTTTGAACGTTAAAAACTATGTATCAGCACTTATCTGCTATATTGCTATCAGGGTAAACGGGTTGGCAAAATGGGGTCGAAGGAAGGGTAATTATGCTAGACAGCAGATTGTACCGCGACAAGCGCCGCGAGAGTTCCACAGAGGAATTGCCTCCAGAAACTCAATTGGAAGAAGTAACCAAGGAATTTATCAATAATCTTGGTCGTGTAGCTGCTTTCTTCGGGTTCAACCGCTTGATGGGTCAGCTTTACGCCGTCCTCTTTCTGAGTCCCGAACCGCTAACTCTTGATAACATGGTAGAGCGCCTCGATAGCAGTAAGGGCAATGTATCCATTAATATCCGGGCCCTGGAACGCTGGGGCTTAGTGCGACAGATTTACAAGTGGGCCGACCGTAAAAACTATTACGAGGCGGAAATAGATATCTGGAAAGCGATCAGCGGAATCTTGCAGGAGCGAGAGCGCAAAGAATCGCAGCAAATAATGGATTCGTTGAACCACAGTGTCGAAAAGCTCGAACATCTCAGCGAGAAAGCTGATGTCCAGTCAGCCGATATTGCCCATTTTTATCTTGAACGCATGGAAGTTTTGCGACGTTTATTCCAGTTTGGCGATACTTTACTGGATATGATGGTGCGGGGTGGTGCGGTTGACTTTGGCAGTGCCAGTCGCCTGGCGCATCCTACCAAGTTCTCTGATATGTCTGATTTTACCGAGAATTCTGATAGCGGCGGTAATGATCTGGACGAGTTGGGATTGGAAGACATTGAACCGGGTGAAGAACCGAAACTGAGCTAAAGGTAATTAACCTAGAAATGGTGGGAAAATGAATTCTGTACAAACTCTAGAAAAAGCCGACCGGAATGCCACCTCTGCTTTGACCGACAGTTCGTTGCAGGCTGAGCTGGAAAAAGTAGATGAAATGTTGCAGGAGGCGGCAAACCTTAATTTCCCGATGCTCAACAGCCTGCTGAAGGCTATTATTGCTGCCGGCGGTAAACGTCTCCGTCCGCAACTGGCTTTGTTGGCTGCGCGATTATCCGGAAAGAACGAGCAGCTCGAATTACAAAAGTTGTACCAGGTAGCGGCGGCGGTTGAAATGCTGCATACGGCCAGCCTGGTGCATGACGATACTATAGATGAAGCGCTCTTGCGGCGCGGGGCGGCTACCCTCAATTCCAGCCTCAGCGGCGGGACGGTTATCCTGGTGGGAGACTACCTCTTCGCGCAGTCCGCTATCCTGATTACCCGGCCGGGAAATCCGCAAGTGGTCAAAATCTTCGCCGAGTGCCTTGCCACTATTTGTGACGGGGAGCTAACTCAGATCTTTGCCACCCATAAGTGGAACCAGTCCCGCGAGGAGTATTACAAGCGAATTTACTGCAAGACAGCCGTACTCTTCGCGACAGCCTGCGAACTGGGCGCGATTATGGGCGATTCCGATGAGGAAGTTGTCGCTAAATTACGCCGCTTCGGCCACCTCCTGGGCATGGGCTTCCAGGTTATTGACGATATCATTGATTTTTATCCGGCGGAAGTCACCGGCAAAGCGACCGGGGGCGATTTACGCCAGGGTATCGTAACCCTGCCGACCATGTATTTCTTCGAAAAGGCCAGCAGCGAAGATGCCGATTTTGTCAAAGGCCTGATCGAGCGCAGAAATGCCAGCGATGAGGAGATTCAACGGGCGGTTGACTTAATTCGCAACAGCGGCGCTTTCGACCTGGCTTTCGCCGAAGCCAGAGATTTTATCGAGCGCGCCAAAGAATTGCTGGTGGATATTCCAGAGTCAGAGGCCCGTACTCGCCTGCTGCAAATCGCGGATTACGCCCTGGCCCGCCAGAAGTAGTCACAGCCACCCCATAAATTAACTTTAGAAAAGGGACGGTTTTTAGACCGTCCCTTTTTTATTTTGATTTTTGATTTTGATTCAAAAACTCGTTAAATCCAGCGCTACTTTTAGCCCCTTCTGGCGTTAAGGGATGTGAAAGGAACAGAGTTGCAGGTTAATGGTAAAATGTGACTAAATCTAAGAGCCATGTAACGCTACTCTCAATTCTAAAAAAACTTAATGATTGCAAGCGACGCTGAACTTGTAACCAGTCTAAAGAAGCGGGAAGCCCGGGCCGTCGAACTATTGTTGCAACAATTTGCCGACAGGCTTTATAACTATGCCTACTATCATAGCGGCGACCATCACCTGGCAGAAGATATTGTAAGCGAAACTTTTACCCGGATAATTGAGAAAATTGGCAATTACGAACAACGCGAGGTGCCTTTCAAAGCCTGGGTTTTTCGTATCGCGCATAACCTCCTGGTAGACCACTTTCGCAGGCATAGTCGCTACCGGGCTGTCTCTTTAGATGAGATAGACTGGGAAAGCGGCCCTCCCGTCATTCCATCCAGCGATTGGGGCGCCGCCGATGGTGGGGAACTGGCCCAACAAATGGCCGACCGGGATGAACTACAATCAGCGGTAGCCCGGCTACCTGAGGAGCAGCGAACCGTTTTTATTCTGCGTTTTATTGATGGTTTGGAATTAGAACAAGTAGCTTCAGCGTTAGATAAAAGCCTGGCATCAATTAAAAGCCTGCAATACCGGGCGGTGCGCAACCTGCGTGCCCTCCTGGATCAACCCTCTCCGGTTGATTCTGGAAACAAATATAGCTCAGATTTCAGAAGATAAGCAGACTCAAAGTGAGCAAACAGAGCAGATGAGTAACGAAACCCAATTAGAAGAAATTTTCAGTAGCTCGGTGGGATTACTGGAAAAAGGAGATAGTATTTCTTCAGTACTATCCGCTTTACCTGAAGAACCGCCGGAACTGGCTCGGATGTTAGAAGTGGTGGGAGCAGCCAGAACGCTGCCCGCCTACAGTCTGCCATCACGCAAACGTTCTGAGCTTGCGGTACTTTTGCTGGACCAGTTACAGGCCGGACCGGTTACGGGGGCGCTTGAAAATGCACCCCTGAGCGGGCCAACCCTGCTGGCTGCTGGTGCCTCCGGCAAGGTGCGCCGGCCTAACCGCCAGAGCTGGTTTGAGCGCCTCTTTCCTCGCATGGGTCAAGCCTTTGTGGCGCTGGCCCTGCTTTTGATCGTCGCCAGCGGCCTCTTACTGACTACCCTGGCGCTGCCTGAATCGCCTGCCGCCACGCCTACTCCGGCGCTCGCCACCGTGCCGCCTACCGCGAATACCCAGAAACTTTTACCGGAACCAACCGTGGAAGCAACCCTTAAACCGGAGCCAACAGATACTTTACAACCCATTCCAACCAATAGTCCGCAGCCCGACAATACTGCTACAGCGGTTAATACCGCTACGGCTGTAGTGACGCCGTCTGCCACGCCCAGGCCCACTACCGCCCGGCCTGCCCCGCCTGCCCCGGTACAACCGCGCCCGGTAAAGACCACGCTACCCCCGGTCCGCACTACAGTTAAGCCGGTAACTACTGCCGTGCCTGCTACAGCGACTACGGGGACGCCCAATCCGCCCACCACTCAACCTGCCGCAGCCACTACCGCTGTCCCGGTTAACACTTCCGCGCCTGCGCCGGTTCCACCAACCAAAGCTCCGCCGCCCTCCACAACCGAGGACGACTCGCGGGATAAGAGTACCGCTACGCCTTCGCCTGCACCTAAACCGAGTGTCTCAACGCCACCTGTAACAACGGAAAGCCACGATGATAGAACCAGCACTAAAACGCCCTCGTCCACGCCGAGGCCGACCACCGCTAAAACAATTGAGCCTACCAAACTGGGTCATTAAGCTGGTTCTTAAGAATGAAAAAAGCTGCTCTCTTGCCAGAGCAGCTTTTTCATTTCAGGGTGAATTTTAGTGTGACTGGTACTTACTTTCCCACTTACGAATGACTTCTAACAACCGGTCAATATCAAAGGGTTTTGCTATAACCTCAAATACCTGTTTAGTGGCTTTTAGCTTGTCGGGGGTAGCTGAAATAACAACTACTTTAGCATCCGGTATGATCTCACCAAGCCTGACTAAAAATTCGTTTCCGTTCATACCCGGTAAAGATAAATCAAGAGTAATTATATCCACTACCAGGGAAGATAATATTCCTATTGCTTCCTCAGCCGTACCGGCGGCTACCACCCTGAATTCTTCATCTTCAAATATCGAAACCAATAAATCCCGAATAGATTTTTCATCTTCAATAACTAAAACTGTATTGGACATAATTACCCGAGTTTCTTAATTAATGGTTCTATCCCTTAAAACATAAGAATAATAATTACATTATACACTACCGACATTACGCTACTGATAAGCCTGTATAAAGTAACGATTAAGTGTACAAGAAGCATTCGTAACAAAAAAAGAAACTTATCGAAGCTTTCTTTCCGCCTGATGCCTTTTTACCTACTCGTTCCATAGCTACTGCCTAAAAAGCCGGCAGGAAAGAGGCCCTTAATTTCGCTTGACTCTTTTCGCAACTTCAATATAATATAACTAGCTAACCAATTGGTGAATAATGAAAGGAAAAACTTTTGCAAGTCCGTCCTGTTACTCTTGATGAAGCCGAATATTATAGCTCGATAGATGGTGATGCTTTTGTAAGCAGTCCGCAGGAAACTAAAGATTGGCTGGAGTTGCATATAAAGCCCAATCTAAAGGACACCCGGGCCCTTTTTAACGACCAGGGCGAGATACAGGCGATCCTCTTTTTGATGCATAATCGTCTGTGGCTGGGTGATGGTACCGTTAAGGTGGCAGGGGTGGCAGGAGTAGCTACACCCCCGGAATATCGCCGCCAGGGTGGGGTTAAGCAACTCTTTAAAGCTACTTTAAGCGAGTTGCGAGAAGCGGGCACGAATGTATCGGCGCTTTATCCTTTTTATTTTCCTTTCTACAAACGCTTCGGCTACGAGCAGGTCAGTACCTTTAAGTCGGTAGAAGTAAAAATAGCGGCTCTGCAAAAGTTCAAGCCGAAAGCTAAAGGAACCTGGAAGAAAGTAAACTCAGACCGGTGGAAAGACTTTGACGCTATTTACGAAAAGTTCAGCCGCGGGCAGTTTGGCCGCTTTGTGCGCGAGGAACACTGGTGGCAGCGCCCGGTCTTCCAGGTGAACGAAGGGCGCATTTTAAAGCCGTACCTGTGGTACGATGAGCAGGGAGTAGCCCAGGCCTACCTGATCTATTCTTTCAAGTCAGAAGAGGACCATGGCCGCACCATGATTGTGCGCGACCAGGCCTGGCTGACCAAAGAAGCGCGTTACGAAATCCTGGCTTTTATGGCGAACCACGACTCGCAGGCCGTAAAGGTGCGCTGGCTTGCTCCCGCCTCGCAGGAGGTACAGGCCCTGCTGGACGACCCGCGCGAGGTGGAAGAGAAAATCGTCGCCGGGTACATGCTGCGGATTTTAGATGTGCCGCGCGCCCTGGAAGAACGCCCCTGGCATCCTGAAGCAAAGGGCGCTTTCAAGCTGGCGCTCAGGGACAGCCTGTTAGAGTGGAATAACCAGGCGGTACAGGTAGAGGTGGAAGGCGGAAAAGCTTCGGTCCAAGTGCTGCCGGAGGGGAGCGAAACCGGACTGGCCTGCGATATCCGCCAGTTGGCGCAGATGTATGCGGGCTACCTTAGCCCTGTGCAACTGGCGGAACTGGACCTGCTGGAAGTGCGCGATGAACGCCAGTTACAGGCGGCCCAGGCGGCCTTTTACCGTCCCGGCCAGCCCGCTTCGTTCATGCCTGATTTCTTCTAAAATTTTGCAATCACAAACAGCGCCGCGTGTGTGATAATGCGCGGCGCTGTTTATTTTGAAAATATAATCTCGCAGAAATTTCATTTAGAAGAGGTTATACCGATAATTCAATCAGCCGGGCGCTAACTTCGCTCCGGTTGATTTCCAGTAAGGCTACTCCCAGCGGTAATTTAAACCGGCGCGGCCCTGCTCCGCCAGGATTAAGCAACATAACGCCATCCTGCCGCCGCAGGGCTGGTTTGTGAGAGTGGCCGCTGATTATTACTTGATAGCCGGAATATTCGCCTTTTAGTTCCTTCAGGTCGTGGATAACCAGAATCCGGCAAGCTTCTACGGCGACTTCTGCGGTGTGCGGTAAGGCTTCCGCCCAGGCGCCCTTATCGTTGTTGCCTCGCACCGCTATTACAGGGCCAATTTTTTGCAACTGCTCCAGTATTTGCGGCTTGCCGATGTCTCCGGCATGGATGATAAGCTGAGAACCGGCCAGGGCCGCCTCTGCTTCAGGTCGCAACAGGCCGTGGGTGTCCGAAATGACGCCGATTAACTGAGTAGCCACTTTTTCTGCTCGGCCAGTAACTTTTCAAATTCGGAAGCGGGTAGCGGTTTGCTATAAAGATAGCCCTGGGCAATATCACAGCCCTGTTCCAGCAGGAAGCGGTGTTCGCCCTCAGTCTCCACGCCCTCGGCTATCACCTTTAAATTAAGGTTATGGGCCATCTGAATAATAGCAACGGTAATAGCGGCGTACTCCGTATCGTTATTGATATTCATGACAAACGAGCGGTCAATTTTGAGAATGTTACAGGGTAAGTTTTTAAGGTAGCTTAGCGAAGAATAACCCGTGCCAAAATCGTCTATCGAGATTTGAATACGTTTTTGCTGTAACTGTTGTAAAGTCTGGCCAATCGCTTCGATATTCTGAGCGATTACGCTCTCAGTCAATTCCAGTTCCAGGTATTGCGGTTCTAACCCGGTTTCGCTCAATATCTGCATAATCTGTTCGCCCAGGTTGCCCTGGTTAAACTGCAAACTCGACAGGTTAACCGCTATTCGCAGGTTTCCCAGGTTCTTCTTTTGCCAATCGCGGACCTGCTGGCAGGCCGTTTCCAGCACCCACTGGCCGATAGGGGCGACCAGCCCGGCTTCTTCGGCCAGGGGTATAAAATCGAGCGGTGAAATGGTGCCGCGTTCAGAGTTATGCCAGCGCACCAGGGCTTCCGCGCCAACCAGCCGGCCGCTTGCCAGTTCAATTTGAGGCTGGTAATAAAGCTCAAATTCTTGCTTGACGATGGCCTGGTGAAGAGCAGCTTCGAGTAATAATTGATCCTGCGAACGCACATCCATTTCAGGCTGGTAGGACGAAAACTGCTGGCTATCCACTTTTCTGAGGTAGGTCAGGGCTGAACCGGCGTGTTGTAGCATTGTTTCAGCCGAATTGGCCGAGGAGGAAAGAGCAATCCCCACGGAAGGTACTACTACCAGTTCGTGCCCGTAAACGGTGAAGGGCTGCGATAGAGTATCAATCACCTTCTGGGCTAACTGTTCCAGTTGTAAAGGGTCGGTTATCTGATTAACCAGGATAGCAAAGCGGTCAGCCTGAATGTGGGCAACCATGTCACTACCGGGAACGAGGGTTTGAAGCCTGGCAGCCACCAACTTTAGCAACTGGTTTCCAATGGTGTAGCCCAGGCTATAATTGATACTATCAAAACGAGCCAGTTCCAGAAAAAGCAGACCCGCTTCGTAGCCATCTTTCCTTGAATTTGTGATGGCCTGCTGGAGACGCTGCGTCAGTAGCGAATGGTTCGGTAAACGAGTGTTGTTATCGTAGTGAACCAGGTAGTTATAGCGTTTCTCAATAGCCTGTAACTCGGAGGAGACATGCTGAGTAACGGTGTGCAGGCGCTCAAAGCGAGTGCTGAGCGCGGTAAGCAGCTCTTCGCGGGTAACAGGCTTCGTCAGGTAATCATCCGCTCCCAGGTTCATGCCGGTGCGTAAGTCGGTACGCTCCGAGCGAGCGGTCAGGAAAATGAGGGGGATAGCCGCCGTACTTTTATTCTCACGTAAGGCCTTTAGCACCGCAAACCCGTCCATGACGGGCATCATCACATCGCACAGGATTAAATCAGGTTTATGCTGGTGGACTAATTGTAAGCCGGCCTGGCCGTTTTCAGCCTGAAGAACCTTAAAGCCTTCTTCTTCCAGCAGATCCATTATACCTTCGCGAATGTTCTCATCGTCTTCAATAATTAAAATAGTTTTCTTACTCACTGAATTCCTCAAATTCTGCTGGAGCAAATGAGCAGGGAGAGACGCGGATGAGTTTTATTGCCTGAACAGGCTTTAAGAAAATTTGTAATTTGAACAGAATTGTACCGTACCAACTGATTATCACCTACTGGTCTCACAAATGTCGTTACCCTTATACCCCAATCAGAAAGCAGAGTCAATGTAACAAAAAATATTCTTTCATGGCTTGAAAGATGCATAAAAAATACCCCTGCCGTTTCAGGGGTAGTAGAGGCTTTAAACCGGCAAGCTCGCCTAAAACAAACTGTTCTAAAAGTTAGTCTGATTCGGTGGGTTCTTGAGGGGTTAAAGGAACGGCGCTGACATCGGCGTGACGCAAGACCCTCTGCCCGCTCCGCTCTATCGCCATCACAACCCCGCATAGCGGGTCGGGACAGACTACCCTGGTGTCCGTCTCCATCCAGTCATGAGGGTGTAACGGGCGTTGCTTGGCCGGTAATAAGGGAATGGCGGCCTGTAGGGCGTAGAGGCAAAAACTTTGCCCCTCCGGCAAACTCAGTTTGCCCCCTTTTAACTCGAAATACTGCCCTATCCGGTGATTGCAGGTACACTGGCCTTTGATCTCTTCAATCCGTACCTTCAAATCGTAGAGGCTAAAGCTATCGTCTATATCACTCATTTATTTTCTTCTTATTGTTACAGAGCCACCCGCAGGCATATTCCAGGTAGCATCAACTTTTGAAATAAGGTATAACTTCTTCTCCCAGCAACCGGATGCCATCTTCAGACTTGAGGCCGTGGGGAGTGCCAAATTCCACTCGGCTGGCACCCGCTTCGAGCATGCGCTCAACCTGCCGGATGATATCCTGGGGATTGCCTACGATGGCGAAGCGCTCCAGCATCTCATCTGAAATCTGGCGGCTGATGTAGTCGTAATCTTCACGTTCCCCGGCGGCCTTGATGCGTTCCAGCCACTCCGGGTCTTCCAGGGTAGGGTCAAGAGCGGCCACTACCGGCAAATATAACGCGGCTTCTTTACGGACAAGGGCGCGGGCCGCCTCCCGGTCGCGGTCCACTACCGTCACCGCTCCCAGGCAAATCCCGACCGAACCGGCGGGCCTTCCGGCAGCAAGACTTCCGGCGTCAATCACCGGGCGCAGATACTTGACCATGGCCGGGTTAGCGGAACCGCCGATTTTGATCTCCGAGGCCAGTTCTCCGGCCATGCGGGCGGTTTGTTTGCCCCAGGTACCGATCATGATAGGAATATCGGCCCGCAAGGGCTGGTAGTTCAGGGTAGCATTTTCCGCCAGCTTGAAAATCTGGCCTTCAAAAGGAGCCGGGTCGCGGGCCAGCAGATGTTTAACCAGCAGCGTGGCTTCTCGCAAGGTCTGGTAGGAACGAGCAGGCTCCAGACCGAGCTTATCCAGCCAGCTACCTCGCACCAGGCCCAGGTAAGAGCGCCCCTGCGTCACCATATCCAGTAGAGCAGCCTGCCCGGCGATTTCGAGGGGGTGTACCGTGTAAGGATTCAGGGCGGCCGGTCCTAGCTCGGCATGGCGCAGACGAGGCGCCATAAGCATAAGCGGACCGAGGGCGGGCTGGAAGAGCAGATCGTTGTAGACGCTCACGACATCAAAGGGGTAGCGGTCAACCAGGTCAGCGAGGGCCTGATATTCCTGAGGGGTTTTATTGCTTTGAAAGGCGATACTGAATTTAAAGTTGGCTAACATTACCCGGTTACTCCCTCTTTATTAAATCCTGGCAAGCTTGCAGTCCAAAAGAACCTGCCGGAATAAAGTTTTTGGGAGCGCCCCTGAAAAGAATTTTTTAAGGCGCTCCCATCCTTTACGACCGGAACTATTTATAATGATTCTGGCAGCGCTTCTTTCCCGGTGCGCCGCTGGCAGTCTCAGGCGTTTTTGCTGGCAAACTTACCGGCGCGATAGTCGGCAAAGGCTTGCATAATCTGCTCTTCCGAATTCATCACGAAAGGACCGTAGGCCACAACCCGTTCCCTGACCGGCTCACCGGCAAAGAGCAGAAAGCGCAGTTTTTCCCCGGCTTCTACGCTGATCTCACTGTTTTCCGCATCTTCAGCCGCGCCGAGCAATAGAACCTGATTTTTAGCGGCCTCAATTTTATTTTGCCCAAAAGTACCCTGGCCTTCCAGCACGTAAATAAAACCGTTGTAGCTGCCCGGCAGTTCCTGGGTGACTTTAGCGCCCGGCTCCAGGGTGACTTCCAGCATGGTTACCGGCACATGATTTTTAGTCGCGGAGGTAACATCACCGGAGGTACCGGAGAAAATCCGAATAGTCGCGCCTTCTTCCTGGCGTACCGGTAACTCGGAAAGCCTCAAATCCTGGTAGCGCGGCTCGGCCATTTTCTCGGCGCTCTTGAGATTGACCCACAGTTGCAGGGTGTGTACTTCCTGCCCTACCGGCGGAGTCTCCTTGTGAATAACCCCTCGTCCTGCCGTCATCCACTGCGCGTCGCCGGTTTCGATCCTGCCGCTACCGAAGTTGTTATCATAATGTTCGAGGGAACCTTCAATCACGTACGTGACCGTTTCGATGCCGCGATGAGGGTGAAAATCAAAGACCCCGGCCTGAAACCAGTCTTCGGCCATCATTAAAAACGGGTCGAATTCCGCCCAGTTGCCCGGTTCCAGCACCAGCCCGACTTTATGAATGGGGCTTTCCTGCTGCGGTTTTACCGTCCAGACCCGTTTAATCTCTCTTTGTACTTTAACTGAGTTTTTCACTTTATATTCCTTATGTTAAGTTCTGATAGTATTATAAGATTTACTATTTATAAGCTACCTACTTTTAGTAGCTAAACTTTAACATGACCGGCGTAGTTTGTCAAACGGCTAACGCGCATTTTAAGGCTTAGAGAAAGAACTTTCCGCCCGCCAGGAGCACCTCGCCGTCCGCTTCCAGGATAGCATCTTGCACTACCAGGTCCCAGTGCAGGGCGCTATTGTTGATCCCGCCCAGGGCCCGGTTTTCGCCCAGGGCTATATGGCAGGTGCCGATAATCTTTTCATCCAGCAGGGTAAAGCCGGTCACTCTATTGACCGCCGGGTTAAGGCCAATGCCGAACTCCCCGATTTGAAAAGCGTCGCCCCCGGCGTTTGCGAGCACCCGGTTGAAAAGCTCAAAGCCCTCTTCCGCGCTCTGGGCCTGAACCCGCCCGTCCGCAAAATTCAGGACAAGCCCGCGCACAGGCTGGCCCTGCCAGTAAGCCGTCTCAACGTAGGCCTGCCCGCTGACGCTCTGTTCAGGCGGGGCAAAACAAACCTCACCCGAAGGCAGGTTCAGATAGAGAGCGCCCTCCGCCAGGTCGTCCGGGCCGATGATGCCGTCATCGCGTTCCACGGGCCGCCCGCCTACCCCTGAGGATAACCATAAATCGGTGCGTCCCGCAGCATCCTTTAATCGTAAGGTACGGCAATTTTGCAGGCGGCGGGAGAGCAGGCGAGCAATATCGCCAACTTCGGCATAGTCCACCGCCATAGCCTCCCAGAAAAGCTGGTGGAAGACCGGCCAATCACAGCCGAGCATATCGGCATGGCCGGGTGTGGGAACCTCCGTGCCGATCCAGCGCCGTTTGCCGTCAAAGATAATATCGCTGGGGGCCTCTTCGCTGCGCCGGTGGGCATGCAAGCGGGACGGGGCAATCCCGCTGAAG
Source organism: Chloroflexia bacterium (assembly GCA_036261665.1). Taxonomy (GTDB): domain Bacteria; phylum Chloroflexota; class Chloroflexia; order Chloroheliales; family Chloroheliaceae; genus 54-19. Next base: position 74,203 of record DATAKM010000049.1, read on the forward strand.
AGGTGGGGCGTGGCTCTTTCAAAGTAGGTGGTTATAACCAGGTCGGAAGCTGCCAGGGCCGCCAGCAGTTGAGGACTGGCCGCGGCCAGGGCTTCATCTGAGATTTCAGGGTCGGTCAGGGCCGCCAGGAGCGCGGCATCGCTGCCTACCACAATAAAAGGCAGGGCCTGCAAGCGGCGGCATTCCAGTTCGAGCGCTTCACAAAAGTCTAGGCTATCCGCCCTTCCCAGGATGGTCACTCTTTCGCCCGGTTGCACGCCCGCGCTGACCCGCAGGATACGCCGCGCTATCGCATTATAGTGGCTGTTCATCCCCGGTTAATCGCTCCTACCAGTTCAACAACCCGCTTACGATATTCGGCGATTTGCTCAAGCGGCAGGTAATAGACCGGGCCGCCTACCCACATCACATCGCAAAGTTCGTTTAGTTCCGCCAACCGCCGCCGCACATAGTCCACCGTCCCGGCAATCGTGAAGACTTCCACCATTTCGTCGGTCACGGCATCGAGCATGGCCGGGAAATCGCCTTTCACAAAAGCCCGTCTGATTTGCGCTATCTGGGACTGGTAGCCGTGCAACTCCCAGATGGGGTCATAGGTTTTAACCGTGCCGTAAAAAGCGATGGTTGAGCGAGCGGCCCGCCGGGCTTCGGCGATTGCCTCAGGCGCATCGCTGGCAGCAATCGAGACAGTTACGCCCGCCGAGTAAGTAAAGGCGGAGCGCTCCCGGCCCGATTTCTTCAGGCCGCTTTCAAGGTTAGGCAAAATGACTTGCTTGATCCAGAGCGGGGAACAGATCGGGTGACCCAGCAGTCCATCCGCCACCTGCCCGGCAGTTTCAACCATTTTCTCCTGGATACCGGCCATAAAGATGGGAATGTGCGGGCGGTAAGGTTTAAAAGGACGCTGAAAGCCTTTGATTTCAAGGTTAAAGTATTCGCCTTTGTAGCTGATCGGTTCGCCGGTATGGACTTTTGACATCAGTAAGCGGACTGCCTCAACCGTTTCGCGCATGTGGGGCGCCGGCTGGCCGTAATTAGCCACATTGTGCCAGGCCTCATTCAGCCTTTTCACTCCCGTACCAAGCCCCAGCACAAAGCGGCCTTCGCTCAGCTCATCGAGGTCCAGGGCGCTTAAGGCCGTAATCAGAGGGCTGCGAGTAAAGGCCAGGACTATGCCGGTGCCGAGTTGAAGGCGCGAAGTCTGGACCGCCGCCGCAGCGAGCGGCACAAAAGCGCTGCGGTAAAGTTCCGGGGCCCAGACCGTTTCAAAGCCGGCCTCTTCTGCCGCCCTGGCATCCGCCAGGAGACCGTCTTTGCCCGCCCCGCCTAAATCTATCGAAAAACGCTGCCTCTTTGCTGTAGAACTCTCCATTGCCGTTCTCCTTATAGCTCTCCCTTATAGCTTTAAAAACCTGGCTTTAAATTGCTGGCGGATTTTGTTGCTGGTTATGCGATTATTACACCATAGTTTCGGCTCGCTGTATAGGTTAATATAATATATAGCTTTTTTTATAGCTCTCTTTATAGCTTTCGTTATACCCTGATAAACCACGGGAGGCAAATTAAAAAGTAGCCCTCACCCTTAAAATTGGAAGTGAGGACTACCTTTGCGGAAGATTAACTGAGCTGAGAGCTATTACTGCGAAGGGGGCTGGCCAAAAGTGATGTTACCTTTCTGGTTCTGTCCCTGGGGTGTTACCACCGTGAAAGAAACGCTGTCGCCCGGCTTATGCTTGTTTAAGACTCCCTGCAAATCTTGCAGGCTGGTAATCTGGGTGCCGTCCAGTTCGGTCAGGGTGTCGCCGGCCTTCCAGCCTGCCTGGGCCGCCGGGGTGCCCGGTCCGACCTGCCGGATGAGAATACCGCTATTAGTAGGCAAGTTGAATTGAGTAGCCAGGCCGGGTGTCAGGGTTTCCGGCAGAATTCCGAGGTAAGGCGGGTAGATGGACTGACCCTTCTCCAGAGTCTGGATAATCGGTTTGGCCTGGTCAATAGAAATGGCAAAACCAATCCCCTGGGCCGCGCTCTGCGATTGCGGATCAACCGGAGCAGCCGTATTGATGCCCACAATCTCGCCGTTGAGGTTCAAAAGCGGCCCGCCGCTGTTTCCAGGGTTAATCGCGGCGCTGGTCTGGATCAGGCTGGTTAAATAGGCGCTGGCAGGGGCAGGCTCTTGAATACTGCGGCCAAGCGCGCTGACGATACCGGCGGTAACGGTGGGTCCACCCGGTAGAGCCAGGGCATTACCTACAGCGACAACCCACTGGCCGACACTCAGGTTGCCCGAACTGCCCAGCTTAATAGTCGGCAGACCGGTGGCGTCAATTTTGATTACCGCCAGGTCGTTACTACGGTCGGTTCCGGAGACGGTAGCCGGGTATTTTTTCCCGTCGGTCATAACTACCTGAATTTTGGTCTGAGGCGCTACGCTGGCGTTATCGGCGGCTACTACATGGAAGTTAGTCACGATGTAACCGTCAGGCGTAAGGATCGAACCGGTTCCTACTCCCTGGGCCTGGGGTGTACTTACGGCGATCAGCACCACCGCCGATTTAACGGTATCCACCACGCTTTTGACATCGGTTTCCAGATTCCCGCTAGGAGCGGGGCCGGTTGTATTACTGGAAGAAGTGGTCGAATTACTGGAAGAAGTTGCCGTAGAATTGGGAGTTGTGGTGCTAACCATCGCTTCCGGCGTGGCAGCCGCTCCCGCTACAGTGCTGGCAACAGCACTCGGACTGGCCGCTGAAGAGGTGTCCGCAACAGTAGTAGTGGCAGCCGTGGTAGCGCCGCCGGTAGCGGCGGCGGTAGTGGCGGAAGTCGAACCGGATTGCGATCCGGTAGTAGTGGAGTTTCCGCAGGCCGCCAGACCCAACATAAGAAGGCTAATTACCAGGACACTTCCGAGCAAGCGAGCTAATCGTTTAGATGCACGGTTGAAAATGGCAGCAGAAAGTCGTACCGGTCGAACAGGTCTTTCCATTTTATTATTACCCTTTCAATAATCAAAACTCAATAAAGAACTCTGGTAGTAACGTAAAAAGTAGCTGTGATAAAATAAAAGCCAGTATATTTCTGAATAAGTTCATCATTATCTATATCGTCAATGTTCTGCCAGGTTTGCTCTATCCTAACAATAGCAGTGAGAAGAAAAGCTCACTGTCGTTATTCCTAACTTCGATATACTCATATCATATTTTATGCCAGTTACATCTTATAACGATAGAATTTACGGGCTTTGCTAGCCTTCAACCTTAAAAAACAAGAGTATGATTGGCAGGATCTTTCAGGTTTTTTGTGAGTGTAAAACAACCGGCCAGCACCGGTTTGTAAAAGGGACAGGTTCGATGAGTAGAGAAGTCTCTCCCGAGAAAGTTCGGCGATTTTACGACAGGTTTGGTAAACTCCAGGATGCCCAGCGGTTTTATGAAGAATCGGCCACTACCGAGCTTATAAAACATGCAAACTTTAAAGATGCCAGGGACATTTTCGAGTTAGGTTGCGGTACCGGTCTTTTTGCCAGAAAACTATTCCAAGACTATTTGACGCCTGATACCCGTTATGCAGGAATAGATATCAGCCCTAACATGGTCAAGCTAACCAGGGAAAGACTGAAACCCTGGTCAAACCGAGCTTCGGTAGAACTGGTAAATACCGACGTGCCCGGACTTTCCGCTTTAGATAACTCCATGGACCGGTTTGTCTCCAACTACGTTTTTGATTTGCTACCCTTTAAAACTACAGAGAAATATTTAGCAGAGGCTCACCGGGTATTAAGGCCGGATGGGCTTCTTTGTGTTACGAGCCTTACTTTTGGTAATACTACCCTTTCACGTTTCATTTCAAACACCTGGCTCAGAATATGGAAATTAAAACCAATCCTGCTGGGAGGTTGTCGACCTATCGCCTTATCCGATTACCTGACTCCTGAGAACTGGAAAATAGTATATCTGGGGAAAAAGATTGAGTTCGGTATCACTTCAGAAGTACTCGTTGCAATCCCTCTCGGAAAAAGCTGATTTTAGTTTGGAGCGTTTAAATACTTTTGCTAATATAGATGAGACTGAAATAGCAGCAGCTTTCTTCCGTAAAAAGCTATTCGCATAGGAAAGGGCAGACAGTGCGGCACAAACATCGCAATCGTCATTTTCTACAAAGACGCTATTCCGCACCGAAGGGGCGGTACTATCTGCTCAAGTGCAGAGTGCTGGAAGGCAAGTACGGGCACGATACAAACGATCATTATCAAATCCGCGTAACCGATAATAATCAGGAGTACCGGATAACCATCAATACCAAATCCAACCTGGGGAAACCGGATCTGCGGTTTCTAGTGGTGGATAATTTCGTTCACCCTGTTACCGAACTGCTGGAGAATAATGGTGAAGGGGTAGAATGGGGCTTTACCGGCATAGCAAACCTGCCGGGTGGTCTTGCCCTGGATTACATTCGAGGCAACCTGTTCGATTACAATCAGATGCGCGTAGTCCCGCAGGACGCCCCTTTACCGGCCAATAGCCTCTACCACCAGATTGATAACTATATTCAGCTTGCGATCCACCAGCGCGGAGCGGTTCTTTACGCCTACGGCAAGAAGTGGCAGGATAGCCCTCACCACCCTGGCCCACAATACTTTGATCAGCCTATCCTGGCTGGATTGCATGATATTCATATGAACCAGGGAGACGATCACCCGGCATACCGTTCTCAGAACGGCGTCTGGCAGGATGGCGGGCTGATCTTCCACTTTGCGGCGGAGAACCGCTGGGTGGCCCTCTTCTTTGCTTTTCAATCTCAGAGTTTTCATACCGACGACAGGCATGGCAACTGCCTGCAAAAAGTACCTCGGGCCGTGCCTGTGCCAAAATGGAAAGACAGCGAGGCAGCAGAGCCTGACCTGGTAATTGTAGCCGCCCTGGTGAATCCGATTGGCCCGGACCCCGGCCATGAGACTGTCACGCTGCTCAATCTCTCCAACAAAGAGGTTAATCTGGATGGCTGGAAACTGGCGGATAAGAACAAACGTGTAGAAAGTCTGCCAGACTTAACCGTAGAGCCCGGTAAGACTGCGCGGATTACCCTATCAGGTGATGGTGCCCGGTTTTCTAACGAGGGCGGGCTTATAACCCTGTTAAACCCGGAAGGCTACAAAATTGATGGAGTGGCTTACACCAGGGCCCAGGCCAAGTTTCAAGGTAGAACCATTACCTTCCGCTAGCAGTAGATTAAGCTGAACAGCTTCTATCTCTTTAATAGCATTTTCTACTGATCGTTCAATTTTATAACAGCAGTAACCTCTTGTTGAGTTATAAGTTTACAGGGCAGAAAACTACTAATTATGTAAACTATTCTCCCTAGAATGCGACAATTCGGACAGAGTTCGGTTGCAGCGCTGATTTAAGCTGATCTAAATTATACTGGCTGTTCAAAACCCTGTTGACAGCCAGGTAAATATTTGGTAAAATTCTACCAATCGTTCAAATTCTTGGTTTTGAGAATGGGCCTGTAACCCGTCTTTACTTTACACCGGTTAATTTTCTTAAAAAGGTGCAACTTGATTTGCACGGGAGGTGATCTACGATGACTGTTGATACCCTGAATGCTAACAATGCGGCTTCTACCGACCCGAACGGCCCCGGTTCGCTGGTTGAATACCGGGTAGAAGATGGTCTGGCAATCCTGGAAATGAACAATGCCCCGGCCAATACCTACTCCTACGAACTGTTCCGGGCGATGGATGAAGCTATTTTGAAGGCCAGAATGGATGATAGCGTCCATGTCATCGTCATCCGGGGCAAAGGCGATAAGTTTTTCTCGGCCGGAGCCGATATCGCCATGCTGCAAAGAGTTACTCCCCGCTTCAAGTACTTTTTCTGCCTGCACGCCAATGAAACTCTCAACCGCCTGGAACAGACTCCCAAGCTGGTAATTGCCGCCCTGAACGGTCACACGGTCGGCGGCGGCATGGAAATAGCCATGGCCTGCGATATAAGAATTGCCCGTAAGGATAGCGGGCGGATTGGTCTGCCGGAAGTCAGCCTGGGGGTACTTCCCGGCACGGGTGGTACGCAGCGCCTGGCTCGCCTGGTGCCCAAGAACAAAGCGATTGAACTGATGGTGGAAGGCAAGACTTTCTCGTTTGAAGAAGCCCTCGAATGGAACATTATTAACTACATTTATGAAGGCAGCCCGGAAGAATACTGGGAGCAGGTACTCGATTACGCCCGCCAGTTCTGCCCGCCCAATAAAGCCGCCAAAGCGGTCGGCCTGATTAAACGCTCCGTGCAGAGCGGGGCTGAAGTAGACTTCAACTCCGGCCTGGCTATCGAGCGCGAATTGCAGCAGCAACTCTTCCAGAGCGATGACGCCAAACTGGGCCTGGCGGCTTACACCGGCAAGAGCATGGCCAATTTTACCGGCAAGTAACCCCCGAGTAGTCAGAAAGTTCTTCAGTAAGTAGTTGCCGGTAACTGATAACCGGCAACCGACCACCAAGGAGTGTAAGAGAAATGGCGCGCATTACCACTTTTGATGACTGGGTTGGCCTCTTTAACGACTGGCGCAAGGAGATGGGAGTAGACCATCCTTACATCAAGGACTATAAATTCGAGATTAAATACGGCCAGTTAAAGACGGATGAAATCGAATTTGGCGCTTTCAAAGGCCGCAAAAAGTGGGAGCGCGTTTCCCAGATTCCCGACCAGCGTATGCGGGATGCCCTGCTCAACTATATCGTCTACCAGGGCGACACCGAGTTCGCCTCGGTCGAGCAGCAGCGCTTCCTCTTTAACACGGCGCCCAGCGAATACGATGCCGCCAGCCTGGCTCGCATTATGACCGAAGAGATGCGCCACGGCTGGCAAATGAGCCATTTGCTGGTGACCTACTTTGGCGACAGCGGCAAGCTGGAAGCGCAGAAACTGCTGGAACGCCGGGCCTTCCAGAAAAACCGCCTGCTGGGCAGCTTTAATGGCGATACCGAAAACTGGCTCGATTTATTCACTTACACTCAGTTCATTGACCGGGATGGCAAGTATCAGCTAGGCATGCTCGCGCACAGCGGTTTCGCCCCGCTGGCTCGTTCAATGGGGCCCATGCTCAAGGAAGAAAGTTTTCACCTGGGCACAGGCAATAACGGCCTGATGCGGATTGTCAAAGCGGGCAAGGTTCCTACAGGGATTATTCAGAAGTACATCAACAAGTGGGTTCCCACCGCCTACGACCTCTTTGGCACCGACCACTCCGGTTCGGCACACTGGGCTTATGTCTGGGGCCTGAAAGGGCGCTACGATGAGGGGGAAACCGGCGAGCCCGCCAACCCTGAGTTTATGAACGAGTATGCCCGAGGACTCTATTACAAAGAGTG
>DATAKM010000090.1:0-140302 GCA_036261665.1 Chloroflexia bacterium
AAACGGCCAGGAAACTTCATTTTATGATCTAAATCAGTTCCTGGATTCTTTTGGCGCCGATGGCTGGGAACTGGTGTCGGTTATTCAAAATGTAGCCCAACCTAACCTCTGGGGCTATTTCTTCAAAAGACCAGTACTATAAATTAGCAGGTTTAAATGTGGTCCTGTTTCCACTGCAATAATCTTTTCTAGTATACGAGGGATATAACTGATGACAACTGAAAATCCGGGTGAGAATGGCAAATTGAATCTTAAGCTGGACCAGGAAGTAAACCGGCGTCAGGAAGACCTGATCAGGCTGCGCCGGGATTTCCACCAGCATCCCGAACTCTCTTTCAAGGAGGGGCGAACCGCCCAGATTGTAACCGACCGCCTGCAAAAGGCCGGGTTACAGGTGCGAACCGGAGTAGGGCAGACGGGAGTAGTGGGTATCCTGGAAGGTGGCAGACCCGGGCGTACCGTCATGTGGCGGGCGGATATGGATGCTCTGCCGCTACAGGAAGACTCAGAATTGTTGCCATTCCATTCCGAAGTTGAGGGCGTCATGCACGCCTGTGGCCACGACGGGCATACCGCGATTGCTCTGACGGTGGCTGACATCCTGGCCCAGCATAAAAAGGAATTGCCGGGCCGGGTAGTCTTTGTATTTCAACCTGGCGAGGAAGTAGGCGGCGGGGCGAAAGCCATGCTGCAAGACGGTCTTTTTAAGGAGGACGGTCCAGCGGGAGGACGGCCCGATGTAACGCTGGGCCTGCACCTGGGCAGCCTTTATCCAACCGGCGTGGCCCAGATTAAAGCCGGTCCGCTGATGGCGGCGGTGGATACCCTCTCCCTGACGGTGCGCGGCAAAGGCGGGCATGCCGCCACCCCTCACCTGACGATTGACCCGGTAGTGGTGTCCTGCGAACTGGTAGTGGCCCTTCAGACGCTGGTGAGCCGTGAAGTGCCGCCCACCAGCGCGGCTGTCCTGACTTTTGGCTCGATCCATTCCGGCACAAAGGATAATATTATCCCGGTGGAAGCGCTTATGATGGGAACTCTGCGCACCTTCGAGCCGGAAGTGCGGCGCCATCTGCTGGAGCGTATCGCCGCGATGTCGAGCGATTTAGCGCGAGCCTTCCGGGCGGAAGCTTCTTTCAGAGTTACGGAGAGTCTACCGGCTGTGATTAATGATAACCACATAGCGGCGCTGGTACGCGAAAGCGCTGTGCGAGCAATCGGCGCAAATAATGTGCAGGAAGCCGTACCGCGCATGGGCAGTGAGGACATGTCGGTCTTTATGGAAGAGGTGCCGGGCTGCTTTATCAATATCGGCGCGGCGCGGGCAGGGGACCCCGTTCGTCCGCATCACAGCCCTCTCTTTGCCATAGATGAAGGCTGCCTGGAAGTAGGGGTTAAGGTAGCTTCTCAGGCTATTCTGGATCTTCTACCCTCGAAATAGGCGTTTCAGTAGCTTAAAATTAAGTAATCAAGGCTGGCTCTCTGATTGAAGAGGCCAGCTTTTTTGATTAGACTTTTGGCCTATCTTTGACGAAGGCTCTTCTCTACCATTGACAGCTATCACAGGCTTTGCTATACTCATATAGTAAAACCAACTAAGCAATTATGGCGGAAAGCACCTGGCAAAAAACGGGTTTTCCTTCCCGCCTGACCTCACGATAAGGAGTGGCTTGATTACATGCACTGTAAACTTTACGCTCTGGGCATACGGGACTAGAGATTCCCTGCCCTTTACAACAGGCCGGTAAGCACTGTTTCGCTATTCTAGATTGCCTTTGCGGCTTTCTTTACGCGTTAACTTGCTCCGGTAGCGTAATCAAGCTGACGTACTCATTTTAGCGCTTCAGTAGAAATTAACTCAACGGCGTACTCTTCATAAGCACAAAAAGGCTGGCAGCAACAAAGCAGCCTGTTATTAGTGCGCCCTGGAAGAGATTGCCCGGACCTCTGAGATCCGCATAAGTTCAGCTTGATCGATTGATAAAAATTAACCTGTGTTTATAAGCGCTCTTAATGATTTGCGCGCATTTGTTGCCCTGCCCGGTCGTCGGCAGAGGAAGGATTTGAGGAAATGAATAACGTTATAGAAACAAGCAAACTTACCCGGTCTTTTCGGATCTACAACAAAAGGGAGGGGTTTAAAGGTTCCTTAATAGGTCTTTTCAACCGGACTTATACCGAGAAAAAAGCGGCCTATGACCTGGATATCAAGATTGCGGAAGGTGAAGTAGTGGCTTTCCTGGGCCCTAATGGCGCCGGCAAGACTACTACTCTAAAAATGCTGAGCGGACTGTTGCATCCCAGCAGCGGGGAGGCGCGAGTGCTGGGTTACGAACCCTGGAAACGCGAACACGACTTTTTGCGCCAGATTGCCCTGGTGATGGGGCAGCGCAATCAGCTCTGGTGGGATTTACCTGCCATTGAAAGTTTTAACCTGCAACGCGACATTTACGAAATCCCCGAACAGCTCTACCGCCAGCGCTTGAACCGGATCATTGAGGTGCTGGAACTGGAAAAGATTGTCAATACAGCAGTCCGCAAGCTCAGCCTGGGTGAACGTATGAAGTGCGAGATGGTGGCCGCCCTGCTGCACCAGCCGAAAGTATTGCTGCTGGATGAGCCGACTATCGGCCTGGACGTGGTCATGCAGAAGAAAATACGCCAGTTCATCAAAGACTACAACCGGGAAAACGGCGCGACTATCCTGTTGACCAGCCATTACATGGAAGACGTGGAAGCCCTGGCCCAACGCACCCTGATTATCAACCACGGGCGGCTGGTCTACGAGGGCAACCTGGAAAGGCTCACCGAACGCTATGCCCCCTATAAAGTGCTGGTCGTCAGTTTCTCAAAGCCCGTCAGCACCGGCGACCTGCGCATGCTGGGTAGCGTAACTGAGAACGAAGCCGGGGTAGCGCGCATTCAGGTGCCGCGTGACGCAATTGCCGAAAGGTCAGCCGCCCTGCTGCAAAAGTTCCCGGTAGCCGATCTCTCGATTGAGGAGCCTCAACTTGATAACATCATCCATGACCTCTTTACCGAGACGAATGAGCCGGTCGAAGAAGTAACTGTAGCGGAAGCGGTAGAGGGCGAGGTGGCGGCTGCTTGAGTTCTGTAGACTTTATTACTGTCACAAGTAGGCCAGAACTCTTCAAAATGTCATCCTGAAGCCGCAGCCGAAGAATCTCGGCCACAAGGCTCGTCAAGGAGATTCTTCGGCCTCTGAATGGGGCAAAGCAGGATGAAGTGGTAACGGCCCAGTGCTGAATTGCTTAAGGAGTAAGTTGTGTTAATTCAGGAAGAAAATAGATTAAATTTAACCCCTCGCTATCGCACAGGTAAACTCTTACGGCGCTACTGGACGCTCTTCAAGGTCAGTTTCCAGGAGCGCATGGAGTACCGCTGGAACGTACTGATATACGTGCTCTTTGTAATGATACCAGTGCTAATCGGGGTTTACCTGTGGGGAGTGGTCTTTAACAGGAACAACGACCCGCAAATTATGCAGTACATCACCACCTATTACATTGTGGCGGCTTTCGTAGGCTGGCGTATCGCGCAATATCACTGGAACTTCAGCAACGATATCAGGGAAGGCCGGATGGCTACCCAATTATTACGGCCCATGTCTTATCCCGCCAAGACTTTCTGGTACGAAGTGGGAGGGCGCACCTGGAGCACTATTATTACACTGCCGGTCTTTGTGGTAGTAGCGCTGGCGATGGGAAATAACTTCCGGGTTCCGGCTAACCCGCTGACCTGGTTACTGGTAATCCTCTCCTTCATGCTGGCTTACCTGATGAGCTTCTTTTTGACCGGCGCCCTGGGCCTGGTAACGGTCTGGCAGAACCAGCCAGAGGGATTCTTTGTACTCTACAGTATCGGCGCGCAATGGTTAGGAGGAACTTTTCTACCACTGAGCCTGATGCCAGGCGGGATAGGCGAGTGGTTACAGTGGTTGCCTTTCGCTTACATCTACAACATGCCGGTCAGAATCTTTCTGGAGACGCCCGGCTACAACATCTGGCAGGGTTTTGCGGTGCAACTGGTCTGGGTAATCCTGGCAGGGCTATTTTTTAACTGGCTCTGGCGCAAAGCGATCCACCGCTACGAAGTATTTGAAGGCTAGGGTAAGGAGTAAGAAATGCGGCGTTATTTAAAGTTATATCTCTCTTTTATACGCATTTGCCTGATGCGCGAGATGGAGGCGCGAGGTAGTTTCGTGGTGGGCTGCCTGGTAATCTTCTGTTTTCCGGTCTTTCCGCTCTTGCTGGTGGGAGCAATTTACTCGCAGGTGCCTAACCTGGCCGGGTGGACGCTTTACCAGTACCTGATGCTGGTTGGCACTTTCCAGATCGTAAGCGCCCTGACCTACACCATGTTTCTGCGGAACATCTTTCAGTTTCCAGAGTATGTGCGGAAAGGTGAACTGGATTTCTTCTTGCTCAAGCCGGTCAACAGCCAGTTTATGCTGACCACGCGCTACCTTTCCTTCAGTGAACTGGCCCAGGCAGTACCCGGTACAGCCCTGGTGATCATCGGGGCGCTCAATGCAGGTACGGCTATAGACTGGTGGCGCTGGCCGCTTTACGCCGGTTTCGTAGCCTGTAGCGTGATTATCTGTTATGCCATGTGGTTTATTATGACTATCCCCTGTATCTGGTTCATCAGGCTGGATACCCAGGAATTCTTTTTCAGCATGGCCGAACTGGGCCGCTACCACCCGACCATGTTTGGCGGGCTGGTGCGGTCGGTGCTGCTGTACGTCATACCGTTCGGTATTATCGCGGCCACTCCCGCCGACTGGCTGCTAAGCCGGATTACCTGGCAGAGCGCCGGATGGATGTTGCTGGTAACGGCAGGGCTATTATTCCTATCCAACCGCTTCTGGCGCTTCGCCCAGACGCGTTACTATGGAGCCAGTTCATAAGCTTTCAAAAGAAAGGTGGCTGTATTCTTAAACCGATCAAGAATACAGCCATCTTTTTTAGCACTTTATCTTTTCTTCACCAGTTCGCAATCAAATATTCACCAATTAGCGCTCGTGCTATAATGGCTGCTGCTATCAGGAGTAAATTAGAGGGCGGGCGACAGGAAAGCCAGATTAAGATATGTCGCTGTATAGTTTGCTGGGCCGAATTGCCATTGTAACGGGAGCGAGTCGCCGGGCTGGAATCGGCGCGGCAACCTGCCAGGCTCTGGCCGAGGCAGGCGCTGATATTTTCTTCACCTATTTAAATGCATATGATGCCGAAATGCCCTGGGGGGTAGACTCCGACGGGCCGGAAGCGCTCAAAACAGCTATAGAAAAGCTGGGTGTGCGCTGCCGGGGCTTTGAAGTTAACCAGGCCGAACCGGAATCGGCAGCCATTATCATTGACAGGGTTGAGGAAGAATTAGGCAAAGCTGCCATCCTGGTCAACAATGCGACCTATTCCGTGGATGCCGATTACCAGACCCTCAACGCTCAGTTGCTTGACGCCCATTATGCCATCAACATGCGAGGCAGGATGCTTTTGAGCGTAGAGTTTGCTCGCCGTTACAAAGGAGGGCCGGAAGGACGCATTATCAACCTGACCTCCGGGCAGGCCCTTGGTCCAATGCCCGGCGAACTACCGTATATTGCCACCAAAGGAGCGGTGGAAGCCTTTACCACATCGCTGGCGGCAGGCGTAGCCGAAAAAGGCATTACGGTAAATGCGGTAAACCCCGGCCCGACCGATACGGGCTGGATGACTGAAGAAATCAAGCAGGCAATATTACCCCGTTTTCCACAGGGGCGTATCGGCCAACCTGGAGATGTAGCGCGCCTGATAGCATTCCTGGCGAGTGATGCCGCGCAGTGGATTACCGGGCAGGTGATTCACTCTGAAGGGGGCTTCCGACGCGGCTAGTCTTTGGTTAGAAGTATGAGAAGCACGGTAAAACTGCCAGGGTACGGCCCTGGCAATTAATTTCTGACCCACTGAAGTCTCAGAAAGGATGATTGGAGCATGTACGAAGTTTCTCTCTTACCCGGCATTAGCCAGAATCGTATCAAAACCGACCGGCTGGAGGTAGCCTACCTGGAAGCGGGAGGCTCCGCTAACATGCCGGTAGTGCTGGTTCACGGCAACGTCAGTTGTAGCTGGTTTTTCGAGGAGCTGATCATTGCCCTATCCGAAGCGGGTTATAAGGTCTACGCCCCCGATATGCGCGGCTATGGCAACAGCGAAACCCTGCCGGTAAACTCTACACGCGGCGTTAAAGATTTTGCGGACGATCTTTTCAGCTTTGTGCAGGCCCTTGAACTGGGTAAATTCCACCTGATGGGCTGGTCGCTGGGCGGCAACATTTGTATCGAATATGCTACTGCTCACCCTGAAACGATACGCTCCCTGACCCTGGAATCGCCCGGCTCACCCTTTGGCTTCGGCGGTACTCATGATACAGATGGCAAGCCTAACTACCCTGATTTTGCCGGATGCGGCGGTGGGGCGGTTAACCCGGATTTCCGCCAGCGCATGCTGGACAAAGATACCGGAGACGAGTCGCCGAATTCACCCCGCAATGTAATGAATACTTTTTACTTCAAGCCGCCTTTTAAAGTGGATACTCGTTCCGAGGATCTTTTCGTGCAGGCCATGCTTTCGACCAAAGTCGGCGAGGATAACTGGCCGGGGGATTTCACGCCCTCCGCTAACTGGCCGAATATCGCTCCCGGCACTCGCGGCGTCAACAATACCCTTTCGCCCGGCTATCTTCGCCAGGATGCCTTCGCCAATGTTGACCCTAAACCGCCGGTGCTGTGGATACGTGGCGATAGCGACCAGATTGTATCGGATAGTTCTTTCTTTGACATGGGCTACCTGGGACAACTGGGCTTTGTACCGGGCTGGCCGGGTAATGAGGTCTTCCCACCTCAGCCAATGGTGTCGCAAATGCGCTACTTGCTGGACCAGTATAAGAGCAACGGCGGGGAATATGCCGAAGTAGTACTGGCGGATAGCGGCCACTCCCCTCACATTGAAAAGCCGGAAGAGTTCAAGCAGCATTTCTTCTCGTTTGTAGCCAATCGTTAAAAAGGCAAAAATAATGCGGCCCTCACGGGCCGCTAACTGGTTTGCGTTAAAAGAGAGTTTTGACTTGCTTAACCGGCAGCCAAAAAATGGCTGAAGAAGTAAGTCGGGTAAATTCCATCTAGAAACAGGTTTATCTATCCGGTACAGTAACCTGTTTCCACTACTAGTGATTGTGCCTTAACGACAAAAATATTTTCGCGCCTCAGGCATGTTTGCAACCAGGTCCCATTTAAATCAGGCAAAACTGTTCAACTCCTATCTGACAGCCAAATTCAGGTAACAATAAGCCAGGGGATACGGCGCTATGCCAGAATATCCCTGCTTATTGTCTGGTTTAAACCGCCTGTCAGGATAGCGCTACCTTTACTGGCCGCGCTGGCGATAGCGCAGGAAAGGCGGAATATCCAGGTCGTCATTAACCGCCGGGCGATAAGGCACCGGAGGAGGAGGAGTCGGCTCGGCCTGAGGCTGAGGACGTTCTCTCTCGCGGTCACGGTCATGACCACGGTCGCGCTCCTGGGAATAGCTCCGCTCGCGTTCCGGGGCATAACCGCGCTGCTGCTCATTGCCGTAGCCGTAAGGGCGCATAGTGGGCATGGTTGTGATGCCCGAACCTTTGACATTCGGCTTGCGAACCGAGTCGAAACCGGTAGCGATAACCGTCAGCTTAATTTCACCGTTCAGGCGCGGGTCAATCACGGCACCAACGATAATATTCGCTTCGGGGTCAGCCGCCTGCTGAATAATCTCAGCCGCTTCGTAAACTTCCAGGATACCGAGGTCTTCGCCACCGGTAATGTTGAACAGCACGCCGCGCGCGCCTTCGATGGAAAGTTCCAGTAAGGGGCTTTCAATGGCCTGCCGGGCGGCATCCACACAGCGATTATCGCCGCTACCGCGTCCAATCGCCATCAAGGCCGAACCGGCATCACTCATAATGCTCTTAACGTCCGCGAAGTCCAGGTTGATCAGACCGGGTACGGTAATCAAATCGGCGATACCCTGGATACCTTGCCGTAGCACATCGTCCGCGATACGGAAGGCTTCGACCATCGAGGTCTTTTTGTCGGCCACTTGCAACAAGCGGTCGTTCGGGATGGTAATGAGGGTATCAACGTTTTCCTTAAAGCGCTGAATGCCTTCATCGGCGGCGCCCCGGCGGCGACTGCCTTCAAAGCTGAAGGGCCGGGTCACCACGCCAACGGTCAAAGCGCCGATTTCTTTGGAAATCTGGGCGATAATCGGGGCCGCGCCGGTGCCGGTGCCACCACCCATACCGCAGGTGATGAAGATCATGTCGGCGCCGCGCAGGGCGTCGTAAAGCTCTTCACTGCTCTCTTCAGCGGCCTTCGCCCCGATGATAGGGTTGCCACCCGCTCCGAGGCCTTTGGTCACTTTGTCGCCGATGCGGATACGATTCGGAGCTTCCGAGTAGAGTAAAGCCTGGGCATCGGTATTAACGACGTAGTACTCAACTCCGCGCAGATCGCTCTGGATCATGCGGTTAACAGCGTTGGAACCGCCACCGCCTACGCCCACGACTTTAATCTGAGCGAAGTTGTCAATTTCGTTACTGTGCTGTTGATTATTGAAGTTGGGGCCTTGCCCGCGTCCACTTGCCATCTGAAACTCTCCTTCAAGCGGCGACCCGGAAAGAATTTACGATCCAGGCGCTTCATTGCCGCCAACGCTAAACCAATAGTAGATATTACCGACTACCCGCCCCAAAGGTTTTCCGGTTCCAGTTTAACCGGGGCTAACTTTTCCGCGCTACAGTCTAAGGCTTTACGGTAAGAATTCGCGCAGCCAGCCGCCGAATTTGCGGCCAACCGCCATGCTGTTTTTGCCTCCACGCCGGTTGGCTTCCAGAAGCTGTTCGGCGTTGTTCCGTTTATTTAATCCCCAGAGCATCAGGCCTACGCTTGAGGCGTAAGCAGGACCGCCCAGGCTATCCGCCAGGCCGCTCAGGCCTCGCGGCACACCGATTCGCACCGGCATGCGAAGAACGTGTCCGGCCGCATCGGTAATACCCTGAAGGGTGGAAGTACCGCCTGTTACCACCAACCCGGCAGGGATCATGCCATCGTAGCCACTTTTCTTAATCTCGGCCTGTACCATATCAAACAACTGGCGCACCCGGGCATGAATAACTTCATTCAAGAGGTTGCGCGAAACCAGGTGCGGCTTTCCGGGTTCAAGACTTTCCGCTTCGAGCATCTGGTCAGGATGCTCTTCGCCTTCAGCAGTCTCCTCACCGGTTCCTTCCGCCTCGGCTTTAAGCCGCGAGCGGAAATCGTGCTTGAGCGGGCCTTTGCCGTAATAATCGGCGTACAGGCCCTTGTAGGGCCCGGTAACCGAAGCATCACCGTGCTTGACTTTCAACTGTTCGGCTGCCCCAGGGCTGGTCCGCAGCACAATTGAAAGGTCGTTGGTGATGTGGTTGCCGCCCACCGGCAAAACAGCGGTATGCCAGATACTGCCATCAATATAGATAGCAATATCGGTCGTACCGGCGCCAATATCTATCAGGCATACTCCCAGGCGTTTCTCGGCGTCGCTTAAGACCGCTTCGCTGGCCGCCAGGGGTTGCAGCACCAGTTCGTCAACCTCTACTCCCGTCCGCTGGACCGCTTTAAAGAGGTTATTGAGGGCGCTGATAGCACCTGTCACGATATGAGTTTCCACTTCCAGGCGATAGCCGCTCATGCCCACCGGGTCGCGTACACCGTCCTGACCATCAATTACATAAGTGCGTGGGATAACATGCAGCACCTCGCGCTGGGATGGAATACTGACCGAACGAGCTGAGTCCAGGGCTCTGCCGACATCTTCGTAAGTAATGTCGCGATTAGATTTGGCCACGGCCACTACTCCCCGGCTATTGACCGAAGAAACGTGGCTGCCGGTCACGCCTACAAAAACTTTATCCACTTTCAAACCGGCCTGGCGCTCGGCCATTTCAATAGCAGCCGAGATAGAGGCACTGGCCTGGTCAATATTGACCACGACCCCTTTTTGCAGGCCGGTAGTGGGGCTGCTACCAAAACCCAGTATGTTGATATGGCTGTCGCGGGTTACTTCGCCAATAATAGCGCAACACTTCGTGGTGCCAACATCCAACCCGACGATGAGCTTGTCTTGCTTGCTTGCCATTCGTGTATCCCTTAAAGCTATAGCTTAAGCTAACCTGATAGTAACAGGTAGGCCCTTCCTACCATCCGCGCAACCGGATATTACGAAATAGCCGGTTTGTTAACGAAACGCAGGTCTGCCAGGCTCCATTTCAGGCTTTTATCAGCCAGCAAACCCTTCAGAATCTCTATCTTTTTGTCCAGCTCGGCATCGCTGCCCAGCAAAGCTTTCCAGTTGCCCGACTCAGGGGCGCTGACCGCTATCAGGCCGGAACCGGGCGCGTACTGAATGGCGGCCAGTTTGAACCCGGCGTCAGTCAGTTGCGTCTGGATGGCCTGGGAGGAACGCACCGCCGTGGCATCCACCTTGTCACCAACCTTTAGTTTACGATCATCCAGGCTTTGAATTACCGGGAAAGCCTGGGCATCCGGCGAAAGATCCTGCTCAAAGACCGCTTCGAGCACTACCCCATCGCGATCTACCAGATAGCACATACCGCCAATTTTCCAGTTATAGGCCGGCACACGCTCGGTAACTTCAACGTTCAGCTTATCAGGCAGGCCTTTGGAAGCCTTAACCGAAAGCACGTAAGGCAGCTTTTTAAGCTGGCCGGTCACTTCGTCTTCATTCAGGGTGAAGACATTGCTCTTATCCACCCCGGTCGCCTTGATGACTTCCTGGGAGTTCAGATAATGATTACCTTTAAGCTCAATTTTAGAGACATAAAAGGTAGAAGAATTTAGCAGCCAGTAGCCCAGGATGGCGAACGCAACCATGCCAATGCCACTCAGTACCCGGCCAGGAGTAAAATTCGAGTTGCTCCGGGCGCGAGTCCTGGTGCGGCGTCTTTCCGGCCTGGTACTCATGGACGGCACTTCATAGGAACTGTCCAACCGGACACGCGGGCGAGCACCGCTCGAACGGGTAGAACCGGCCGCCGGGCGGCGTGCAGCAGTACGGCGAGAGGCTCGGCTATCTTCCGACCCGGCGTTCGCATTCAGGCGCGGGTAACGCTCGTGAGGCCGGAAGGAGTCCTGCTCCTGGCTGGGACGATTTCTGCGATTCTGGTAGCCTGGTTGATCTGCCATAGTTTTCCTGAGCTCTACCTGAGTTCGTTACGATTTTTATCAGCGTGGCGCTCCAGCGCCAGTTCAATTAGCCTGTCGAGCAGCGCCCGGTAGGGTAAACCGCTCTTTTCCCACATCATCGGATACATACTGACCGGGGTAAAGCCCGGAATAGTATTTACCTCGTTCAGATAAACCTGCCCGCTATCCCGGTCCTGAAAGAAATCTACCCGGGTCATCCCGGCGCAATCGAGGGCCAGGAAAGCCTGGACCGCCATAGCCCGTAAGCGGTCACTCAATTCGGCCGGAATATCCGCCGGGATGGTGAAGCCCACTTCTTCATCCTGGTACTTGGCGGTGTAATCGTAGAAATCGGCCTTGTGGCTGATCAGAATTTCGCCTACTACCGAAGCCTGCGGGTCATCGTTACCCAGCACCGCTACTTCAAGCTCGCGCGGGTTGAGGCCTTTCTCGATCATGATCTTGCGGTCGTAGCGGCAGGCTTTATCCAGGGCCGGCGCCAGTTCTTCGCGGTTGCGCACTTTGGAAATGCCCACGCTGCTGCCCATGTTGACCGGTTTAATGAAGCAAGGGTAGCCTATCTGCTCCTCGATTTTCGAGAGTAGTTCTGCGCGAGAGTTTCCTTCCGAATGCTCCCAGTCCTTGCGCTTCACCATGTAATAATCGAGCACCGGCAGGCCATGCTGCTTGAATACCTCGCGGGCCATCACTTTATCCATACCGACCGCTGAGGGTAGCACTCCACAGCCCACGTAAGGAATATTGGCCAGTTCCAGCAGGCCCTGCATGGTGCCATCTTCGCCATAAGGCCCGTGCAGCATGGGCAACACTACATCGAGAGGCTGGCCGAAGTGCATACCGGTGCTGGCTTGCCCGGCGTTAATCTCCGGTAAACCGCGCAAAGAAGGGTCCGGCAGCAAAGCCGTGCGGGTGACGCTCTCGCTTTTGGCCGGGTCGCTGTTGAAGGGCGACATCAGGGCCGCGGGATCAGTCGAAGCAGCTTCTAACTGGCCTTTGACTTCACCTAAAGGCAGCCAGCGGCCTTCGCGGGTAATACCCAGCAGGGTTACATCATATTTCTCCGGGTCGAGGGCATTCAGGACCGCCCGGGCCGAAACCAGCGATACTTCATGCTCGGCGGAACGACCACCAAAAACTAAACCTACGCGCAGTTTTTTCTTATTCGATTGTGACTCTTGTTCGGACACCCTTTTTCCCGGTCTATTTATCGTTTAGCTGAGCGAACCTGCCGGCCAGCCCAGATGCCTGTTGTTAATCCCATTCGCCCAGCAGTTCGACTTCCAGTTCCAGTTCGACACCGCTTTGGGCCTGGACCTCGCTTTTTACCAGCTTGATCAGGTCCATTACGTCTGCCGCTTTGGCCCCACCAACATTGACAATAAAGTTGGCATGTTTGGGCGAAATTTGCGCCCCACCTATTTGAGTGCCTTTTAATTCGGCCTGCTCGATTAGAAAACCGGCGGCAGGCTGCGGTTTAGGCGGATTCTTAAAGATGCTACCTGCATTTGGCTCCTGGGGCTGCTTGGCGCGCCGCCAGTCTGTCATTTCGTCAATGTGCTTCTTGATCTCCACCGGGTCGCCTCGATGAAGTTCAAACTCGGCCCATAGGATCAGTTCGTTACCAGGCTCACCGATGGGAACCTTGCTCATACCGACCTGTTCGCGCCAGCGGCTATCGCGGTAGGCCAGGTCCATTTCTTCCGGCAGTAGAATCTTGCATTCGCCGGACGAGGTAGCCACCGCCACCCTGGTCATCACCTGCGAGAAATCGCCACCGTGCGCCCCGGCGTTGTTCACCACGCCGCCGCCAACACTGCCCGGAATGGTCGAAGCAAACTCGAACCCCGCCCAGCCAGCCTTGGCCACTTTACGGGCCACTCCGCCCAGCACCGCCCCGGAACCGGCTTTCAAAAGCGCTCTGCCGTCCCCTAACTCCGTCAGAGTGACGTTATCAAGCCGGTTCTCGATCACCAGGCCGCGCCAGCCTTTGTCAGAAATAAGAATGTTAGTGCCGTTACCCAGAACCAGTACCGGGATTTGGCGTTCCCGGCAAGTTTTAAGGGCTGTCAGCATAACTTCTTCGTCCTGCACTTTCAGGTAGAAGTCAGCCGGACCACCGATGCGAAAGGACGTATGCTTTGCAAGCGGTTCATTTTCCTTGAGTTTCTCGCCCAGCGCCGCTTGCAGCGCCGCGCGATCTTCTTCCGTAACCCTGTACTTAGCGCCTACCATTGTTGCTTTAATACCTGCTCCCCGACCTTCCAGACATCACCCGCTCCCAGCGTTAGCAGAACATCACCCGGTTTAAGGATGGCCTGCAAAGTTGCCAGGGCGTTGGCGTGAGTAAGCGTCTGCGGAAGCTTACCCGGATGGTGCATCTTGTTAAGAATATCAGCGCTGCTGACACCGAGCGTATCGGTTTCACGCGCCGGAAAAATTTCCATAATTGCCACGACATCGGCCTGCTCGAAAGCCCCGGCAAACTCGTCCAGCAAAGCCCTGGTGCGAGTGTAGGTATGCGGCTGGAAAAGGGCTACCAGGCGCCGCTCCCCGTAACGCGTCCTCGCTGCCGCCAGAGTGGCTTTCAACTCAGTCGGATGATGAGCGTAATCATCCACTACCGTCAGACCATGCCGCTCACCCTTGAATTCAAACCGCCGGGCGGTTCCGCGATAGCTTCCTGCCAGGTCACAGAACTTTTGCGGTTCAACCTGCGGGGCAGCTTCGATAACCATTGCCAGCGCCCCGGTAGCGTTCCTTACATTGTGCAGACCGGGAAGCCTCAGGCTGACTTTGCCCTGTAACTGGCCGTTCTTGTTAAGGTTAAAATCGTGTCCGCCCTGCGCGTTTGGTTTTACCTCGGTAGCGCTCCATCCAGCCTGCTCGTCTAATCCGTAAGTCTCGGCTGTGAGCTTCTCACCGGCCTGCTCTTTCAAAGCTAACGCCCCGGCATCGTCGGCGCAGAGATAAATTTTGCCGCCTTCCCTGATATTAGCGATGAAGCGGGCGAAGGCTTCTTGCAAAGCCTCGAATGTGCCGTAGTAATCCAGGTGGTCGGCTTCCAGATTAGTGATTACGGCCGCTTCCGGGCAGTACTGGTGAAAGCGGCGAGCGTACTCATCAGCTTCTACCACCGCATAAAGGCCTTGCCCGGCTTTTCCGGCAACTTCCAGGTCGTGAGATACCCCACCAATGTAAAAAGTGGGTTCTAAACCGGCTTTCTGAAGCAGAAAAGCCACCAGGCCGGTAGTAGTGGTTTTGCCGTGCGTACCGGCTACTGCCAGCAAACGCTTCCGGTTCAGAATCAGTGCGGCCATTTCAGCATTTTGCAGGACCGGCAGATTGCGCCGCCGGGCTTCTTGCAGTTCAGGGTTAGTAGCGCCTGCCGCTGCCGTAGCAACTACCAGTGTTGCATTGTTAAGGTTCTCGGGTTTGTGGCCCTCGTAAATCTCTACACCCCGCCGGGCCAGGGCCTCGGTAGTATTCGAGAGTTTCAGATCCGACCCGCTCAGCTTGTAGCCCAGGTCCAGCAGGATATCGGCTAAAGGATGCTGCCCGGCCCCGCCGATGCCCACCAGATGAATTTTGCCTAAATCCAGGCCTTCCAGTTTAGTAACGATTGTCAAAGTCCTTCTTCTAAAGTTGTCTCAGGGCGAAAACCCAGACAATTGCCAGCAGCAGGGCTAAACCTAAAATCGCCCCCAGGCTGACACGCGTAACAGTTTTGGTCGGCGGCGACAAAAACCTTTTGTAAAGTACAAAAAAGGTGATAAAGCCGACTGTAATGATCGGCAACCAGCGTTCCCACCCGGCCAAAGGTGAAGTGTTGTTAACAGGCTGCACCTGCAAGTCCGGCAGTTTTATATCCGGTCCGCGTACCTGTAAGCCAGCCAGGGTATTGTTGCCAAAAATACTGGTCAGGATAGGGCCGGACAGTACGAACATGTAAGTTAGAAAGAGTGCGGCAGCCGCACCGCCTAAAATACCGCCTACCGTGTCCTTGGCGCCTGTATCTTTACCTGGCGGGCCTTTTGGTTTACCGGAAGTAAGCGCGTAGGCTACCAGCGCGATGGTAAAAAAGATAATCAGGTCGAGCGCCCCATTCGTGGCGGCATCCGGTCGCCATTTACTGGCTTCGGGATCTACCTTTGTGATACCTCGATTGTTAAGTTGCGGAATTACCACCGCGAAAGCAATAAAATTGTAAGTATTTACAATAAAAGAGCGTATTGCTTCCCGCAGGAAGAAAGCAGCAATCAGGACACAGGCAAAAATTGCTTCTTTTTTAGCGCCTCGGTTATAACCTCTCCTTACACCGATAAGGATGATTACACCGGCCAGTATGCCCAGAAGGCTAAGATTGAGCACGTTGGCTGTGCCGGTTATAAAGGTATAGATCAGCCAGACAATCAGCCCAATGACAATTGCTGCGATGTAAAAGACCATAGCAGATTTCTCCTGGTTAGTACCTTATCCAGAGACTAACCATTTGTGCGTCTCCGCTTCCGCGTTAAAGATAAGCCGGTAAAGCCACCGGCAAGGGCCAGGTTTTATTAATCCTTACGATTACGGCGCGCTTCGTAGACTTTTGCCCAGTCCCGACGCGGCTTGCGTAAACTTGGTTTAGGTTGTCCGGTTCCGTCGGAGACCACCTTACCTGGCGTACCAACTTGATAACTCTTAAATGAATAAACCGCTTCCGGGGGTAGTTCCGCTTCCTCCGGTTGCAATTCGGCCTGCCGCTCCATTTCTTCCTCTCTGCGGCGAGCGGCATTTGATTCAGCGCGGGCTTTGCGCCGTTCCTGGGCCTGCCGGGCATGTTCTTCCCAGTACTGAGCCTCACGTTGTTTGGCCCGTTCTTCGTGCCAGCGTTTGGCAGCCGCTGAGAGTTCTTCACGCTCTTTTTCGTGACGTTCGGCTTCCTGTAACTTGTGCTGGGCTTCACGGCGTTCGCGGTCAGCCTGGCGTTGTTCGCGCAATAACTCCCGGCGCCGGCGTTCTTCCACCCGCATCTCCTCGGCCATTAACAGGCGCGGATCGCTGATCTGCTGCCGCGAAACGTTCACCAGCAACCCGATAGCCAGCAAGGTGACGGAAAGAGAAGTACCGCCGTAGCTGATCAGAGGCAGCGGAATACCGGTAAAAGGCACCAGGTTGGTAATTACGGCCATATTCAGGAAAGCCTGCACGACTATATAAATCGTCGCGCCGGAAGCAATCAGGCGGCCAAAATGATCGGGCGCGTGGGCCGCTATCCGCATACCGCGCCAGGCCAGCGCTACGAACAACAGCACGGTCAGACTGGCACCCACCAGACCGAGTTCCTCGCCGATAACCGCAAAGATACTATCGGTAAAAACGTTAGGCAGCCACATGAACTTCTGGCGGCTTGCGCCCAGGCCGGTACCAAAGATACCACCGCCACCCAGGGCCACCAGGTTGCGGAAAGTGTGCAGGGTATTACCGGAAGGGTCGGCAAATGGATCAAAGAAGGCCTGCAAACGGCTGGCCCGGTACGATTCAAAAGTAATTAGAGCGTAAGAAGCGCCGGTAGCCGTAGTTAGGAAGATTATCATATGCAGCAGGCTCGACCCGGCAATAAAGAACATGAAAATACCAATGCTGCTGATAATCAGTGCCGTTCCCATGTCAGGTTCCAGCAGAACCAGGCCAACCACCGCCCCGACGGTAATAGCGAAGGGGATAACCCCGCGCAAGAAAGTGCGAACTTTATCGCCTTTACTGGTCAGCCAGTGAGCCGCGTAGATAATCAAAATTACCTTGCAAAGCTCGCTGGGCTGGAAGCTAAAATCGCTACTACCACCCAGAGGGCTTAACCAGCGTTTGGCTCCAAAACGGGTAGGTGAAAAAGTTTCGGGCAAAAACAACACCAGCACCAGCAGAAACATTACGGCACCCATCGCCGGAGTACTGTACCGCCGTAAATGGTGGTAATCAATTATGCTTAGAACCGCCGCACCGGCGAAACCAATAACTAACCAGAGCAAGTGCCGCCAGAGATAGTAGGCCGCGCCCAGGTCATTAGATTCTGCCGTTACGAAGCTGGCGCTGTAAACCATAACGGTGCCCAGCACCAGGATTGTAGCAACAATAGCAAGCAGCCAGTAATCAGGCTTACCCATGCCAATTTGCAGGTCGGAGGTTCTGTTGCGCAGGCGCATCCCTCCTGGTATCAGTTTTTTCTTGATGTTTAGAGCCATAAACCTGATTACCCGCTTTTACAAAGATTAAAGGCCAATTGCCCCGAAGCAGATGACTTACCGGGACTATCTACTTCTTATAAAGCTTCCACCAATGCCCGGAACTGCGCACCCCGGTCAAACTCGTGTAAAAACATTCCAAAACTGGCGCAGCCCGGTGATAATAAAACGATATCGCCCGGTTGAGTCGCCTCTTGAGCCACCGCGACTGCCTGCTCAAACTGTTTGTAGCTCTCGCCATAGATTGGCGGAACACCGGCCGCCTGGAGAGCAGCTACCAGCCGAGGCGTCGCCGTACCGTCCAGCAGCACGATCTTTATCAACTGGCCGGATTGAGCCAGCCTGGCGATTGTCGTCGCCATCGGTTCAAATTCCAGGTTCTTATCCGCTCCGCCTGCTATCAGGATTAACCGGCCTTCTCCCTGCTCGAAAGCTTCCAGGGCTACTACCGTTCCGGCGGGGGAAGTAGCGGTAGTATCGTTATAAAACCTTACGCCGTTTAGCTCTCGCACCAGTTCCAGGCGATCAGCCACGCCCTTAAAAGCGGCTAACCCGGCGGCGATGTCCTCTTCAGGACAACCGGCAGCGCTGACCAGGGCAATGGCAGCCAGGGCATTTGCCTGGTTATGACGGCCCGGTACTTTTAACAGATTGGCCGGGCAGGATTGTATTCGTCCCTGCGCATCCGTCCACCAGAATTGCTCATCCTTCAGATAAGCGCGCACCTGGGGCCGGTCTTCTACGCTAAAAAAATCTACCCGCCCTGGGGCATCTTCCGCAAAAGTGCTCACCAGGCTGTCGTCAGCGTTCAGCACTACCACGCCCGCTTTATCCTGCCAGCGATAAATATTGCGCTTGGCATTGGCGTAATCTGTCATGTCGCGGTAGCGGTTCAGGTGGTCCGGCGACATATTGGTTACAGCGGCGAAGCGGGGGCTGAGATGCTGCTCGCCCATGCCTTCCAACTGCCAGCTTGAAAGTTCCAGTACCACCGGCGTACCCGGTTTGATCTGATCCAGCTTTTCCAGGGCCGAGATGCGCAGATTACCGGCAATTATCGTATCGCTCCGCCACTGGCGCATTAGTTCGCCCGCCAGCACCGTAGTGCTGGTTTTGCCACGCGTTCCGGTAATTCCCAGGATGAAATCGGAGGGACAGAGCTTGAAAAAGATACTCATCTCCATTTCAATACTGGCCCCGGCCTCACGGGCAATTTGCAAATAGCGCGACTCGCGAGGAACGGCCGGGTTGCGTACTACCAGGTCGGCTTCACGAAAATCCTGCTCGCGGTGCTCTCCCAGGACATACTCTACCGGCAGACCCTTTAACTTTTCCAGGGTAGGAGTCAGCACTTCCGGCGAGCGTAAATCGGTTACGGTTACATGCGCCCCCTGCTTTACCAGAAAACGAGTAACGCCCAGGCCACCATCGTGCAGGCCCAGGCCCATTACTAAAGCTCGTTTACCTTTAAGTTCCAGCGAAGTAACCTTTTCCAATTTTCTGTCCAAATCCTTGTTCGGCGCTATTTACCGGGTTTCGATGAGGTTCCGGCAGGCTTAATGAGCTTCCGCACCTGTCCCATCATCTGGCGTTTGACGGTGGGCGCTTCTTCTTCAGTTACCTGTAACTTTTTCAGAGCTTCGTCCAGGTCCACCTTTTTAACCTGGCTCTGTTTAGCCAGCTTCTGCCAGGGATCGTTACTCAAAACCTCATCTTTACTCATCTTAATCACCCTGTATATAGGTCTACGTTGACTACAACTAGAGCAGGGCCAGCGCGACCCCGATCAGAGCCAGCACCATGCTGATAAGCCAGAAACGCATGGAGGTCTGCGTCTCAGACCAGCCACTCAATTCAAAATGGTTATGCAGAGGCGACATTTTCAGTAACCGGCGACCTTCGCCGTAACGCCGCTTGGTATATTTGAAATAACCAACCTGCAACATTACGGATAGGGCCTCGGCTACGAAAACGCCCCCCACTATCGGTAATAAGAGCCATTGGTTCGTCTGGAAAGCCAGCACCGCCAGTAGAGCTCCTAAGGTCAAAGAACCGGTGTCGCCCATAAAAACCTGGGCCGGGAAAGCGTTGTACCATAGGAAGCCAAAGCAAGCCCCTGATACCGTGAAAGCCAGCAGTACTACCTGTGGCTGTACCTGGATAAACCCGATAATGCCGTAAGCGCCAAAGGCTACCGCGGCGGTACTGGCCGCTAAAGCGTCCATGCCATCGGTCAGATTAACGGCGTTGGCAGAACCGGCTATTACCAGCATGGCTATCGGGACATAAATCCACATGCTCAGTTCAATCGGTTCGCGCACGAAAGGTATATAAACCTTGCGCAGTTCGAGCGGGTAGTAGAGTATGACCGCCGCTATTAAAGAGATTAAAAGCAGCCAGGCCATTTTGAAGCGTCCCTTCAACCCGTACTCTGTCAATTTCTGGCGCTTTTTGCGCTCTTTGCGAGTTTCGCCCACCGGAGGCTCTACCGGCACAGTCACGGCTGCGCGGGAACCAACCAGAGTGAGCATATCGTCAAGCGCGCCGAGCAACCCGCAACTCATTACAATCGCGATAGGCAGTAAAATTGATAGACCACGCCCACCGGCAATACTGACAAGCGGAGCGCCACTCAATAGTGGTACCAGGATAAAACAAACGGCCACCATCAGGATAGAGATGATCATCATGAGGCCGCCCATGGTCGGCGTACCGGTTTTCTTTAGATGGGTCTGAGGGCCGTCTTCACGGACCAGTTTACCCATTTTCTTGAGGCGCAACCACGCCAGCAAAGGTTTCCCAATCGCCCAGGTCAGCAGGAAGGATAACCCGGCCATCAACAGGCCCACAATGATAACCAGGGTGTAACGGGCCTCTTCAGGCACCGGGTTTGTTTGTCCGACCAGCCCACCAATGGTATCCAGTAGCTTTTGTTCTTCCTGAACCATCGTTTGATGTAGTATAAGCCACATAATTACTTGGAGGCCCTCACCTTCTCAACTATCTCTTCCAGGTGCGATCCTCGTGAGGCTTTTATAAGAAGATAATCACCGCGCCGGAGGTGCCCGTGTAACCAATTAACCACCTCGGACTTTTCAGCGGCGAAGATTACTTTCTCCGCCGGCAGGCCATCCTGGATAGCCTCCTGTCCGGCCAGATGCGCTAACGGGCCAACTACCAGCAAAGTATCTACCACCTGGGCCGCTCTGCGGCCAACGATACGATGCGCCTCCTCTTCAAAAGTCCCCAGTTCTAACATATCACCCAGTACTGCCAGACGCCGCCCCCCTTCAGGAAGCCTGATATCACTCAGCAGATCAAGCGCTGCTACGGTTGATACGGCACTGGCGTTATAGCTATCATCAATTATAGTTGAACCATTCAGCCCCGGCAGTACCAGCAGGCGGACTTGCGCGCCCTGGTCTGCTAACCCCGTTTCAATTTCTTGCCAGTTCACCCCACAAAGCAACCCTACTGCAATCACCGCCAGGGCGGTGTGAACACTATGACGGCCCAGTAAAGGTAAGCGCAACCGGTAAGCCTGGTTCTGGTAATGAGCGGTAAAGGCAATCCCTTCCAGACCAAAACTTTCAATATCGGAGGCCCACAGATCATACTCCGGGCGAGTACCGTAAAAGAAAGGCCGGGCTTCCGTCAGGTCAGACATCGCTTTGACGCGCTCATCATCTCCGTTCAGCACCGCCACACCACCTTCAGAGGCAGGTGGTAAAGAGCGAACCAGTTCTGACTTATTGCGAGCGATATTATCGAGCGTTTTCATGCGACCCAGGTGGCTATGGCTGACATTCAGCACCACCCCGATGCGAGGTTGGGCTACAGCACATAACCTTTCCAGTTCGCCAAAGACGTAACCCGCGCCCATTTCTACTACCGCTACCTGGTCGGTTGCCTGTAGTTTGAGCAACACCGGCAGGAGGCTTTGCTCGGTGTTTATACTCTTAGGCGACTTGAATACCTGGTAGTGTTGCCCCAGCACCGAAGACATCAACTCTTTAGTGCTGGTTTTGCCAACGCTCCCGGTAATTCCGATTACCGTT
This sequence comes from Chloroflexia bacterium, assembly GCA_036261665.1. GTDB lineage: Bacteria > Chloroflexota > Chloroflexia > Chloroheliales > Chloroheliaceae > 54-19. The sequence continues at coordinate 21,582 of DATAKM010000090.1, forward strand.
AGGGTGTTGAACTGGTTGCGCCAGTAAGCAGCCAGTTTTTGAAAAGCCGGTAAAGTTTCCTCTACTATTACCCATGCCACATTCGAAGCCAGAGCGCTCTGTTGCTCGGCCCAATCGCGCCTGACTATACAGGCGCTGGCACCATTTGCTACGGCCACAGATATGAAGTTGTGACCATCAGTTACTTCGCCCGGTAAGGCTACAAACAGGCTACCCGGCGAAACTTCCCGGCTGTCGTAAACCACTTTTTCAAATGTTAAGGTGCTTTCATCCGGGGTCAGCGTAAGAACGGGAGATTGACCAAAGCCAGGATTATCAATAGTGGATTGCGAGCCGGGTAAGGCTTCAGAAGTTGCAGGGGGTCTATTACTTGAGCTACCGGTTTTCTCAGGCGTCCGGAGTTTACCACCAGTTGCCGTGAGCACTACCGGCAAGGTAAGCTTATTATTCAATCAAAACCTCTTGTTATTTACGCAAAACCAGTTATGGTCTAACATTACTTTTGAGCAGTGGGGAACAGGATTCGTTCGCCCGCAGCTTTCTGCTGAACAAGTAGGCCGATTTTAACAGATAAGCCAAGTTCCTGCAATCTTGGGATAAATCGCACTATGTGGGATTTATCGCCTCTACCTGACCTCCATTATAGAGCTTTTTTTCCTTCCGTCAATCATTTAACGCGGTACCATCGGACTAATTTCAAGAATCAGGACGCGGTTCCGACTTTTCAGCCGGAACCGGGCCTTAAAAATTAAGATAATTCCGCCCCGCTTTTCTAAAATAAAAGAGCGGGGTTGTCAGGAGAAGGGACAGATGGTGGGCGGCATTGCAAGCCCACCGGACTAATTTCCTATAAGGCCACTTCCTTACTTTACTTTTTGGTATCCACCGGTTCGGTCGGCGGAATATTGAATTTATCAAAAAGTTGCTCGGTAATAGCCTTGACCACCGGAGCAGCCGTATTACTACCCCAGGGCGTATCTTTGGTCTTGTCGTAGCGCACCAGCACGATAAAGCGCGGGTTATCGGCAGGAGCGTAGGCAATGGTCGAACCAATCGTGAAATTGCTATCGTAAAGAGTGGCTGTGCCCGTCTTACCGGCAACCCTGTAACCCTTTACATCAGCCAGGCGCGTTTCACCAGTACGAACAGCCTGCACCAGCATATCGGTGGTAGTCTTGGCGCTCTCCGGCTTAATAACCTGCCGGATGAAGGTCGGCTGAGTAACTGTGACCTTGCCATTCTGGCTGACTTTATCCACGATATAAGGCTTCATTAGCTTGCCGCCATTTGCCACCGCCGAGACAGCCTGAACGAGTTGAATAGGGGTGACTGCGATAGATTGGCCGAAAGAGTTTTCCATGAAGTCCAGCGGACTCCAGTTCGGCGAACCTTTGGGCCGGACAATACCTTCAACCTCCCCCGAGATACCAATATTAGTCGGCTGGCCAATACCAAATTGTTGCAGGTAGTTGTAGTACTTATCCGGGCCAAACTTTTCGGCAATCCACATCGCCCCTACGTTGCTAGACTTCTCCAGGGTTTTTACTACGGTCTGGTGAGCATAACCAACGCTGTTGTAGTTACATATCTGGCGGCCGTACTTTATGACACAACCCGGTAAATCGGCGGCACTATCGGGCGTAACCGCTCCGGTATCAATACCGATTGCAGCGGTCAATATTTTGAAAGTGCTGCCCGGTTCGTATACTTCGCTGACGTTCGGGTCGCGGAAGAGGGCGGCATCTTTCTTATCAATGTTAAAGAACTGATTCGGGTCGTAGTTAGGGAAGCTAACCCAGGCCAGGACCGCACCCGTTTGCGGGTCTTCTACAATAGCCAGCGCTTTTTCAGCCTGGTGCTCTTGCATGCCTTTAAGCAATTCCCGCTGCACCATGTACTGAATTGAACTATCAATGGTCAGGGTTACATCGCCACCGTCCACCGGTGCAACCTGGTCAACCTGTCCCAGTAAAATAGGATTGCCATCCCCGTCAATTTCAGCGCTGCGTTTGCCAGGAGTGCCGCTTAGAACAGAATTGTATTGCCCCTCAATCCCATACGCGCCAACTCCCGGGTTCTCATAATTCACAAAACCCAGCAGAGGGCTCATGAAGTTGTTATTGGGATAGACCCGGCGCGATTTAACATCGAAGGAAATCGCCTGCAAGTTGGCCGCTTTGATTTTCTCGTAAGTGGCACTATCGACATCGCGGGCTACCAGTTTATTGTTATTCTTGTCCTTCTCGTTATAAGTCAGCGCATCTTTGATTTGAGATGGCGGCACATTCGGCAAAAACGATGTCAGTTTTTGATACAAAACATCGGCCTGTTTCTCCGAAAGACCTCGGGGTGAAGCGTAGATGCTATAAACGTAAACGTTTGATGCCAGCACCAGGCCATTTGAGTCCAGAATAATTCCGCGTTTGGCCGGGATCGTAATATCCTGAAAACGTAATTTGGAAGCCCAATCCTTGAGCAGGCTTTCCTTTTGCACCTGCCAGTTAAAGAGCTGCAAAATAATAGCCAGCGCAAAAAAGGTCAGAAAAACGGCGCTGATGCGGACGCGTGTAATAGGCGAAAGGAAAAAGCCTTTGCGCGTCTTTGAAACAGGCGAATCACTTAACAGTTCTTCCGCCGTTTCATCCAGCAAACTAACTCGCCGGGCAGAGCTATTTGTTACTCTGCGCCGGGTGCTGGCTGTCACTCTGGGAGCGGGCCGAGTAGCTTCTTCCGGCCTGTCTACAGTCTGGCTCATTCAGAAAATCCTCCTGATACCTTTCTATTTATTGGCCGGTTGCTTAGCGTCTGACGGTTGGGCCTCTTTGGTTGTAGGCGGCAGCATTTTAGATAACTCTCGCCACCAATCATTACCTGCAATGGCAGTGGACGTAGAACTGCCGGACTGTTCAGGTTGAGCGGTATAACCAGGCACTTTCACAAAAATAGTGGTTTTGGCCGGAATCATTCCCAGTTTGGTACGAGCTTCCTCTTCAACACGCTGCAAACTTTCATACTGAGCAATTTGCGATTTCAGTTCTTCCGCTTGCCGGTCCAGCACAACCTTTTGCCGTTCAAAATTTTCGATGTCAAAACCGAGCTTGACGATGGTACTGGTCTGGCTCAACCAGACGATGGCAGCCAGGGCAAATAGCAGAGCCAGGAGTATCAATCGCCAGGCCAGGCGTACCCGGCTGGCGCGCATAGTCAGATTAGCCCTGGCCGCTCTCAAACGGTCCTGAGCTTTGGCTACGCCACCGGATAGCGGCGTGGTTGGGCCGGAAGAGCCAGTCCGGCGAGTTTTTTGAATCGGTACTTCCATCGCAACGTCCTTGTCAGTTCAGATAATACAGGATTAAAGAAATAAGACCCTTACTGCTGTTTACTGCTGGAACTACTGATTGAAACTATTGATAATGCGGCGTTTAACGCCCTTATAATTTTTCAGCGATACGCAACTTTGCGCTGCGGCTGCGCCGGTTCTGGGCCAGTTCTTCGGAACCGGCTTCGATGGGCTTTTTAGTAATTATTTTCAAGCGCGCCGCCTTCGGAATAATCAGTCCGCGGGGTGCGCCTTCCGGAATGATTTTGTCACTGGCTTCGTTCTGCATAAAATGTTTAACAATACGATCTTCCAGCGAATGAAAGGTGATGACGGTCAGTCTACCGCCAGGCTTCAAAACTTCCAGAGCGCCGGCCAGACCTTCATTCAGCCTGTCCAGTTCGTGATTAACCTCAATACGAAGGGCCTGAAAGACCCTGGTGGCCGGGTGAATCGGCTTCTTATCGCGACCTGCCGAGCGGCCTCCGGCAGCCTTTTCCAGGGCGGAGGCCAGTTGGCCGGTAGTCTCGAAGCGTTGTACTTTGCGCATTTCAACGATAGCGCGGGCCAGGCGACGGCTTTGCGGTTCTTCACCCAGTTCAAAAAAGAGTTTCACCAGGCGCTCTTCCGGCCAGCTATTCACAATATCGGCGGCGGTAAGCTTGCCCTGCACCTCGCCAAAGCGCATATCCAGGGGTCCCTCTCCGCGAAATGAAAAGCCTCGCAGCAGATCATCCAGTTGCATGGAGGAGACACCCAGGTCCATTACCACTCCGTCTACCGGAACAAAATTTTCCTGTTGAGCCACCTCGGCTATCCGGGCGAAGTTTGTCTGGACCAACCGGGCACGTTCCCCAAATGGCTTTAAGCGTTCCTGGGCCAGTTGTAAGGCTACCGGATCTGCATCCAAACCGAGAAGTGTGCCATCCGGGCCGGTAGCCTCCAGAATGCCGAAAGAGTGACCACCTGCGCCAAGAGTACAATCTATATAGCGACCGCCGGGTTTGAGATTCAAACCGGCTAACGTCTCCTGGTAAAGTACCGAGTAGTGGGGGCTGTTAGCATTTTGAGACATTTTGCGCATTCCCCCTTGACGAACGGATGTTCTTATGCGATATTAGATATAACAAGGGCGCTTAGATCAGACCCAGGCTGGCAAATTGAGCAGCGTAACTCTCCGCGTTTTCCTCCACCTCTTGTTGCATCTGATTCCAGTTTTCGGGAGACCAGAGCTCAACATAGGAGTTCATACCAACCACTGTTACCTGCGCGTCATCGCCGTTAAACCCGGCTACATCTCGCAAGCGGGAGGGAATCATGATGCGGCCCTGTTTGTCCAGTTCCACTTCAGCGGCTTCGGAGTAAAAAAGGCGTTTTATTACCAGTCCACGGGGGTCAGATTCGGATAATTTAGAGATGCTTTCAGACATCTTCTCAAATTCGGCAACAGGGTAAAGCCGGAGGCACTTGGAAACCCAGCGCGTCAAAACCATGCGCTCGCCCAATTCACCCCGGAATCTGGAGGGGACAGCCATGCGACCTTTATTATCAATAGTGTGTTCATAGTTGCCTAGAAACACTCGAATTACTCCCTTTCGGCCCCATTGTCGGAACCTGCACCACGCGACCCACCGTTTCTAACGGTCCCGGAGTAAAGTGTAATGAGGAGTTATCCCCACTTTTCCCCACTTTTCCCCACTTCTAGCCTAATTATACACATTTTCATGGCGATAGCAATACATTTTCGGTTCTATAACCCTTTTTTCATAAAAATAGTTCAACTATCTACCCCTTTTATGGTTAAATAATAATCTCAAAAATAGAAAAAATGTTCTATTTTTGAGGACCTTAAACTCTATTCTCAGCTCGAAACCTCAGTTTTGTTCCGGAAATTCCGCAAAAGTGGGGAGAAGTGGGGGGAAATAAGCAAAATAAAAGGATTTCTGCCCACAGAAATCCCTGCATTATTAAGAGTCTAATTCAGAGGATATGTATTCTGAGTCAGGGCCGGGTAATCAGATATGTTAAGGATTAAAAGACCCCTGACCCGGCCAGTAAACAAGGGGTGGGTTAAAGCACCCAATACTTTACTAACTAACGACCCAAAAGAAACTAACGAAAATTATCAAAACTGGTAGAGCTGCATGTTACCGGGTATCACGGGCTCTTTGCAAGGCGGCTTTATGGGCCGCCCATTCAACGGTATCATCGAGCGGTTCAAGCTCTATTTTGCCGTAGCGACGGGCCAGGGCCAGTTTTATCAGGTGATCCGTGAAGTGCGGATTTTTCGGCAAAAGCGAACCGTGCAGGTAGCAGCCAAAGACATTATTCTGGATAGCGCCTTCCATACCGTCTTCGGCGTTATTGCCGTAACCCACCACGCTGCGACCGAGCGGGCGCGCTTTAGGCCCCAGGTATGTTTTGCCGCTATGATTCTCGAAAGCCACCAGTTCGCCAAATTCACTCTCAATAATCACGTTACCTATCAGGCGCTTGCTACCCGCCACCGTGTAGGAATCAAGAATGCCAATGCCGGGCAACTCCGGGCCGTTATCCGGGCGGTAATAATGACCAAGCAACTGGTAACCGCCACAAACGCTCAAAATAACCGCGCCATTGTTGGCTGCTTCAGCCAACAAGCGCCCTTTTTCGCCTTTTAAGTCGTCCGCAACGGCGTATTGTTCTTTATCCTGGCCACCCCCAAAAAAGTAGAAATCGTAGCGGTCCGGGTCAAGTTTGTCTCCAATCGAGAGATTAGAAACAGTTACCTCAATCCCGCGCCACTGGCAACGCCGGGCAAAAGTAATAATATTGCCCCGGTCACCGTAGATGTTCATCAGATCATTGTAAAGAAAGACTATTTCCAGTTTCATAATATTCCCTGTCGCCCGGTCGTCTACTCTTCCCAGAAAGGCACAACCAGGCCCATTTTCTGTAAAATCTCCCGCAACTGGAGCATAGCGGTATAGGTCGGGGTGATATAAAGCGTTTCGCCCGGTTGCATATGCTGAATAGTGGACTGCAAAGCGGCGCCGATATCCTCATTCCAGCTTAACAGGTCCGGTTGCAACCCGGCGTATTTCAGGCGATTGGCCATATCGGTAGCGCGCAAACCGCTGGTGGAAACCCACTCAACTCGCCCTTCAAGAATCTCAAAGTCAACATCCCAGAGCCAGCTAACATCGCGACCATCGGCATAAAGGTCGTTGATAATCACCAGCATCTTGAGGCGCTTAGCCGGGTCCGTAGTCAGCATGCGCAAGACTTCATTGAAGCCGACCGGGTTTTTGACCAGGGCCAGCAATAATTCTTTGCCTTCGTCCAGGGCTACTCTTTCAATCCGGCCAAAGGCTGATTTGAATTCAGCCAGACCTTGTAGGATATGTCGTTCAGAAATTCCAAGCGAGAGCGCCGCCGTAGCTGCCCCGGTAGCATTGTAGACATTGTAAAGCCCTGGCACGCCTAATTCTAGCGCTAATTGACCTTGAGGTGTTTCCAGCACAAACTGAGAACCCTGAGTACCGTTTAGCTTGATCTCACGCGCCACATATTGAGGAGTAGGCCTGGCAAAATCGCCATTCGGACAGTAATAATGCCCCATGTGAGAAATATAAATGGCATCGTAAACCAGGTCGGCTCCGCAAAGAATACACTTGGCGGCATCGGCGGCGTGAGCCAGCTCAGGTTGGACCTGCGCCGGGCTATTAACCCCGAAAAAGACTACCTTTACGCCTTCCGGGGCGAAGCGTGCCAGGTAAGCCAGGGAAGGGTCATCGGCGTTCAACACCAGCGTGGTACCGGGTGTGAGCTGTTTGAAGCTCTCGGCCCAGCGCCTGCGGACCGTATCAATCTCTCCGTAGCGATCCAGTTGATCCCGAAAAAGATTATTGACCAGGATAAGACGGGGACTGATTTCGCGCTGGGCCTGTGGAAAAGCCGCCTCATCCACCTCAAACAGGCCCATATCGGCTTCGAGGCGACCGGTTACACTGGCCTGCCCTAATAAGGTTGAAGTCAGGCCGCGAATCAGGTTTGAGCCGCTGCGGTTATTGGCGATTTTAAGCCCGGCCCGGTTAAGAATGGTTGCCAGCAGGCGGGTGGTAGTAGTTTTACCGTTTGTGCCGATTACCATGGCTGACCCGGCGGGCAAACGAGCGGTCAGGCCGCGTAAAATGTGGGGATCGAGTTTAGTGGCTACCAGGCCGGGAAAAGCGGTACCGCCGCGCCCGGTGCGGTGCAATATTTCCAGGAGAGTCTTACCGGTAGCTATTGCAAAAGTTTGTCTCAATATATCGTTTCCTCTTACTCTCTAAAATCGAAATGAGCAAAACCATCTTAACAATATATTATATGAAGAAAGACAAGATTAAAAAGCAAGTTTGGTTGTAGCTAAGGCTAAAACTTATGATACAAAATTCGGCCGCAACTCGGGCAAGGTACGACAGTCATACCTCCTTTGATTTCACGTTGCTTGGCAAGCGGCAATTCCACCCGGCAGCGCGAACAGATTTTACCATAAAGTACTTCCGATACGGCTACGCCCTGCTTCTGCTGGCGCAGCTTTTCGTAGAGCGCCAGGTCCGGTGGCATTACCATTTTGACCCGTTTTGCTCGCTCCGTTTGCAAGGGCGCCAATTCAGCTTCTACGTTGCCGAGTTCCTCCCTGTAGGCGGCGGTAGCACGCTGCCATTCGGCTTCGATTGCAGCCAGGTTTTCTTTGGCTTTCTTTAAATTTTGTTCGAATTCCTCTACCTCAACCATAGACTCGACACTCTGGTCGTCGGTCTCTTTTTTACGCTGGCGGAAAGTCTCGATTTCATGCTGCGCGGCAACCATTTCCTTATTGCCCTTTATCTGACCTCCGTAAAGCTTCTTTTCGAGGTCATTCGCATGATGCTCCTGCTGTTGAGCCGTAGCTTCCAGATCCTTTAAACGCGAACGAGCGGCCACCAGGGCCGCTTCTGCTTCTTTCACATTTTGACGGGCTGTCTCTACTGTCGAGGAATCTTCGAGGGCTAGTTTGAGGCTGGCTATACGTGAGTTGTCATTATCAATTTTTAGGTCGGTTTGTTGTAAATCAAAGAGAGCGCTAACACGGCTCATTTGAATAGTATACCTTTCTATTATCTACCGGGTCAGGAAGTAGATTCCTGAGATAATTCAATAAAGCCGGGATCTTGCTCGACTAAGTGTAATTTTAATTCAGACATTGAAAGTAGTTTAGCAGCCAGGTCAAGACTGGCAACATGACGCACATCCATGGCCAGCACCCCTTTACTGAAATCGGTTACCACTACCTGGACTACTCCTTCAAGATCTCGTACCTGCTTTTCGATAAGCAGGGATGAGAAACTACCTTCCAGTTTAGAAACAGTCAATCTGGTAAGAACGGTGTTCTCCATTTCGCTGGCCGAAACCGGCTTCGAGGGAGGAGGTGAGAGTGGAAAACCCGGAAAGAGCAACGGCCCGGTTTCATTTCGCCGTGCATAAGCCTGATTTTTAGGTGTAATTTCGTCCGACTCATTCTTATAGACTGAAGGAGTTTGTGATGCATTTGATTTAGACCCGGGTGTCACCGGGGTAATATTGCCTGTCAGTCGCCTGGAATTAAAACTGACCGCATCGTCCAGCAGGTTGCCAATAAAAGGAGTCGGTTCTTCCGGCGGAGTGGGGTTCTCGTTTATCGAGGCAATCTCTTCTTCTCCGGCAGCCAGTAATTCTTCAAGGGTCAGCGGTCCGAATTCGAAGTCCTCATCAAGGTCATTCTCGTCCGGTACATAGAGCGAGAACGGTGGCGGGGATGGTGGTAGGGTTGCAGTTCGCGGGGCTTCCGGTTCTGGGGTGGGCTTAACCTCTTCCTTAACCTTCTCCACCGGTGTTGCAGGAAGCTCGGTTGCTTTCTCTTGATCAGCAGGCGAAACAGGTTGCGGTTCGGCAAGCGCGGCGCTGCCTGCCTCTACCTCGTGAAGAATACGAGCCAGCGAAGGGGCAGGAGTGGGTGGAGTATAGCCCGGCGCAAAGCGCATTGAAGCCATCGGAGGAGGAGTCATAGCCTCCAGGCCTAATTTGTCTCCCAGTTCTCTCAAGGCCTTTTTATTAGCCGCTTCCAGTTCAATTTGTTCCTGGGGAGAAAGATTAAAATGGCGTCTACCAGTTTTACCCCTTCCGGTAGAAGGGGGATGGGTTTCAACCGGGGAGGCATTAAAGACCGCATCCAGTGCATCCCTGCCGATACTCAAGTCGCCACCATCTGCCGCCGGTGAAATTTCAGGTACTCTCAGACGGCGCCGTCCTATAATTTGTTGTACACGGCGCTCGGTACGCGCTCGGCGGGCGCGTTCACGGCTGCCGCGCGTGACCGGCTCAATTTCTTTAAGCTCAGGCGTGCCTTCAGAAACTTCTGCTTCCGACGCCTGTTCGGTTTCTTCACTGGCGGAGGTAGAAGAGAACGGCTGGTTGGATATTTCAGCCGTTGCCTTTAGCTTACTCTCCTGCTCTTCCTCTTCCAGGCCACCGATAAATTTTTTAAAAGCTTCAAACTGATCTTCTGTATTACTCTCAACTTCGGTGACGGTCATTATCGGGCTACCGCCTGGAACATGCGGAGTAGGAGCATCGCCAAAGGGATCTTCGATCTGGGTAACTTCTGGCGGCAAAGCCGGTTCAAATTCTTCAAAAGGTCTAAAAAGCGATGATACCGTGCCGGTATCCGTATAGCGAGGTCGGGCCGGAGAAGCAGGAACCGGCGGCGCTACGGGGGTTTGCTCGCGCAGATCAGTATCCGTAACAAAACGGCCTTCCTTGATGGAGGGTACATGTTCGAACCAGTTAGCGAGAGTACCGGTCTCAATTGCTTCAGCCCGGGCCTGATAAAGCTCTTTCAGATCAGACCTGGCATCTTCCAGTTGAGCTTTAAGTCGCCGGACCTCCAGTTGGAGTTCCTGGCGTTCGGCATCGGTGCGCTCGACCCATTCCCGGGAACTATTTTGCAAAGTGGCGAGACGGACTTGCTCATCCTGGTACTGGCGGCGAGTATCCTTGATCAGTTCTTCAAGTTGCAGTTGTTCTTCTTGCAGGCCGGCTACTTCTTTTTTGAGGCGGTCGCGTTCGATAATTATTTCCTGGTTATAGCGAAAAGCATCTTCTTCTACCTGCCGTTTTACCTCATTGAGAGCGCTAATAGCTTCTACAATGTGTTTAGTCATAGCGGCATCAAGCGAGGCATAAATAGCCAGTCGCTCATTAGCCCAGCGATTGAGGTCGGCGTCTTCCTCATTTTCAGGCCGGCGCACTTCTACAGGCGGTATAAGGGGGGATGCGGAAAAACCAGGCGCGTTGGCCTGGGATTTGGGTGGTTTGTAGTTTTCACCAGTCATATCGGTATTGCCAGCCAACTGTAACTAGAACCCGCGCGGCAGGCCCGTTTTTCACTATTCCGTTAAGATTGCATTTTTAAGATGACCACTTATTAAACGATTATACCATATAAAAGGTCTCATTCTTACCGGAAATTGGTCCTCCAGAAAAATCTTACAACAGGTAATGGTTGCATAAAAAATATTCTTAAATAAGAACCAATATTGACAAATTCTTCAGACTCTTCTATACTAAATGTGTAATAACTACTATTACATTTTAGTTTATAATAAGCGGCTAAGCCTGATTTGTGTTAACTGGCTTAATCGAGAAACAGGTAAATGACAAACGAACAATACATTCTATGGAGGTTTTAAATGCCTTTAGTTGGAAATCCGGCGCCTGATTTCAATATGCAGAGTACTAGAAACCTTGAAACCCTTGAAGAGAATGTCAGCCTGGCCGATTATCATGGTAAATGGCTGGTGCTTTTCTTCTACCCGATGGACTTCACTTTTGTCTGTCCGACTGAAATTACCGCTTTTAGCGACCGGATTGAGGAATTTAATGATCTGGGTGTAGAAGTAGTGGGCGTAAGCACGGACAGCAAGTTTGTGCATAAAGCCTGGATCGAAACTCCTCGGGATAAGAACGGCCTCGGCCAGATTAACTACCCGCTCGCCGCAGATCAAAATCTGCAAGTCAGCCGGGCTTACGATGTGCTGATCGAGGAAGAGGGTGTGGCGCTGCGTGGTCTGTTCGTGATCGACCCGGATGGCATTTTACAGTACCAGGTAATTCATAATCTGAATGTTGGACGCAGCGTTGATGAAGTATTGCGGGTGATTCAGGCCCTCCAGACCGGTGGTCGCTGTGCCGCAAACTGGCGCCCCGGTCAGAGTAATATCTAAACAGGTTGGAAATTGTAGATAGGTAGTGAGAACTCGCACAGGACATTTAGAATTCTGTGCGAGTTTCATTAATCGACAGGAAAGAAGTCAGGAAAATAGTATGAGTTTACATATGAATGCGCCCTTGCCCGATCTAACCGGGGCCACCCGCTGGTTTAACCTGAACGAGGGTCAGGAAGGTTTTAAAGCGGAAGCTCTCAAAGGTTCCCCTACGTTAGTTCACTTCTGGTCGGTCAGTTGCCATACCTGCCACGAAATAGCTTCACAGGTACAGGAATGGAAAAAAGAATGGGAACCCAGAGGGATCAAATTTATCGCGGTACATCAGGCTAAGTCAGAAGCAGATCTGAATTTACAGAAAATTGAAGAAGACATAAAGAAAATGGGAATGGATCAGCCTGTCGCTGCCGACAATCAGTTTAAAATAATTGACGCTTTTGACAACCAGTATGTCCCGGCTTTTTATTTATTCGACAGCCAGGGAAAATTGCGCCATTTTCAGGCCGGGGATCGCGGTTACGACCGGATCATCAATCGAATGGAACGCCTGATTGCAGAAGAGTCCGGGGCACAAAGCTAATTATAAGAATTAAGCCTCTGCTACGCGCCGTGGTTGTGCTTGCTCCTCGCGGCGCCTGGCTCCTAGCCAATAACCTATGATAAAACCGCGCTCAATCGCCGAGCACAGGGAACCATTCATGCCCGGTGTCTGATTCAGCTCGGATAGTTCTTGTAAACAGTATTCTTTATACCTGCGATAGCACATATACTCTTCCGAAGTAAGTATTGTACCTACCTCCTGATCTATCTGCCGTAACTCACCCAGATGTTGAGACTTACTCAAATATTCCGATATTTTGTTATAAAGACTGGATAGGGCCAGTGCTTCGCTAAAATCACTGATATTATCAGACTCAGTACTCATTGTGCTTCTCTTTCCAGGCTGTGTAGGTCATCTTTTGAATAACACGCCGGCCATAGGCAACTATTTAAACTGAAAAGTAATGGTAGATATAACGTTTATAACGAAAAGGATTGAGGGAGTCGGTATTAGAAGCTACAATGGCTTTATATCAGCTAAAGAGGCGTTAGAACAAAACCCCTATTTTTCTTTTATTTGATAGCCAAACTACTGGCATTTAGACCCAATATATGGTAGTATTTAGTGTGAATGTAGTTAGATTTAGTTGGTAAGCTGCTTTCGGTGGCGTGCTTACTGTAATGACTTTAGATAAATAAAAACTTGCTCTTTTAGAGCAACCCTTATAAGGAGTTTTTGGAGGCAATCAGCCTTTATGGCAGAAATAACCTGGCTGGGACATTCATGTTTTCGCTTACGCGCACGTGAAGCTACTATTGTCACAGACCCCTATTACAAACGGCTTGGCTATGACTATGGTAAACCCCGCGCTGATATTGTAACGATTTCTCGTCCCGGTGAAGCTTATAACTTTGTAGAAGCAGTTAAAGGCGAACCAAAAGTTTTACGCGGTCCAGGCGAATACGAAATTAATGACGTATTCATCACCGGGATCAGCACTTATGCCGACGCCGTCAACGGCAAACAACGCGGCAAAAATACGATTTATATTTTTGAACTGGAAGGCATGGTCTTCTGTCATCTGGGCGCTATCGGCCATCCGCCAACTTCCGAGCAGCGCGAACAGATGAGCAATGTAGATGTTTTGATGATTCCGGTGGGCGGCCATGTCACTATTGACGCCACCCACGCCAGCGACGTAATAAGTACCATCGAACCACATGTAGTTATCCCGATGCATTATAAAACCGATTTACTCGACCAGGACCTGGACGGAATAGAAAAGTTCGCTAAAGAAATGGGGATCAGCGACATAACACCGCAAGAAAGATTAAATCTCCGACCAAGTGACTTACCAGAGGGTACAAAAGTAGTTATTCTAGACTACAAAAACCAATTCAAGTAGACACGGAGGCGGGCTTAGGCCCGCCTCCCCTTTTTTATGGGGAAGATTTTTAGAGTTGCAGGAGGAATTATTCAAAATGCCTAAATATATATTTGTTACGGGTGGCGTAGTCTCATCGGTCGGAAAAGGAATTACAGTTGCCAGTATTGGACGTTTACTTAAAAGCCGTGGAATCAGTGTGCGTATTCAGAAGCTTGATCCCTATCTAAATGTAGACCCCGGCACTATGTCGCCCTACCAGCACGGTGAGGTCTTTGTAACCGATGACGGGGCCGAAACAGACCTGGACCTGGGCCACTACGAACGCTTCATAGATGAAAACCTGACACGGGCCTCTAACACTACGACCGGGCAGGTCTATAGCTCAGTCATTGCCAAAGAACGGCGCGGCGATTTCCTGGGTGGCACAATTCAGGTCATCCCGCATATTACTAATGAAATCAAAGGCCGGATCGGACAGGTAGCGCGAGAAGGTAGCCCGGAAGTAGTAATTGTAGAAGTGGGCGGTACGGTAGGCGATATTGAAGGTCAGCCCTTCCTGGAAGCTATTCGTCAGATGCGCAAGGATGCCGGGCGCAACAATGTGCTCTACATTCACCTGACGCTGCTGCCGGTTATTTCGCCTACCAATGAACTCAAAACCAAGCCTACCCAGCACAGTGTTAAAGAACTACGCTCGATTGGTATCACGCCGGATGTGATAGTAATGCGCTCCGACCAGCCTATCCCGGACGATGTACGGGCGAAAATTGCCCTGTTCTGCGATGTGGATATGGAAGGCTGCGTTCCGATGCCCACTGCTCAAACCATCTACGAAGTTCCTCTCATGCTGGAAGAGTTCGGCCTGGGGAAATATATCTGCGAGCGCCTGGGCTTGCCCAATCGAGAACCGGATTTGAAAGAGTGGCGAGCGCTGGTGGAAAAGGTCTTAAAACCCAGGCGCACTATTAAAATCGCCCTGGTTGGAAAATATGTCGCTTTACACGATGCGTACCTCAGTGTTGTAGAGTCTCTCAATCATGCCGGCCTGTTCAATGATGTCGGCATTGAAGTAGACTGGATCGATTCTGAGGAATTTGAGCACGAAAACGGCTACAAACGCGCCTGTGAAAGGCTGCGCGAAGTCGATGGTATAGTAGTTCCGGGCGGCTTCGGGGACAGAGGCATCGAAGGTAAGATTGCTGCGGCGCGATTTGCGCGTGAAAACAATATTCCGTACCTGGGTCTCTGCTACGGTATGCAAATGGCTGTAATTGACTTTGCCCGCCACGTGGCCGGGTTGCCTGACGCCAATACTACCGAAGTAGACCCGCGTTGCGCCTACCCGGTAATTGATGTAATGGCCGATCAGCGCGATATTGCGGACCTGGGAGGTACCATGCGCCTGGGCCTCTACCCCTGCCACCTGACACCCGGCACCAAAACTGCCGCCGCTTACGGCAATACCGAGATGGTGCAGGAACGCCACCGCCACCGCTTTGAATTTAATAATGCCTTCCGCGACCGCCTGACCCGCGCCGGATTAATCCTGAGCGGCCTTTCGCCGGATGGACGGCTGGTAGAAATCATCGAGTTGCCCGACCATCCTTTCTTTGTAGGCACTCAGTTCCATCCTGAATTTAAATCGCGCCCGAACCGCCCGCACCCCCTTTTCCGCGACTTTATTGCCGCTGCCAAAACCGTAGTACATGATGGGGATCAACAGACACTTCCCCTGCCGGATGGTCTCAGCGAGTTACCGGATGCCGACGAGAAGGCTGTACCTGCCCGCGAACGATTGAGCGTATAAGCGTATAAAAGTAAGGTTGAGGCCCTTGTGAGGGCCTCAATTTTATTTGGTACAGTAACTCAACATTCGGTCCAGAATATTCCCTTAAAATTTGATAAATCGCAGGTTTGACCTCTTGACTTTTACGTACCGTAAAAGTTGTATACTATGGCCATAAGGTTTTACTGAGTCAGGTGAGTGTCACCAGTACGGCCAAAACTCAGCCGAGCCTTATGCAAGGCTTTATAAGCAGCAAATGTACCGAAGGCAAAAACCAGCGATTGAGAGATTGTATGTAACCCTGCCAAGGGCAGTTAAGTCTGGAATAGGATGAGCGAATTTAACGACAAGGTTTACCAGATAGTGCGCAGTATCCCACGCGGGCGAGTAATGACTTACGGCCAGGTTGCGGCTATCCTGGGTGTTCCCCGGGCGGCGCGGGCGGTAGGTTGGGCCTTGCACTGGGTTGACGAAAACCTGGATGTTCCCTGCCAGCGAGTGGTTAATCGCTTCGGAGGGTTAGCTTCCGGCTATGGTTGGGGTGGCCAAGTGGCCCACAAAGCCGACCTGGTAGCCGAGGAGGTTGAAGTAAGCGACGATTTTACCGTCAACCTGGATAAATACCAGTGGTGGCCCTCCCCGGAAGACCTCCCTGATCTACAGCTTTCGATCTTTACCAGGGAGGAATTGGACCGGAAACTACCCGAAAGCAAGGAACAACTTTCTTTGCAGGGCAGGCGCAAAAAACGCAATGAATAGACCAAACAGTAGATTGAGTTTATCTATCATAAAGATTGTAAGAAATTTCACATCTACCGTTAATCTATACTTGCGTGCACTAAACGGTTATGTTATACTTTTCACTGGTAAGAAGTGAGACAAAAGTTGCGCTCTGCGTTCCAGCCAAACTGCATCCTAAGGCTTTGGGACCTGTTGTAAGTGACTCGGACTGTGTTAGGCTGGCTGCTCACTTCCGTAATCTCGGACCTGCGCTCCAGTCTCACATTCTTAGCTGCTCTTACCAGGGCTACTGCTCTCATAGCTTGGTTTTAGTACCGGCACAACCACCTGGCCGTGAGGCCAAATTTGAAATTGAATATTCGGAACCGACAAGGGTCTGTAGTATAATGATGACTGGCGGAGACAACCAGGACAAGGAAAAGAAACGGCTTTCCTCATCCCGGCAACTGGCAAACACAGCAATCAGTCTCGGTTTTAGTGTGATAATTTTTGTGGTTATCGGAGTATTCCTGGATAGCCTGTTTAAAACCGCGCCGATTTTCATCCTCATAGGGGTCTTTTTTGCGCTTGCCAGCATGGCCTATTTTATGTGGCAATTGATCAAAGCTCCCTGACAGTCATCCAGCCAGAAGTTAACCTTTGAACTCGCAGGCCAGCTTCTTATTATACAGGCAAAGAAACTAGGCGATGGAGATAATAAGTGGAACCGCAAGATCAACTTAACGTAAGCTTAACCCCCGAACCAATCCATATTTTTGGCGTTACCATCAACAATAGTCTCTTTACCATGATTATCGTTATGATTATCCTGGCTATTTTGATGGTAAGCGCGCTGGCGCGGCCAAAGCTTGTACCGGGGCGCTGGCAGGCCTTCTGGGAATTCATTGTAGAGTCCGTACTCAATCTGGTGGAAGGCAACCTGGGCCGCAATAAACTGGCTCGCCGCCTCTTCCCGATGATTGCCACTTTCTTTATCTTCATACTTTTCGCCAACTGGTTCTCCCTGATCCCGGGAATTGGTTCGATTGGCTTCGTTGAGTATGAGATAGCGCCTGCCGCCAGTGGTACAGCCCTGTCAAGTTCGGGTAACAATCCCTACGGCTTGCTTAACACTAATGTCGAAGTGCGCCAGGGCCCGAGTGAAACCAGCCAGGCGGTCGGGCATACTTTAGCCGCTAATTCTGCGGTAAAGATAAATGCCATCCAGGGGGACTGGGCAAACGTCGTAGCAATTCCTGAAAAGGGCGAGTCTACAACCTTTGAACCGTTAACCGGCGCAGAAGCGGCTACGGGCTTTGTGCCCGCCGCTAGCTTGAACGCGGGACAGGTCGGCAGAATTCTTATCCCGGTTTTACGTGCTCCCAACGCCGATCTCAATATGACCCTCGCTATGGCCCTTATCGCGGTCATCACGGCTAATGTAGTGGCAATTATTTCGCACGGTGTGGGCGGATGGGTCAAAGAATTCTTCCCTAAACCTTACGTAATGGACCCGCTGCTAACGCCGATTGAAATCGTAGGTCAGTTGTCCCGTATCATTTCGCTGACCTTCCGTCTTTTCGGTAACGTCTTTGCCGGAGAAGTGCTGCTGGCGATCATTCTGAAGCTGGCTGCACCCGCTCTGATCATCTTTCTGGGTCTTGAGCTGTTCTTTGGCTTCATTCAAGCCCTGGTCTTTACCTCCCTTAGCCTGGCTTATATCGCGCTGGGCCTGGGTGCCGAAGATCACGAGCACGGTGAAGAAGCCACTTTAGACGAATTAGCCCATGACGAGCTTGATGTAGCTCGTACCTAGGACCTGATACCATAGAAGTATAAGGAAACAGTAGCTTAGGTGGCTAAAGTTATCAGTAGTACCTTAAATAGTTACAAGTAGTACAAAAGTTGCAAAAAGGATTACGGCCAGGTGCGCCTGCTCACCGTAACGACTTCTCGAGTATAATTATTGATCAGGCTACTTAGTAGCACATTCAAGGAGGATTTTTGGAATGCACGATTTAGTCGCCACTGTTTTTAATGACATTCTCGCGCAAGCAGCCGCTACTAAGGATGCAAACCGCGTGTTAGGTGCCGGTCTGGCGATGGGGTTAGGTGGTATCGGCCCTGGTATCGGTATCGGTATTGCCGTGAACGGCGCTCTTCAGGCCATTGGCCGCAATCCGGAAACTGAAGGTTCTATTCGTACCAATATGATCATCGGTGCCGGTCTGGCGGAAGCGGTTGCTATTTACGCCTTGCTGGTCTCCCTGTTGATCCTGTTCACCTAATTACAAGGTCGAATCAAATTTTTGCCGGCTTGATGCCCGGTGCTACTTGAAAGCCTGGATTACAAAGGCGGTAGTTTTTAGTAAAAGATTACCGCCTTCTTGAAAAAATCAAGCTGGAAAAGAACTAAACTTTAGAGAACAGGAATAGAAAACATGCAGTTAGCAAGCCTGGTAAATTCTATAGTGCTAACGCCCCTGGTTGCTCAGGCCGAGGGAGGGAGCAGCAAAAGCATAGCTGATCAGCTAGGTATCAGCCTTTATAACCTGATTTTTCAGGCGATAGGCTTTGGTATTCTGCTGTTTATACTCTATTACTTTGCCTATGCCCCTCTGCTAAAAGTGCTGGATGAACGGCGGGAAAGAGCGCAGGAAATTGTAGAGAAAAGCGACCAGATCAAACGTGATCTGACCGATACGGAAGCTCGCACCCGGGCCGAACTGGACAAAGCCCGCGCCGAAGCTCAATCTATCATTGCTGAAGCTCGCGCCACCCGAGATCGCATCGTTGAAGAAGCCCGTGGTGCTGCCGCTGCCGCCGCTGCCGAAGAAACTGATCGGGCTCGCGCCCAGATCGCGGCGGAACGCGAACAGGCTGTTGCTCAGTTACGGCGCCAAACGGCGGACCTGGCTATCAGCGCCGCCAGCCGGATTATCGGTCACGAGTTGAACACCAACCGCGACCTGCAACTGCAATTGGTCAACGATGTGCTGACCAATGCCAACAGCAATCAGGCGGGAAACGCCCGGAACAGTTAGAGTGGAAAGTACAACCGGCTTGGCACTATTCGCTGAGGTTGAGGGGTAGAGAAGGCCGGTAACTTTAACAATAATCAACAGAAGTGAGATAAAAAGCGATGCCATCGGGAAGTGCCGGACGCCGCTACGCACAAGCCATCTTTGAACTGGCTCGCGAGCAAAATAATCTGGAACAGTGGGCGAGTAATCTTGAGACTATCGCCTATACTTTTTCCCAGCCGGAAGTGCAAACTTTTCTAGAAAACCCAAAGACTTCTAGAGAGAAAAAAACACAGTTTGCCCGGACGGTACTTGGAACTCGTGTTGGACCGGAAGCCCTGAATCTGGCGCTTTTGCTTATTCAGCGGGACCGGCAAAATTACGTGCCCGGTATCTATCAGGAATACATTCGCCTGTGGAATAAACTGCGCGGTATCGAAATTGCCGAAGTTACCACAGCGGTGCCGGTGGGCCCAAAAGAAGAAGAGCTGATTCGCCAGCGTCTTTCGGCCATTACCGGAAAACAAATCACCCTGAAAACGAATGTAGACCCTGAAATAATGGGCGGGCTAGTAGCGCGTGTCGGAGACACCCTGATTGATGGTAGTATTCGCACTCGCCTGCAAAATTTACGGAAACAATTGGCGTAGGTTCGCAGTCTGAGACTGGCCTAGCAGGAATAAGCGGGAGACATTATTAAACCCGCCATCCTGAATGTTACGCTAGAGCAGGAGGAAAGCCACATGGCAGTACGTGCTGATGAAATCAGCTCTATTATTAAGCAACAATTGGCCGGATTGGACACCGCCGCCAGGCAGGTGGAAGTGGGAACGGTCGTTGAAGTGGGCGATGGTATTGCCCGCGTTTATGGTCTAGCAGGCGTCAAAGCCAGCGAAATTGTAGAATTCCCTGGCAAAGGCCCGGATGGCTCTGATGTTATGGGTATGGCCCTTAACCTGGAAGAGGATACCGTTGGTGTTATCATCATGGGTCCGTATACCGGGATTGAGGAAGGCGACACCGTTCGCAGCACCGGCCGTATTATCCAGGTGCCGGTAGGTGTAGAACTGGTAGGCCGCGTGGTTAACGCCCTCGGCCAGCCGATTGACGGCAAAGGTGAAATTCACACCAGCAAGACCCGCAACATCGAGCGCGTGGCCCCCGGTGTAATTACCCGCAAATCGGTGGATACCCCGGTACAGACCGGTATCAAAGCGATTGACGCCCTTATCCCGATTGGTCGTGGACAGCGCGAACTGGTAATTGGCGACCGCCAGACCGGCAAGACCGCTATCTGCCTTGATGCTATCATCAACCAGAAGGGCGGCAGCATGATTTGTATCTATGTTGCCATCGGTCAGAAGCAGCAGCAGGTCGCCCAGGTCGTTAAAACCCTGGAAGATTACGGCGCGATGGAACACACCATCGTGGTAGTCGCTTCCGCCGCCGACCCTTCGCCGCTACGCTATATCGCCCCCTATTCCGGCGTTACCATGGGCGAAGAGATTATGGAAAACGGCGTAACCCTGCAAGATGGCCGCACCATCAAAGATGTACTGATCGTTTACGATGATCTGACCAAGCACGCTAACAGCTACCGCGAAGTATCGCTGCTGCTGCGTCGACCTGCCGGTCGCGAGGCTTACCCGGGTGATGTTTTCTACCTGCACAGCCGCCTGCTGGAACGCGCCGCTCGCTTGAGCGAGGACTTTGGCGGTGGTAGCATTACGGCGCTGCCGATCATCGAAACCCAGGCCGGTGACGTATCCGCCTACATCCCGACCAACGTTATTTCGATTACGGACGGGCAGATCTTCCTTGAAACCGACCTGTTCAACGCCGGTCAGCGGCCCGCTGTAAACATCGGTATCTCGGTTTCCCGCGTAGGTGGTGCCGCCCAGACCGCTCCAATGAAGCAGGTAGCCGGTACTCTTAAGCTGGACCTTTCGCAGTACCGCGCTCTGGCCGCTTTCGCCCAGTTCGGTTCCGACCTGGACAAAGCAACTCAACAGCAGCTTAACCGTGGCGCCCGTACTTCGGAAGTTACCAAGCAGCCGCAGTACAGCCCGATGCCATTCGAGAAGCAGGTTGTCAGTATCTTCGCGGTAACCAATGGCTACATGGATGATGTCCCGGTTGACAAGATCAGCCAGTTCGAGGCCGACTTCCTGGAATATATGGATAGCGCTCACCCGGATTTCCTGGAGAATATCCACAATAATCCCAAGCAGAAGTTATCCAAGGATCAAATCGACCAGCTTGGCAACTTCCTGAAGGATTTCAAGGGCGGTCGCAAATACTAGAAGTTAAATCTAGGCAGCCTGCGAATTGACTGCAAAGTTGGTTTCGCAGGCTGTCTTCTAAGTAAAAGTTTTCATTAACGTTAGAAAATAAACTATCTGTTATCTTAGCAGCTATAAATTCAAAATGGATCTGACAGGCCTGACCCGGGTCAGGCGTGAGGAGTGGAGATGCCGAGTACACTAATTTTACGCCGCCGCATACGTAGCGTAAAAAACATAGCTCAGACCACTAAGGCCATGGAATTGGTGGCGGCCAGCCGTATGCGCCGGGCGCAACAGAACGTGCTTTCGGCCCGCCCTTTCTCGCAAAAAATCCTGGAAGTAATCGCGGATATCGCAGCTTTGCAACAAAGCGAAGATTTCCGCCAGATTAGCCCTCTCTTACAGCAACGCCCGATTGAGCGGGTAGGGTTGGTAATCGTTACCTCCGACCGAGGTTTTGCCGGAAGCTTTAACATTAATACCATTCGCCGGGCTGTGCGCTTTATTACGGAAGAAACCAGCGGCAAACCGGTGCAAATCGTCGCGGTTGGTCGCAAAGGGCGCGATTTTATGGTGCGCTCGGGCCGCAACGTGATTGCAGAATTTACCGGTATACCGGACCGGCCCAGTTTACTTGATACCCTGCCTATTTCAAAAGTTGTTATTGACGACTATGTAAATGGCAAGTATGACGCGGTTTATCTGCTGTATACCAATTTTATCAATACCCTGACCGTACGGCCCAAGTTAATCAAGTTGCTACCGATTGATCCGAGCGGGCTGGAACCGGACGAGAATACGATTGATATGCAGAAAACCGACTTCATCTTCGAGCCAAACCCGGCAGAAGTTTTACGCAGTCTGCTCCCGCGCTTTGTGGAAGTGGAAATTTACCAGGCCATTCTGGAAAGTATTGCCAGCGAACAGAGTAGCCGGATGGTAGCGATGCGCAACGCCTCGGATAAGGCTAAAGAGTTGGTAGGGGATCTGACACTGACAATGAACAAAGTACGCCAGGCCAGTATTACCCAGGAAATTCTGGAAATCGCCGGAGCCGCGGCAGCTTTGGGAGGCTAGGCTTAAAGCGAAGAAAGCTTATAAGGCGAATAAATAGGAGTTTTTATAGATGACTACGGAAGTTAGAAATCAAACCAAAACCGGAACTGTAGGCCGGGTAGTCCAGGTAATGGGTCCGGTGGTAGACCTTGAATTCCCGGCCGACCATCTGCCGGAAATTTACAATGCGGTAGAAGTGTACATCGAAGGCCAGGAAGAAACCCTCGTAACTGAAGTACAGCAGCACCTCGGTAATGACTGGGTGCGTGCCGTAGCGATGAGCAGCACCGATGGTCTTGCGCGCGGCGCGAAAGCGGTAGACACCGGCGCCCCTATCGCAGTTCCGGTAGGTGAAGCTACCCTGGGCCGTATCTTCAATGTTTTGGGCCGCCCCGTAGACATGAAAGGGCCGGTAGATACCAATGAAACCTACCCTATTCACCGCCCGGCCCCTTCTTTCGCCGACCAGTCCACCCAGGCGGAAATGTTTGCCACCGGTATGAAGGTAATTGACCTGATTGCCCCCTTCTCCAAGGGTGGTAAAGTAGGCGTGTTCGGTGGCGCGGGTGTAGGCAAAACCGTTATCATTCTGGAACTGATTAACAACGTGGCGAAAGCCTACAGTGGTTATTCGGTCTTCACCGGCGTGGGTGAGCGCACCCGCGAAGGAAACGACCTCTACCACGAAATGATCGACGCAGGCGTTATTGACAAGCTGGTGATGGTCTTCGGCCAGATGAATGAGCCGCCAGGAGCACGTTTGCGCGTAGGTCTCTCCGGCCTGACTATGGCCGAGTACTTCCGCGATACCAGAGGCGCGGACGTACTGCTCTTCATCGACAACATCTTCCGCTTCGTACAGGCCGGTTCTGAGGTATCCTCGCTGTTAGGCCGTATGCCCAGCGCCGTAGGTTACGCTCCGACCCTGGCTACCGAAATGGGCCAGTTGCAGGAACGCATCACTTCTACCAAGAAGGGTTCGATTACTTCGGTGCAGGCCGTATATGTACCCGCTGACGACTATACCGATCCGGCCCCGGCCACTACCTTCGCCTTCCTTGACGCGACTATTTCGCTGGAACGCCGCATCGCTGAGCAAGGGATTTACCCGGCGGTAGACCCGCTGGCTTCTACCAGCCGTATCCTGGACCCGCGCATTGTAGGCCAGGAACACTATGATGTAGCCCGCGCCGCTCAGCGTACCTTGCAGAAGTACCGCGACTTGCAGGATATTATCGCCATTCTGGGTATTGACGAACTTTCGGAAGACGACAAGTTGACTGTCCGTCGCGCCCGCAAGATCGAGCGCTTCTTCAGCCAGCCGATGCACGTAGCCGAGCAGTTCACCGGTCGCCCCGGCGTCTTCACTCCTGTTGACGAAACCATTCGTGGCGTGCGTGAAATCCTGGAAGGCAAGCACGACGATCTGCCGGAGCAGGCCTTCTTTATGGCCGGTACGATTGATGATGTAGTGGCTGCCGCTAAGAATATGAGCTAATTACCAGGCTGAAGCCGGTTCGGCGGTAAAGCTGACCGGCTTCTAATCAGGAGCTAAAAATGCCACTGAATCTTCAGATTGTAACCGCTGAAAAGACCGTTTTTAATGACGATGTTGATATGGTAGTTGTGCCGGGCTCGGATGGTGTGCTTGGTATTCTACCGCGCCACGCACCTCTGTTGAGCGCCCTGAAACCGGGAGAACTGCATTACCGCCGAGGCGGTGAGGTAACTTACCTGGCTATTGGTGGGGGCTTCGTGGAAGTGCTGAATAACAAAGTCATTATCCTGGCGGACTCAGCGGAGCGCTCCGAGGAAATTGACCTGGAACGGGCCGAAGCCGCCCGCCGTAACGCCGAGCAAACCCTCCAGAATCGCGGCCAGATGTCACCTGAACAACTGGCAGCGGCGGAAGCCTCTTTGCGACGCGCCCTGGTACGTATTGAAATCGTCACCCGGCGGCGGGGTGGTCGAACCGGTGTTCCAAGTCGCATACCCGAAGAGTAGAGATTTTGTAAAAAATTTGCAAAATGTTTCCAAAAAGATGGGTTTAGACCCGTCTTTTTGTTTTTAAAGCCATCATGAAGCGCCAAAACATGTTAGTATAGAGAAAGATTACTATGAACAAAAGTATGTAAATTGGAATTGTGCTTGCTTTAAATTTTTACTAAGGCTTTGATTGAATGAGCTTTGTCAATACTACCAGCCAGGGGTTGGAGTCTGCAAGACTTTCTGGCACAGGCTGGCAGCGTCTAGTTAATTATGTAAACCAGCACCGCTTCATTCTGCACTTGCTGGTTATTCTCTCATTCGGGCTGCTGGCGCTGGCTTTTACCTGGCCCCTGGCTCTGCGCTTTAACGATACGATTCCAGGGCAGGAAGTTGATACCTGGCAGACCTTCTGGCACTTTCAGTGGACACGCGATGCCTTTCTTTCTTTCCAGAACCCCTACTTCACCACCCGCCTCTTTTATCCGGAAGGTACCACCCTGCTCTTTGAAACGATGTCTATCACTAATGACATCATCGGTCTTCCCATTCAGCTAATCTTCGGAACCTTCATTACCTACAATGCCCTGGTAATCTTTACCTTTGCCTTGTCTGGCTACAGTATGTGGTTGCTGGTAGGTTATTTGACTAAAAACCGGATTGCGGCTTACGTAGCAGGTTTTATCTTTGCTTTCGCGCCCTACCGCATGGCGCAGGCCCTCAATCACCTGCACCTGATCTCGACTCAGTGGATAGTACTCTACATCTATTGCCTGTGGCGCGCCCTGGATACCGGAAGCGAACCGCCAAAAGGTATCATCACATTTATCCGGGAACGCTGGAAACTCCTGCTGGCGGTTTCCTTCTTTCTCATTCTTAATATTTTCAATGACTGGTATTACGTCTTCTTTTTGCTGATCTTTACCGGGCTACTGTTCGTATGGAGACTCTTCGCCGGGCGCCAGAAATGGCGCGAGACTATCGCCGGGATTGGCCTGGCGGGAGGCATTGGCCTGCTGGTAGGCGCGCCCCTGATTATCGCCATGCTCATTCGCGCCAGGACCGCCCCCGACCTGCCTTTCCCCAAAGAGCTAAGCATCGAGTTTTCCGCCGATCTGCTTTCGTACTTCACCCCCAGCGTACTGCATCCCCTGTGGGGCGATGCCATCAGCCAGTGGGTTCCGGCTTACATGCGCGGCAACCCAACCGAAAAAGTAGTCTTCCTGGGATACGTAACCGTACTGTTAATCGGGTTAGCTGCCTTGAAAAAACCGCGCCAGAGCGCTTTCTGGCTGCTGGTGCTGGCTACCTTTATGGTGCTATCCCTGGGACCGGAACTGCACATCAACGGGTTAGTGGAACCAGGAGGCAAAGGAACCAGTATCAAGCTACCCTTCGCCCTGTTGAATGAAACGCCCCTGGCCGGATTCGTGCGCATTCCAAGCCGCTTCGGAGTACTGGCCGCAGTTTCGGCGGCGGTCCTGGCAGGATTAGGCTTCGCCCGCCTGGTTTCCAATCTTAAAAATAAAGGACAGGTGGCCCTGGCGGCAGGCGCAATATTCTTAGTGGGCTTCGAGTTCTGGACCGCGCCTTTCCTGATGGCCAATAACCATGCCCCGGCGGTTTACAGCCAGATTGCCAAAGACAGCCGCACCGAAGCGATTATCGAGCTACCCTTGCAGCGCAACGCCTGGGACTTCCCGCGCCGCATGTACTTTGCCACGATTCATGGCAAAAACATTCTACAGGGCTATACCTCTCGCATCGAGGCTAATCCGCTGCCCCCTGAAAACATGCCGGGCGTACGGCAAATTCTCTTTAACGATATGCAGCCTGATATTACCTACGACGATAGCAAACAGGCTGCGCTGGCCTTTTTTGACTATTATGGCCTGGGCTACCTGGTAATTGATGACCTGGCGGCGGGCAGCAAAACTCTGCAAAATGTGCCAAAGATGATCAATCAGCTTTTTGGAGAGGTTCAGGAGCAAAAGTGGCCCTCCGACAATGTTACCAGTTATAGATTTAATCTGGGCAATTCCACGCAAAGCCTGACCCAACCCCTGCTTGTACCAGGAGCTAACTGGAATGTGCCTGAAAAGAACCAGGGAGGGCAGTACCGCTGGATGGGGACTAGTGGGCGCTTGCTGGCCCTTATCCCGGCAGGTGGCGCGCAAAACCTGAAAATCAAGCTAACAGGCATGGCCTTTGCCAGAGCGCGTACCCTGGCGCTCAAGGATGATAAAGGACATGAACTGGCTCGCCTGACCGTGAATCTCCAGAGCGGGCAGTACGAGAGCAATAGCTTCAGCCTCCCGGCAGGCGAGAACTGGCTCAGCCTGGAGTCACTGGATGGCGCGGACAGCCCTGCGGCCCTGGCGCCTGCTGACAAACCCAGCACCGATAAACGCCTTTTGAGTGTGCTGGTCTACAAGTTGAATTTAGCTTCATAGAACCGACCTGGGCCATTCCGTAAAGATAGGCTCAGGTTGACTCTCCCCTACCCCTCCTGTAAAATTCCGCCTGAACTACCGGATAGTTGATAGCGCAACAGGAAGTGAGAAGGGCTTGAACAAAACCCGCCGTATAGCACTGGCAACAGGAATTAGGAATGTTTTAAAGCTGCACTGGCTTACCTTTGTGGTAGTCGGGGCGCTGTTTGCTCTTTTCCTGCTGCTGATTACCACTACTAACCAGATTTACCACTCTATCGGGGAACTGGGTAGCCTGGACGGTATGCGCGGTTTCAGCGGCGTTGAGCATCTCAAGGATTATAAAGGTCAGGATTTCCCCTATAGCTGGACTACCGCTCAGGCCGCGATCACCTTCCGCAACCTGCCCCGTTACGCGCCTATCGAATTAGACCTGGATATGAGCCTGGAACGCCCCGCAAATTTCCCTCCCGCGAAAGTTGATATTCTACTGGGTGACGACCCGGCGACTGCTTTAAGACTGAATACTTTCCAGTTTGACCCCCAAAAACCGGGCTTCCAGCGCTACACTATCTCAATTCCACAGGGTAGCCCTCCGGGTGAACCGGGCTTTACGGTGCAAATAAACAGTAATGGTTTTAAGCCCGGTGATGGCCGCGAACTGGGAGTGCGGGTGAACGGGTTTGGCGTAAAAGCCCTGACTGGCTGGTCCAAAGTTTTCGTCTGGCCGAATCCCTATGTGCCTGCCGTCCTGCTCTTTACGCTTGGCCTGCTGCTGTGGGCCGTCCGTTTGCGTTTGGCGTGGTTGGAAACCGGGTTACTGGCCACGCCTCTGCTGATTACCGCCGCCGAGTCCGCCCAGTATATGCAGGCGCGAAGCTGGTGGCTGATATTCTGCGCGCTGGTATTCGGTCTGGCTGCCCTTCTCTACCAACCCTCCAGCGCAAATGCCCAGTCAAAGCGCCGGGATAATGTGGGCGTAATTGGCCCAATCCTGCTTGCTGTACTGGCCGTGACCGGCTTTTTTGTGACAAGCTGGCCCGCAGTCTACGATGCGCGTTACTACATAGACTGGAACAGTGCCATCAGCCAGTATGGTCCGTTTGGCATCTACGCTCACGCCGAAAGCCTTAATTACCCGCCCGTGATTGTTTACCTGCTCTGGCTCTACGGACTGGTTGCTAATCCGCTTGGCCTGGGGTCCAGTTACACTGCGGTAAAATTCTTTCTCTCGCTTTCCCTGCCTGCGCTGGTCTTTGTAGTCTGGTGGTTCTACCGGCGAGACAAAGAATCAAAAGTTTCTGCTAATCTACCGGCTATCCTGCTTATGCTGGGCATCAGCGCCGGGGCGATCTATAACCCTGTCGTCTACGGGCAATCGGATGCCCCCCTGGGACTTTTGCTGGTCTGGAGTTTCCTGCTGATAAGCCGCAAGCGTCCCATCCCCGGCGCTTTAATGCTGACTCTGAGCCTGCTCTATAAAATTCAGACCGTTTACGTTGCGCCCCTCCTGCTTATATTAATGTTGAAAAAATCCGGCTGGCGTAAAACGGCCCTGGCTGCTCTCCCGGCGCTTGCGCTGCTGTTAGTGCTGGCGGTGCCTGCTTTTGGCTTTAGCTGGAACGAGTTCAGCGCCTACTGGAACCAGGGCCAGTTAGCCGGAGACGGCTTGCTCGAATACGGAGCTTTCAACCTGCTCGATCTCTTAAACGCCAACAACGGGACAGTAAGCTGGGTAGTGCCTTTCGGCTTCACTGTCATCGCTGTAGTTTATCTCGGGTTGGCAGCCAGCCTCTGGTTTGGCCAGGCAGATGAACGCGATAGCAGCTTTGCCAGTGGCCTGGCTATCCTGGTCTGTTTCATGTTCGCCGTTAAGGTTAAGCAGCATTACCTCTATTATCCTCTTCCCTTCCTGGGCCTGGCAGCTCTTTTCGACCGCCGGGTAATGAAACCCTGGCTGTTGCTGGGTGGTGTCTATACCCTGATGCTGATTGTCTCGCCCGTACTCAGCAGGCGCGGCTCTGTTTTTGATAATTTCCTGTCCTGGAATCGTTTGTTACAGGATTGGCAACCCTGGTTTCAAGATTTGCTGGCACTATCCGGACTGCTAATTTTCTGTTACTTGTTGAGCTTTTACGCCTGGCGCTGGTGGCGGAAACCTGGCCGGCCTATTTCGAGTGAAAAAGAGATTGCTCCTGCCGGTGAAAGCTTAACCCGGCTGTAACAAACCTGTTAGAGAATCACTAGAATTCTGGCGAAAAACTCTAAATCCAACAGGTAAGCTCAACAGACAATTTTCATTATTAGACTTAGCTTATCCCTTCTGTTAAAATAAGTGTACACCGAAAATCACGGCGTAAACAGTCTTTATGAGATGTGAAATCTCCGTAAATCACTTTGCCCGGGTTAGAATGAAAGTGAAAAAGGAGTAGTTTTAGAAGGGAAGAAAGCTTTGGACAAGGGCCTAAACCAGCAAAACGTTGCAGTTGATGAAACGCCTGTCCTGGAAGTACGCGGCATAACGAAGGTTTTTCCGGGCGTGGTAGCCAATGACTCGATCAGCTTTAAACTGAAGCGAGGTGAGGTTTTAGCTTTCCTGGGTGAAAACGGGGCCGGTAAATCTACCCTGATGAATATCCTCTACGGGCTCTACCATCCTGACAAGGGTGAAATTCTGCTGGATGGCAAACAAGTCCATTTTACAGGTCCTCACGACGCCATTGCTGCCGGTATCGGTATGGTTCACCAGCACTTTATGCTGGTACCAACCCTGACTGTGGCCGAAAATATTATCCTCGGTAATGAGGGCGTCAAGGGCATGGAGCGCCTTAATATGCGAACCGCCAGCAAGCGGATTCGCGAACTGTCCGAGCAGTACGGCCTGGCGCTTGACCCCGATGCCCTGGTAGGCGACCTTTCAGTCGGTATGCAGCAACGCGTCGAAATTGTCAAAGCTTTTTACCGCAACGCCAATATTCTAATCCTGGATGAACCGACCGCCGTATTGACGCCCCAGGAAGCAGACGAGTTAACCGTCATTATGCGCAACCTGACCGCACAGGGCAAATCCATTATGTTTATCAGCCATAAGTTGCGCGAAATCCTGGCGATTGCCGACCGGGTAGTGGTATTGCGCCTGGGTAAAGTAGTAGGCGGCGTGGACGACCTCAGTACTGCCACCGAAGAAAGCCTGGCTGCTCTCATGGTGGGACGGGCGGTGGTATTGCGGGTCAGTAAAGGGCCGGCCCATCCTAAAGACGAAGTGCTTTCCGTCCGAAATCTACAAGCCCATGATGACCGGGGAATAATGAGCCTTGATGGAACTTCTTTCAACGTACGAGCAGGTGAAATTGTAGGGGTCGCAGGTGTTGAAGGTAACGGCCAGACTGAACTGGTAGAAGTCTTGACCGGTTTGCGGCCCGCCGCAGGTGGGACTGCCTTCCTTAACAACCATTCTTTGTTGCACCTGTCTCCGCGCGAATGTACTGAAGCCGGGGTTGGTTATGTACCGCAAGACCGCCAGCGTTTCGGCCTGGTCCTTTCCTACGGTATCGATGATAACCTGGTTCTTTCCAGTTACTACCGCAAACCCTTTACCCAGGGCATGACCCGGAACCAGAAAGCAGTTGATAAGTATGCTAACGAACTGGTTCGAAAATTCGACATTCGCACGCCCAGTTGCGAAACTCCGGCGGGAAATCTCTCCGGTGGCAACCAGCAGAAAACGGTAGTAGCCCGCGAATTTAGCCGTGAAAACAAACTGATGGTTGTGGTTCAACCTACTCGCGGTCTGGATGTTGGTTCTATCGAATTTATTCACCAGAACCTGATTAACCAGCGTGATGCCGGGGTAGCCGTGCTGCTGGTATCAAGCGAACTGGATGAGATTATGTCGCTCAGTGACCGCATCGCTGTGATGTATAAAGGTCAAGTTGTAGCGGTTGTAGATAACAATGCCCATACTGATGAGGAGCGCGAAACTTTAAGAAACGAACTCGGTCTTTTAATGGCCGGAGCGGGTAAAGTCACTGCCGGAAGTAGCCAGGATAGCCATTAGTTTAACACTTTTTGCGGTAGACAAATTTGTTTCCTGGTACTATCATGAGTTTAGACTCCCGAATTTTGAGTCATTATATGTAATAAAAATAACTATAGAAGTTCGGCTACTGTCCTACAACGTTCACTACACCTGCCTGTTAATCATTCTAGCAACCAGCTTTATTCTGAACTCTAAATTTAATGGTAATCCGGTAAAGTACTAAATCTATGGAGAGAGAGACGAGTACAAAAAATGGCGAATAAACACATTCTGATTGCAGATGACGATACAGACATTCGTGATTTGCTGACCCAAATATTTGAAGGTGAGGACTTTACTGTCAGCCAGGCTAAAAACGGTGCGGAAGTTTTAACACAAGTAAACAAACTAAAGACTGATATTAATTTGATTTTGATGGATGTGCGGATGCCTGACACCGATGGGCTTACCGTGCTGAAACAACTAAAAGATAACGGTCATGGAGAAATCCCGGTAATTATCATGACCGCTTTCGGAACCAGCAGCATCGCGATTAAAGCCATGCAGCAGGGCGCATACGATTACCTTACTAAACCCTTTGATGACCCTGACGCAGTCATTCATAAAGTTAACCGTCTCTTCGAGCATCAGAAACTGGCTAACGAAATTGCCGAGCTTAGAACTATGCTGCCGGACCCCAGCGAGAAAATCATTGGTAACAGCGCGGCAATGCAGGAAATTTACAAGCAAATCGGTAAAGTAGCCAGTAGCGACGCTACCGTCTTGATTACAGGCGAAACCGGGACCGGTAAAGAACTGATTGCGAACATTATTCATGCTACCTCGCGTTACTCGCGTGGTCCTTTAATCAAAGTGAACTGTGCCGCGCTGCCTGAAACCCTGCTGGAGAGTGAGTTATTCGGACATGAAGCGGGCGCCTTCACCGGGGCGGCTAAAATGCGCAAAGGCCGCTTTGAAATGGCGGATAAGGGCTCTATTTTCCTGGACGAAGTCGGTGAAATGACCCTCAGCACCCAGCGCAAACTGCTGCGCGTCCTACAAGAACGCACCGTGGATCGCCTGGGCGGTACTATGCCGGTCAAGATTGATGTACGCGTTATTACAGCTACCAACCGAGACCTGGAGGAAGAAGTGGAGTCCGGCAAGTTCCGAGCCGACCTCTTCTTCCGTTTGAACGTAATTTCCATTCATATGCCTCCACTGCGCGACCGCAAGGAAGATATTCCGCTGCTGGTAGAGCACTTCCTGGAAAAGCATCGCTATACCACCAGCAGCGCGCCTGCCCGGATTAGCGTAGATGCTATGCAGGCCCTCCAGGACTACGACTGGCCCGGCAACGTGCGCGAGTTGGAAAATACCATTCAGCGGGCTGTGGTGGATGCGCGTGGCGGAACCATCACCGGGCGCAACCTGACTCTCTCCGGAAAACGCGAGCGGGCTAATATTTCTAGCGGTAACGCCTTTTATATTGACCAGCTAGTAAATTCGCGAGTGAAACTGGAACAGGCTGTCTCTAATTTTGAAAGCATGATGATAGCTGAGGCTATGCGACAGGCCAGCGATGATGAGGAAGAAGCCGCTGAGCTGCTTGGCCTGACTCCGGTTGACTTACATGAACGACTGCGCAAATATCGTTAGAACAAAATCTGAGGCGCGCCGGTTATAGAGACTGGCGCGCTTTTGTTGTATAATAGGCTCTGTTGTGGAGCAGTTAATGCAACTGCTCCGAACCTCAAATGTAGTAGCCATCCAATTTTGAGTATGAGTGGTGTTGTTTACCCCGGTTTTTAATGTTGCATAGTTGGATTGCAAATAGACAAAGGCGGACGCGGAACATGAGCAGAATACTGGTTGTTGACGACGAACCCTTGATCGTAGAGATGGTGGAAGAAACGCTGCTGAACGATGGCCACGAGGTTATCAAGGCCTATAGCGGCGAGGAAGCCCTGGAAAAAGTAGATCAGGAGATGCCTGACCTGGTTCTGCTCGATTTGATGTTGCCCGGTATGGACGGTTACGAAGTGAGCCGCCAGATGCAAAAAGAGGCCCGGTTTAACCATATTCCAATTATCATGCTGACGGCTAAAAATGCCATTGCCGACCGGGTAACGGGCTACGAACGCGGCGCGGATGATTACATCACCAAGCCTTTTGATGCCGATGAACTCCTGATAAGAGTGCGCTCGCAACTCCAGCACCTTAACCGGGAAGACAAGTCCAGCCTGACCGGTCTACCCGGTAGCCGTACGGTAGAAGAAGAAATCGAAGAGCGTACCGGCGACCCCGATGGCCTGTGGTCCATTGTCTACATCGATATTGAACATTTTACAGCTTATAATGAAGTATACAGCTTTGCCGAAGGTGACGAACTTATTCGGCTGGCCGCTAAAGCTATCTCGCAGGCTACCCGGGAAATGGGCAACCCGGAAGACTTTGTAGGTCATATCGGCGGAGATGATTTTGTGGTGCTTACCACGCCTGACCGCAGTAAATTGATCAGCGACCGGGCTACGGCTCTTTTTGCCGAGTCCGTACCCAGTTGCTTTAACGCCACCGACCGCACGAATGGCTACTTCGTCTTCCTGAGCCATAACGGCGAGTCGGTTCGCCTGCCGCTGGTTTCGCTTTCCTTCGATATTGTAGACAACGAACCGGAATAAGAACGGTAAGATTGACCGGGCGCAGGCAAACACCTGCGCCTTTTTTGTTGCCACACATCAAAATAGCCCATCAAAAAACCTATTGGATAAAGCTAAAAAAGAGCTTGCCAGGGTGGCACCAAAATCAAAAGTTGGGGATTTCAATATTGACTTTGCTTACCGCTTTAGGTACAATGCAAGCAACAATTAGAACAAATCTTCCGAAAATTTTAGCAAGCAATAGCCCTCTTAATCAAGTTAGGTGCAGGGCGCAGGCAGAAAGAGAAGAGAGAATCACTTATGGCAAGAACCGCCAAAGGCTCCAATACTAACGGAGTTGAAAAAGACGAAAGAATTTTGACTGATGGTAAAGGGTCCAGTGACCGCGAAAAAGCAATAGAATCGGCAATGTCGCAAATTGAACGCGCCTTTGGCAAAGGTTCCATCATGAAAATGGGGGATGCCAGCACCAAACTGCAAATCGAAGCCATTCCGACCGGCGCTATTTCGCTCGACCTGGCCCTGGGTGTAGGCGGCGTTCCGCGTGGCCGCATTATTGAAATCTATGGTCCAGAATCTTCCGGTAAAACCACCCTGGCCCAGCACATTATTGCTGAAGCTCAGAAACTGGGTGGCGTAGCGGCTTACATCGACGTTGAGCATGCGGTTGACCCGGTTTACGCGGCTAACTGCGGCGTTGATCTTGAAAACCTGCTCATTTCACAGCCGGATACCGGTGAGCAAGCCCTTGAAATCGCCGAAACGCTGGTACGCAGCGGCGCGATTGACGTTATTGTGGTAGATAGCGTGGCGGCCCTGGTACCCCGCGCTGAAATTGAAGGCGATATGGGCGATGCTCACGTCGGTCTGCAAGCCCGCCTGATGAGCCAGGCTCTCCGCAAACTGGCCGGCGCGGTTAACAAAAGCCGCACCTGCCTGATCTTCATCAACCAGTTGCGTATGAAGATCGGCGTGATGTTCGGTAATCCTGAAACCACCACCGGTGGTAACGCCCTCAAGTTCTACGCTTCGGTCCGCCTCGATATTCGCAAGGTAGAAGCAATTAAAACCGGCCAGGAAGAAGTAGGTAACCACGTTCGCGTCAAGGTTATCAAGAACAAAGTCGCTCCGCCTTTCCGCAAAGCCGAGTTTGACATTATGTTCGGCAGCGGTATCAGCAAGGAAGGCGACCTGATTGACGTCGGTGTGCAGATGGGCATCGTGCGCAAGAGCGGCGCGTTCTTTTATCTGAACGACCAGCGTCTGGGCCAGGGACGTGAGAATGCCAAAGATTTCCTGAAGGAAAACCCGGACATCTCCGAGGAGATTGAAGGCCTGATTCGCCAGCAGAATAGCGGCGTAGAAAAAGGCCTGCCAACCGGTGATGGCGTACCGGTTTCCATCATCGAGCCCGAACCGGACGATGATGAACTGGACGAGGATTTCTAGTTCAGAACTTTCTAGAGCATAAAAGAAAAGGCCGGCCAGTGTGTCGGCCTTTTCTTTTACAGGAGTTTCGGCAAATGCCTTTCGGTAACAGAAACAGCTTTAATAACAGAAGTAGCTTTAACAACCGCAGCACAAAGCGGAAAAGTTTGTCGCAGCGGCAAGAACGCAAGAAGTTCGAGGGAGGCGGGCAAATTAGCGCGGTTGAGTACCAGAAAACCAACCCTGACCGGGTGAATATTTTCATTGAAGGTGAATATGCCTTCAGCGTGGCGGCTATCCTGGCGGCAGAGCGCAAACTAAAGGCAGGCGTAAAGCTTAGCCCGGAAGATACTGCCGAGTTACAGGCGGCGGACCTCTACAACCAGGGATTAAGCGCAGCTTTACAACTACTGGCTATGCGCCCCAGGAGCGAAGCGGAAATCTCCCAGCGCCTGCGCAAACGCTATCCCGAAATTACACCGGAAACAATCAGGCAGGTGGTTGAGCGCTTGCGAGAGCTTAATTACCTGAACGATGCCTCTTTTGCGCGCTTCTGGGTGGAGAACCGGGCCGCTTTCGCCCCGCGTGGCCGTAACCTGCTGCGCCAGGAGTTGATGAAAAAAGGAGTCCCTCGCGATATTATAGATGCTATTATCTCCGAGCAACTGGACGCCCAGACCGAAGAAAGCGAAGACGACGAGAGCGGCGAAACCCTTAACCTGGAAGAAAGCCAGGCCCTCGAAATGGCCCGCAAGAAAGCGCTCAGTTACGCCGGTGAGGAGTGGCCCGCCTTCTACCGCAAATTAGGTGGTTTTCTACAGCGGCGCGGCTACGGCTTTGACATCGTTGGAAAAGTAAGCAAACAGGTCTGGAAAGAGCTGAAAGACGCTAACGCAGGCGATGAGGATGATTACGAGTATGCAGAGGAAGACTACTAAACCTTAGTTCGTCTTTGTTTACAAGTTATTCACAGGACGTTAAAATCATCTTTAGCCAATGTTTGTCTCAAAACAGGAAGTAGTATTTTTACAAAACCTAATTTAGAAGGCATTTCAGGCAAGCAGGTTTCACATGGAAAAGGATTCAAAGGAAACCAGCAGTGTGCAGGCGATCCTTCCGCTGATTAAAAGTTCTACAACGAATCTTAGTGATGTCGTGCTTAAAACTTTAGCTGGAATTGATGTTACAGAAGTACCCACAATTATTCAACTTCTTGAAAATGTCCACCCTAAAGTATGTCATGATCTTATTAATGTTCTAGCCTGGACCGGAGACTCACAGGTAATTAACCCTCTTATAGATATATTAACAAGCCAGAGTAAACAGGCTGAATTGCGAGATAAGGCAGCGTTTGCACTTTCTTCCTTTGGCGAAAACGGATTATTAGCATGTCTAAGTCTTATGACGCATGAAGATGAAGAAGTAAGATTTCGAGTTGCACAAACGCTGGCTAATTTTGTAGATGAGAGAGTTGTGACAGCTCTTTTGCTTGGATTGAAAGACTTTAGTTGGAAAGTACGTGCATGCTCGGCAACTTCCTTGTCCAGGATGAATGATAGCAGAACGGTAGAAGCTCTTATCCAGGCTCTAGCTGATCAGCAGGAAGTTGTACGGCTAAAAGTTACCGAAGCTCTGGGCAAATGTGGAAATATAAAAGCCTCTGAAGCTTTGTTAAAAGTTCTCAAAGACGAGAATGTGTGGATTAGATACCATGCGGCTATAGCTTTAAGTAAATGTGGAGATAAGCAAGCTGCTACGGCGTTAATTGAAGTTCTTAACGATGAAGATATTTATGTACGAGGAGCAGCCGCCCAAACTTTAGCTACGATTGGTGATGAAAATGCAATAGAACCACTCATACAAGCTCTATACGATAAGGATGTAAATGTACGTAGATATGCGGCTTTTGCGCTTGGTAGGTGTGGAAACGAGCAGGCCATAGCTGCTCTAGAGTCAGTTATTCAGAGTGATAGTGGTAAAGTTAGTCATAATTACTCAGTTAAGAATACAGCTATTGAGGCAGTTGCAAGAATAAGACAAAAACACTCTAGACTTTGACAAATTGTACTGGAATTGGTACCACTTGAAAAAAGCAATCCGTGATGGATTGCCTTTTTTGTTACGCCTTTTGAAATTAAAGCTGCTTCAGTTTTGCTTTCTCTATTTCAAAAGTGGCAGTAGCGGCAGTTGATTTAATCAATGAAGCGAAGTACTGAGTTTTGCTCAAAAGCACATCACGGGTCATAGGTAAAGCACTCAAATCACGATTTGCTTGAGAAGTAATAGTGGCAACCAGTAAATCTGTACTGATAACCAGGCTTTGCAGATTAGCACCCTTCTTCATACCGCTCACGATTTTCTTCCGAACTTCTTCCGAGTCGAAGCTGTTGCTTTCAAGGCGCTTAATCAAATCCTGCACCATATCTTTAGCTATAAGTTTGCGAAGAAGCGACGGCAACCTGTGATAAGGTAACTCCTCGGAATGAGCCATACTCTCAGAGAAAGCATCTACCAGATTATCTTTATGCGCTTTTAACCAGTCTATACCCTGTTTGAGTAAAATTTGCTGGTTACTTATATTTTTATCCATACACCTACTGGCTTCCAGGTAGTGATATAAATATTTCTTTATATTAGTAGGGTATCATTAATTTAATAAAGAAGGTAGTAAGCAACTATGACAATATTATTACAATTATTACTAGATAGTAATATTAGAGAGTCGAAAGGCTGCGAAATAGTCCTGTAAATCACTCTAAATAGAATAGAGAGTGGCCTAGTGGCACTTGTTTTGCCATAAATTTACTGTGAAACTAAACATATCTGGGAACTGAACAGGGGTAATAAGAGAAAGGAGCTTTTGAATGGCGATCAATCCTGAGATACAGCAAAAGAGAGCCCGTACCAACCAGCGTATAAGTGAACTTAAAGTGACCACTGTCTTCCTGGTACTGGTCGGGCTGGTGTTGATCGGTACGGTAGGGTATGTACTGGTTAGGCCATTTCTAGAAAACAGGGGAACGGCAAATACCAGCCCTAACGTGAGTGATATTGCTAACCATCCTTCAGACTATTACGGATCAACGGTAACCATAAATGCTAACATAACCTCTGTGATAAGCCAGAACGTGGTATTAGTCGGGGGTGAGGGTTTTACGCCGGGTGGCGGTCTGCTGGTAGTCTCTGACCAGCCTATCCCCGGTGTACAGCAGCAGGTAGGAGTTAACTACAAACCAAACAATGAAAACATCCTGGTAACCGGCATAGTTCAACAGTACAACCCGCAAAACCCAAATACCAGGCTACCCTCCAGCGTCAACCAGCAACTGTTACAACCCTACCAGGGAAAGCCGATTATAGTAGCCAGCATTGTTCAAAATGAGTCCGGCGCAAAAGGGCAATAAAAACGAAAGCTTTTAACCGGGTATAGCCTGCGCGACCAGTTTCATTAGCTGGCTGGGGCTGAAAGGTTTGGTGATATAGTAATCTGTGCCGCTGGCAAAAGCCTGTTCGCGGTCTTTACCCTGGCTGTGGGCGGTAAGCATTACGATTACTATATCACGGGTGGCCGGATCACCTTTAAGCGCTTCACAGACCTGATAGCCGTTCAGACCCGGCATTGCTACGTCCAGCAGAACCAGCCTGGGATGAAAAGTGCGAGCTAAATCGAGGGCCTCGTTGCCATCGCCAGCCTCCAGAATTTCAACAGCACCGCTATCCAGAGTTTCGTGCACCAGCAAACGGAGGGCGGCCTCATCATCAGCAATCAGTATGCGCGGAAGGGTATTACCAGAACTATTTCCAGACATTTTACTTACCAATACTCCGCATAATAGGCCATCTGGCCTGGCTGTTCTTCTACTCCGACTTCAATGGATCGCAAGGTGCTCAGCTCTGGTCGCTTCTGGGCCTGCAAGCGCTGCCGAATGCGTCCGAGCAGGTAGGCGGCCAATTCCTCGGCGGTGGTATTTTCTACCGGCAGCAAAGCCACCTCTGCCAGGGGGAAAAGATAACGGCGTGACCCAAAACGCACTTCAATTTCGTCAGGACTTTCTTTATATTCCAGCAAAGGATTTTTCATAGCCAGCAACATGCGGTGGTCGAGGTTGGCGCATTCATCGCGCACTACCGGCTTGAGATCGCTAAAATTATACAGGAAGCGGTCCGGCCCGTTTTCACCGGTAAGCTGCACCTCTACCCGGTAATTATGACCATGCAAAGTTTCACACAGGCCGCCAAAGGTAATAAAATGACCGGCGCTGAAATCAAAATTTTCTTTATAAACCCTTACCCGATAATTATTACTCATCAAACCTTCTTTTCAAACCTTCTTTTCAAATCTTTTTTCTAACGGTTACTCTCTAGCGTTTTCTGGCGGCTTTGGGCTGCTCATTCAAATCCTCAGGAGCATTTTCAGTTTCTTGGAGCGGTTGTTCTTCCTGCGCATCGGCGTCTGCAGAAGACCCGGAAGCAGCGCTACGTTTTAACTGGCGTTGCATCTTTCGCAACTTCTCGCGTTCAATTTCATCCTGGCGAGAAGGTATCTTAGATTCGGCCTCTAGCGGGCTGGCTCCCAGCACCAGGCGCTGGTACAGGTAGATATAAACATCGCGGATAAGGGCAGTCAGGGGAACGGCTACAATCGCTCCCGGCAACCCGGCTACTTCGCTACCCATAATGATTACCAGCATAACTACAGCCGGGTGCAGCTTGGTACTATCGCCCGCGATTTTGGGAATAAGAATATTGCCTTCTATCTGCTGAATAACAACAAAGACCAGTACGACCTTTAAGGCCATATCCACGTTTCCAAAGCCGTTGGTAAAAAGGGCCACAATAACCGCCGGGATTGCGCCCAGGATTGGCCCTACTATCGGTAAGACCTCGAACAGCCCGGCAATAAAGCCCAGGAAAATGGCGGTGCTGGCGTCAAAATTAACTATTAACAGGCCGATAGTTACCAGCACGCCGACCGAAGCAGCCACAAATAGCTGGCCCCGAATGTAATCGTTTAGATCGTCGGCGACTACGCGCAACAGGCGATAAGCGTCCTCGCGCAGATGCAGCGGAAGAATACTGTAGAAAGTACGCATCCCCCTGGACTTATCCTTCAGAACAAAGAAAAGCCAGAAGGGAATAATGAAAATACCGACCAGGAAACCGATAGTGCCGAATAGCCAGCCTACTACGCCGGTCACTCCGCCGAACAGAGCGTCACGTACGAAGTTGATAGCATTGGTGCTGAAGCTATTGATGGACTCGTTGAAGGGTTGTTGGAAATCCTTGGGGAGGGATTGTTGCAGTTCTTTAAAAGTCTGGTTGAGCCAGTTCTGCGTTTCATTGGCGTAGCGGGGGGTTTCGTTGATCAGGTTCTTACTCTGCTCAACGATGATCGGCAACAGGTACAGCACAAAAGCGGCACCTGCGCCGATCAGTAAGGCATAAACCAGCAGAATCGCCAGCGCCCGAGGCAAAAAGCGGTTAAGGCCATCTACCAGGGGCATCAGGACGAAAGCCAGAACTGCGCCCACCAGGAAGGGAGTCAATCCCTGCCAGGTGCGCCAGAGCAACCAGCCCAGTCCGCCAAAGGCTA
Organism: Chloroflexia bacterium; assembly: GCA_036261665.1. Classification (GTDB taxonomy): domain Bacteria; phylum Chloroflexota; class Chloroflexia; order Chloroheliales; family Chloroheliaceae; genus 54-19. The sequence goes on from DATAKM010000090.1 coordinate 62,083, forward strand.
TAACCAGGAGAACTATTCGCCAGCGATTACGTGCTGTTTGGCTCATGCTTAAAAGTCACTAAACCTTATCGACTAAAATTCGCCCAGCACCTGGTCCAGGATATCAATAGCCTCATTCACATGCGCTTCGGTGATAATCAAGGGCGGCATCAGGCGCAGGGTAGTCGGACTGACAGCATTTAGCAGCAGGCCTTCCTCGGCGCAACGGTTCACCACTTCATTGGCGACCTCATCCCTCAGGTCCATGGCCCTCAACAGGCCCAGACCGCGCTCGGCTACCACAACCGGATGTTTTTCCATCAATTCCCGGCTACGACTGCCCAGGTATTCACCCATCCGAGCGGCGTTACCAGCAATATTGTTACCGATAATCTCGTTCAGGACGGCAATACCGGCGGCGCAGGCTACCGGGTTTCCACCAAAGGTCGAACCGTGATCGCCCGGCTCAAAGGCCGCGGCATGTTGCTTGGCAAGGAAAGCCCCGATAGGCATACCGCCACCGAGCCCTTTAGCCAGGGTCATGATATCCGGCTCTACACCGTAGTGCTGGTAAGCGAAAAGCGTGCCGCAGCGTCCCACGCCAGTCTGTACCTCGTCGAAAATAAGCAGCAGTTTTTCCTCGTCGCACCACTGGCGCAAGGCCTGCAAATATTCCCTGGTAGCCGGGTTGACGCCGCCTTCGCCCTGAACCGGCTCGACCATGACGGCTACCGTTTCAGAGGTAGTGGCGTTCTTTATGGCTTCAATATCATTGAAGGGTACATTCACAAAACCGGCCGGAAGCGGCTTGTAAGGCTCCTGGTAATGAGGCTTGCCTGTAGCGGCGACCATGGCGAGGGTACGGCCGTGGAAACCCTTCAGGGTGCTTATAACCCCGTAGGCGCCCGGTTTATTGACTTTGCCCCACTTGCGGGCCAGCTTTACCGCGCCTTCATTGGCTTCCGCGCCGCTATTACCGAAGAAAACTTTATCAAAAGCTGAATTCTCTACCAGCATTTTACCCAACATGATTTGCGGTATAGTATAATACTGGTTAGAAGTATGAATCAGTGTGGCAGCTTGCTGCTGAATAGCCTGCACTACCGCGGGGTGGCAATGCCCCAGAGCGTTCACGGCCCATCCAGCCATAAAATCGAGATATTCTCGACCGGCTTCATCCCAAAGACGTACGCCTTCGCCTCGCACCATAACCATTTGAGGGCGTTTGATGTTAAACATCAAGTAGGCTTTTTCCATTTCGGGCCAGGAAGCAGTTATCATTGTGCGAATCCTCCTTTAACAAACTGCGTTTACGTCTTTAGAAACACAAAATCCAGTAGCAGGCCCTGAAATATTATACGGGCTGGGAAGTACCGGGTAAGCTCTGAATCAGGAATTCCTTTACTAATACCCTTGCTCTGGAATGAAACATCACAACGGACAAAAGGGTCTAAACTAGTAGGGTGAGGCAAATAAAGCCAATCCGCTGAAATATCGGTTGCAATTGTATAACTTTTGACCCCGGTGGTCAATGTAATTATGTTCTAAGAAATGCTCTATAAGTAGGGCAAAGAGGTTCATCATGTTCTGTCCAAACTGCGGTACGCCAAATGAGGCTAACGCTGAAAAATGCGTCAATTGCAGCAAACCACTGCCCCGGCTGTCCTCAACCGGCGAACTTATTCCTGAGGAAAATCCGGCTGCCGTACCCGGCCCACAACCGGCTATAAGCCCTGCCAGCGCCCCTGCTGCCCCGGCAGCGAAACCCGGCACACCGGGCAGCCAGTATAGTTATGGCTTTAATCCTGTGTCCGGCCCTGATTACGGGGCTAGTCCCGGTCCTGCCTTTAATCCGGCGCAGGGCTACTACAACCAGTACGGTTATGGAAGTCCCTATAATCAGGTTCCCTATTATAACTACAGTCTGCCGGTTGACCGGGTAGGTGTAGCCCCGGCGGAAGTAGGCTTCTGGCCGCGGTTGGGAGCATACCTGATTGATAACATCATCACCAGCTTTATCTTTTTCGTGCTTTTCTTTGTACCGCTGGCGGTCTGGTTGGTTTCTTTTTACAGCCGTCATCAGGATGCCTTGCTAAAAATCTGCGATAACACCAGTATCGATTACGATCCTAATCGCTGCGCTAACACCGCTCTCGATACGCTGTATTATTCGAACGAATGGAACACTTTTATCTGGCTGCTGGTTGGCCTGACGGTGCTTAATGTTATAGTCTATTTCCTGTACTATGTACTCATGACCGCTCGTGGAGCTACGATTGGTAAAAAAGTTTTTGGGATGAAGGTAGTACAGTCTGACGGGAGCGCCCCCGGTTTTGGAAGAGCCCTTCTGCGCCAGACGGTTGGCTACTGGATCAGTGGAGCGGTCTTTGGTTTAGGCTACCTCTGGGTCGCTTTTGACGAACATAAGCAAGGCTGGCACGATAAGCTGGCCGGAACATACGTAGTAAGAGCCAATTAAGAAAAGACCCGCAGGTAAATTTCTTACAGGCCGCCGCTCTACAGCGTTCAAGCGGCGGCTTTCCAGTAAATATCAATATAGAGTTTATTAATAATATAGCTTTAATCATTCTGATATTACTATCAGCAATAGAAAAGGTTGCTCTTATAGCTAAAAGTGCTATAGTGATAGAAAATGTACGGAAGGGAGACAATAATGTATAATTACAGCCAAGGGGATAGCGATCCTCAGTATCAGGAAGCCTATAAGCAGGCAGAGCGACGGGTGCGCGCAAAGTTAGGCTTTTACTGGCATCTGGCCTCCTATGTAATAGTAAATGGCCTGCTCATTATAGTCTACCTCATAACCGGACCGGTGCCTGGTTTCTACAGTTATCCCTGGTTTGTGTGGCCGATGTTCGGCTGGGGAATTGGTCTCCTTTTCCATTACCTGGGAGTCTTTGTTTTTAGCAATGTCAACAGTGAAGCTACTCGTCGCCAGATGATTGAAGCTGAAATGCAGCGGATGCGAGGCAATAGTTCCAATCTCTATCCTCCTGCCGGCTACGGTGCCAATTCGGGCCTCGGATCAAACGCCGGTTCCGGCCCTAATACCGGCAGTACATCTTTTCCACCTTATTACGGTGGTATGCCGCCTGCTAATAACATTGGCACGGTCCAGTCGCCATTTGAAAAGCCGCCCGAAAATAAGTAACGTGTGCGCAGCCCTGGCCGTAAGGACTAGAAAGAGTCATTAACTTCAGAATGCCCATTACTGAAGAAAGTTATACCTCAACCTATAATGAAAGCGCCGGTAACATTCTGGTAGTGGATGACCGGCGCGATATTATTCATATCATTCAGCTCGCCCTGGAACAACAACCGGTACAGGTCTTTTCAGCCGGAGATGGGCATGAAGCCCTCAAAGAGCTCGAACAACGCCCTTATGACCTGGTGCTACTGGATGCAAAAATGCCCGGCATCAATGGTTTTGAGGTCTGCCGTATAATCAAGAACAGTGAGAAGTGGCGCACCACCAAAGTAATTATGATTAGCGCCAGCACCATTTCGGATGATAAGTTGCGAGCCTTTGACGCAGGTGCCGATGATTACGTTACCAAGCCGTTTCGCATTCAGGAATTAAAGGCGCGCATCCAGGTAATGCTCAACCTGCGTAAAGCCGAACGGGAACTAACCCAGCGCAATGAACAACTACTCGAGCTTATTCGTGTCTCTGAAAGTCTGAACCGGCGCCTCGACCTTCACGATACCGCTCGCGAAATCGTCCGTTCAGCTACGCGTATGTCCCATGCCGACAGGGCCTTTCTCTGGCTATGGGAGAATGAAAAGCATCAACATTATCTGGTTTCGGCCGAAAATCCCCATTCAAGCCTGCTAAACGTTGAAAAAGTATTTGCCGAGGAAGACGAAGGCATTACCGGAGAAGTCAGAAGATCCGGGCGCTCCTTTGTTATACCCAACTATAAAGTTTATGTCAGAAGAGTGGCGCTGCTGGAGCAGGGTAGCTACGAAACGGCAGGCTTTCCGTTACGGGTCGGAGATCGTCATGTAGGAGTGCTGGTTGTTACCCAGGCTTCGCCGGACCGCCACTTTTTCTCCGGCGACCTTGATATTTTGACCACCCTGGCAAACCAGGCCTCTATCGCGATTGAAAACGCCCGCCTCTATACAGACCTGACCCGTGAAAGCGAAAAGTATCGTCTGATAGCCGATAAAGCCAGTGATCTGATTATCAGCCTGGATACTGAAGGAAATCTTACCTATGTAAATGAGCGGGTGCTTTCTATCCTCGGCTATGACCCGGCAGAAATGCTTGAACGTCCCCTGGACCGCTACCTGGCCCCTGAAGGACAACTGGCCCTGAAGAGGATCATGCGTGACCTGCTGCGCCCTCACCCCGAAATTGTCTCAGGTGGCTATTATAGCGATCCCCAGGAACTGGTAGCGGTTAACCGTGATGGCGCCCTGGTCTTTCTCGAATTTAACTTTGGTCTACTCTACCGGCCCGGCAGTTCCGACCAGACTGCCGGTATCCAGGCTATCGGGCGTGATGTCACTTCACGTAAACGTAGCGAAGAAAACGAACGTATGCGCATGATTGGTCAGATCGCCAGTGGAGTCGCCCACGACCTGAACAACGTACTGGCGAACGTACTGGGTCATGCTCAACTGCTACGAACCGAAACCGAAGATCCTGAAGTGTTGAACACCATCAAAATAATTGAGCAATCTGCCCTGGACGGAGCCGAAACCGTACGGCGCATTCAGGAATTTACCGTGCAGCGCATGCAACAAAACCTGGATTTGGTCAATTTTAACGAGGTGGTGCAGAGTACTATTGACCTCAGTCGCCCACGCTGGCGGGATGATGCCCAGCGCAAAGGTATGAAGATAGAGGTAGAGCGCGACCTGCAACCTATTCCCCAGGTGCGCGGAAAAGCGGCGGAACTACGCGAGGTTTTGATGAACCTTTTCAATAACGCCATGGACGCGCTTCCTCCTCAGGGCGGCAAGATAGGCTTTAGAACTTACCTGGAGAATCATGGCCGGACAGTTTGCCTGGAAGTCTGGGATACAGGCCGGGGCATGCCGGCAGACGTGCGCCGTCACATTTTTGAACCTTTTTATACTACCAAAGGGGTGCGCGGCACCGGCCTGGGCTTATCGGTAGCCTACGGTATCATTACCCGCTTTGGAGGAGAGATAACCGTAGAATCTATCCCAGAAGCCGGAACTACTTTTTATATCCGCTTACCTGCCGCCGATGACAAAAAAGGCCGCAATGCTCCGGGCGCGATTAAAGCGGCCCTGCCTAAAGAACCATCCGAAAAATCAAAGGGGCGCATCCTGGCGATTGATGATGAAGTAAACCTGCGCACTGTTATTCGCCGGGCGCTTTCACTGGGCGGCTTTGAGGTAGATGTAGCGGGCGGCGGGCCGGAAGCCCTCGAAATGTTGCGAACAGCCTCCGAGTTACCGGGCCGCACCGCTCGGCCTTATGATTTGATTTTTACCGACCTCGGTATGCCGGATATGAGCGGTTGGGAGGTAGCCCAGGAAGTGCGCCATAAATGGCCGGAAGTCCCAATCGTGCTGGTAACGGGCTGGGGAGAACAGGTTGACCAGGAGCGCCTCAGCGAACACAATATTAAACGTACTGTCGCCAAACCTTTTAATATTCAAGATTTAATGGAACTGGCCGGAAGTTTGATCACACCTGACAACACCGAACAGTAATCTAGGCTTTTGGAAAAAAAGTTGAAGGAATTTCCAGGCTTTCCCGGCACTCTCCCTGCGGGTCCAGTCTGGGAATTCCTACCTTCGCGTCCCCTAACAGTAACTTTTACCTATTGCCGGGCTTTGTTTGTTATGTTAAACTGGCGTTACCGGAACAATTTCTTTAATAGTCTCTAAAGTTGTCAAACTGAACACTAATTTTTGTTATTGAACTTTTTTTACAACGTTCCAACTTAGTTCGAGGATCTTGCCAGCATGTCTTTGAAGTCATTTCGAGTACCTGTATTTGCTTTCCTGGCGATTAGCCTTCTTAATCTTTTCCTGGCATCCGCCCTTTCCAGCCAGGCTGCCCTTTCCACTTCTTCCCGCTCTGCTTTTAGCGATACACCCAACATGCCTGTTTCAGGCCGGATTAGCGCGCGTGGCAATGAACTGGTGGACGCCAGTGGAGCGCATTTCTTCCTGGCGGGTGTTAACTATGAAGGGCCGACCGACCGCGCCTGGGCTATGTGGAATAATGATCGCTTTGACCCACAACTGATTAACCAGGACCTGGCGAAAGCCGCTGCCGGAGGCTATAACAGCATCCGCATTTTTGTACAAAGCGCTCTACGTGACGAAATACTGGCTAACAACTGGTCGAAGCTGGATAAAGTGGTTGAACTGGCTCACCAGAACGGCCTGCGCGTTTTGTTGACCATGGCCGATTATTATGAGCCGGACCTCTCGAAACTGGCCTCTATAGATATGTCTGTGGCACGGCACTTTGCCGGAAACGATACTATTCTGGGCTACGACCTGCGCAATGAGCCGCAATTCTCCGACCTGATCAGCGCCATCTATCCGGCGGACAAACTGCCGCCAATGCAAACCGATAGTCTATTGCGAGTCTACGGCGAACGTCTCAGCCAGTCCGCCAGCGAAAATTGGCGGCATACTGCCGGGCGCAACCAGGTACCAGATTACATGAATCCTCGCCAGGCCTATATTTATACCAACTTGCTGCGCTACTACGATGAGTTTCAGAGTGACTCTGGTAACTGGGTCAGTGGCCATGCTCAGGCTACCGCTCTCGATTATATCAACAGCCCTGACTCGGCCAAATGGAAACCCTTTTTGCAGGCTCTCGATACGACCGCCCAGAATTATATTGATGTACGGCAGGGTGCCATTCAACTGGCCGATCCCAATCGCCTGACTACTATCGGCTGGAACCGGCCCGAATTAATGCGCTTGCCCGCTAATGCCAGCCTGGGCTTCGTCTCGCTGCATCGTTTCCCCGGAGATAGCGCCGGAGGTCTGGCCGAAACCCTCTCCATGCTCGATCATCTCAAGAATTTTTATAGCGGCAAACCCGTTGTAATGGAAGAATTCGGTTACAGCAACTGGAACGGTAAAGACATGGTTCCACCGGTCCAGACCGCTGCCTATGAATCCTCGGTCTGGCTGTTCCTTTACGGGCGCGGCTACGCCGGCGGCTTTAAATGGATGCTCAATAACTTTACCGCCGGGCAAAACCAGTACGAAAATAACTTCGGCTTGCTGGATAATAACAGCCAGCCCAAAGCGGCCTATTACTCGGCCCGCGCTATCCTGCAACTGATTAGCGCTAACAAAGTGCCCAACGGCGATTTCATGCGCCTGGAAAGCTTCGATGGCGTGACGATCAGTTATAGCTGGTCGGGAAGTAACAGTCTTTTCGCCAATAACAAAGACTATCGCGACAGCCGTTTCCAGGTAACCACCCAGGAGGCCGCTCCCTGGGCGATCTGGTGGCCGAACGACGGGCAAGGCCAGCTTTTCTTCAGCACCACTTCGCCTGCTCATGTTTCCCTCGACCTGCATGGCGTCTTTCCGGCCTGGAAGCCCGGCATTCGTCCTTTCCTTAACGCCGAAGACGGCTCAGGCATTAATTTTGATCTGAGCAACGATACTGTCATCAGCTTTAACGCCCAGCCCGGCACAATCTACACCCTGCGCACGCCTCTCAAACCGCCTGCCTTTAACCGGGCAGATCCGTTGCAAATAGCCGCTAACACTTACTTTTCCGAAACCGGCCATAATCTTTCCAATATTTTCAAACAGTACTGGGAAAAGCATGGCGGGCTGGCCATCTACGGCTACCCCATTTCAGAAGAATTTATGGAAAACGGCTTTACCGTCCAGTACTTTGAGCGGGCCCGCTTTGAACACCATCCTGAATTTGCCGGGACCGAACACGAGGTAGAACTTGGCCTGCTCGGTAATGTCGTAACTGCGGGACGCAAAGAAGCCGGAGAAGCAGCTTTCCGCTCTATCGCGCCGTTCAATAGCAGCCCTACCAATGTTTACTTTGCGGAAACCGGCCATAGCCTGAAAGGTGGCTTCAAACAGTACTGGGAAACGCATGGTGGCTTAGCCCAGTTCGGCTACCCTATTACCGAAGAATTTGCGGAAGTTAATCCGGCCGATGGCAAAACTTACACCGTGCAGTACTTCGAGCGCAATCGCTTCGAGTGGCATCCCGAGCACGCCACCACTCCTTCTGAGTTCGAGCTTGGTTTGCTAGGAATGCAGGTAGTCAAGGCTAAAGGTTGGCTAAGCTAAGCCGAAAACATTTAGTATATTCATATTCTGTAGTAGATAAAATTATAGATACTGATGAGTAGCAATAATGTAGAAAGTGAGATTAAGCAGCTTCTTGAAATAATAAAGGAAGCGAACGAACCAAACGTTATAAGAACAACTGCATTCCAATTATGTAGAGTTGCGGTAGAGGCGAGTGTTAAAGCTATCGAAACTTTGGTTCATTTAATATTAACTGGTGAAGCCCAAACACGCCCTTTTGCATTTGCCTCCTTGATTTCCATTGGTCAGCCTGCTGTAAATCAACTTATTGATTTCTTACAAGATAACGACCCTGAAATACGCTGGAGAAGCGCATGGGCTTTAGGAAAGATTGGAAAAGTAGCTTCTCCTGCAATTGATACTCTCCTTCTATGCCTGGAAGATAATGATGCCTCGGTGCGTATGCAAGCTGCTGGAGCTTTTGGAAGTATCCTAAAAACTCCTGAGCAACACATAATCCAAAAACTTGTTGAATTACTTAAAGATGATAGTGACAAAGTAAGATGGAAAGTTGCATGGGCATTAGGACAGTTTAACTTATACGTAAGTCCTGAAGTAGTTATCCCACTTATCCAAATATTAAATGATGAAAATAGAGAAGTTGCTGCTATGGCAGCAAGGGCTTTAGGAAAAATGGGAACAGATGTAAAACCATTTGCCTTGTATTCTTTAATCCCTTTGTTACGAGACCAAAATCCAAATGTGCGTTGGATGGTTGCAAGGACTTTAGGTCAAATTGAACATAAAGCTACACCCGCAGTTGTAGAAGAACTTATTTATGCCCTAAGAGATTCGGATAGCAGGGTTAAGCAAGAAGCTACTAAAGCTTTAGGTAAAATAATAATAACGGAAACTGGATCTATACTAATTTCCTTATTAGAACCCCTTTAGAATTTCGCCTTTAATGTAAAAAGTCAATTATATAGAATTGAGGTCAGTTCTTATATTATTCGAGATGTGTTAAAATGGGCCAATGAAGACTTCGATCAAAAAGTATGTGTGGCTGCTGCTGGCAGCAACTGGCATGCTGGCGCTACTGGCGGCGTGTGGGGATGAGGCTACCCCAACCCCTTCCGGCACAACACCTGCCCAAACGCAGGGTAACGCTACGCCTGCCACTTCACCTACCCCACTGGTCAACCAGAAGATTGGCTATGCCCTCACTAATGGACCGGTAGCGAAGGTGGATAGTGTGGAAATCAGCGCCACCGATTTTAACCAGGCGGTTGACGATAACCGGGTGCTGGCCGAAGAACAAAACGGCGGCCCGATTGACTGGGGAACACCGGATAACAAGGATCTTCTAAAGAATATTCGCTCCGACAGCCTCGAAGGTCTGATCAACTTCCAGGTGGTCGCGGAACAGGCGGCCAAAGAAGGGGTAAAAGCTTCTCCTGATGATGTGCAGCAGCGCCTGGATGATCTCAAAAAACAACTCGGTACGCCCGAAAACTACAAGGATTATCTTGCACATCGTTTCATCATGGAAGACGATTTGAAAAAACGGTTGTCCCAGGTAGTTATCTTCGACCAGATGTCGGACCGACATTCTAACGTGGACGATAAGGGCGAACAGGCCCACGTCCGCCATATTCTGGTAAAAACCGAGGACGAAGCCAAAACTATTTTCCAGAAACTCCAGCAAGGCGGAGATTTTGCGGCCCTCGCCAAACAGTTTTCGCTCGATTTTGAGTCGGCTCAACAGGGAGGCGACCTGGGCTGGATTTTTCACGGCCAGACTGACCAGAGCTTTGAGAATGCCGCTTTCTCACTTCAACCCAACCAGTACAGCGGCCCGATCAAAACCGACAAAGGCTACCATATCATTCAACTCCTGGCTAAAGAAGTCAGACCCCTGCCGGTAGACCTGGTACAGCAGCGCAAAAGCGAAGCCTTCACCAATTATATTAAGAGCCTGCGTGATAAGGCCAAGATTGAACAGTATTTAAATCCGTAAGAGTAAAAAGTGTCCAGTAGAAAAATTATAATTGTAGGATTGGGGCCGGGCGATCCCGGCCAGTTGACCGTAGGTGCTCTTCAGGTAATCCAGCAAACCAGTGTGATTTATCTCCGTACCGCCAAACACCCCACTGTACCTCATCTACCCGCCGGAACACGCCTGGAGTCCTTTGACGATATTTACGACCGGGAAGCTACTTTCAGCGAGGTGTACAATACTATTGTAGGCAAGCTGATCGAACTGGCCCACCAGGCAGGAAACGAGCCTGTAGTCTACGCTGTGCCGGGACACCCGCTGGTAGGCGAGTCAAGCGTCGTACGATTGCTGGCTAGAGCCAGAGAGGAAAATATTCAGACAGAGGTGGTTTCAAGCCTGAGCTTTATCGAGCCGGTCTGCGTGACGGTTGGAGTGGACCCCATGGCGGAAGGGATGGTTATTCTCGACGCGACCGAACTGGCCGAGCAGGGCGAACTCTCGCTGCCACGCGAAAAAGGCTATGAACTGCCCATCTTACGACCTCTCATTGTCGGGCAGATTTACAACCAGCGACTGGCAAGCGCCGTCAAGCTGGCCCTGATGGAAAACTACCCGGACGACCATTCCGTAGTGCTGCTGCGCGGCGCGGGCATCCCCGGTGAGGAAGGACGCCTCGATATTCCGCTGTACGAGCTTGACCGCCACCCTGAATGGACCGATCACCTGACTTGCGCCTACCTGCCACCGCTCAAGATCGAAGAAGCTCTCGGCACTTTCGAGAACGCCCGTTATATTATTGCCCGCTTACGCGCTCCGGAAGGCTGCGAGTGGGACCGCCAGCAGACGCATGCCAGCCTCAAACGCCACCTGATTGAAGAGGCTTATGAGGTGGTTCACGCCCTGGACGAAGAGCCGGATAAATTGCCAGAAGAGATGGGCGACCTGCTTTTGCAAATCATGTTACACGCCCAGATTGCCTCAGAAGAAGGCGAGTGGAACATGAACGATGTTCTGAGCGAGATGGCCGGCAAGCTTATCCGGCGCCACCCTCAGATTTTCGATACAGGGATGGATTTGCAGGAAGGTCAGCCGCTGCGCTGGGAGCATATCAAGCAGGCCGAAAAAGCCGCCCGGGGTGAAGAAGAAAGCTCTGTACTGGCCGGGGTGCCTCGCTCCATGCCCGCTTTGCAACAGGCACAGGCCTTGCAAAGAAAAGCCGGTGAGATAGGCTTTGTCTGGCGAAAATATGACCAGATTATAGATAAACTGGTAGAAGAAGTTGCCGAACTACGGAACATCACCAACCATGAAGAACTGGTGGAAGAGTTCGGCGATGTATTGAGTGTGATGGCGAGCGCCGCTCAAGGCCTTAAAGTGGATGCCGAGGAGGCTCTGCGGCTGGCTAATAACAAGTTCTTGCGCCGTTTTATGGCCTGGGAACAGATTGTCAAGGAACGCCAGCTTGACCCCCACCAGATGGACCTGCCAGGGCTACAGGAAATCTGGCTGGAAGCTCGCCGCCGCGTGGATTAATTATCAGGGAGGGTTACAAGTAGTAGTTTTGACCAGTTCGTCTGAGCGGAAACTGGAAAATCAGTCCGAAAATCAGTCTGGCCGCTTCGAGGTCCGAGGCGACTTTTTGTTGAGCGAAAACCTGACTGTTTACGAAATCTTTGACCGCAAGATAGATAAACCGGCCTGGGTCTGGCTGGAAGATGCCTCTGACGGGATTGAGCCGCACCGCGAACGCGCCAGCCAATTGCGCAATCTTTCGCACCCCAACCTCCTGCCAGTTTACGAGCAGCGCCAGAGCCGCGACCAGCGTTTCGCTATGTTGAGCGAGTTGCCCGGTTCAGATTTCGTACCGCTGCGTACCTTGATGAATGGCCCCCTGGAGAGCGGTGTTACCGCTCAGATTATCCGGCAAACCGCCCTGGCCCTGGATTACTGCCATAAGCAGGGGGTTTTGCACCTGCACTTGCACCCGGCTTTCATCTTTGTCGGGCTGGACGGCACGGTCAGGTTGTCTCCCTACGCCGCTGTGCTAAAACCGGAAGAACCACCCGCACCGGGTGAACCGGTATCGCCAAAGTTGCTGCGCATCGCACCTTACCGCAGCCCGGAACAATTCAGCCCGGAAGGACAACCCGATGTTCGCAGCGATATTTACAGCCTGAGCCTGATTGCTTACGAATTGCTGGCCGGGCTCAATCCTTTCCTGGCTCCCACCGATGCCGCTACCCAGCTTTTGCATACCTCTAAAGGCGTGCCGCCCCTCCAGGAGTACAATTCAACGGTCAGCCCGCGCCTGGAAAGCGCTATCGCTACCGCCTTGGTGAAAAATCCCGATGGTCGTTACGCCAGTGTACTGGATTTCCTGGCCCAATTTGAGGCCGGGATTGCGGTATCGCTCCTGGCGCCGGATGCCGCGCCGCAGGTGACCTCTATCAAGAAGCTGGTCGAACAGAGCCGAGCCACTGCCGAGGAAGCCGCCACTTTCCCTAACACCCGCCCCGAAATAAGCCCGGCGGTAGAGAATCCGGCTGTTTTGCCGGAAACACTACCCGTCCAGCCTTTGCCCGCGCCTGTTAGCGTTACTCCTGCTCCCCAACCTGCTGTAGCTGTAGCACCTGCGGCCACAACCGCTGTGCCGAAGCGTCGTAAATCACTCTGGGCGAAGCTGGGATTAGGGTACTGGCTGCTGCTGATCAATATGCTGCTGCTGTTGCTGGTAATCTGGGTACTGGTTAATAACTCTAACACAGGTGATGAAATACCTACTGCGGGCGTTACGCCCTACGTATCGCCTATCCTGGGAGGAAGCGCCGCTTCTACCCCGGGCAATAGCGTCAGCTTCATTCAACCCGATGATATGCAAAACGGGGCCGGGCCCGGTAAAGATCCCTGGATTGAAAGCCTCAGCACGGCTGATCGCCAGCTTTTCGAGCAGAGCGATTTTGAAGATGCGGTCAAGGCCTACCAGAATGTCAATAAAGGCGCCCCTGATTACCAGGCGGCCTATACCCGCCTGGGCCGCGCGCTCTATCTGTGGGATAACGAGGCTTTTACCAAAGATGCCGTCCCCGCCCTTAAAAAAGCCACCGACTTAAAACCCGATGATGCCCTGGCATGGTCCTTCCTGGCCATGACCTACACCGATCTCTACCAGTACGATGCTGCCCAGGATGCCGTGACACATGCCCTGAAAATTAATCCTAAACTGCCGGAAACGCGAGCAGCCCAGGCCCTTTTGCTGCTAACGCAGGACGGGTTGGATCAGGCCAAAGAAGCTTTATCTCAGGTTGCCGGGCCAGGTTCAGGTAACCTGTGGGTAGATTTAGCCTGGTGCCAGGTTTATAATAGCTCTAAAGATTGGTCTAAAGCCCTTTCGCTACTGGATTACTGGGTGAAAAAGTATCCTACGTTGGCCCGCCTGCAAACTATTAAGGGTGATTTGATTGTAGCGAACAATCCGGGCGCCTATCAGGATGCCGCTAACGCTTACAGGCTGGCTCTTAAAGCGGATAACAATTACGCCCTGGCGCACGACGGGTTAGGCTGGATTAATTACAAACACGCCCCTTACAGTGATGCTGAGGATGAATTCAGTCACGCTCTGGCCGCTCGCCCTGACCTGGCTCATAGTATGACCGGGCAGGGCTATGTGCGACTGGCGCAGCTAAATCTGGATGGCGCGAGCGACGCCTTCAATAACGCCGTTCAGGCTGACGCCCGTAATTCGCTGGCTTACAACGGTCTGGCGGAAGTCTTGCTGGCCCGCTCCCAACCGGATAAAGTAGAAGCCTGGGCTGACCTTGCCATAAAATATAACTCGCGCTACGATCAGGCCTATTACAATAAAGGCCGGGCTCTCTACCTGCTGAAAGACTATAACGGGGCAATTAGCGCTTTTGAAAAGGCTGCTCAACTGGCCCCTGACAAACCACAGTACCAGGAGTCGCTGGCTTTTGCCTACTATGCTACCGGCAATAGTGAAAAAGCCCGGCAGGCCGCCGAAGCCAGCCTGAAACTAAAGCCCGACAATAATGCCCTCTCCGAATTACTGAAAACATTGAACCGGGGATGAGCGGTGAGGAGTAGAAAAATGGCTCAACAGTACGATTACGAAAAACTAAACAGCATGTTCAGCCTCCAGCGCAAAGAGATTGAGCGAGTGCTGGGAGAAGCGCAGCAGGCCCTCGATAACCTGGAACAGAACCGTTACCTGCTCGGCCAGCACCAGCGGCTGACTTTGCGACTGCGCGAAATTAATACCCGTTTATCTCTGGTAGATAGTCGCCTGGAAGAGCAGAAATCCTGGCAGCGCCTGGCTAAAATCGAACTTGAACATCTTGGCGAAGAACTGCAAGAACTGGCCTCTACCCCTGCTCAGCGCGAAGGTAAGACGGAACCTCTCAGTAATCCCGGCACTGCTCAGATCAGCCAGCAAAACCGCCTGCGCGAGCGTGAATGGCGCAGACTGCGACGCCAGGAACTGACCGACCAGCGTAACGAGGCGGAACTGGAACTGGTAGAACTGCATAATCACAGGCTGAAGCTCGAATCGCAGCAATATCGCTTTAGCGCTGAGCTGAACAACATCGAGCAGCAATTACAGGCGCGCGGGATTGGCCCTACCCAGAGCTTACCGTCTCACCGACAGAAAAACAGCGTACAACACGGCTGATAACAGGTCCGTATTTGATCTTCCAGGGTTTGTTTTATACTCAGAAGTTATCCAGCCTCTACAAAAAGGTCAAGACCTGTTTCACATAGTCTTATTAGTCCTTCCCTGACATAAATGCAACTTTCAAGATAACCTGCGTTCAATATTCTCTCAACTTTTTTGTCTTTAGCAGGGATTTTTTGCTTTACTTCGTCAAATTCCACCTGGTTAGAAGGAAAATACTCTAAAATTTGAGCCAGTTCCCTGTTATATAGATAACCGTGGAGTGAGTTAAAGTAAACGGGTGTCTCACCAAAGAAAGAGCGCCCATGCAGCAAGCAGTTCCATAGTTGTTCAATTTCTGGTATCAATAATCCTTTTTGGCTTAATGTGTCAAAACAGTCTTTGAAAGGTTTATACGAGCTACCGTTATCTTCTTTATAATCCGGGTATTGGGCAAAAATGGCTCTGATACAAACAGGTATAAGGCTATTAGTATATTCATCCCATTGGTTACTTTTCTCAAGTTCATAACCATAAGGGTCATCAAACATCCAGGGATGTAAATCTTTGGCTGGCCAACCTTCAAATATAACTGCTCGTAAGTGTTCTCGGCTAACTTCTAAAGCCATTTGATTGTTTCCAGGCTAAGGGTTTAAAATTTCGAATTTACTTCTGAGCCATTTCAAACTCTCTTCTAATAATGCCTGATCACGCGAACCAGCAGCTTCTTTAAGGTTGTCTATTCTTACTAAATCAATCTTTAGCTGGTACGACATTTCGTTCCTTCCGAATGTGAGCATCCAGGCTAGTTACAGTAATATTCGTTTTTATATCTAGTCTAACCAACGTTTTAAGGCAAAGTTATATTTATTAAAGGCTTTACTCAGACTACAGATTTTGTCATTACTTCTTGAAAGCGCTCAACTAAAAGCATTGCTTCGTTTTCCTTCCCGGCAGGAACCGGTATACGCCGTTCAACTATGCTTTCACCGTGGCGCTGGCGCCGCTCAATTGTAAAGAGCATCTCAGGCTGTGTGGCCTCGCTAAGTTCAACCTTTAAAAGTCTTATTCCAAACCCATGTAATGCTTCATAACCATTGGTTCCATATAACCCTTCTGAGCTGATATAAATTTCTCCAGGCGAATTGAAACGGCGCTCCTGGAATTTCTGAAAAAACCGGTACATAACAAAACTGGCAATAATAACCCCGATCAAACAAATCAGGCAGAATAAAAGCCTGCCATCTAAACCCTGCTGGACTGAGGAATTAATCACCAGCACCAGTACGCCAAACCCGACCATTCCGGTTACAAGATAAATAAAAGGAGGAGTATTTTCCCTGAAATTCCGGTCTATTTCCTCCCGCTGGTACCGTTGCCATTCGTTCGGCTGATAATTCCAGTGTGCCCAGTGTTCTCCGGCTACAATTTTGTAGGCCTGCGCCACATATTCTCTACCGGTGTAAAAACCTATTCCGCCCAGAAACAATATAATTATAAACAAAACCGCGGCTATAAAGCCTATCAGGAGTACAGGAACGCCGTAAACTGCCATAAAAGATATAGCTACTACCAGAGCACTTAACAGCGTCTGGCACAAAACTGTTATTACCCGGAACTCACTCACCTCAAACAGATTTATCTTTTTTGTATTTCTTCTAGCCGAATACATCTCAAATATCTTTCTAAAAACTGTAAATTACTCACTACAGTAGCCTGGGCTATTTCCATACCACTATTAATCTATAAAATGGTTACTGTTACTATGGCATAGATCACGCAAGAAGTGTTATAACTTTGTGAATTTTGCATCAAAACTACTTCTTGTGTTCTTGACAAGAACACACTTTGATGCTAAGATGCTTTTGGTTATTTGAACACTAGGGGAGTCCATCTTTCAATAAGTTGGAAAACAAAGTGGCGCTTGATATAGAGAAAACTGAAAAGAAGTCGCAAAACGCCCAGGACGGCATTTCACTGACAGTAGATGTGGTGATATTCAGCTTGCGGCCTCGCCATCAGCACGCCTGGGAGGCGGAGGATAACCAGGGCCGCGCTGATGATGAGTTGCAGGTTTTGCTGGTTCGCCGTGCGCGCGCTCCTTTCCAGGATTACTGGGCCTTGCCCGGCGGAAGAGTGCGGGCTGAAGAGAACCTGGAGGAAGCCGCTGCTCGCCAGTTACGCGAAAAGACGGCTCTAAGGGCTTCTTATCTCGAACAACTCTATACCTTTGGCCGGAAAGACCGAGACCCGCGCGGGCGTACCATCTCGGTAGCCTATTATGCACTGGTGCGGACTGACCGGGAGAAGATTGAGGCGGGGCGAGATACGGCTGAAGCGCGCTGGTTCCCGGCGGACGAATTGCCGCCCGAAATGGCATTCGATCACGCTGAGATCCTGGGGTACGCGCTCTGGCGCCTGCGGAACAAAATTAAATACGCCAATATTGCTTTCCAGTTTTTGCCACCTACTTTTACCCTGACTCAGTTGCGGGAGGTTTACGACAAAATTCAAGGCCGCAATGCCAAAAAAGAAGACCCTGCTAATTTTAAGCGTAAAGTCGAGGCAAGCGGTGTAATTATTGAAACTAATGAACGGCTTGAAGGCGGCCGGCACAGGCCACCTCGGCTTTACCGCGCGGTTGTTACCCCACCGAATGACCCATACCAACGCGGTCCCATCTCTTGAGCCTGTTTTTTTTGTATTTGAGTTAAAGTCATTTTGACACTAGGTTTTGCGCATTAGCAGTTATTGTTAAAATGACAATAACTATTGGTTTAGTGGTAGTTATTGTTAAAAGTACACTGTAGTTTCTTACGTAAGGAGAAATAGATGTCTAGGGTTATTCATCTTTCCATAGACCGTGAAATTGCAAGCGGCGCGGCTTGCAGCCCGGAACTGAAGCTACCTACCTGGAGTCTGGATGTGGAAGAAGGTCGCGCAGCGACTACCAAACCCACTTACGGACCGGGGGCCAGCCAATGGGATGAAGCGCCCGCGACTACTCCGTTGCAGCACGAAATCCCGGCCCGCTATCGCCTGATGGATGCCGCCGAACTTGAACGCCGCATCGAAGCAGCCCGCGCCGCGCTCGGCGAAAAACTGGTTATTCTGGGACATCACTACCAGCGCGAGGATATTATCAGGCACGCCGATTTGCGCGGCGACTCTTATAAGCTTTCCGAACTGGCCGCGCGCCGTCCCGAAGCCGAATACATTGTTTTTTGCGGCGTACACTTTATGGCCGAAAGCGCCGACATTCTGAGCGGCCCGCACCAGCATGTGATCCTGCCCAATATGGCCGCCGGTTGCTCCATGGCCGATATGGCGAACCTGGATGACGTACTCGATTGCTGGGATACCCTCGAAAAGATCATCGGTACTGAGCCGGATGCCGAGGGTCGCCAGCCTGTCGTGCCGGTCACCTATATTAACTCCGCCGCCAGCCTGAAAGCCGTTTGTGGCGAACACGGTGGAATTGTTTGCACTTCCTCAAATGCCGAGAATGTGCTGAAGTGGGCCTTCGAGCGCGGCCAACGCGTGCTTTTCTTCCCCGATCAGCATCTTGGCCGTAATACTGCCGTTAAACTAGGTATTCCTTTAGAGCAAACGGTGCTCTGGAACCCCATGAAGCCGCTGGGCGGGAACACTCCCGAACAACTGCGCCAGGCTAAAGTGATCCTGTGGCGCGGCTGGTGTTCGGTTCACAAGCGCTTTACCGTCGAGCAGATTAACAAGGCTCGCGCCGAATATCCCGGTGTAAAAGTAGTGGTTCACCCGGAATGCCCGCTGGAAGTGGTGCAGGCAGCGGACGAAGCCGGGTCAACCGAGTACATTATCAAGGCGGTAGAGAAAGCCCCTACCGGTTCGGTCCTGGCTATTGGCACCGAAATTAACCTGGTGCGGCGCTTGCAGGCCGAGCATCCGGATAAGACCATCTTCTGCCTGGACCCGGTTATTTGCCCCTGCTCCACCATGTATCGCATTCATCCCGCATACCTGGCCTGGGTGCTGGAAGGCTTGTTGGATGGCCAGGTGCTAAACCAGGTGAAGGTTGATGAGCAGACCAAGCAATGGGCACGTGTGGCTCTCGACCGAATGTTAACCGTAAAGTAGGTAAAAAAAATGACTGACCAGTACGATTATATAATTATCGGAAGTGGTATAGCGGGTTTAAGTGTGGCCCTGGCGGCTGCGCAGGGCGGACAGCGCAGCCTGATTATTACCAAGAGTCATCTGGAAGAGAGCAATACTCGTTACGCCCAGGGTGGCATCGCAGCGGCTGTGGCGGAAAGCGATACTACCCGGTCCCACGAAGCTGATACGCTGGTAGCGGGGGCGGGTTTGTGTGACAAAGAAGCGGTTAGTGTACTGACCGGGGATGCTCCGGCCCGTATTGCCGAACTGATCAAACTGGGTGTACCTTTCGACCGCGAAGAGAATGGCGAACTGGAACTGGGCCGGGAAGGCGCTCACAGTGCCAATCGCATCCTGCACGCCGGTGGTGATGCTACCGGTCGTTACATCGAGCAGACTATGGCCGAAGCTGTGCGCCAATCACCTTTGATTGAGCGCCTGGAAGAGCATTTCGCCACCGCCCTGCTAAAGGATGAAAACGGGCGGGTGTATGGAGCGCGGTTACTGGCTGAAAGCGCCGCCGAACACGAATTTGAGGTTTATGGCCGTTTCGTGGTACTGGCTACCGGCGGGGCCGGGCAGCTTTACAAGTACAATACCAACCCGCAAGTCACTACCGGAGACGGGATTGTGCTGGCCTGGGAAGCAGGCGCGGCCCTGGCCGACCTCGAATTTTACCAGTTCCATCCGACAGCGCTTAACCTGCCGGGCGTACCCACTTTCCTAATCAGCGAGGCCGTGCGCGGAGATGGCGCAATCCTGCGAAATGCGAATGGCGATGCCTTTATGTACCGCTACGATCCGCGCCTGGAACTGGCTTCCCGCGATATAGTTGCGCGCGCGATTGCGTCTGAAATGGCGCTAACCGGCCAACCGGTTTACCTGGATGCTACCCACCTGGGCGAAGCAACCTTACGCCACCGCTTCCCTTCAATCTATCGCTACTGTGAGGAAAATGGTCTCGATATTGCGAAACAGCCTATTCCGGTTTCACCCGCCGCGCACTACTTCATGGGCGGCATTCTGACCGGACAGTGGGGCGAAACCACCCTGCCGGGCCTCTTTGCCTGCGGAGAAGCGGCCTGCACGGGGGTCCACGGGGCTAACCGTCTTGCCAGCAACTCGCTACTGGAAGGGCTGGTTTTCGGCCAGCGCATCTACGATTACACTGCTACAGGAGCAGTCCAACCGCTCCAGGAATATTCCAACAGCGGAGGATTCACCCTTCCGGCGCTCGCATTGTCAGTAGAATCTCCTGAAGCCCTTACTGTGGCGGAACTACCAAGCCTGCCTGCTCTCCAGGCTTTAATGTGGGAACGCGCCGGGCTGACCCGCGACCGAGAAGGAATGCTTGAAGGGCTTCGCCAGCTAGAAGCCTGGGAGACCGCATTGGAAGGCCGGGTAATTACCACCAGGGCCGAGCGCGAACTGGCTAACCTCGTGACGTTGGGACGGCTGGTAATGCTGGCCGCCCTCACCCGCGAAGAGAGCCGTGGGGCGCACTACCGCTCCGATTTCCCAAAGGCGCGGCAGGAGTGGCAGCGCCGCATAGTGCTTACAAAGGCTAATGTAAGCAGTCAGGCCGAGATTCACTCGGCCTTAGCCGGAGTTAGAAGCTAATAAATCAAAAGAGCTAGTGCCGGGGAGCTGGTTGTACCACTCCCTGGCATTTTTAATTTATGTGATAGGTATCATATCTTCTTAAGCAATTCCCCTCTTAAAATATGCAGCAGCAATCCTATTACTGATATAGTTCTTGCATAGAAGGGAAGAAACCTGTTTTGGCTGCCGACACCCAGGATAATAATACAACTAATTCCTTTAAGGATATTTACCTTATTTATCCTGAAAGTTACAAAATTCAGGATGGTAAACTGGAAAGAACTCCAGACAAGGAACCTACATCAGCCAGTGGTGCTGATAGTATCTGGACCAGTATAGGCTTAATCGTAGCAGGAGCAGGGATTATTACAGGCAGTTTTATTCTACCTGGACAGGTGCCTCTTGTTCTATTTTTGCTTATAGGCGGCTCGTTTCTGCTATGGGGTTTCATCCAGATTCTTATGGGAACAGGAGGCATCTCGAAAACCAGAAAGTTATACTTCCAGGGTAAAGCTATTCCTGGAAGTATAAAAAGTGTTACCAGGCGTTATGTCTCGGGTAGATATAGTCGCCAAACTTACTATCATATCAAATACAGTTTTACTGCTCCTAACGGCCAGGAAATGATCGGGACAGATACTTTAACCGCTAACATTCTCCACGACAGGCCCACGCCGGAAGAAGGAACTGCCGTGATAGTCCTCTTTCTCGATTACGAGACTTTTGAGCTGGCTTGAGCGAACCTAATTTAGCTTTGGAAATCTTGAAATATTAGAAAAAGTTGAGAATTTTAGCTAAAGATTCTCAAAATTACCCCATTTTTAGCCTTAGTTTGGGTGCAGAATCAGTTTCGATATAGTATAATAGAGTTTCAGTTACATATGTAAGTGTAGCATGAGAAAGAATAATAGCACCTTATTTAGTGCCGGGTAAAAAGTTCTATTCGGCTAGCAGGAAGGAAAGCATTTAGTTTAATGAATGTAACTCCAGTTACTAACAATACCGCGAATAATAATGACGCGCTTGCGAATAACGAGGAGACGCAGGCGGTCCAGGGAGAAGGAACCGTTAACGCTGAAGCTACGGATAACAGCACCGTAGCAACCACCGCGCCGGAAGCAACCAATACTCCTGTGGCGACGGAAGAAGCTTCTGCCGTCCCCACGGAAACTACGAATGAAGCTGCCTCAGCCTCGCAGGAAGCTGCGACCGAAGCTGCCCCGCAGGCCTCCGCCGAACCGCAGGCGGGTGAAGCGGCCCAGCCTACCGAGGATGAGGAAGGCGCCACCGAGTCTTTAATGGAGCGTCTGCTCAATGAGAACGAGGCCGCCAGCCGCGTCCGCAAGCTGGAATATGGCCAGGCCATTGAAGGCATCCTGATGTACAAAGATCGCGACGATCTGCTCGTTGATATCGGAACCAAGAGCGAAGGTATCGTACCGCAGCGCGAGCGTCAGAGCCTGACTCCTGAGCGAATGTCAGATCTAAAGGTAGGAGATCGCATTTTAGTAGTAGTAGTTCGCCCGGATAGCGGCCCGGACGGCGATGACGGCCCGATTCTCTCGATTGATAAAGCCCGCACCGAAGTTAGCTGGCGCAAGTTGCAGCAGCAGTTCGAGGCCGGCGAAGTCTTCGAAGTGGACGTGGTCGGTTATAACAAAGGTGGCTTGATGGTCGAGGTTGAAGGTGTACGCGGCTTCATCCCGGCCTCTCAGGTGAATGCCCTCTCCGGCGTGGGTGAAAGCGAAGAGAATCGCCAGAGCCAGATGTCGAAGTTGGTTAACACCAAGCTGCTGGTTAAGATTGTGGAAGTCAACCGCGACCGCAACCGCTTGATCCTGTCCGAACGCCAGGCTGTCCGCGAGCAGCGCGAAGCCAGCAAAGGCCGCCTGATGCAGGAACTGGAAGTCGGCCAGATTCGCGAAGGTGTGGTTACCACCCTTGCCAAGTTCGGCGCCTTTATTGACCTCGGCGGTGTAGATGGACTGGTTCACGTCAGCGAACTGAGCTGGGCTCGCATTGACGATCCCAAGCAGGTTCTGCAAGTCGGCCAGCCTGTCAAGGTATACATCCTCGGCATTGACCAGGACAAGCAGAAGGTGGCGCTCTCGATTAAGCGCACCCAGCCTGAACCCTGGAGCCAGGTTACCGAGAAATACCAGGTCGGTGAAGTGGTCGAAGCTACCATTTCGCAGCTCTCCAACTTCGGCGCATTCGCCCGTCTCGAAGAAGGCCTCGAAGGTCTCATTCACATCTCCGAACTGGCGGAAGGCCGCGTAGAGCGTCCTAGCGACATCGTGAAAGCCGGAGACAAGGTGAAAGTGCGCATTCTGCGGATTGACCCTGAGAATCGCCGCCTGGCTCTTAGCCTGAAGCGCGCTCAGGAAAACGCGGAAGCCCCGGCTGAAGAGGAAGAAGCGGGAGAATAAGCTAAACAGGGTGCGCCCTGATTATGGTAAAGCCTGAGACGCAAAGCTCGACTCAGTGGATTACCGGATTCGAGGTGGCGGAGGCCATTCTCCGCCACAAAAGTTTCCGGGAAGTTACATTTAAAGGCCTGGTACCGCTGTTAGGCCATGTAATTGTAACCCTGGAAAGCGCGGATCATCGTCAGCGACGTACCCTGGAAGCTCCGCTTTTTCTGGCGAAGTTGCTCAAAGCCGCCGAAAACAGCTTTGTAGCCGAAATAATAAACTCAACTCTGGCCGGGCTAACTGGCGAAATTTGCCTGGTTCAACTTAGCTATGCCTTCGCCGCCCGTATAGCGGCGCGTTTGATCGGTCTGGATGGCCTGGAGCAGTCCGGTACCGCCGAAGAAGCCGTGCATCTGTTAAGCGCCCTGGTTAGCGGCACCCGCAGCCAGTCAGACCGGGGTGAACCTTTGACTCGCCGGGCAGCTCGCGATGAGTTGAGAAAATGCTTTATTGACGGTGCTATCTCCAGGCGCCGCAACCTGCTAGCCCAGTATCAGGTCGGAAAGCTGCCCCGCGAGGCACTCCCTTCCGACCTGATAACTCTCCTGCTGCTGCACAATCTCCATACTAAAAATAAACTGGAAACCCGCCAGATTGCCGGAGAAGTGGCTTTCTATGCGGTTGCCGCTGTGGATACTACCGCTAACCTGGCTCCCCACCTGCTGCACGAACTGTGGCAGTTTACCGGCAAGCATCCCGAATATCTTCCCTTGCTCCGCGATAAAACTTTCCTCAAAACTGCGGCGGCGGAAGCTCTGCGCCTGCATCCCGCCATTCCCACTATCTTCCGGCAGGCTACCGAAGCGGTTACACTCCCGAATGGGCAGCACTTTGATGCCGGGCAGGTTGCCGCGGTCTATGTCACCGATGCCAACCGCGATACAACCATCTTTGGCCCGGATGCCAGCGAGTTCAACCCCTTGCGCACTGTTCCAGCTAAAATCCGGCGAGCCGGTCTGAGTTTTGGCGGCGGTGTCCATCTCTGCCTGGGCCGCGAACTGGCCCTCGGCGCTTCCGAGTTTGGACATGCCACTGAGGATAATGACGAGGACTCTCTTTTCGGGGTAACTACTCTCATGGCCGCCGCCCTGCTTGAAAAAGGCGCTCGTCCACACCCGGATAAACCGGTTGCCCCTCTCTCCCCCTACGAGCGCAACGTCTACCACCACTACCCGATTTTGCTCGATTAGAGTATTCACCCAGTTCTTAAGTACTGCTGTTAGCAGCAAGTAGCAATAATCTTGCATGAAAAAAGCCTTTAGCATAAAGTTGCTAATAATCGTAAGCTAAAACCACCACTGTTAACCTGCCAATCAGGGGAGAATATCTAATGAGCAGTCATACAAACGCCCGGCCCTGGATGCCAGCCACATCTTTTCAGTTCTACGAGGAAAGCGCCGAACGTTACCGCAACTGTGCGCCGGAATACTTTGTAGGAGCGGTCGAGAGCGTGCTGAAAATGCATGAACGCTACATGGATCACGAGTGTATCAGCCTCTACGCCGGGACTAACATTATGAATCCGCGCGCGGCGCGCTTTCAATCTTCCAGCGTGGCCAGCCGTCCAAGCCTGGGCTATCCCGGCGATAAGTATGAAACCGGGCTGGAATTCGCCGAGCAGCTTGAAATTATGGCGGTTGAAATCATGCGGCGTATCTTCAAGTGTGATTACGTGGAGTTCCGGGTGGGAAGCGGCTCCCTGGCTAATCTCTACGCTTATATGGCCTGCACTAAACCGGGCGACCGTATCATGGCGCTCCCCGATAGCGCTGCCGGACATGTCACCCACCATACCGCCGGTGCCGCCGGGCTTTATGGCCTGGAAGTCCATGATGTGCCTTTTGACGGCAGCCAGATGGAAGTGGATTTAGAGGCCCTGGAGCGTGAAGCTACACGCCTACAACCAAAACTGATTATCCTGGGAGCCAGCCTGGCTCTTTTCCCCTATCCCGTGCAGGAGGCTCGCCGGATTGCCGATGATGTGGGCGCTTACCTGATGTTCGACGCCGCTCACCTTTCCGGCATCGTCGCGGGTAGGGAATTCCAGCAACCCCTGGCGGAAGGGGCGCACCTGATGACCTGCTCTACCTACAAATCTTTTGGTGGCCCTCCCGGCGGCCTGGTTCTAACCAACTCGCCCGAACTGGCGGCCCGGCTGGATAAAATTGCCTATCCTGGCCTGACCGCTAACTTCGACCTCAGTCGCACCGCTGCCCTGGTGGTTGCCGCCAGCGATATTCTCGAATTTGGCCCGGCCTACGCTCAAATGTGCATCGCTAACGCCCAGGCCCTGGCCGAAGCGCTGGTAAGAGAACGCTGCCCGGTACAGTACGTACCGGGGAAGGGTTTTACTCACTCTCATCATATCGGTGTCCAGGCGGCCCGTTTTGGCGGAGGTACCATCGCTTCTCGTCTGTTGGAGAAAGCCAATATCCTGACCAGTGGGATTGGCCTGCCCCTACCTCCTGTGGAGGGCGATTACAATGGCCTTCGCATCGGCACCCAGGAGATTACCCGCTGGGGTATGCGGCCTGAGGATATGCCGGAACTGGCTGCACTAATCGGCCGGGTACTGGTCAAAGGCGAAGATCCAGAACAGGTCAGGGAAGATTCTCTGAAGTTCCGCAGTCGTTTCCAGCAACTTCATTTTATGCGTACGGCGTAGTTTAGATTACAGACTACAAAAACCCTGAGACGTAAGATTTTACTTAAAGGAGCGAACCAGCGACCCTGATTATGTCGCTGGTTATTTGGAATTACTCGCTAAAGGAGTAAAACTACTCACTCAGGGTTTCTTCAAGCCAGCCTCTATTTTCCCCGGGGTGAGTGATTGCCATTATAGTTGAGGTAATGATATGGCCGTGCAAACCAGACCGAGGTCAGATAAACCAGCCAGCAAGCCCACCCGGCGCACTAAAATGATAATGGTAGTCGGCATGGAGCCGTACAACCTCAACTTTCTGAACGGCCTCGGCGCGAGGGTTGCCGGGGAAGCACCCGGCTTTGAATTAACGGTCTACGCCGATGTAGCGATTGATAAACGCCCGGATGAACTGGCAAAAGCCATCCAGGAATGTGATTGTTTCTTTGCCAGCCTGATTAACAATAGCGAGCAGGCTAAATGGCTGGCCGAACAAATCGAAAAAGCCCAACCGCAGGTAGTGCTGGTCTTTGAAAGCATGCCCGAAATTATGGAACTGAACCGGGTAGGCGCTTACAGCACTCGCAAAGCCGACGGCAGCAAGGGCGAAATGCCCAAACCGGTCAAAGCCCTGGCTAATCTGCTGGTTAAAGGCCGCGAGGAAGATGCTTTCTACGGCTACATCAAACTCCAAAAGTTTACCAACCGCCTGATGCGCTTCATGCCCAACAGCGGAAAGATGGCCGATGTCAAACACTGGATGACCATCAGCACCTACTGGACGAATAACTGCGAGCAGAACGTCGTTAACATGCTGCGCTTTATCGCCCGCGAACTCTTTAACTACCCCATCAATAAGATTGAAGAACCTCTAGACCTGCCCGCCATCAGTCTGTGGCATCCCGACCTTGACAAATTCCTGGCAAAGCCTAAAGACTATCTTGAATGGGAGAAGAAAACCGGGCGCTGGAACGGTAAAGCGCATAGCCGGGCCACCATCGGCCTGATTTTCTTCCGCAAGCACCTCATTATCGGGCATGACTATGTCAGCCCTGTCATACGGGCGTTAGAGCAAGAAGGTTTGCGGGTGCTGCCCGTAGCCGTGACAGGCGTGGAAGGTCATGTAGCCGTGCGCGATTGGCTGGCTGACCTGGGAATAGATTTCCTGATTAATCTGCTGGGCTTTCCCCTGGTAGGCGGTCCCGCCGGCAGCACCAAGCCGGGTCTCTCGGTGCAGGCTGCCACTGAACTGCTCTCGAAGCTGGACATCGGCTATAGCGTCAGCACTCCCCTGCTGGTGCAAGACCTGGTTAACTGGAAAGAATACGGCGTCTCACCCATGCAGCAACTTATTCTCTACTCCCTACCGGAACTGGATGGCGCGATAGCCCCGGTTGTGCTGGGCGGAGTAAAAGGGCAGGCCCTCGATATTTTACCGGACCGCACGCGCCGTTTAGCCCGGATAGCATATGGCTGGAGCAATCTCAAACGCAAGTCCAACCGGGATAAAAAAGTGGCGCTACTGGTCTACGACTACCCGACCGGGCAGGGTAACATGGCTACCGCCGCACTGCTGGATGTTCCGGCTACCCTGCTAAAAATCTTGCAGCGCTTGAAAGCCGATGGTTATATGGTGGGTGATATTCCGGCCAGCAAAGAGAAACTTTTAGCCATGCTGGAAGCCTCGCTTGACCGCGATTCGGCTGAACAAAAAGTGGCCATTTCGGTAGAGGATTTCTACAAAATGAACACACCCGAGCAGCAGCGCCGGGTGGAGGCACGCTGGGGCACACCTCCCGGCGAAATTGCGCCATTGGGCCGGGATAAAATTCTGTTAGGTGGTATCAGGCTCGGTAACATCTACATTGGGGTTCAGCCGCGCAGCGGTGTGGCGGGCGACCCTATGCGCCTGCTCTTTGATAAAGAAAATACTCCTCATCACCAGTACCTGATGTTCTATCGCTGGTTGCAGCAAGAGTTTCAGGCTGATGCTATCGTGCATGTGGGAATGCACGGCACAGCGGAGTGGATGCCAGGCCTGCAACTGGGCATGAGCGCCGATTGCTGGCCGGATATTCTGCTGGGCGAGATTCCCAGCCTCTACCTCTACCCGGTCAATAATCCCAGCGAGGCCAATATCGCCAAGCGACGCGGCTATTCGGTGATAGTCAGCCACGCTATTCCGCCCTACGCTCGCGCCGGGCTCTACAAGGAATTTATCGCCCTTAAAGATTTACTCTCCGACTGGCGTGAAGGTCAAAAGTCGCCCGAAATGCAGTCTGCTATTCGCCAGAAGCTCGACCTGACTCACCTCTCCGAGGATTTAGCGCAGGGGCAGGATGAGACTTTTGAGGCTTACGCCGGGCGAGTATGGTCCTACCTGGGACAAATGGAGCAGAGCCTGATTGTAGGCGACATGCATATCCTGGGCGAAACGCCCGGCCTGAAGGAACAACTGGCCCTGGTTACAGAAGCCCTCAAAGTGGAACGCGGTCAGTTCAACTACTCGCTGGCATCACTGGCCCTCAAGCTATTGAGCGGCACAAGCGAAGCGGCAGACAGCGGTTCTGGAGCAAGCAGGTTTGAAGGCGGTTATGAAGTCCTGGCCAGTGCCGCCCGCCAGGGCGACCTCTTTGCCCAGTCTTTACGCACCAGAGTGGACGCCTGGTGCGAACAATTCACCCGCAGCGCCGTAATTGATGGAGCAGCTATACCCGACCTGGCTAAACTCAACCCGGAAGAACGCCAGGCAGCGCAGGCCCTGGTAGGGTACGGCAAAGAGATGCTGGCCGGACTGGCCGCTAACAATCGTGAACTGGACTTTCTTTTGAAAGGTCTTAGCGGTGGCTTTATCCCGCCGGGTCTGGGGGGAGACTTAATACGCGACGGCGTGGCGGTCCTGCCCACCGGGCGCAACATTCACAGTCTCGACCCCTGGCGTGTACCGGGAGATGCCGCCTGGGAGCGAGGTCGCAAAATCGCCGAAGCTTTGCTGGAAACGCACCGGGCCGAACATAACGGCCAGTATCCAGAGACAATTGCCCAGGTGCTGTGGGGTATGGATACCATCAAGACCAAAGGCGAAGCGATTGCTACAGTTATAGCCCTGATGGGCGCTCGCCCGGTCAAAGACGGCCAGGGTAAAATCGCCCAGTATGTGCTGGTACCTCTACCAGAACTGGGTCGCCCGCGCATTGACGTGCTGATGAACACCAGCGGGATCTTCCGCGATACCTTCCAGCTTAATATCGACCTGCTGGACAAGCTGGTTAAAGCCGCCGCCAGCGCCGACGAACCGGATGATATGAACTTCATTCGCAAGCACGTCCGAGCGGCTATGCAAAAAGAGGGGCTGAATTTCGAAGAGGCTACCGCTCGCATCTTCAGCGAGTCGCGAGGCTCTTACGGCTCGTATGTCGACGATATGATTAACGATAGTAGCTGGGAGAGCCAGGACGACCTGGAAGGGGTCTTTTTGCGGCGCAACGCCCACGCCTACGGTGGCGAGCGTCGCGGCGAAACATATAGCGCTACCCTCAATCACCTGCTCGGCACAGTCGAACGGGTGGCCCAGGAAATAGACAGCGTCGAGTATGGCCTGAGTGACATTCAGCACTACTACAGTTCCAGCGGAGCTTTGAAACTGGCAGCCGAAAAGCGGCGCGGCTCAAAAGTCAGCCTCAATTATGTCGAAAGCTTTACGGCCGAAACCAGGGTAGCCGATGCCGGTAGCCTCCTTAGGATGGAATATCGCACCAAGTTGCTAAACCCGCGCTGGTACGAAGGGATGCTCAAGCACGACCACAGCGGAGCGCAGGAAATCGCCTCGCGCTTCAATCATATGCTGGGATGGGAGGCCACTACCGGCGAAGTGGACAACTGGGTATTTGACGAGGCGGGTAAGACTTTCGTGCTGGACGAAGAAATGCGCCAGCGCCTCGAAAAGGTCAATCCTCAGGCCGTCCACAACATGACCAAACGCCTGCTGGAAGCCCACGGGCGCGGCCTCTGGCAAACCGACGATGAGACTATCGCAAAATTGATGGAAATCTTCCAGGATCTCGAAGACCGGTTGGAAGGTCTGGTCTAGTTGCTTTTAACAAATTGAACCAGATGAGGCGAGTAATTTCGCCTCATTTTTGCTTTTATTAGCCAATCCGCCAGAATCCCGCCCTCTAATTGATAAAACCTTTTTGAAAAAATAGGCGCTATGAAGGATAATAGGCCCTGAAATTTGTTACATTAAATATACCTGCAAAGGCAGCCTCGCGGCGGTACCAGGGGAGAGGGGTTGCTTTTGTAAAGAGGAGGAAGATACATGTCGAATGGCGAAACCACGCCAACCCACGAATCCGAACAGGATCGGATTGCTACCCTAAAGCAAGATTTTGAAGCGCATTTCGGAGAAGCGCCTGATTTTGTCAGCCGGGCGCCGGGCCGGGTTAACCTGATCGGCGAACATACCGACTATAACGGCGGTTTTGTGCTACCGGTTGCGATCAACCGCACTGTGTTGATGGCGGTTAAGGCGGGCGGCACCCAACCGGGCGAGATTGTAATCTCATCCCGCGAATACCACCAGGACGCCTCATTCAACCTGAATAACATTGAGAAGGCCCCCGAAGACCTGCGCTGGACCAATTATCTGCGGGGCGTGGCCTGGGCTTTACAGGAACGCGGTCTGCTCGACCTTGCTAAAATAAATGGCGCTCGCCTGATGATCGAAAGTAACGTGCCGCAGGGCGCCGGACTTTCCAGTTCAGCCGCCCTGGAAGTAGCCACCGGCCTGACTCTTTTTAATCTGGCCGGGATTGGGCCGCAGCAGGTAGACCGGCCTAAAATGGCCCTGGCCTGCCAGCTTGCCGAAAACGGCTTTGTGGGAGCCAACACCGGCATTATGGACCAGTTCGTTTCAGCCCTGGGGCAGCGTGATAGCGCCCTGCTGATCGATACGCGCACCCTTGAATACCGGGCCGTGCCGCTGGGTTTCGCGGCGCGAGGCCTCAAACTGGTAGCAGTTAACAGCGCCGTGCCCCACCGTCACGATGCTTCGGGTTACAATCAGCGCCGGGCAGAGTGCGAAGAAGCGGCCCGTTTCCTGGCTAATACTTACCAGATGTCCGAAGACTCTCAGTTGCGGGATTTCAATTACGATCAACTGGCGGCAGTTTTCACCCAGATGCCGGAACTCCCGGCGAAACGGGCCCGTCACGTCATCACCGAGGACCAGCGCACCCTCAAGGCCGTAGAATTGATGGAAAACGGCTTTGCTAATCCGGGTGACCTGGAAAGGTTCGGCGAGCTACTGCGCCAGTCACATGAAAGTATGCGCGACGATTTCCAGATTACCGTGCCGGAAGTTGATCTGCTGGTAGAACTGGCCTGGGCCTTGCCGGGAGTTATCGGCGCTCGCATGACCGGGGGCGGGTTTGGAGGTTGCACCGTCAACGTAGTACGCGAAGTAGCGCTGGAAGCTTTCCGGCTCAACGTTTTTGAAGAGTACCGCAAGCGTACCGGGCTGGACGCCAAAATGTATATCTTCGATGCGGTAGAGGGAGGTTCAATACCGGCCTGATATGGACGAACACGAATTGATAATGTATCCGGGGGCGCGCAAAACGCCCCCCCTGTTGCTGGTAATCAGTGGCCCGAGCGGTGTGGGCAAAGATGTTATTCTGGCCCGCATGAAAGAGCGAGGCCTGCCCTTTCACTACGCTGTAACCGCCACAACACGCCCCAAACGCGATTACGAAATTGAGGGAGTTCATTACTACTTCAAGACTGTTGAAGAATTTCAACAGATGATTGACGAGGGCGAGTTGCTTGAAAATGCTACGGTTTACGGTCACTATTACGGGCCACCCAAAGCAGGAGTTCGCGAAGCTTTGAAGCGTGGCGAGGATGTAGTGCTGAAAATAGACGTGCAAGGGGCGGCTCACGTTAAGCTCAAGGTATCGAATGCCGTTTTTATCTTTATCGCACCGGGCAGTTACGAAGAGTTGATTTTGCGGCTTAAAAATCGCGGCACCGAAACGCCCGAAAGCCTGGCCTTACGCCTGGCTACCTACGAGAAAGAGATGCGGGCTGCTGCCAGTTTCGATTATATGGTCATCAACCGGGATGGCAAGCTCGATGAAACCGTGGACGCTATTATGGCTATTCTGATTGCCGAAAAGAACCGGGTTTCTCCCAGAGTAGTGCAATTATAAAATTTCAAAGTTTGAACAGAGAATCAAAAAGGCCACCCGAATGGGTGGCCTCTCTTTTTTTAAGCTTTTATTCAGCAGGTTTGAGGAACTGCTCAATCTGGGAAAGGATGCGATCCTTCGGCATATAACCGACCAGTTGTTTCACAGGCTTGCCGCCTTTGAAAAGAATCAAAGTCGGGATGCTCATAATGCCGTAGCGCTGAGCCACGTGCTGATTATGATCTACATCAACCTTGGCCACATTCAGCACATCGGATTTTTCTCCGGCAATTTGCTCAACCAGCGGAGAGAGCATCTTACACGGGCCACACCAGGTCGCCCAGAAGTCTACCAACACCGGTTTTTCGTTGCTGGCCTGAATAACTTCCTGTTCAAAAGTGTTATCTGTTACTACGCTTGCCATTTCTGTCTCCTTGCTCAACTTGCTTTGGCGCAGTTGATTGGCTTTTATAATAATACTTCTCTTATATCGCTCGTCATGGTATCCAAGATTATGGATTAGAGCGAAAAACTTTTACTATATGCCGGATATATAAACCAGCTTTAATAGTATAGTCATCTCGCTCCCCTTTGTCAATTAGAATCATGTGAGACTATTGGCTTCCCCGACTTGCCGGGTAAAGGTTCGCACATCTTTACCGCCGGTTCGCACCAGTAAATCCGCCGCCTGGTTCTGGCGTGCCGTGGTATCGGCTTCTACCGCCAGCATACAGCGGCGTCCCACCAGTTGGGAGGAGTAGTGGTGAGCCATATCTTCGGGTGCGCCCCACAGCAGCAAAGCCCCTCCTATACCGCCCGCCGCCGCGCCGACTGCGGCGCTGCCAAGCAAAGTAGCCATAGTTCCTGCCGCTAAAAACGGCCCTAATCCTGGAATAGTGACGAGCGCCAACCCAACCAACCAGCCTGTAGCACCGCCGATGGCCATGCCACTAATCGCACCCACCGCAGGATTTTCGGCCAGGGGTTGCTCGTCTACAGGGACTAACTCGCTGACCGGGCCGGGCTTTTCCAGTTCGGCCAGCACTTCTCCCTTGCGCTGCATAAAACTGACCTGCCGCAAATCGAACCCGGCCTGTTGTAAGGCACTGACAGCTATTTCAGCCTGGCGGCTGTTTTCAAAAATTGCGGCAGCCATCAGATTACCTAACACATTATTTTCTGGTGTCAGTACATCAACCGGCATTTAGCCTGTTTCCTTCCTTTCTCTGGTTCCTGCTTTCTCCGGTCCGGCCTGCTTCTACAGGACCGTTCTCAATACCTGTTACCAGAGTTTAATCATACAGCGTGCCAGGGGCCTTTTAGATTACCGGGCGGACTTTGCAGCGGGCCAACCAGATGTCTTCGACTTCGGCGGTGTAGCGGTCCAGTACCGCTTCGGCAAATTCGTCGGGATCGATCTTCAACTCAGCCAGGCCAACGGTCGGAACCGGCGTACCTTCGGTCAGGACATTAAAGCCGGTATGGATCAGGGTAGAAACAGGGCTGGAAGTGGCAATCGAGACGCTCAACTTGCCGGGCTTGCCATCGCCAGGGCGAGCCAGGTAAAGATCGTCACCTCGGCGCGTGACCGGCCTATCGAGGCGCTCTTCCAGCCACTCTTTAGCCGTGACAATCAAGAGGCGCTGGCGGTAGACTGTTTTTTCAAGGTCCAGATCGAAAAATTCCGCAATAAAGTGGATCATCTGGGGGCTGTAAATGGGAGCGCTGGCCTTCACATCTTCAATGTCCACCATTTCGGTGAGCTTAACTTCACACGGCCCGCGAAAACTGACAATAGCGTCACCCAGCAAGTCATGCTGCCGGTAAATCCAGTGGGGGGCCAGTTGCAGCCCGTCGTAGGTCAAAAGATTAGCGCCACCCAGGTACTTTTTCAACATTTGCCGGTTTCCTTTATTTTCCTTAAATTCCTGAAAACAGCCTAATCTTCGCTATAGATCGCGCAGGAGTTAGGGGTCTCCCA
The DNA here is from genome assembly GCA_036261665.1 of Chloroflexia bacterium. Classification (GTDB taxonomy): domain Bacteria; phylum Chloroflexota; class Chloroflexia; order Chloroheliales; family Chloroheliaceae; genus 54-19. The sequence goes on from DATAKM010000090.1 coordinate 96,012, forward strand.
GAGCTGAACATACTTCAGCCGTAAAGCCGGATCTTGTTCCTGCAACTGACGGCGCATGGTCTGGTAGATCTGGTAGGCCATGTTTTCGGCGGTCGGATTGATTTCATCGTAAGGCGGAATCTCATTGATAAAGCGATGGTCAAGCTGATCCACCACGCCCTGCATCAGTTTCTTCAGATCGAAGAAATCGTAGAGCATGCCGATGCTGTTTACTTTTTCTCCGGCGATGCAGACTTCCAGTTTATAAGTATGCCCGTGCAAATTGGCGCATTTGCCCGGGTAATCCCGCAACTGGTGCGCGGCATCAAAGGTTACACTTTTTATTATCTGGTACACTTTATTTTTCCTGTTTTTATTATTAAGTTTGCCAACCACCTATCTATAATAACGGCGATTAACGCAAGAAAGGGCCGACCAGCGTGGTCGGCCCTATCAAATTAAGTCTAAAAAGGACGATTAGTGGCCGCAGCCGCAACCACAGCCGCCACCACCACAGCCGCAGCCTCCGCCCGACTGGGGCAGGTTGGCGTTCTCGATGGTAAAGCCGCGATCCATCAGGGTATCCTGGTAGCCAATGATGGCGCCGGCCAGGAAAGGCGCGCTATCTTCATCTACCAGCACGCGCAAGCCATCGAAGTCCATTACTACATCTTCTTCCCGCTCGGTATCATCGAGAGCCATAGCGGCGCGAGCGCCCTGCACGAAAACGCGCAGGCTCAGGTTGGGGTTAGCTTCCTGGCTCAGCAGAGCTTTCAGTTGCTCGCGGGCCTCGTCGGTGACGGTTAAAAGGGTAGTATTAGCGCCCTTGATCATATCATCAGCGGTACTAGCCATTCTCAAAACTCCTTCTATCTATACTTACGCCGTTACGCTCCTTCCGTCCACGCAACCGGCCGTTCTATTTGCGCTTTAAGCCAGCAAAACCAGCCTAAGTCTATTTATTATACTTCAAGTATTGTACCACTAAGCTTACTCTACAGAGCCTGCATTGTCAATAAGAATCGTGTGTGAGAAAAAGCTTTTTACCTGCTTTAAGAAATCCGTAATAAATTTAATTCCTCTGCAACTATATTGGCCTATAGTAGCCTCAGGAATTCCCAGGATATTCAAACCCTCACCTCTCTTTGGGATGCTCAAAGTTATTTAGAGGCTCAAAACTAGATTCTATTTCAGGAGAAGAACTCTTATGCAAAAAACTTTCAGATACCTGGCCATTGCGCTGGTTGGTTTACTTTCGATTATGCTATTAGTTGCCTGCGGGGATAACACCGCTACTTCCGCTCCCTCTGCCGCTGGCGCAGCGATGTCCACAACCGGCAGTGATGCTATGATGGCCAAAACTACCGAAGCAGCCATGATGTCTGCCACTACTACCGACGCTATGATGGCTAAAACCACCAGTGATGCCATGATGGCTAAGACTACCGAAGCCGCTATGTCCGGTACGCCGGGTGCTATGATGGCAACCACTCCCGGCGCTATGATGGCTAAGACTACTGAAGCCTCCATGATGGCAGCTACACCTGATGCCATGATGGCTAAAACCACTGAAGCGGCTATGATGGCGGCTACTCCCGGCGCCATGATGAAGGCCGAGGCTCTAACCGGTGAGTTCAATAACCAGGGTAGCCAGCCAGTGATGGGCAAGGTTACGCTTTCCGAAAGTTCTGATGGCAAGCTGATGCTGCATTTCCAGGATCTAAAAGCGGCCGGTGGGCAAGATCTCTATGTGTATCTGACTAAAGAGGCCAGCCCATCCAGCGACAGCCAGATCAAGAGCGGCCTGGAAGTCGGGATGCTTAAAGCGGCCCAGGGCAATCTCGATTACAATCTTGCCGGTTCGGTGGATTTAAGCCAGTACAAATCGATTGCGCTCTACTCGAAAGCTTCCGGCATGATTTTTGGATACGCCAACCTTAAATCCGGCCCGGCCTAAAACCTCATCAAAGGGAGAGGCTTTAGCCCCGCTCTCCCACCGAACTTATAACCGGCTGAACGGGTTTCCCTGTAACCTGTTTAGCCGGATTACGCACCAACCAGATAGCCACAAACCCGCCAAGCAGGCACATTAAACCCGATACAACGAAAACGTTGCGCACTCCGATTACATCACCCAATGCTCCGGCTAAACCCATCGAAACAAGGTTACTGGTGGCAAAGACACTGTTATTGGTCGCTGCCACACGTCCGCGCACCTCGTTGGCGGCGCCGGTTTGCATAATGGTCATGGTGGCAGCCTGCACCGGAGTAATCAGCCAGCCTACCAGAAAGAGAATAACGATCAGATGCCAGATGTCGCTGATCTGTGAAATAGCGGCGGTAACGACACCAAGACCAATTAACCCGCTACCGAGCAACCTGTTCGGTTTGAAATGCGCAGTCAGAAAGGCCAACAGCGCCGCGCACATGATCATGGATGTCGTCTGGGCCAGGTCAATTGCGCCGAACCAGGTAGCTTCTACATGCAAATCATTGATAATAAGAGGAACCAGCAGAACATTCACTGCGCCCAGGCCCAGCATAGTAAGAGCCGAGGCCAGTAGCGCTCCGAGTAGAGAGCGCGAGTCTCTAATCACTTTGAAGCCCCCGATTAGTTCCCCCGAGATGGCTTTAAAAGCGGCTTTTTGCACTTTCTCTACTTTCGGCTCTACTTTGAATATGGGAGCTTTGACGCCGGAAACCAGCCAGCAGGAAAGAAAGAAAGTAATAGCATCTACCACGAAAGCTACCCAGTAGGTATTGAAAACCCCCACCAGCACCCCGGCAATTCCGGTGCCCAGCACCATAGAAAGCATACGGCTCATTTGAGAGAAGGAGTTGGCTGCCAGCAGACCTTTTTCGGGTAGAACCGAAGCCATCAATGCGCTACGGGCCGGAGTAAAAAAAGTGCCAATAGCAGCTTGCAGGAAAGCCAGCAAATACAACGGCCAGACCTCTGAGAGGAAACCGAGCGCGACCAGGCCTAGTACCAGCAGACCCCGCAAAGAATCTGACACCAGCATCACCTTCCGGCGGTCCAGGCGATCCACATACACCCCGGCAATCAGGCCCAGCGTGACTTGCGGTACAGCCAGCACAATCATCAAAAGAGCCAGGGCAGCGGTTGAACCGGTCAGGTGATTCACCAGCATTATCAGAGTCAGGGTAGTCATGCCGTCGCCAAAATCGGAGATGGTCTGGCCCAGCCAGAGGCGCCAAAAATTGCCAATGCCGAATAACTGGCGCACGCTAAGCGCGGCTGCCTCTTTTGATGCAGTCTTCATTTTCTTTTCCTTATTGACTTAAAATTGATTTATTTCTAAAGGCAAACCTTAATAAAGTACCGCTAACCTCTATCTTGCAATAGAAGTTCTGGCCATTTATAAAAGTAGAACTGCCTGGCTAGAGGGCTATTCTTCCGGTTCCGTTTGCGCTCTATTAACCGGTTTCGCTATCGGGAAAGCGGCAATCATCAAACCATAAGTCTGATTTTCGCTACCTTTAACTTCCGCTTCGCTGAAATCCTCAATCAGCTTTTTGAGTTTCGCATAGAATTCTTCCGCCCGGTCCTCGGGTAACCTGGAAACGCCCCGCATTAGCACCAAGCGCCTGTTGACGGGCCGTATTTCTTCCTGTGGCAGGTTGATCAACCCGGCTCGAATACTACGCTTGATATCTTCTTTGGTACTGTCGAATACCGGGGCGAGAAAGTTTTCAAGCTCTCGGCTGTGGTCCGAATCTTCCAGGAGTGACAAAAGGGCCGGGTCTACCCGGTAACTTTGCGCTGTCGCCCGGTACTGCTTCTCGATAATACCCGAAACCACCCGGGTATTGACTACCCGAATATAGTTATGCTCCTCAAGTTGATTAATATGGTAATAGAGCTTGGTCGGCGTTAGATTAAGCTCTCTGGCAATCTGCTTGACCGTCAAAGGCTCGTCCAGGATAGTTTCAAGCAATTTGAGACGCAGTGGGTCGGAAATGGCCCGAAGCGTGTCAAGGTCTTTTATAACAGCGTATTCCTGTGGTTCGTAATCCTGAGATGTATTTGAATCTTTTTCTATCATTTTAACTCTCTTAACCATTCAAATTTATTTTAATGGTTAATTTCATTTTACAGGCTATTAGCGTTTTGTCAAGAGGTCAAAATAAAAAAGGAGCAATCCTTACTGGATTGCCCCTATGAAATAATGTGATGTTGTGTTAGGGAAGCCAACCATTGGCTCGTACCAGTTGCCAGCCGAGATGGCCCAGTAAAACTTCATACCTGGTCCCGGCAAATTCAGGATGGTATTCAAAACGTGCCCGTTCGAAATACTGCACCGTATAGGTTTTGCCATCGGTCGGATTGCGCTCCTGGAACTCCTCGGTGATCGGGAAACCAAATTGGGCTAACCCGCCATTTTTATCCCAGTAGTTCTTAAAGCCAAAGGCCAGGGAGTGACCCGTTTCATTGAAGTAGTAGCGGTCGCGGTTGCTCGGGAAAGGCGCAATGCGCTGGAAAGCCGGTTCGTTTTCCCGTCCTGCCGTCAGGCTGCGACCCAGCAAACCCAGCAAAACTTCGTATTTGGTTCCGGCGTATTCAGGGTGGTACTCGAACCGGTTGCGCTCGAAGTACTGCACGATTAGACCATTCTCATTGAACTCCTCAGAAATCGGGTAGCCGTAGAGCGCCAGTCCGCCGTGCGTCTCCCAGTAAGTGCGGAAGCGCCCGCCCAAATTATGGCCAGTTTCTTTGAAGTAAAGCTGGCCTGCAATCGGTTTAGCGGTATTGAAAGCCGCCGGAGTGACCGGCACTTCCAGGCGATAGAGTACACCCGGCTGGGCGGTAAAGTTAAAATTAGGGCTGGCTACACCTGCCTGCACCTGCTGGTCTTCGGCAAAAAGTTTGGCCGGAAGTTGCTTGTTGCGCTGTGCGTAGGCTACATCCAGGTTAACGCTCACCTGGGTAGGAGTAGTTGCCATAAAGTTCATCTGGGCCGCACCACTACCGGTCCACCATGCCGCGAAAGGCGCATTGGCACCCTGGCTGATTGTAACCGGCCCGCTGTTGGCGCTTTTGGCGCTGGTAAAGAACGAATCTGATCCGGCAAAACGATATTCTACGTCCGTTCCGGCAGCCTGGTAAGTCTGGGTGCTAAAATGAGGCAGAGCATTCTGGCTTTTGACCGCGCCGGTAACAGCCCGTAAAGCGTGATAGGCCGGTTTTGGCTGGGTGTTATTATCCAGCAGGCCGTAATTGTTCTGAACTGCGTTGAAACCCGGCGGGAAATTGGTTAGCATCCACTTGAAGCCGCCCGCGAAGCCCTTTCCGTAGAGATAAAGCCAGAGAGTGGTTTCATAGTCCGCCGTCAGGTTGGGGTCAACTGCCGAGCCGTTGTCATGCGCGTTGGAATAGCCAAATTCTTCCAGCACCACCGGTTTTCCGGCATGGGTGTTACGCAGGTTTTCCAGCAGATTGACGGTAGTATTCAGGCCGCTAATTCCTTCCGCCGCAAAGCGATGCAACGATACAAAGCTCAGACTACTGTTAGCCGCCAGTTTCGAGAAAATGATATTGCTCCAGCCGATGGTGGTAATAGCATTGGGATTGGCGGCGCGGATAGCCCCTTGCCGTACCTCGATATATTTAGCGAGAGTACCACTCAGAGCATCCAGATAAACTTTCCACTTGGCGCTGTCGGGACTATCCATATAGTCGAGAGAGTTCTTGCCGCTGTGGCTCACCACCCAGGCTCCGCTATCGCTCAGAAATTCCTGCCACAATCTATAGGCGTTGGCATAGAGGTAGGCCCGGCGGTCATCGAAACGGGCCGGAATAACCGCTTTACCCTGGGAAGTCTGGCGCCACTGCTTAACCGCGTCGTTGCTCATGCGCTCGCCGTAAGCCTTGATAAAAGCATCATCCTGGAGTGGCGTGGTCACACCTGCCGGGAAATCGGCGGTACCAATATCGCCAAACTGCGGCTCATTTTTGAGATCAAAGCCAAAGAAGGTCGAGTTATTTTTGTAATGGTCTACCACCTTGCGGTCAAAATCGGCTTCTTTCGCCAGGTTTGGCTCGTCGTAGTCGTTAAAGGTCAGCAACAGTTTCAGGTGGTGGTTAGCGGCCAGTTCGGCTATTTTGTCCAGCTTACTCCAGTTGCCGCCGTTGATATTGTCGCGCAGCGTCTTCGAGACAAAAATACGCACCGTATTTAACCCGGCCCGTTCGACCATGCCGAAATTGGAGTCAATCAACCCCGGGTCGAATTTAGCATCTTCCCAGAGCAGCCATGCCCTATCGGTATGGCCTTCGTAGTTCACGCCCATCAGGAAAGTGGGTGTGCCATTTTCGTCTACAAAACGGGTTCCGATGATGCGGTTCGGGCCGCCAATTGCCATTACCGTCATAGCGGCAGGCTGGGCGGAAGCGCCGGAAGCCAGCAGCGAGCTAAAAAGGCTGGCCAGCAAAAGCGCCGCGAGCAAAAAGGACCAGCGCTTAAAGTTATGTAAAGTAGAATTGTGCCTGATTTTTACCAAGTTCTACCCCTGTCTCTATTAGATTTTTCAGCTTAAAGAAAGAAAAATACTTTACTGCCTACAAATATAACGAGCAGGCGCCAGTGAGGTTTCGATATGCTATTGAAGTATGAAGTGAGTCAGGCTTTCCGAGCAAAGTAAATTAGCGTTTTAGCAGGGAGAGGCCCGGCCCTTCCAGGCGTTCCAGGGCTATAGGCCGGCGTGACATAGCCATAATTAAGGCCTCGGCGCTACCCTTTACTTCCTGGCCTTCGCCCGCCTGCCAATCCAGGTCCGTTGCCACCAGCCTGACGCCAGAATGTCTTTTAATGTAGCGCGGAGTAATAAAGTTCAGCACCAGATGTAATCTCTCGGGGTCTTGCTTGCGCTGGCGCTCCGGTCCTAGCACCCACAGGATATCCTGGTGATGCACCCAGTCTTCCCAGAGAAAGGCCTGCGGTAACAATTTTGCTATGAAGTTAGGCCGGATTTGTCCGGCGAATTCGTCAGTTAGCTGGCTGGTTGGCAAAGTACGCCGTCTATCCACGATAGTCTGGCTGGCCTTATTGGGGTTGCCCTTCAAGTAAGTCGGCCAGTCGCTCTGTGACCCGGCCAGGTGAGCAATGATGTCCCGCACGCGCCAGCCTTCGCAGAGGCTCGGCCGCTCCCACTCCTCGGGGCTCAGGCTACGGCACAAAGCCAGAAGCTCCCCGCGTTCGGCGGCTTTATGCTTCAACAAAGTCTTTCTATCTGGTCTGGCGCTCTTTTCAGCAGTTGTCATGCTATCTTCTCCTTTCCATGTTCTGATTATGGAATCATTGTAGTAGAATAAGCTTTTCCTGTCATCTTGCTCACGAATAATGGCAGTTCTCAACCAGTACTTAATAAGGAATCATAATGAAAATTGAAAATTTCGAGAAGTACAACTGGATCTGGCATGATGCCGATCTTATTCTTTTAAAAATTGTATGGTCAGAGGATGGTATACAAACTCTTTTATTAAGAACTGAACTAAATCCGTATGAAGACCGCCAACTCCTGATCAATTTAGGCCTAAATACTCCAAAAATTGATCTTATTTTCCATGATGTTGGGAATCTAATGTTCAAGGGGCCCGGAGACTATAGTCTAAGAGAAGTAATTGTTGAGTGGAAAATCAAAAAAGTAGGTACATCAAAGGCTTACAAGCATGAAATTGAATGTTCGGGAGGTACGGAACTCAGTTTTATCTGTAGCCAGGGTATTGAGCTAAAAGCAACAGAAGATAATTAAAAAGGCTACCGCAAAGGTAGCCCTTTTATATTCAAATGCTTACTGACTCAGCCGGAGGCGCTAATCCTGGGGCGGGAGGTTGCGCATGGCCGGGAAGAGGATAACATCGCGGATATTCGGCTGGTCGAGTAACAACATCACCAGGCGGTCAATGCCAATGCCGAGGCCACCGGTGGGCGGCATACCGTACATCAGGGCATTAATGAAATCCTCGTCGAACTGCATGGCTTCATCATCGCCCGCCTCGGCGTTGCGGCGCTGGTCAAGGAAGCGTTCGCGCTGGTCGAGCGGGTCGTTCAACTCGCTGAAAGCGTTACCACACTCAATTCCGGCAATAAAAGGCTGGAAGCGTTCAGCCGTGTTAGGATCGCCCGGCTTGCGCTTCGCCAGGGGCGAAAGCTTCTGCGGGTAATCGTAGAGAAAAGTCGGCTGAATTAAGGTCGGCACTACCGTCTGCTTCATGATTTCATCTACGATCTTGGGCCAGACCGTTCCCGGTTCGACCGAAACTCCGATGCGGTGCGCCTCGCGGTAGAGGTCTTCCTCTTCGGGAAATTGCTCGTAATCCAGCCCGGTACGTTCCTTGATGGCATCGCGCAACTTCAGGCGCGGCCAGCGTCCGCCCAGTTCAACATCGTAGCCGCGCGTGTGAATTTTAGTTGTACCCAGCACTTCCTGAGCGATATAAGGAATCATCTCCTCAACCAGGTCCATGATGTCGTTGTAATCGGCAAAAGCCTGGTAACATTCCATCATGGTAAATTCCGGGCTGTGGCGATAATCAATCCCCTCGTTGCGGAAGTCTTTAGAAATTTCATAGACCTTGCTAAAACCGCCCACCAGTAACCGCTTCAGATATAGTTCGTCGGCGATACGCAAGTAAAAAGTCTGGTCCAAGGCGTTGTAGAGGGTGGTAAAGGGCCTGGCCGACGCGCCGCCATAGAGCGGCTGTAAAACAGGCGTTTCCACCTCGATAAAGCCTTTGCGATCCAGGAAATTACGCATCGAACGTACAATAGCGGAGCGCTTGGCAAAAACATCGCGGATCTCGGCATTCGAGAGCAGGTCGGCGTAGCGCTGGCGGTAGCGCTGTTCTACGTCCTTCAGGCCTTCGTGCTTATCGGGCGGCACGTTAATAGACTTGGTTAGCATGAACCAGTCGTGGACTTCGATAGTCTTTTCGCCGGTACGGGTGACAAAAGGCTTGCCGACTACTCCAACAATATCTCCGAGGTCAACCGTATCCTTAAAGAATTCCAGTGCTTCTGCGCCGCCTTCCAGGTGGCTATCCTTGAGGTAAATCTGGATTTTAACGCCGTCTTCTACCAGGTCGGCGAAAACCACTTTTTTATCGCGCTTGTTGTAAATGCGGCCCGCTACGCCTACAGTCTGCCCTTCCAGGGGCGGGTCGGCATGTTCATCTTTTTTCAGTTCTTCAAAATCTTGCAGCACCTGGGCGATGGTATGGGTACGCTCGGTAAAGCGAGGCGGGTACGGGTCGCGCCCGGCCTGGCGCAAGCGATCGGCCTTTTCCAGCCTTAGCCGCTGGTAATCATTCAGCTCTAAATCTTCTCGACTCACTCTATAAAACCTTTCAGCCTGTATAACCTGTTTTTTTCTTTAATGAGTGCATATTATAACAAAAAGAGCGACCGGATGTAGGCTCCAGCCGCCCAAATAAAGTTCAAATCTTTCAGCTACCGTCTGGCCGGGTTCCGTCCGGCCAGTTTTTTTTAATCAATCGAGACGATAGTAAAGGAGAGTTTACCGGCAGGCGCATCTACAAAAAAGACATCGCCTTTGCGTTTACCAACCATGGCCGCTCCAAAGGGAGATTCGTCGCTAATCTTGTTCTCGCTGCTCTTGGCCTCAGGTGAACTGACCAGAGTATAGATCTCTTTTTCGCCAAATTCATCACGGATAGTGACGCGAGTTCCTATGCGAACAATGCTTTTTTCTCCAACGCCGTTATCAGGAATAATCTCAGCATGAGAGAGCCACTGCTCCAGTTCGCGAATGCGGCCTTCCGTCCAGGCCTGTTCATTCTTGGCGTCCTCGTACTCGCCGCTCTCACTGATGTCGCCATAAGCTTTGGCCTGCTGGATGCGTTCGGCCACTTCCTGACGGCGTACCGTTCTTAGATGTTGCAACTCTTCTTCAAGTTTCTTTTTACCCTCGGCGGTAAGCTGAATGGTTTTTACTTCGCTCATATATGAGGTCTCCTCACATCGTAATATTGTTGCGTAGTCCCGTAAAACTGCCTATTACAAAGCGCGCTACCAGAGCAGTTCGGTACTGTGCTAATTGCTTTCGGTGGCCTGGTTTACTTTTTCCAATAACTACCTAACGCCAAATTACTATAAAAGTATTTCAACGTATAACCTTATAAAGGGAATATCGGAAAAAGTAGAATTTTCGAGCCACCCGAAGCGTGTTTTAACACTGATTTGTTATCCAGATCGGTGTTTGTCTTGAAAGGGGCTGAGGTTTACCGGGCTTTCAACACTGCAAAGGCTCTGAGAAAGATTAGTAAGTCGTTGATCCGGCTCCAGCCGCGCAGGGAATTTGGAAAGCGGTTGAAAGTTTTTCTCTTTCTGGCTCTACTCCCTCGTAAAACCCAGAAAACACCAACTTAGCCTTTAAGGAAAGGGACATTTTCTAGTTTAAGAAAGAAAAGGTTGATCAAAAAACAAAAACCCAGAGCGGAAATAATTCCACTCTCGGCTGCGCTTTGCAGCATTATAGCCGAAAAAGGTTTTCTTGTAAAGAGGTTTTTTGAGCACGGTAGAAAAGCTTTTTCATATATTAAATACGTCACTTTTGCTTCAACACTGTGTGCTAAAATAGAGCTGACCAACCTCCATTTACAAATTGCATAGCACCCCGGGAATCTTGTATGCTTATAGCTATGCGTAACTTTGCCAGTGAAAATGAACAGGATGAAAGCTAAATAGAGTAGTCAGGGTTGTATAAGCCAGCATGGCAATTCTATTTAACCTCAAGCCCCTTTCAGAAGTAGTTAAGAGGAGTAACCTGCTTGGAACACGAATTTCCGATCCTCGAATATGATAGCTCTCCTGAAGCTCATATCGAACCGAGTAAGTTGATTAAACCCCTGGATGTCCCGGAACACGCGGTAGCCTGCTTCTTTCAGGATGTCATCACCAAACTGGCCCAGGAGCATAAAGCCCAGGTTGTAAAACACCTACGAAGCGAAATCGGGAGGCACCCGGTTTATGAAGTAGAGATAAAAGGGCAGAGATTGATAGTCTTTCATCCCGGCGTAGGTGCTCCCTTGTCTGCTGGCTTTCTGGAAGAAGTAATCGCCATTGGCTGCCGCAAGTTCATGGCCTGTGGCGGCGCGGGAGTGCTTAATCCGGCCCTGGCCGTTGGGCATGTAGTGGTACCGTCCAGCGCGGTGAGAGATGAAGGCACCTCTTATCACTATCTTCCGCCGGGACGCGAAGTTAGCGCCCATCCCAGCAGCCTTGAGGCTATCGAGAGAGTGCTAAAAAGGCATAATGTCGAATATGTGGTAGCCAAAACCTGGACCACCGATGCCATTTACCGCGAAACTCCGGCCAAAATAAAGCGCCACCGGGAGGAGGGTTGCGCGACCGTTGAAATGGAAGCTTCCGCCTTCTTCGCAGTGGCGCAGTTTCGCCAGGTGCAGTTCGGACAACTGCTTTATGGCGGTGACGATGTAGGAAGCGAAAAATGGGACTCGCGTAACTGGACCAGCCATACCAGCGTCCGCGAAAAGCTCTTCTGGCTGGCGGCTGAAGCTTGCCTGGAATCCTGAATTGGTACGCGCAGACCCTGACTTAGTGCGCCTGCAACTAGGGTGCTTCCTTAGCAAAAGCAATTTCTCTATCTCGATTCATAAAGCTTTCGATACTGGCTACTAACTGCTCTGGTTGGTCCTCCGAGACGAAGCAGCGGGCATCCTTCAGATATTCCAGTTGTACATTTGTGAAAGCCAGTCGCAGGCGTTCTGCGTACCTGGGAGAGAAGAATGGGTCATTTAAACCCCATACCAGTAGGACCGGATAGCGAAATTCGCTAAATTTTCGGGCTGCTTCCTTTGTGTAGCGATTAGAAATTCCTCTCAATATTTTAGCGGTATCGTAGCGGGTAGCGGAATTGGTTGCCAGGGGTTGCAGAAAAGAATCGAGAATCTCAGGCTCGACCGCTTTTTTAGCCAGCAGCGAAAGCAATGCTTTACGAGTAAGACCCAATCTTAGTAACTGGCCGATTATATATACGCCTCCTGGTATCCAACCCGTCCAAAGAAGAGGGTAAAAGACGGGCGGGGGGAAATTCTCAAAAGCATCACAATTGGTCAATACCAGCCGCTTAATTCGCTGTGGATAGCGGGTAATTACAATCTGGCTTAATGCTCCCCCGGTATCATTGGCAACCAGAGTTACATCATTGAGATCCAGGGCGGTGATAAAGTCGGAAATCAGGCGGGCCAGGCCGTCCGGAGTCAAATTAGCCTCAGGATTACAACCTCGAACATGAGAGCCAAGGGGCAGGTCGGGTACGATACAATGAAAATTTTGAGATAGGACTGGTACCACTTTATGCCATAAATCACCGTTTACAAGAAACCCATGAATAAATAACAAAGTTTCGCCAGAGCCCCTTTCACGATAAGAAATGGTACCCTGTGCTAAAGATACTTCCTTTTGTGTTCCTAGTGCCTCAGTAACAGACATAGCCTTCGCTCCTTAATAAGGATAAAGCTCCTGATGTTTTTCTTAACTCTGCTACAACCCATCTTACCCTACCTAAACTTTCGACAATAGGATAAAATTGAAATAAAATCAACAAAAGTGTTTCACAAACTGAAACGATTGTGAGGTTTTTATGCTTGAGCGGGCCAACTCACGCGTATTTTTCGCGGACCGAGAACCTTTCATTGCACGCTGTTTACAGATTCTCGATAAACGCTACCGCGAAACGAAAGAGGGCAAGAAATACAGGATTGCTGGGACAACGCGCTACAAAAAGTTTTCCGAAAGAGAACTGACCGAGGAAACCGGCATCAACTGGCCGGCCCTCAAAGATGGCCGGCGCAGGTCTGTTCCGTCACGAGAAGTGGTTATGGCCCTGGCCGATTACCTGGAATGTTCCCTGACAGAACGTAATGACCTGTTAGCGGTTGCCAGTTATTCCCCGGTTGAGCCGCTCCTGAAAGGTGATGACCTGGAAGCGGCGCTTAAACCGGCACGCATAATTCTTTACAAATATCTGCCTTACCCGGCCTATATCGTTAACCGCAACTGGGACATCCTGGAAATCAACCCTGCCACCCTGACTCTGCTGGGTATAGAACCGCAACAACTACGCGAAATGCCTCCTCACGTCCTCAATATGCTCTGGCTGGTATTCGACCCCGCCCTGATGGTTCGTCCCCAGATTGAGAGCATTAGCAACGCCTACTGGGTGGAAGTAGCCCGGCGCGAACTGGTAGGATTTAAGCTGGAAAACCGCTTGAGTATAAACGAGGATTGGTATAGGGAAATGATGGAGCGGTTTAAGGTGCTGCCGAATTTCGAGGAAATTAATAATTCCGCCGACCCTGCCGATTACGCTGATAAAGAACATCTTGAGTTTGTTACGCGCCTGCAACGACCCGATGGTGCAATAATCAAAGTAAAATCTTTATTTATGCGGACCGGCAACTGGAGCTATCCGCAAATAATTGTAAACGTACCGGGGGATAAAGCTACTGAAGATCTTTTCAATCGTCTGGGTTTTCAACTCCCTCCCTGGTACGATAAATATATCATTACCTGATTTTCCGTTTTCCGCCTAAAATAACCCTGGTTAACTACTGTTCTAGTTTATTTATAGATTCGTCTAGTAATCATTTTAATATCTTAACAATTTTAATAAAAGCATAAATAGCTACGAATTTGACGCTCTTTGATATAATCCGTTACAATACTAAAGACGCAGTATTTCCTATATTAAAGCGGTAAAATAATAGCAAAGCTAACCCACCATACGGCAACTGAACCCTAACATCACTCGCTTGTCTTAGAGTTACCTCAATAAAAATCCTTGAAGGAGCCGGTAATAATTATGGCCTATCAATTTATTCTTTTTGATCGCAGCGAAGGTGTCGGCACTGTAACTCTTAACCGGCCTGATTACCTTAATGCCTTTACGCCAGCCATGCTCCAGGAGTTACTGGACGTTTTTCGAGGGATGGAACGTGATCCGCAGGTGCGCGCGATTGTCATTACCGGCGCGGGCAGGGCTTTTTGCGGAGGTGAGGACTTTCGCCAGCGGGCCGAGAGTGAGGTAAGCCGTTCCCAACCCTCCGACAATTCTTCCCCGTCGTATACAGTCAATTCTCAACCATCCATTGCTTTTGAAGGTGGGGTAAACGTACCTTATAACCCTACCGCTCTCCCCGAACAACCCGGCCCTACCCCGCAACTGGATGCGGTCTTTTCGCCTCTTAACCCGGGCCCGATTCCGGTAGAGACTAATAATCCCGTTCCTTTCCAGCCTGAACCGGTCAGTGAGAACAACTTCCCTGCTCCCCAGCATGTAGAAATGAATAGCGGGCAAAGTCAACCCCTCTTTAATGAGCAGTTTCAAAGCACTCCTGAAACGCCTCGCCCGGCAAGCGGAAACGCTAGCCCGCAGGTTATCCTGGCTGAGCAGATTAGGCGCCTCTACAATCCATTAATTCGTCAGATTCGCTCGATAGAGAAACCCGTAATCGCCGCTGTGAATGGAATTGCGGCAGGAACCGGCCTGGGGTTGGCCCTGGCCTGCGATATTCGCTATGCCAGCGAACGGGCCCGCTTTGTGGAGGTTTCAACGAGAGTAGGGCTTGTGCCCGGAGGTGGTACTGGATTTTTCCTGCCGCGCCTGATCGGGTTAAGTAAAACCCTTGAAATGGCCTTCAATGGCGATGAATTGAATGCCACCGAAGCTGAGCGCTTGGGGTTAATCAGCCGAGTATACCCGCTTGAGAGTTTGCAGGAGGAGACACGCAAACTGGCTACACGCCTGGCAAAAGGCCCCACCCGCGCTATTGGCCTGACTAAAAGTATGATCTATCGTTCCGCCACACTTACCCTGGAACAGGCCCTGGACCTCGAAGCTAACCTGACTGAGCAGGCTACTCGCACCCAGGATTACAAGGAAGGTTTACAGGCTTTTCTGGAAAAAAGACCGCCTAATTATACCGGCAAGTAAATCTATAATTGATGGCACAAATTATGCTTTAATATAATCAACGCGCCGTTCGCGGAATAGAATTCTTGGAGGAATTTCTGGAAAGGAGGGAGAGGTTTTTTACCTTTCAGTAAGCCCAAAAGTCCCCGGTCTTTCGCAAAGATAGACAGCAATAATATAAGATATTTAAATATTCTAATAATATACCTGTGCAACTGCTTTGTGTATTAAAAGTGATTGAAGCAGGTAGTAATTCCATAACTATCTACTTCTTAATTACTTGAATACATTCAAAGTGTATGATATAATTCGCGTCGAGTGAATTTTTGCTTATAAATAGCGGATTTTTATTAACTGTACGGCGATAATAATCACTGTCTTTAAAAAGGTTGGGAGACCTGGTTATTGAAGGTACAGCGGTAACGAATAAAATATTAGAGGACTTGTAGCAAGGAAAGTGACTGGAAAATGGCAAAATCGAGTGACTTTGATATCGAAATGGAGCCTGCAACCGAGGCCAGTGGTTTTGAAAAAAACAATGGAAATTACAAAAGTAGTCAAACAAGACAGGCCGACTCTTTTAAAGAACCCCGAGGAGAGGCTATGGATGTAGATGGAACGCAACCGCGCCGCCGGGGTCGCAAACGTGGTTCAAGTAATAACAACACGAGTGCCGCCGCTGACCAGCGCCGCCGTAAACGTGATAGTGAAGTAGTGGTAGGCGAACGTATTCGCCGCCTGCGCCTTGAGGCCGGGCTAAGCCAGGAAGAACTGGGTCGCGCCAGCAAGATGAGCACCAGTTATATCAGCCGCCTGGAAACAGGCGAGGTTAATCCCACCGTAGACGCCCTCACCCGGATTGTACGGGTTTTCGGGTTGACTATTGATGGCCTGCTGGAACTGGATGCCGAAGCCCCTCAGATCCTGGCCAGCGAGGAACTTGACCCTGAAATTCGTGTCTGGATGTTTAAACTCAAGGGTAAGCCTGTTTCGGCCAGCACCAAACGCATTATTCAAACGGTCATTGAAGAGGAATTAAAAGATCTCGATGCCAAAGTCGGCTAATTGGAACCGGTTAGAAATAACTTTTAAAATGCCTTTCCGACTTTAATAAATCGGAGAGGCATTTTTGGTTTTAGGAGTAGAATATTTAAAAGGCTAAAAAGTGAGATACTCTTAAAAAACGCTTTTTGATCAGAAAATAAACATGGCGTCCCCGAAGCTGAAGAAGCGATAGCGCTCCTGGACCGCTTCGTTGTAAGCTTGCAGCATAAACTCTCGCCCGGCAAAAGCGCTGACCAGCAGCAGCAGGGTAGAACGAGGCAGGTGAAAGTTGGTAATGAGCGCGTCAATCGCCTTTAACTGCTTGCCGGGATAAAGGAAAAGACGCGTCTCGCCCGCAAAGCCTTCGATCCGGTTACTTTCAGGATTATAAGCGGTTTCCAGGGTGCGTACTGCGGTAGTCCCCACCGCAATTACTCGCCCCCCCTGTTCGCGGGTAGTATTCAGACGGGCAGCAGTAGCAGCATCAATGTTACACCACTCGCTGTGCATTTTATGTTCGAGAGCGTTCTCTTCTTTGACTGGCTGAAAAGTATCCAGCCCCACATGCAACAGCACGCGTTCGAGGCTTACTCCGCGCCGGACCACTTCTTCCAGCAAGTCAGAGGTAAAGTGCAGGCCTGCCGTGGGTGCAGCGGCGCTGCCGGGTGCACCCGGGTTAGCGTAGACAGTCTGGTAGCGCGATTGATCAGCCGGACGTTGGTGAATGTAAGGTGGAAGCGGCATTTCACCGTGGCGATCTAAAAAGGGCAAGGGTGCTTCGCTAAAGGCAATATAGCGGCCACCACTCGGCGCTTCGCCCACTACTTCCGCGCCCAGTTCGTCACCTGCCGGGCCAAAGATCAGGGTTGCCCCCGGGCGCATTCCTCTACCGGGCCGCACCAGGGCTTCCCAAACTGTCGGCTGCAAACCAGACTCGCCGGTTTGCATCTCCTGAGGTGCGGGACGCAGCAGGAGCAGTTCGACCTGCCCACCTGTGCCGGCCTTACGCCCATAGACTCGCGCCGGGATAACTTTGCTTTCGTTGACCACCAGAGCATCACCCGGCCTTAGATATTCCAGAATTGAACGGAAACTGGGCCGGTGAGTTACCGTGTGGTGCTCGCGGTCCAGCACCTGCAGGCGAGAGCTATCGCGCGGTTCAGCGGCGGTCTGGGCTATCAGTTCGGGAGGCAACTCGTAATCGTAGTCGCTCATCAGAATGGTCGAAGGGAGAGTATCTCGCTCGGTCATGCTACAGGCTCCTCACCGGTAGCCGCGTCCCAAAGGCTGGCCTGAGTTGGAGCAGCGCTCTCCGCAGTTGCTTCACTTAGTAAAAGACCCAGGCGTTCTCGCGCGCGTGGAGTAGGTTTGCGTTCAAGGTGTTCGTAGCCGCGCTGGGTGACAACCCGCCCGCGCGGAGTACGCGCAATAAAGCCAAGTTGCAGCAGGTAGGGCTCGTAAACATCCATAATGGCGTCGGTCTCTTCGCTGGTAGCGGCGGCGATAGTTTCGATTCCCACCGGTCCTCCGTCAAACTTATCGATAATGGCACTCAGGACTCGGCGGTCGCCATCATCCAGGCCCAAAACATCAATATCCAGGCGGATCAAGGCTTCGTGAGCTACTTCTTTTGTAATAAAGCCACCGGCTCGCACCTGGGCATAGTCGCGTACTCTTTTCAGCAGGCGGTTAGCGATACGCGGAGTGCCACGCGAGCGACGAGCTACTTCCGAGGCGCCTTCCGCGTCAATTTCAACGCGCAGGATTTTGGCGCTGCGGGTCACAATCTGCTCCATGGCCTCCTGGCTGTAGAAATCAAGCCGGTAGATGCCGCCGAAACGGTCGCGCAGAGGTGAACTCAAAAGGGCCAGGCGAGTTGTTGCCCCGATAATGGTAAAGCGCGGCAGGCGCAGATGAATACTCTGGGCGCTCGGTCCCTTACCGGTCACCAGGTCTACCGCGAAATCCTCCATCGCCGGGTAAAGCACTTCTTCAATAGTTCGATTGAGCCGGTGGATTTCATCTATAAAGAGAATATCGTCTTTTTTCAGGTTGGTTAGAATAGCTACCAGGTCTCCGGCCCGCTCGATTGCCGGGCCACTGGTAATGCGTAAATTGACCCCCATCTCGGAGGCAATAATTCCCGAAAGGGTAGTTTTACCAAGACCGGGCGGGCCATAAAAAAGCAGGTGATCGAGCGACTCTTTACGGGCCTTAGCGGCATCAATCAAAATTTGTAAGTTTTCTTTTACTTTTTCCTGGCCAATGTATTCTGCCAGGCGGCGCGGGCGAAGAGTGGCCTCAAAGGCGCGCTCGTCTTCACGGCTTTTGCCTGAAATGGTACGGTCGGTCATAATTTCCTGCCGCTAGTTCTAAAGATTAAAATACTCGCACAATTGTACTCTTTATTAGAATAAAGCTCAAGTTACAAGAAAAATGGTATGAAAATTGCTCACTACGAAAGTTAGAGCTGGTTTGCCAGGAAAAAATGGTCTGTTGGCAATTTTGGGGAATAAGGTGAATCAGTACAATTAGGGGATTGACAAAAAGTTTACATAGGGCTAGAATTTTTATAAGTATTTAATCATTGTTTAACAATTTAATGTTATAATAAAACTGAGGTTCAGGAGATAGATTTACAGCTCTTTCCTTACAGGCTGTAATTTTTAGCCGCCAACAATTGCGGCATATGGACTACAACAATCTCTCCTCCTACCCTCTCATCCCCTCCCGCATGCGGGGCGGGGGGGGAAATTGAGGGGGTTCTGCCAGATCTTCTCCTTGATACAATTCATTCAAACAGAACCAACAGGATAAATAAGATAGGCAGGCTAGAAACCTGCTATATTTTATTATGCTACAAATCTTAAGTATCCTGCCAGTCAATCCTGTTAATTCCCACTTGAACCGGTCTACCTGCCTGTAAGTCTAAAAACCCCTCAAACTTCCTGGCCGGTTTCGGTCTCCTGGAGCAAGTTTAAGCGCCTGAAATAATCGAGAGCCGCCGTTCGGATGCCCACATCATGCCCGGCGCGTTCGCTCATGTACCATTTGTGTTCCAGGATCTCATGCCAGCGCCGTTCAGCTTCCTCTCTGGTGTGCGGCACATGCCCGGTAAGTTTAGCCAGCAACTGGACGTAATAACGGCCCTCGGTGATCTCCTCCGGCTTCAGCTTTTTGATCGTAAAATACCTGTTATCGTCCTGCCATTTATTGTCTTCTTTATTCGGAGTATCTACCGGCTTGCGGCGCCAGCAAGGGCGGCGCTTTTTAAAGGCGGGGCCTATAAAGATATGCCGCCGGGTGCGAGGAGGACGAGGCACTTCTCGCCAGATACCAGGCCTGACTGCCTGGGAAAAGGCCGCACGGGCTACATCCGTAATACTGAAACCGGCATCCAGCAATTCTCGCAAATTCGGCATAACGGCATGGGCGGCCACTCCCAGGAGCCCTTTTTGCGGCTCGTGTTTATTGCGAATACGCTCCGGTACTTCACGCTGCTTGAAAGTCCATTCCTTCAAGAATTGATGGCTGTAATTCTTCACCCAATCCTGGGCTGCCTCTGCCAGGTTAACCTCGTGCCCGGCCTTCTCCGATAAGACCCATTTATGGTCAATGAATTTGTTCCAGAGCGCTTTGGCCAGGTCATTCGAGTAATAATGCCCTGTCAGCTCGAACACTTTACGCCGGTAAAGTTTCGGATCTTCATCCTGGGCTACCACATAGGAAAAATCTTTGACGTTTTCAAAACCAACCCCTGACTCGCCAAAAGTTATATCGAAAATACCGTAACCCAGCCTGTTAAGCATTTCCCGGTCAGAAAATACTTCGGCTGCCGTAATATCACCTCTTGCCAAATCCCACTCTCCTTGTCTAAGAAATTTGAGACAGCAAACAAAAACTTATGGTTGCTTTGAGCAGAGTAAATCTCGCCTTGAAGCCAGTATTATAACAAAGGGAAATAGATGCGCGAAGAATGTTTAAATCCTGGTAGGGTCGGCCAGTACCACGTGGCTGCGAAAGATTTTATCGTGCAAGGTCTGTTTTTGTTTATCGAAGATAGCCCAGGCGAAACCTCCGCCTAGCAACACCGCGCTGATAACATAACCTGCCGTATAGCGCAGGTACAACAGGAGCGGATTCAAACTCCCTCCGGTTTGATTAACCACTTTCAAGTTCATAATGCGCTTACCGATAGTCGCACCCATTAGTAAAGTAGTAAGAGTGGCGTACAAACCAAACACTAATAACCAGAGCAAATTATGGACCTCTACCGGTATTCCGAAGGTATAGGTCGTCTGTGTAATGTTATCACCCTCGTCAACAGCTTTGCTAATCCAGAAAAGATTACCGAGAGTATTAAAGGGAATACTGACCAGTAGAAAGTCGAAGATGAAAGCCACCAGGCGTGGCCCCCAGGTAGCCCGGACGCCAAAAGCAGGCTGGTTACGGTAAAATTCGCGGGTGTAGCGGTAATCCGGTAAAGCGGGTTTGACCGGGCGAGTAGGCGGTCTATCCTGGTAAGTTGGAGCGTAAGAACGCGACTGGCTGTAATTCTGGTTTTTCATACTATACTATAAAAGTGGCCCGGTTAAGCGGTCCCGGCTCCGGCTAAGTGATTTTTACAAAAGAAGGTCAGAGAAAATTTCCCTGAATACAATTGCTGGAAACATGTTGAGTATATGAAGCCGCTGCTGGCTTGTCAATGCCGTGCAGCCCCCAAAAAGACCTTTACGAGTAGGTAAATTATCCTAAATATCAGGCAACAGAAAAGAGGCTACTTTGCGGTAGCCTCTTTTGAAAGCTTAAAAAGAAGCCTTAATCCTTATTTTTCAGTAGAAAGTTTCAGGACGGCCCGGCCCAGGATTTCGGCGGCAGGGGCCAGGCAGCTCTCGTCAAAATCGAAGCGCGGATGGTGATGGGGAAAATCGAGGCCCCGCTCGCTGTTGGCCGAACCCATCAGGAAGTAACAGCCCGGCTTTTCCAGTAAAAATTCGGACATATCGTCGGCGATGGTTACCGGGTCGACTTCAAGCACATTTTGAGCGCCCAGTACCTCGACTCCGGCCTGGCGTACCGCGTCCGCTACTTTAGGGTCATTGATAACCGCCGGAACGCCGATGCGGAAGGTTATCTCCACGGTTGCCCGCATGGCCTTCGCCACTCCTTCGGCCAGTTCCTGGATGCGCCTTCTGATATAGTCGCGAGCTTCTGGCGTGACCGTGCGAAAAGTGCCGGAAAGTTTAGCTTCCTCGCTGATAACATTGAAAGCGGTTCCGGCGTGGAAAGAACCGACTGTCACTACAGCAGGGGCGGTTGGAGGGCTTTCGCGGCTGACCAGAGTTTGTAGAGCCACTACTATTTCCGAGCCCACAACCACCGCATCTACCGTCTGGTGCGGTAAAGCGCCGTGGCCGCCCTTGCCGCGGACCGTAATCTCGAAGCTATCCGCGCTGGCGAAGATCGGTCCGCCGGTAATACCAAGTTGCCCGGCAGGCATATTGTTCCAGAGATGGAGGCCAATCACAGCATCTACATCGGGAGAGGTGAGAGTCCCTTCGTTAATCATCGGACGAGCGCCGGCGCCGCGTTCTTCCGCCGGTTGGAAGGCAAATTTAACCGTACCGGGCAACTCTTTGCGCCGGGCAGCCAGGGCCGAAGCCAGGGTCAGGCCAATCGTAATGTGGCCGTCGTGGCCGCAAGCATGCATAGCCCCGGAATTCTGCGAACGGTAATCTACCTCGTTCTGCTCCTGGATGGGCAGAGCATCAATATCGGCGCGTACCATCACGGTCTTGCCCGGTTTTTCGCCTTTTAAAGTAGCGACGACGCCATTGCCGCCTACCCCGGTGCGAACCTCATCGAAACCGGCCGCTTTAAGGCGCTCGGCGATAATTCCGGCAGTCCGTTTTTCTTCAAAAGAGAGTTCGGGATGAGCGTGAAGTTCACGGCGCAGCTTGATCATCTCAGCCTCGCGCTGTTTAATCTCCTCTCTTAGCTCCGTCTCCAGCATTCTGTATTTCCTTTCTGTCTAAACGTCTCTATCAAAGCGTCTATTTTAGCGGGATATTATTCGCCACGGTAGGTTGCCACATTATTTTCGGTTTCGTGCAGCTTCACCTCTACCAGCATACCGGGAGGTAACTGTGCTTGCAGTAATTGCCAGAAAATCACGGCCATATTCTCGGCGGTAGGGTTGACTTTAGAGAAGAGCGGCACATCGAAATTCAAATGCCTGTGATCCATCGGCTTGATAATCGCTTCCTCGATGGCCTGTTTCAGGTCGGTCAGGTTCATGACCATGCCGGTACGCGGGTCTATTTCGCCTTTCACGGTCACTTCTAGCATATAATTATGCCCGTGACCGTGCGGATTATTGCACTTGCCAAAAACCTGGCGATTTTCCTCGTCGCTCAGTTCAAGGCTGTGCAGGCGATGGGCTGCGCTAAAGGTAGCCCGGCGGGTCAGATAAACTACTGCCATAAGAATTCCTTGCTACGTTTACTCGTTGCTGAAAATTTCGATGTTCGCTCCCGTTACATGACCAGATTGCGTATCATCGGCCAGGTGGAATATAGTGCGGGCCACGTGGTCGGGCGTAGTCTGGGTCTTGAGGAAAGGAGCCGCTTTCTTCAACATAACCGTATCTACCGCGCCGGGCGAGACACAGTTGACCCGGATGCCGTAGGGCTTACCTTCGACCGCCAGGACTTCCGTCAGGCCCATTACACCATACTTGGAAACGACATAGGAACTGGTGCCCGGAAACTTCTCCGGGCCGCGCACTCCCGAAAGCGAGGAGAGGTTGACGATAGCCCCACCCTTCCCGGCCGAAATCATCTGGCGGAAGGCGGCCCGGCTGCACAGAAAAGGCCCGCGTACATTAACAGCCATCACGTGTTCCCAGGTTTCGAGATCCATTTCAATAAAAGGTTTGTTTTCGACCGTGGCGGCATTGTTAACCAGGATATCAAGCGGGCCATAAGTTTCAAGCGTCTTTTCGAAAAGGGCCTGCACCTGCTGCTCGTTACTGACATCGGTTAGAACGGCCAGCGCTTCGCCACCGGCCTGTTTAATCTCTGCTACCACGCTATCAAGTTCTTCCTGGCTGCGACTGGCCAGCACCACCCTGGCGCCTTCACGCGCAAAGAGACGAGCGGTAGCCGCGCCGATCCCGCGCCCCGCCCCGGTTACAATCGCAACTTTATGCTCTAACGCTCCTGACATTTAGCAATAACCTCTAGATAATAATTTTCGTAATCGTCCAGCATTTTCTCGAGGCTGAAGTTAGCCTCAATCCGGCGGCGGCACTCGGCCCGATCAATACCCGGTAACAGGCTGACCGCTTCCGCTGCGCCTGCAATATCCATAAAAGGCCGCAGGAAACCGGTGCGCCCATCCTCGATAATCTCAGGAGCCGCGCCGCGCTGCCAGCTAATGACCGGCGCTCCGGCAGCCAGCGCCTCGGCCAGCACCAGGCCAAAGGGTTCTTCCCAGCGACTTGGAAACAAGACTCCATCCGCCCTGCTCATCAGACCGTAAAGCTCACTGCGCTGGAGAGGTCCCAGGTATTCGAGATTGCCCCGGGCGAGTTCCGGCTCAATTTTCGTCTTAAAGAACTCCCGGTCATAAATGCCGCCCGCAATAACCAGGCGTTTTCCGGCCTGGTGGGCAATCTGAATGGCCAGGTCCGGCCCTTTTTCTGGGGATATGCGCCCTGCAAAAAGTAAAAAACCTTCTCCCTGTGGACCAAAGGGAATCGAAGCAGTATCTATGCCATTATAGATTACCCGCTCGAAGGGGAAATCAGCGGCATAAGTAGCCGCCCCGGCCTGTGAGACGGTCACAGCCTTGCTCCGGCCTGTCTGCCGGTAGGTCGTCCGCAACAACCCGTTGATGTGCGGGTCTACCGAGGGCAGGTGAACGGTGTGCACCACCGGGACTTGCGAGAGCGGCGACAGGGCAAAAGCGGGCCAATCGAAGGCGTGGGCATGGGCAATATCAAAGTTAGCGCCGGGCCGGTTAATTTCTAAAAAAATCTGCAAAAAGAGCTCGCCCTGCCGGAAAAAGGCCCGGTCCATCGCAGCGCGGTCATCATTCCCGGCGTTGAAGTCAGCCGGACTCAATTCGCCCGGTTGGACCGGCACTTCCGCTAAATGAAAGTGTTCGATTACCTGCGGGTCAGTCGTTTCCAGGCGTGAACCGCTGGCCGCAAAGAGAGTGACATTATGGCCGCGCCGCGTCAGGCCCAGGGCCAGGTCGTGTAACATCACCTGGGCACCTCCCAGGAAAGGCGGTGCTATCGGTGAAACCAGCGGTGCGATAAGAGCAATATTGAGAGAACGTGGTGAGTTTGTATCAGTCATTGAAATAAAATCCTGAATTAAGCCTTGCCATATACCGGGATAGCCGCCCCGCTGATCAATTCAGCGTCATCCGAAGCCAGGAAGGCGATAACTTTAGCGATTTGCTCCGGCTTCGGCCACCTGTCGTGATGCGCTTTAGGCATAGCCTGGCGGTTGGCGGGAGTGTCTATAATGCTGGGCAGCACCGCATTGATATTGATGTTCTGCTCGCGGGTTTCCTCCGCAACCGCTTCCACCAGTCGCAAAACACCTAACTTGGAAACGCTGTAGGCAAAGCTGTTAACCCCTT
Source organism: Chloroflexia bacterium (assembly GCA_036261665.1). GTDB lineage: Bacteria > Chloroflexota > Chloroflexia > Chloroheliales > Chloroheliaceae > 54-19. The sequence goes on from DATAKM010000090.1 coordinate 120,666, forward strand.
TGTCCACGGCGGCGCGACTGCCCACATGCACAATCTTGCCGCCCTGGCCCGTCATTTTCTGCACGGCATACTTTGTCAGCAGGAAGGCCGATTTAAGATTAAGCTCAAGCTGGCTATCAAAGACGGCGGTATCGAGCGATGCCACCGGGTCGCCTGCCGCGTAGCCGCCAATTACATTTACTAGCGCGTCTACTCGTCCATACTGCTTTACTACCGCTTCAAAAAAAGCGCTTACGCTCTCTTCGTTTGAAGCTTCCAGGTGGTAGGTACCCTCTTTATCTCCGCGTTGCGGCACAACTACTTCCGCCCCGCTCTCCTTGAATAGCTCGGCAACAGCCCGGCCCAATCCCCCGGTGCCGCCTGTTACCACCACTACTTTACCCTTGAAATCGTAATTCATCGGGTCCACTCCCTCTTTTAATCTATTGCGGCAGGTACGGGCAAAATTATAACACTTTGCGCTGCAAGGAGGATTTCGCATCAGCGAAGTAAACGGGTAAATCGCGTTGAACTTTGCAACACTCTTCAGCCCGGTTTTATAATCCGCGCATCTGCTTACGCATCCTTTATATAGATAAGGTGAGAGAATGACAGCCGAAAATAAAACCGTTGATATCACGACCGAAAATGTAAAGGCCGGAGCGCTGGACGCTTTCCTGGCCCGACCCTCAACCGGCGAAAACCTGCCCTGCGTTATCATCATTCATGAAATCTTTGGCCTGAATGACAATATCCGCGAGATTGCCCGGCGCTTCGCCCGCGAAGGCTTTGTGGCCCTGGCGGTAGACCTCTTTTCGCACGGCAACCGGGCGCTCTGCATTACCAGGGTAGTCTTCAACATGATGCGAAACCCCCTCAAGAGCTTCAGTATGTACGACCTGGATGGCACGGCCCAGTTTTTACAGGCTCAGCCCGGCATTGACCCCACCCAACTGGGCGTGATCGGTTTTTGCATGGGCGGAGGTTACGCCCTGGCTTTCGCCGTCCATAGCGACCAGTTGCGAGCGGCCTCCATCTTCTACGGTCGCAACCCCTCTCCTATCGAAAGCCTGGAAAGAGCCTGCCCGGTGGTGGGCAGCTACGGCGCGACCGACAAGATGTTCTCGAAGCAGGGCCTGAAGATGCAAGAGACCATGCAGAAGTTTGGCCGCCCGGTAGACGTTAAAATTTATCCCAACGTGGGCCACTCTTTCTTTAACCAGGGCGACAAAGAAGTAAACCGCGAAGCCGCCGCCGATGCCTGGAAACGTACCCTCGATTGGTTCCACCAGTACCTGCCTCAGAAAGCCTGATATAATACCATTTACAGCTTTGCAAAGCGGTGTTACAATTAAATCAAATTTAGCAAAATTCAACTAAATAGCCCGGCCATTAAAGCCGGGCTAATGCTTTACGGTGCAACTCTATGGAAATCCTCAAACAGTGGGGACCTTATGCCCCGCTTCTCTTGCTAGTGTGGGTAAATCTGGCTTTTTTAATTACAGGTATTAAGCTATTCAAAAAAGGCCTGCATGGGTTGGCTATAGGCGACTTTATGATACTTATAATCTTCTCAGCACATGGTTTAAGTTATTTTGTTATTTACCCAAAAAATGAATTTGACGCTTCTTTCCGCTCAATTACTACGTTTGAAGTTTATTCGATATTACCGTACCTGAGTCTCGTTTTGCTGCTTTTTTTAAAAGAACAAATTAATCAGTTTAGTTATATTTACCCTGGAAATGCCCTCTTTTTTCGCAACCCGCTTGTTCTGAGTAATTCAGGTGCCATTAATTTCAAAACATACAAAGATCAGGTTAAACCTAAGTTTATCCTGCCGAGTTTACCCCTGCTTGTAATAGCTATTATGGCTATGTTAGTAGTTTTAACTCTGTTTATCTGCGGTATTGGAATGAGAACCTGCGCATGGCTCGATAGTGCTATAAATTATAGCGGTTGCGTTCGCCAGCTAGAAGATAATGAAAGCCACACAACTATTAACTATTCCCCGAATGGTAAACTTCTGGCATACGGTGGCCTTAAAGGTAATTATAGAATTATTGACACAAGTAATTATAGTGTTTTCGATTCCGCTATCGGGCGGAGTTATGCTGTAAAAAAGGTTGCTTTTTCGCCGGGCGGAAATCTTTTAGTAGAAAGTGACAGTCAGGGGGTAGTGGGTTTCTTTAAAATAGAGGGTAAGATTGTATATCTATCCAATGATATTGAAATACCGCTAGAAAAAGAAACCACCCAACATTTAGATTTCGCTCTTTCACCTGATGGTTCCCTGATAGCAACCGCTAGCGAGAATACCAGTGTCAAAATCTGGAATATAAAGAACAGATCTTTACAGCGCGAATTTCCTTCTAACGGCTCGGTGGTAGCTTTTTCGCCTGATGGTACGCTAGTGGCGGCTGAAACTCCCGATACAAATATCGCGCTCTGGCGGGTAGCGGATGGAACTTTGCTTCGCACTTTAACGAGCAATTCCAAATATAGAGCCTCAGTGCTGGCTTTTTCACCCGATGGCTCTGTGCTGGTGGCGGGCAATAACAGTCTAAACATCTGGCGAGTTTCCGACGGTATTTTGTTGCGCACGCTGAGCGACTTTGAGAACGGCATAAACGGACTAGCCTTTTCACCCGCCGGAAACAGGCTGGTGACCAGCACTATGCCTTATTATGAGGACAATGATGACAGCGATTACCTGACAGTCTGGGACCCGAATACCGGGCAGCAATTGAAACGCTGGAAAGACTCAGGCGCGGCTACCTATGGCCTGGCCTTCTCGCCGGACGGCAAAACTCTGGCAGCAGCGGGTATTGATGCAGTTCGGGTGTGGCGAATAACTTAAATTTCCAAATTCACTTTTTAACCTCAGTTTATTGCGCCAAGATAAAAAGTGAATATAATAATAGCAATAAAAGGTAATATTTTTTAACAAGCTACAGTTCTGGCATTACAAGGTAGAAATATTATGGCATACTTTCTTGATCTTTTCTCCCCTGAAACCTACGAAGCTTTTAGTTCCTCCAACAAAACAATCTCTGGATTTCGTGTTCGTCAACAAAATCAAGCGAGTAAAGTGCAACCTGGCGATAAATTTATTTGCTATATGACCAAGTTGTCACGCTGGGTAGGAATACTTGAAGTAACCAGCGACTGGTTCAAAGATGACTCCCCTATCTTTACCGAGCAAAATGATCCATTTATAGTACGGTTTAAAGTGAAGCCTTTGGTTTGGTTAGATAAAGAAAAAGGAATTCCTATTCATGATGATAGGATTTGGAATAATCTAACCTTTACAAAAGGCCACGATAAAAATTCTTCGAAATGGACTGGAAAATTAAGAGCAAGTCTTTCTAAACTTGAAGACCGTGATGCGCGACTCCTTGAGAAAACTATTCTCAATCAGTTGAAGGAAAATGAAACTTTTGAGATTGATAAAGCTGACTACGAAAAATATGTAACTCATAAAATTCATAGAGAGGATAAAGTTGTTTCTGTAACGGTTCCACAGGATAACGGGAGTGAGGTAGAAGTTTTACCTGAAGCTCAGGTTGAAGTTAGAGAGTCAATAAAGATACAGGCCTTGCTTGCAGATATAGGGGCCAAAATGGGAATGAAAATTTGGATTCCTCGAAATGATCGAACAGCAGTACTTGAGGAATGGAAAAACAATAATCCTCCTATTCTTACGATTCTCCCTCTTAATTATGACGAAACTACTATAAAGACAATCGAACAGATTGATGTTTTATGGTTGAAGGGACGTTCTATTGTTAGGGCTTTTGAGGTCGAACATACTACTTCCATCTATTCAGGTATTCTCAGAATGGCTGATCTTTTAGCTCTTCAACCCAATATGGATATTAAATTACATATCGTTGCGCCCTTAGTAAGGCGAGAAAAGGTATTTCAGGAAATTAGAAGGCCTGTTTTCTCCTTGTTAGAAAAAGGACCATTATCAGAAAGTTGTACCTATATTTCTTATGATAGTCTAAAGGAGCTATCTCAGTTAAAGCACTTAGCGCATCTTTCAGAGAGTGTTTTAGACGAATACTCAGAAGAAGCTGAATAGATTTGCGTATAACTTTGAGAAACTCATCATAGGGTAAGATAATATGGCTGGAAATGGCACATTTATTGCGCACAGTGGATAGCATTAGGTGTAGACGATAAAAATCGAGCGGGCCGCAGCGCCCTTGATAGGAGTTCTGGAGAATGGCAAATCTGAACGACCCGAAAGCAGCCCTTGATCCATCTATAGACGCAACTTACGATGATTTGAACATTTTGCGGGATATCGCCAAAACCTGTGTACGTTGCGACCTCTCTAAAACGCGTACCCAGGTAGTCTTTGGTGACGGGCCCTACGTCCAGGGCAAACTGGGCATTATGATTGTCGGGGAAGCGCCCGGCGAAGATGAAGATAAGCAGGGCCGCCCCTTTGTTGGGCGCAGCGGGAAACTCCTGAACACTATGCTGCAAGAGGCCGGGCTGAGCCGCGAAGATATCTGGGTAACGAATACCAACAAGTGCCGCCCGGTCTTGATCGAGGGCAAGGTTTACAAGAACCGTCCACCCACTCCACCGGAGCAAAAGGCCTGCGAAATCTGGTGGCACAACGAAATGATGCTGCTGAAGCCTAAAATTGTGGTCTGCCAGGGCGCGGTAGCCGCCAAGAAAATCCTGGAAAACAAGAACTTTCAAATTACCAAGCAGCGCGGCGAGTGGTTCCAGGGGCCCTACGATACCGAGGTGCTGGTGACTTTCCACCCTTCGTACGTCCTGCGCCAGCGCGAACCCTACCTGACCGAAATTAAAAATACGGTGGTCGAGGATTTCAAGAAGGTCAAAGCCCGCCTGGAAGAGTTACAGAGCGGTAAGGCCAAACCGCAACCCTGGCAGAAACAGGCTGAAAACAGTGGAGACAACGGGCAACTGAGTATGTTTTAGCAACAAAAAAGCCGGGCGTGAGAGCGTCCGGCTTTTTTTATTCCAGTTAATTTTTGATGGGAAACCCCATCAACCTCGCATGGAGTGTACTCCGTGATCTCCTGAACTGTTAACTCAGCCTGACTTCCTCGCTCAAAGGATAGCGTGTTTCCACTTCGCGCAGTTTTTCAGGCGAGAGGCTAAGGCTGGCCAGTTCGACCTGTACCAGGTTGGTATGGAAGGTCGCGCCGCCGCCCATATCCGCTTCGGCGTCACTGGTCAGGGCGTTGCAGTTCCAACCGAGCGGGCTATAGCGCTGCCACCAGACGCTCAAATGGCAGGCGACCCCGGCAGCGACAGTATTCTTAATGTCGGCCACGAAGTAAGCCTCGCCCCGGTCGTTCCAGGCCCGTACCCACTGGCCCTGCTGAATGCCGCGCTCGCGGGCGTCTACCTCGTTTAGCTCAAGGTATGGCCGCTGCTGCTTGCGAATCATGGTGGGCATATCGGCGAAAGAACTGTTCAGGAAGTGGTGCGCGGCGGGCGTAATCAGCCGTACCGGGTACTTCTCAAAGAGTTCCGGCGAACCGTCCGCACTCTCCGCCGAGGGATTGTGAGTGGGAAGCGGATCTAGCCCCGCCCGCAGCATGCTCTCTGAATATAATTCTATTTTACCACTGGGAGTCGGGTATTTGCCGTCCGCGAAAGGCTGGAACGGGGTCGGTACGTTCAGGCGAATGAAAGTCTCTTTTTGCAGGCGCTCGTAAGTGATACCCTGCATGGCCGGGTGTTCGCTGGTCAGAGCCTGCCGGATCAGTTCTTCATCGCTGTCGGAAAAAGCCGGGTCGTCAAAGCCCATTTTTTGAGCCAGGCGACGGAAAACTTCCGTATTAGGCAGCACTTCGCCCAGCGGGGCAATCGCAGGCTGGCTCAACTGCACGTACAAGTGGCCATAAGCCGTGTGCAAATCGAGGCACTCGAAAGTGGTCGGCGCGGGCAGCACAATATCGGCGTAGCGAGCAGTATCGGTCATGACCTGCTCGTGGACGACTGTGAAAAGATCTTCGCGCTGCAAGCCGGGAATAACCTTGCGACTGTTGGGCGCAACCGCTGCCGGGTTGGAGTTGTAGACAAAGAGAGCTTTGACCGGAGGATTCTGGTATTCGAGCAGAGCCTCGCCCAGCTTAATCATATTGATAGTGCGGGGAAAACGTTCGTGCCGCTCCAGGAAGTCGGGCCGCTCCAGGGCAGTTTTGTTGGTGGGGAAAGAACCGCCAGAGCTGAGTAAAGCGCCTCCGCCAACCTCGTCCCAGGCGCCAATAAGGGCCGGAAGACAGGTAACGGTACGCACCATCATACCGCCGTTGGTATGGCGGTTCATGCCATACGAGAGGCGAATGAAGCTGGGGCGGGTGGTGGCGTAAAGCCGGGCGAAATCGCGCACCTGCTCCGCCGGGATGCCCGTAATCTTTTCGACTTTTTCGAGCGGGTACTCGGCGGCACGTTCGGCCAGCAATTCAAAGCCAACCGTATTCTTTTCGATAAACTCTTTATCATGCAACCCTTCGCTGATAATCACGTTCATCATGCCGAGAGCCAGGGCCGCATCTGTGCCGGGGTAGGGTTGGATATGCAGGTCGGACTGCTCCGCCGTCTTGGAACGGTGGGGATCAACAGTCACCAGCATAGCGCCACGCTTTTTAGCCTCGTTGATAAAAGGCATCAGGTGCACGTTGGTGGTTACAGGATTGGTGCCCCAGCAGATAATCAACTTCGCGTTGATGATGCTCTCCGGGTCGGTGCCCATTGAAGCGCCCATAGTGTAGACGTACCCGGCCTTGCCCGCCGTTGAACAGATGGTGCGGTCGAGCAGAGAGGCTCCCAGGTAGTGAAAGAAACGGCGGTCCATCGAGGCGTAGCTCAAGAGGCCCATCGTCCCGGCATAGCTATAAGGCAAAATGGCTTCCGGGCCATACTCCGCCGCGATTTCCTTATAGCGACTGGCGATAGTGTCAAGGGCCTCATCCCAGCTTATCCGCTCGAATTGGCCTGAACCCTTAGGCCCTACTCGCTTCATGGGATATTTGATGCGCAGGGGACTGTAGAGCCGTTCCAGGTAATAGTTAGTCTTGATGCAAAGGAAACCCTGGGTGAAAGGGTGACTCTCCTCGCCGGTCACTTTTATGATGCGGCCATCTTTAACCGTCACACTCATGCAGCAGGTATCGGGGCAGTCGTGCGGGCAGATTACTTTTTTGGTTTCAATATTGCCTGTTGCCTGTTCCTTATTCGGGGCAATCGTCATTATGGCAACTCTCCTCAAAAATATTTATTTACTCTATAATTGCATAAATTTACACAAGTTTATTCAAGGGTTACAAGGAGGTAGTGCCTCCATGCCAGGCGTGGGTGGCGGTCAACTGGTTGCCCCCAGGTCGTGGCACCCCTCCTGACCCTGCTTCCTAGCGCACCAGGAAACCAGCGCCAAAAGGATCACGCGGATCAATAATATATTCGTTGCGCCCGGTGATAAAAGCGGAACCACTTACCTCCGGCACAATTGCCTCAAACTTGCCGACTCTGGTTTTTTCGGCTACCCGGCCCTCAAAAACGCTACCGATGATACTTTCTATAGCGACTGAGCCGCTAGGTGCTATTTCACCTTTAGCGCTCAGCAAAGCCAGGCGAGCCGAGACGCCGGTACCGGTGGGCGAGCGATCTACCTCGCGGTCGGCAAAGACGCAGATGTTGGCGCTGTGATGGGCAGGGTTACGCGGCGGGCCAACCAGGATAGTGCCGTAGAGGAAACTTAAATCAGGCTCAAAAGGATGCTCCAGGGTATGCTCGCTATTAAAGGCCGACTTGATAGAGGCACCCAGTTTGACCAGGCGGCTGACCGGCACATCTTCCAGCCGTTCGTAACCCAGGCGCTCAATCGGAGCAATCGCGTAGAAAGCGCCGCCGTAGGCAACATCGACCTTCATTTTGTTGTGCTGGCCCAGCAGGCGGCCCTTGATCTTCACGTCACGGGCGTAGACAAAAGAGGGCACATTCAGGAAGGAAACTTTAGTTACGCGCCTAGCGGCGGCATCGTAGTGAGCGGTAGCCCGTACCAGACCGGCAGGTGTGTCGAGGTTAACCGGGGTGAGCGGGCCTTTCGGCTCGATAGCGCCGGTTTCCAGCAAAACCGTCACCAGGGCAATGATGCCGTGGCCGCACATTGTGCTATAGCCCTCGTTGTGCATAAAGAGGACGCCGAGGTCGGCTTCGGGTGTGACCGGGGGAGTGACAATCGCGCCGTACATATCGTAGTGGCCACGCGGTTCCCACATCAAAGCCTTCCTGATGTGGTCGAGATGCTCCATCATATAGCGGCGGCGTTCCAGGATAGTAGCGCCCGGCAGTTCCGGCATGCCACCAGTCACAACTCGCAGCGGTTCGCCCCCGGTATGCGAGTCAAGCGTGGTTATGACTGTTACCCCATCCTGTTTAGTTATATCGCGCCGGTTCCAGTTAAGCTGGAACTTTCCGGGCTGGGATTCGGTTTGAGCATCACTCTTCTTCGACCTGACCGCCACAGTTGTCTCCTCCCCCTATTGGTTTAAATCTCAGTTCCGGGTACTCGCCTGAAATAAACCATTCTGAAGGCTGTCGTTACCTTCAGAATGGCTTGCAGAAGGAACATTAATAGCTTGTAGTTATGCCGTCAGGTTGCGGACGAATAGACCTTCACTGGCAAAACGGGCTATCAGTTCTTCCTGGTGGTCCCAGTCTTTAGTTTCGATCTGCAAGATAACTTCGGTCATGCCGACCGGGATATGCAGTTCGCCCCGGCGATGCTCAATCTGGCGCACATTCATGCCCAGTTCAGCTACCGTATTCAGCAGGTGAGCCAGTTTGCCGGGAGCATCTTGAATTGTGACGGCTACCGACATGAAACGGCCGCTGGATACCAGACCGAAATCCAGGATACGACCTACCAGGGTTGTATCAATATTGCCACCGCTGATAACCACGGCTACCTTCTCGCCCGGTTCGCAGGTAATCTTCTTGCGCAGCATGGCTGCCAGGGCCACCGCGCCCGCCCCTTCCGAAATAGTGCGAGTACGTTCCAGCAGAGCTACAATGGCCTCGCTAATCTGGTTATCATCCACAGTTACGATTTCGTCCACAAAATTGCGAATTACCGTTGAATTACAGGCGCCGGGAGACTTTACTTTAATACCGTCGGCGATAGTGAAAGCACCCGGCTCAACCTTGTGATACTCGCCACTCTCGATATAACCCAGGTAAGGGCAGACAGTCTCGGTCTGAACGCCGATTATCCTGACGGCAGGGTTTTGCAGTTTAATTGCCAGGGTAACGCCCGAGAGTAAACCTCCACCGCCGAGAGGCACGACCACCGTAGTCACGTCCGGCAAATCTTCCAGCAACTCCAGGCCTAGCGTGGCTTGCCCGGCTATTACGTCCCAGTCATCGTAAGGATGCAAAAAGGTGTAACCCAGTTCCTGGCCCAGGCGTTTGGCTTCGGTGGCGGCTTCTTCCAGGCTCGCCCCGAACTGAATTACTTTAGCGCCCATCTCCTGGCAGGCCCGAATTTTGGTGAGCGAGGCCCCTTGCGGCATTACCACAATAGCCGGCAAGCCGTTATGGGCAGCGGCGCTGGCGACACCCTGGGCATGATTCCCGGCGGATGCGGCGATAACCCCTTTTGGTTGTACCGAGGGGTCAAGCCGGGCTTCTTCCAGCAGGCAGGCGATTTTATTACTGGCTCCTCTGATTTTGAAAGAACCCGTTTTTTGGAGGTTTTCAAGCTTTAAGTAAAGCTCAACGCCACATTCTTTACTAAAAATGTCGTTTTTAACCAGGCTGGTCCGGTTAACTACACTGCTGACTCTGGCCTGTGCCGCCAGAATATCTTCCAGGCCAAGCGGAACCTGGTTGCCTGTGCTGCCCTCTTTTATGCGAGTAACCAAGATAACCCTCCTTCTTTGCAGGGTAATAGATTTGTGTAGTGAAAAATTGCCATATTAACTCAAAAGTTTGATTAGCTGGTAAGTAGCATAATCAGTTTGTTTGGTACGAGTGACCACATCTTCGAGTGGTACCGCTTCAATTTGCTTGCCGTTCAGGCCCATCATGACGCCACTCTGGCCGGAGAGCAGGGTTTCCACGGCTGCGCTCCCCAGGCGGGTAGCCAGAATACGGTCGAAAGCGGTCGGAGCGCCTCCCCGCTGTATATGCCCCAGGATGGTAACGCGTACCTCGTGTGCACCGTGAGAACAAAGATAATCGTGAATCTGGCTGGTTTTAAGGGCGGCGCCCTCGGCCACGATTACAATAAAATGACTCTTGTTGCGGTCAAAAGCAGCCCGCAATTTTGTATCAATCTCGGAAAGCTCAATCGGAATCTCTGGCACTACCGCCACTTCCGCGCCGCCTGCCAGCGCCCCCATCATGGCCAGGTAACCGCTGTTGCGGCCCATCACTTCCAGGATAAAAGCACGACGATGTGAAGAAGCCGTATCCTTAATGTTGTCAATAGCGGTCAGAATAGTATTAAGACAGGTATCTACGCCGATAGCCACATCCGTACCATAGAGATCATTGTCAATCGAGCCCGGCAGGCCTACTACCGGCACGCCAAGCTTTTGCAGTTCGAGCGCCCCGGTCAGCGAACCATTACCGCCAATCACGATCAGGGCTTCTATACCCTCACTCTGCAAATTGCGCACCGCTTCATCCCGGCCTTCCGGCTTCATAAAACGGGCGCAGCGGGCGGTATAGAGAAAAGTACCGCCGCGCTGCATCACGCCGCCCACATCGCGGGGACCCATGCTGATGAAACGTCTGTCGAAAATCCCCTGGTAACCGGCTTCAATTCCAACCACTTCAAGATGATGTTGGAGAGCAGTACGCGTAGCGGCCCGGATAGCAGTATTCATCCCGGGAGAGTCGCCGCCGCTGGTTAAAATACCTATCTTTTCCAGATGCAAATTCTATACTCCGTTTGTTTATAATCTTTATTTTGTTACTGATTTTAGCACAATTTTTGTGGCCATGTTACAAAAGCAGCTCAACAAGTAGTATGTACTACTGCCCGTTTTTGCCCAACGGCATACCATGAAAAACTAAGAAAACCTGAAGAGCCACACAAACCCTTCACTGTAAGTGCTACAGGAGCAAAAATGACCATAGAAAACCTGGAAGCGCAACCTGCTAAAGAGCAGGAGGGCCACCCGCTAGAACCGGTAGACCGTAGCAAAGTAGACCTGGCTTACTTGCATGAGGTTATTACCCGCAAACTGAAAGTCGAACGCCGCCCTGTAGCCGTCACTTACTGCCCCGAACAGGCGCCGGAAGAGTACGAAGAACTAAAAGCCCCGGCCTGCGCTTTAATAAAAGAAAGCGCGGCAGGACGGCATGTCTATGTCAAAGAAGGTAATGATGCCTGCCTGGTCGGCCAGTATCATATAGGTATGCATCAGGGTAGCGACCTGATCAAAGAAGGGCGTTACCTGACGATGGCCCAGGCGATGTTTACGGAAGAAGGAGCGCGTCATAACAAAGCTTCTACTCCCAACCTGCCGCTTGGCCTCTACCGGGCGATTGCCGCCGCTCCATTGAATGAAGTGTCTGAAAATGTTCCGGTTCACCAGATGGTCGTAATCTGCGATCCCCAGCGAGCCATGATGATCGCCGGGGCGGCTATGGCGCGGGGAGGGGATTTTGCCCTGGGGGAACTGGGCTGGTCGGTCTGCGCTTCGCTCTATGCCCTGCCCTATTATCGCAAACGCAGCCTTTTTACAATCGGTGACGGTGGAGGCCGGATTCACAATAGCCTCAAACCGAGTGAACTCTTTGTGGTCATCCCCTCGAACGATTTACCCTTCCTGATTGAGCTGATCGAGAATTTTTCGATCAAACCTCAGGAAATGCGGCGAGAAATCATGCCCGGTTTCTATGCTACTCAGCCTCACAACAGTGGGCCGGGCCGGCAGTAGGAGTTTATTCCTATAAAATATAGGAAGTCTGGCTGGAAAGATTCGTGACAAGTGGCAGCAAAATTGCTGTCATTTTTCGTTTATCTTATGGTATTATATTTTTATTAACAATGGTTTAAGTAAACGTATCGAAAATGGAACAACGCTGCTAGTGGTTTATGGGTAATAGTATGGGGCAATCCCACCTCCGGTCCTGCCAAGGAGTTAAAACATGTGCAACAATCGTATAGTTATAGCTGACGACGAACCAGATATTCTGAATCTTCTCAGCTTCTTCTTTAAGGCAAAAGGTTATGAAGTTTTATCCGCCCGGGACGGCGAAACGGCGCTAAATCTAATCGAAAACGAACAACCTGTAGCGGCTATTCTGGACTTTATGATGCCAAAAATGGACGGAATAACCGTATGTGAACGTGCGCGTAAACAGCGTGAAGATCTTTTTATCGTAATCATCAGCGGAGTAGGCAGCGAGAAACTACGCGGGATCAGCGAGAAAGCTCAGGCCAATGAGTACCTGGAAAAGCCGCTGCGCATGGCTACCCTGGCTGAAAAGGTCAAAAATGGGATCGCACGCTGTGAGGAATATCAGAAAGTAGGGCAGTAAGCTTCTAAATTTCTTTTAATTTCATGGATCGGGTGTTAAACCCTTTTTGGGGTGGTCTTTTAATGCCTTACAAGGCTAAATCTATGAAGTTTGCGTAATATCAACAAAAGACCACCTTTACCTCTATATCAACTCTCCCCCTCACCCTTCCAAAATATCCTGGTACTGATACTGCTACAAATTATTCATCTCTAACAATCGTTGCTATTACTAATATTTAGTTATTTACTAATCTTTTTAAGCATTAATACCTATTGTTTTTCAGTCTAAAGAACTAATCTTTTTTAGCTTTCCGCTTCGTCTTAGATAATAGTTAGAGCTATAGCAGGTATAAAAGCCGGGAAAATGACTCGGCAAAGTAGCTCTTCAGTTGGAAACAAGGTTTCCTCTTGAGTAAGAAGTAAAAATAACACTTCGAAAATTTAAAGGATGAAGATGATGAATTTGAAGATTAACAGAACCGCAGGAAACGGTACCGGTACTAAATCAAAATCTTATGTAATGCTCGCTGGACTTCTTTTACTGTCGGTATCAATGCTCCTGGCTGCCTGCGGTGATAGCACTGCTACGCAGAGCGCCGCACCCGCCAGCACGGTAACCGCGGCCGCCACCACGGCCGCTGCCACCACCAGCACAGCTACTACCGCTGCCAGCACTACTGCCGCTGCTACCACGGCTGCCAGCACTACCTCCGCTGCGGTTACTACTGCCGCTGCCTCTACGGCGGCCAGTAGCAGCGGCAGCAATACCGGTGCAGGTGCAAGCGGCAATCCTACCGTAACTGTAGCCGGAGACACTGTACAGGCCGGAACGGTAATGCAGGTTACAGGGACGGGCTTCCCCGCCAATACCTGGCTGAGTGTACAGGTCGGTCCCGGCCAGACTCCCCGTGATAACGCTTCGGTAGCTCTCACCGACGCGAACGGTAAATTTACTACAGGGGTTATTCTGAACAGCTACGGTGACGGCTCTAAAATTCAGCCGGGTCAAAATATCGTCCAGGTAGTCAGCCAGGACGGAAAGATAAAGAGCAGCACCACAGTCAATATTACCGCTGCTCCGGCACCCACCCCGACCAAGTAGTTCGGTTTTAGAAAAGGTAATAAAAAGACCCCTCGCAAGAGGGGTTTTCTTTTTAGAAAGCTTTTCCGTTTTGTTTCACTTACCTGATATAGGGCGGAATAGCAGTGTTCAAGCCATAAGGTAAATCTACGGGGCAGGACTGTACAGGTAAAAGAACGGTAATGCGAGTGCCTGCGCCGCAAGGATTGTTCTTGCCGCTCAGAATTTCCACTTTGCCGCCGAGTAAAGCCGCGCGTTCCTCAATATCGAAGAGGCCCAGGTGACCTCCCCGGTAAGCTTTAGCCCGCGCTTCTGCCAGGTCAAAACCGAGACCATTATCGGCTACCACCAGGCGTACCTGCTCATAAGGCTGCTGTTCATCTGTGATCACGCGTTCCAGCCTGACCTGCACCTCGGTTGCTCTCGCGTGCTTCACAATATTGGTCAGGCTTTCCTGGGTAATGCGGAAAAGACAGGTTTCTAGCTCGGGAGCCAGGCGGCCCTGTTCTTCAAAGTCGCCCAGTTCCAATTTCATTTCGAGATTGGCTCTCTCAGCCGCTCCTCGGCTTAACCAGCGCACTGCCGGGACCAGGCCCAGGTCATCAAGCATGGTAGGGCGCAAATCCAGAGCCAGTTTGCGCAGTTCTTCCAGGGTGGCAGCCGCCAGTTCTTTCAGGCCGCCCAGTTGTTGCTGCAAAACCGCATTCTCGGCAGGAGCATTGTTGCGAGCAGCTTCCAGGCCCATAATCATGGCCGTCAAAGATTGGCTGGCTTCGTCATGCAGTTCGCGGGCGATGCGTTTGCGTTCGTTCTCCTGTGCATTAATCACCTGGGCAGTCATGAGCTGTAACTGGCGTTGATCTTCCTGGATAATATGGGCGTTTTCTTCCAGCCGGTTCAACATCTGGTTAAGAGCGGTAGTGAACTGGCGGACATCAGGATTATTAATTTTATCCAGGGCCGCCCGGGCGCGCGGGTTGCCGGTATGAATCTTAGTCAGGACTTTTTGCAATTCCTCAAAAGGCCGGAAAGAGATTTTCAGGATGGTAAAACTAACTGCACCGCTCAGAAGCACTCCCAGAAGAATGATGATGCCAAAAGAGACCAGGTTGAATTTACCGGCCTGAGCCAGTTCCGCTGTCAGCAGCGATCCAACCGTTGCGCCGCCCAAAATCACGATCATATTAGCGGCAAAAATTTTCTGGAGCAGGCTAAAGCGATCAAAGAAACCGAAGTGTTTCCTGTTCCGGTCAGAATCGGCGCTGTAGTGATGGTAGTAGGAACCGGCAGCGTGAGTCGAATTTGACTGGCCTTTAAAAGGCGCAAAGCGTGGCAAACCCGCGCCGGAGTAGTGACTTTTCAACTCCTGCATGGTCGAAATTCCTTTAGATTCGGCTGTTGTTGAGTATGAAGAACTAGCTGACTTGGAAGTGTCCGGTCGCTTAAATAGAGCTAAGAAACGGGCAATCTCCTCACTGGTAGTATAATGCCTTACATTATTTGTGACGTCGGTAGTTTCTACTACGGATTTGTGATTCCGCCCACAATCGCCACCGTTTACCCCCGTGAGTTTAAAGTGAGGTTGTTCTTCCGTGGAGCTTCTAAATGTCATACTGCTAGGCCGCTTTCTAAGTTAAGAGGTTTCAAAACGGCCGGAAAACCTGCCCGGCCCAAAAATTTATAAAGTTCTTTTAAATAGTTAACCCACCATCAATCCGTATCAGGCCTGTTACTACAGGAGATTCCCATTACCAATTATTATACAGCAAAAAACAAACCTGTATTTTTAAATTGTGTAAACTATCACAATACCTTAACTTTAAAAACGGTACTGATTACCAGCGATCTACTACATCTTCCGGCAACTGAAATACCATCCCGTCCTCGCCCATATAGTGATTTGGCATCGCCGCCACAATCGTTTTCCGCCTGGCCGCCTCGCAGGCTGTTTCCAGGGTATTGTAATTGGATAGCCATTGAATATGTAACAGGGTTGGGAAAGCGATATTGAAATCATCGGCGGCGTAGCGTTCCAGGATTTCCCAGGGAGTAATCCACAGGCCATGGGTCGTCTCAAAATAATCGCTTTCAGCTACCTGGTTATGCGGAGCGGTTGTCAGGAAAAAACGAGCATCAAAGCGATAGGGTTCAACCAGCGGAGTGATCCAGTGAGAGAAATAGATGATTTTATTGAAATCGAGTAAGAGCTTTTCCTGCTCAAGCATGCTAACGAAGTCCAGGCGATCAGCCTGCATCTCCTTACGGTACACCGCAAAGCGCTCGGCCAGTTCATCGTCTTCTTGCACTTCCAGGGGTTGGCCAGAGGCTTCGTTAATGGCCAGCAGCACACCCGCTTCTTCAAAAAGCTCGCGGAAAGCGGCAATATACATTCCGGCCTGTTGAGCGCGGCTCAGTTTTACTTCAGCATCATGAGCGCCCTGACCGGGCAAGTCCCGAAAGACCGGCTCACTGCCTTCAAGCGAAAAGTTAGCCAGGCGCGCCAGGGTAGCAGGACTGGCATCGCTCTCTTCGAGACGGCCGCCCGGAAAGACATAGCGGTCCGGCATAAAGCGGCTTTTAGAATGGCGCCGCACCATAAAAACTTCATAACCGCTGGATTGCTCACTGATTGGACGCAAAACCATCACGGTAGAACTGGGTTTAGGTGTAGGGGGGTTAGCAGGAGTTGTTTCCATCTTTTTGTTCTTGTTAGACTATACGAGCAAAGTTTTTAACATTAGATCAAAAGGCTGACTGTAAAGGTAATTCAAGCCGGAAAATAAGTCAAGGTTAAATAGCTATGTGGTAAAAAGGCTCTGGACAGCCAAAAAGTATTAAAGTATAATTAAAACAGCTTTCTGCTAAAGATATGTAGTAAATAAATTTTAATCTAAGGCCGTACTGGCAAGAAACTGACCTCTGTTTTGTTTGCTCGGATCACCAAATTTAAAATCGAATAGTCCCAGTAGATTTGAGCTGAACTTTGCGGAAGTTTAGTCATCGGTAAAAGATCTTTCATACGTTCAATCAACAACCGGGAGTGTAGCAGTATGATTCCTGCGGAATTACAGGGCTTCAACCAGGCAATTTCCCTGGCCCAGGCAGGCCGGAAAGAAGAAGCTCACCTCATTTTGATGCAACTGGCTCAAACTAATCCTGACGACTATAACTTACTTCTGTGGCTGGCTTTTACCTCAAGTGACCTTTCGCTGGCCCGCATCTGGATAGACCGGGTAGCGCAGCAAGAACCGGCTAATCCTTCCCTGGCGAGTGCCCGTAGCTGGCTGATCGAACAGGAAACCCGGCAGGCCCGCGAGGCTTCAGTAGCGGCCCAACCGGTCGGGGCAGGTGCAAGCGCCGGGCGTTTTTCCGGCTATCAGAGCAATCCAGGCCCAACCGCAGACTTTGGTCACGCGCAGCCCTACGCCTACAGCCAGCCACAACCAGCACCCGCTTCTACCGGCGCCTATGACAACCGGCAGCTTTACTCCACAGATGAGGCAGCTACAGGTCGCTCTCGGTCATTCCTGTTGCCGGTCGTTGGCCTGATTGCCGGAGTGGTGATAGTGGCGATCATTGCCATTGTAGCGATCACCTTCCTCTCCGGCGGAGGTAACAGCGATAAAATAGCGGCCAAAGGCTTGCCGGTTTACAGCGGCGCGACCAGGCTGACCTTAAGCGAGGCGGAACAAAAAACCCTGATGGATAGCTTCGCGCAGAATACCGACATGAATAAAATTCAGGATTTGGCTGTAGAGTTTTACTCTATTAAGCGAGAGGATAAGCCAAACGTTATCAGTTATTACGATAACCAGATTAAGAACCAGGGCTGGATTGCTCCTAAAGGTTCTAGCTTGAGCGTCCCTCATGGCTCAGTTAACGTCTACACAAGAGATAATGACACCAAAGCTGTGCTAGTCGTTACGGCTTCAATAGCCAAAAATAACAATGATAAGGCTTTCTTGAAAGACAAGATCAAGCCGGAGGAGTTGCTCCTGTTTGTTATGTACGCTGAGGAAAAAAAGTCATAGGGTGTAAGTAGTAGCCCGCCTGCGATAGAGGCGGGCTATTTTTATTCGCGGGGTAAACGCACCAGCAAGGTATTGCCCTCGCCGGGTTGAATCTCAACTGAACCACCCAGTTCGGTGATGATCTCACGGCTGACCGAGAGGCCCAGGGCCAGGTCACCCTGGCGACCGTTGCTGGCAAAGGGGTCAAAGAGATTGGCGGCATGGCCCGGATCGAGCTTGCAACCGGTATCGTGGAAGGAAACCAGCACATCATTATCCGCGCCGCTCTGGCTACGGATAGTCAGGTGGCCGCCTTTGGGCATACTGTCGAGGGCGTTCAAGATCAGGTTAAGAAAAACCTGCTGTAACTGGTAGTTAATCATGCTCACGGCCGGCAAGTTGCCTGCCAGTTCGAGTTGCACCTTTACCTGCAAATTGCTGATCTGTTTATCCAGCAGATTAAGAGCATCCTGAAGAGTGGCGTTAACATCGGTGGGATGTTTTTCGGCCGGGTTCGGGCGGTAGAAATCGCGCATGCGGTTGATGATACGGGCAATCCGCAAAATCTCCTGGTCTGCCGCCTGCAAATACTCCTGGCGGCGTTGCGGACTTTTCCGCGAGTCGAGGCCCAGTTCAAGCGAAGTGCGTACAGCCTGGAGAGGGTTATTGATTTCGTGAGCAACGGCCGAAATAATCCGTCCAATCGAGGCCAGGCGCACCAGGCTCTTGCGTTCGCGCTCTTGCGCCCGGATTTCTTCAAGGCTGCGCAGGCTGGCAAGCGCCCCTACCAGGATCTGCTGCTGATTGTAGAGGGGAGTTACTTTTACCCCGATAGGGTGGTTCCTGTCATCCTTGCCGCTCATCTCCACTTCTTCTTCAGGGAAACTCTGGCCCTGGAGCAGGCTGTTACGGAAAAGCGGAGGGGTGGGACAGTCCCCACAGAAATCCCAGAGGGAAAGCTTACCGACCACTTCGTCCGAAGTGTAGCCCATTATTTGCTGAGCCGCCCGGTTGAAAACGACCACCCTCCCGGTATCGTCAGCCACAATCACACCCTGGCTGAGATTATTAAATACGCCCTCCAGAAGATCCCAGAAAAGGGGACCGGAAAGAACAGCCATCTCTTGCAAAGGCGTTAGAGCTTCAACTTCCTTCAGGGAAGAAAAGGTATTATCCTGTGAAAATAACCTGGAAAGATCTGCCATAGCAACAGCTACCCTGTTAATCATCAAATCTAGCTCTTATTATCAGGCTCTTTGCGCTTAATCGCAAAGCCGCTCCGCGCCCAACCCGGTACACCCTCGGGTACATTCGCCACCTCATAGCCGTGCATGTAACGTAAATAACTGGCTACGGTGGTCGAATAAATATTGCTCTCGGCCATTACCGCCACTATACGACCGGATAGTAGCTCTCCGGCGCGCTCTGGAACTTCCAGTATAGGGATATGGTAAGCCCCTTGCAAATGATACTCCAGCCAGTCCCCTTTTTCGCGCACGTCCAGCACCATCAAATCTTGCTCAAGCCTTCCGGTGGCAATCTCGTTCTGTAACTGTACTACCGATAACTGGCGGAGAGTAGCCAGGGATGCCGAAGAGTCCAATTCTGCATACCCTGCGATATTGTAGCCGCCCTGCATAAGGCTGAAAGCCGCCGCCTGGCGCTCCATTGGGCTTTCGCTGACAATTATCAACGAGTGTTGAACTGTAATAAAGTGTTCCAACCGCCAGGCATAATTGGTCGGATGGTACGCCAGACTGATGGAACCGTGAAGATGTCCTGCCGCGTACTTTTGAGGATGCCTTACGTCCAGTAAGGTTGCTCCTGCCTGTAAAACTTGTTCCAGCGCCTGGTCATTCAACAATCTATCGGGTTTGTAAGTATGATCCTGACTCATAGCAAACAGTATTTCGTCCTTTTGGAACCAGTCGCTAAAGATTACCTGCCTGCATCCAGGCCAGATTGCGATAGCCAATAATAGTCTTCTTTACCTTAAGTATAGCAATATCTGCTCTATCATGATAACTTTTAAACGGG
>DATAKM010000067.1:0-3914 GCA_036261665.1 Chloroflexia bacterium
AGCTTGAACTAACACCGAACAAACACCTTTAATTTATTATTATAAAGATCCTATCAGGAAAGTAAATACTTTTTTACATCTAATCGCCGTTCAGAGACAGATCCAATTTTGTACAGCGATCCCTCAGCAGGTAATAGCAGGTTTAAAAGGTAAAGTGGGTGATTAACGGTGGTGTATATGAAGATAGTACAGAATACGAATGATAAAGGTTCATTAGCAGCTTGTTTGCAAAAAGTAGGGCCAGGTTAAGTTTTGCTTACCGGCTTGCGGTTTCGGGATAGTAAACGAAGGTACTACAGCCAGGAAGTTATCCGAAGTCCAATAAGAAAATAAGCTCTGGTTGAAGGAGAAATTAAATTGCTGAGGCTAGCTAAATGGAACAAAAATGATTTTCGGTGGGTGGCAGGTCTCGCCGTGACCTTGATACTGTCAGGCTTGTTAGCCGGTTGTGGGGATTTTACGCCCACCACAGCTCCGGCTGTCACCACCGCGAGGCCCTCTGCTGCTACTACAGTTAGTACGGATAGCCGAATCCTGGTAAGTGGGGATAGCAAGCGCTAAATTTACACTCTGGGAGGTCAGGCGCTAGAAGCTGCCTGCCCTGGCAGCTTTCATGAGAGCTGACGGCTCTCAGGGGGTAAAAGCATAGCTGGCTACCGTTATTCAGTACAGCAATCTGGCGGTTCTACTCTTTCTAAAAAGAAAAGAAAAGAAAGGTGGGGATTTTGTTTTATCAAACCCGATCCATAAAAACTCTGTGGCGGGCAGGGCTGCTCTAGCTGGCAGCAGCCCTGACTCTCAACGCCTGCGGTTCGGATACTACGCTAACTCCAGGGGCCGTCCCGACCACGCTTGCTGCCAGCTCAACTCCGGCCAGGCCGGACATTCCACTTATCTCCGGATGGGTGGTTCCATCCCAGGCCGTTACTCAGACTCCTGCTGCCACTGCCGGTGCTTCGGTAGTAGCTACCTCCACCGGCCCCACCACAGAACTCGCCGCGCCTGCTTTCTCTCCTACTCCGGGGGCAACTGCCCCTGCTGCTACGGCAGTTAGCTCAACCTTAGCGGCCAGTCCTGCCACCCCCACCTTTACCGCGGCAGCTTCTCTCCCTCTCCCGACCGTTAAACCGGGCCTGTCGCATGCTCCGGCTAAATCCCTGAAACTGCTTTCCTCTACCCCTCCGCAAACCGGTCACACCAATACTATCAATCGTCTTGCTATTAGTAAAGATGGTAAGTTATTGACCAGCGCCAGTGATGACCGGACCGTTAAACTTTGGGACATACAGCAGGGTATCCCAAAACTGCGCTCCACTTTGATTGGCCATCTCTCTTTTGTGCTTTCAGTAGCCATCAGCCCGGATGGTAAGCTGGTTGCCAGTGGAGGGGAGGACAAACTGCTTAAAATCTGGGACGCCGCTAGCGGCAAGGAGCTCAAAACTTTTCCGGAGCAGGAAGAGGGCGTAGGTGCCGTGGCCTTTAGTCCGGACGGCAAATTCCTGGCCAGTGCGCATGCAATACCGGATGAGATCCATCTGTCGGATGTTTCGAGCATGAAACAATTAAAAACTTTCAAAGGCCATACTTCCCTGATTACCGCTCTGATCTACAGCCCGAACGGCAAATCGCTCTTCAGCGCCTCGCAGGACGGTACCATTAAAATCTGGAATGTTGCGGGTGGTGAGGAGGCCATCTACACTTCCGAGTTAAGCCAGACCCTGGGTGTGCATGGGCTGGCGCTTTCTCCCGACGGCAAGCTCCTGGCAAGCGTTCAGAATAATGATGCTCTTAAGTTCTGGCAGGTCGAGTAACACCCGTCAACCTTAGAGGGAAGTCGCAGCGGCGTGGGGTACTTTGGTCAGCCCAAGATAAAAACCAAAAGTACTTCATGCCCACCTCCAAGCTCTCAGCCGTTTTCGTAAATAAGCTCCCGGCCCTGCTGGCTGCCAAAGTTATCCTGGCTGGTTCAGGCTAAATATTAACATTTTGCAGCAAGAGGCTTTTACCGTATTTGCCTGGTACTCTTCTGATCTTCGAAGGCTTCGCAGAACATCCCGGCGCTGGTGCTTCTCCCGGCAATTGTTTAAGCGGACCCCTTGTCCTTATTCCCGCAGCCAGGTCGAATACCTGTGCTGCTCCTGAACACTCGTAATGCCCGCTCATTCTTTTTCCGTTCCGTATAGAAGTGTAAAGGACGCTCACCAGGTCGCTGCCTACCCGCTGGGAAAGCACTCCCTACCGCTGGGATGAAGCGACCAAATCCGGCAAGGAGATCCTCACCGCCGGATCGATTGCTTATTACGGCCGCACCCTCAAGATCTTCTCCTGGCTGGAACTGGAAGGCGAGATCGAAAAGACCCCCTTCAACAAAAGTGACAAGTTTACCTGCAAACACTCGCAGAACTGGGTGATCAAGAGTGTCGAGAGTGAGCCCCGGTGCGGATCTTCAATTACCGCATGCTACCGATTACCCCAAGAGTCCACCGGCAGGCGCAATCTGGCCATGCTGGCCCTCCTCCTGGACAGCCGTATCCGGCGGGGAGAACTGCTCGCTCTCAGGGTGGTGGAAGGCGAAGTGGATCCCGGACGTAAGCGCTGCCTGGTGCCGGGTAAGAGCAGTCATCTATGTCCTGTTTTTATACGGATGTGCCGTGGGGTTCAAGACCAATTTGAGGTGCTTCCAGATTGGTTCTATCCCAGTTAGCCAGATTAGCTGCGGCCTCATAAGTACTCTGTGCAAAATCAAGTACGGTCTGGTCTGGATTTTCACTGAGTCGCACATCATCATACAACAGGAAAAATTCTTTCATCTCCTCACTGTAGAAAGCCTGTTTTGGCTGAATAGTGGCTGCTTTAAGCCCCTCTGGTTCAGGCGCAGCATAAGCATAAAAAGCTGGCCTGGGAAAACTGGCGTTACCCGGCCAGAATCCAAGACTGATTACCTCGTGGGAATAAGCTTCACGAGTAATTGCGTCAGCACCGGGACGCTCTGGTGCGCGCTTGCCAGAAAACCGGGTAACGGCCAGATCGAAACTCCCCCAGAAGAAATGCACTGGACTGCTTTTACCGATAAAACCGGCCCGGAATTGCTTAAACACGCGGTCACACTGTACCAGCACCTGCCAGAAACGGTTGGCATACTCCGGATCGTATGAGGTGTGCACGTAATCCTCATCACATCTAATCGGGTTATTAACCTCGCTCGGTAAAGTATTGATTTTAACCTCAATTCCAACCGAAGCTAAAATCGCCATTAGCTCTCGATAAAAATCAGCTACCGAACGAGGGATTAGCGAGATGGCCCTGGTTTTGCCGCTGCTGGTCTGTAAAAGCAAAATATGGTCAATAAAATCAAAGTTTATCTCAAACAACAGATTTTGGTAAGGAATAGGCGAGGTAGTCAGGCCACGAGCTGAAATGTAAAAAGGCACTTGCCACCAGTGGTTGCGGTAGGGGCTTAGTTCCATTCTAATCTTCCCTACAATCTGGCTCCACATATGCAGCGTTTCGCAGGTTTCCTGCCACTCCTCAAAGGGCAAGGCCGGCCAGTTCTCGGCCTTTTCCTGGCCCTGGTGGGCACCGTTTATATCCATAAGTTTCTCCAGGTTTCTCCATCCTGCTTCCAATAGATCAACTTTTAACAGCTCAAGCTCTCCAATATCGGTAACCTTAAAGTGAAGTTGGTGGTTGTACCTGGCCCGGCTAGCGTTGGCGATAGTTACGCCGAGGAAGTTTAGCCACTTCTGCCTGAAAAAGCTGGTTATCAGCGGGGTCAAGGTAAAGTTGATCCGGATAGCACCAGCCCCACTCCTCACCCGGTTCAAAGGATTTGATGATGGGGTGGTTGGAAGTATGATAATGTTTGGTAGCATGTTTGTTTTTAGAATTGTCACAGCAACCAACGTGACCGCATT
>DATAKM010000072.1:0-71378 GCA_036261665.1 Chloroflexia bacterium
CTCTTCTTTGGCCAATCCTTCACGGGAACGGACCGCTACATCGTTGCGCAGCAGAACGGCCTGCGGCTGAACCACCGCAATCAGGGCCGCGGTGAGCGGTTCGAGCAGGCGATCAATGCCGGCGGTATGGCTCTGCAAGACCAGCACCCCGGCGTAATAATCCACGATAACCCCGGGTAGAAAGTCGCCTTCCGCGTTTATCAGGCGGAAAAGATTGGTATCCTGCGGGTTGATCGCGCCACGCCGCAATTGCAGGGCCTGGCGCACCCGTTTCTCGAAAAAAGCGCCATCCACGATCTCGGAAGGGTCCCGGGTGAGGACGCGCACGGCTATGTCGGTTTTAGGATTATAGTAACCTCTGGCTACAAACTGGCCCTCTGAGTCGTGCAAATCGACCAGTCCGCCCGGTTCAATATTGGAGGGGAGATGCTGGATACCGCCGGAGAAGAGCCAGGGATGGCCGCGTTTCAACTGCCATTCACGACCACTTTTAATCTTAATTACAGGATAATTCATATTTTCGCTTCTATTCTAAGAGTCGCGTTTGGACCGGGCTTCATTCGATGCCGGAAAAGCCGCAAAAAGGCCGGACAAACACGGTTCGTATCTCTCCTGAAAAACAGTATTCTCAGGCACTCAAAATTGTAACATATAGAGGCGTTAAATTCCATTGCAAGGGCTTTTCAGACAGGGGAGCGAGCCACTCCGGTTTTTTGAGGGCAGGATTTACAAAAAGCGGGCTGTAGCTCGCAGCCCGCTCGGCATCAGACCTTAAATCATTTTTTGAGGAGCCAGAAAAAGCAGACCCGGTTGCTGACTCTATCTGCTTTAGGGCATCGTGGGAATCCCAAACCGGGTTTTTTTTCCTTTAACAAGTGCCAGGTTATATATTTCTTCGTAAAGTTTAACCACCCGGTCAGCATTAAATAGCAGGGCTTTATGCTTTGCCGCTCGGGCAAATTGTGCTCGAAGCTTTTCATCGGTTAAAAGTTGAAGGGCGAAATTTACCGCTTGATCGTGCTCTCCGTTAGCAAACAAAAAGCCCGTTTCTCCGTGTTCCACCAGTTCAGGCACTCCACCCACCCGGGTGGTCACTACGGGTATCCCGCAGGCCATCGCTTCCAAAATCGTCAGGCCGAAACTTTCGGCCCGGCTGGTCATTAAAAGAAGATCAGCCTGACTCAGGATGTTTTTCACTTTGGGCTGCAAACCCCAGTAGCGCACCTTTTGATTCAAACCCAGCCGGTTAAATAACTGTTTTAAATCTTCCAGCCCCGGTCCTTCACCTACCAGCCAGAGTTCGGCATCTAATTGAGAACATATTCCGGCAAATGTAGCTCCCAGGGCGAGTGGCTCTTTAACCGGTCTGAAGTTTGAAATATGGATCACTCTGGCGGGGCGACTGAATCTTTTTGGCTGGTTTGGGCAAGAATTATATAACTCCAGGTCTATAAAGTTTGGCACAACCCGGGGTAAGCTTTCTAATTGTAAAAGTTCCTGGGCCAGTTGGGCATGGTTGGCGGAAACAGTGGTTACCTGATTCATCTGGGAAAGGGCCCATCTTAACCTGATCGCCAGAGAGGGCTTCCGACCAAATTCGCTTACATCCGTTCCGTGCAGAGTCCCCACCAAAAAAGGACAGTTTTTACCCAGGCGGCGTTTTAACTCAACCGTCAAAAAGGCGAAAGGAAGGGCATAGTGAAAATGTAAAATGTCTAAATTTTCCTGACAAATTACTTCGATCAATCCGGCGATAAACTGCTCTTTTTCCCCATCCTTCCAGTCTGTGTATAGAGTGGAAGGGTGTAAATCAGGTGGTAGTTGAGCTAGCGTAAAATGGGTTGTTAACCTTTCATGACTTTCCGTCAGGCCAAAGAGGGGATAGAGCGAAAATAGATGGACCTGGTGATCTCGCCGAGCCAGGTGAAGAGCAAGCTCCAGCGCTACCCGAGAGCTACCACCGCAGCTAGAATGACAAAGGATTCCTATGCGCATTTATTTTTCCTGCTTTTTCTTAGAACTTACCCAAATCAGATAACCAGGTTATTCCTTAAACGATAGAATTTTTGTCTTCTAACTTCTCCCGGGTATTAAGGTCGAAATAGGATTTAACCAGCATTTTACTCAGCCGAATCCCCATATCGGGATACTCATAAAGCACCTTCACAAAGTTATCACCTTTAAGCACCAGAAGTTCGACATCTCCAATCGCTCGCATGGAGGCGGTGCGCGGTATTTCTCCTAAGAAGGCTAATTCTCCTACCCATTCCCCCGCTCTGCGCAGCGCCAGGCGCGAGGAAGGATTTTCTTCGTCGGCCAGAATTTCAACAGCGCCCCGGTAGATAATATACAACTCGTTAGCGGGATCGCCTTTATGGCAAATGTAAGTCCCATCCTCAAACCAGCGCTCTTCTACTAAACGGCTGATTGGATCAAGTTGTTCTTCGGTAAGAGTTGAAAAAAGATAAATCTTTTTGAGGAAATCAATTCTCTCCAGAATACGGGCAGCCGGTAGCGCCAGGATATTGGCAAACTGACGAAAGGCGCCAATTACGCCCGCCGGTAACTGACGGAAAAAGGAATAACCGCAATATAAATAAGTGCCTCTGCCGTAGTAAGCTCCCATTAAGCCGCCGAGGTGAAGTGAAACACCCGGATCAGAACTCGCCAGGAAAGTCTGGTAGCGTTTATCCCACTCCCCGAAGAAGTAGAGACCCCTATCTCGAATCCAGCCTTCAAAATCGGTTTCGGTAATAGCATTCGGTAGCCGGAAAAACATAAAGTCAGGCCGGAGAATAGTTACCGGGGCATCCTCATAGGTAACCCGGTCGTGAGGGTGGTTAAACTTAAATGGGTAAGGGGTAAAGTTTTCATTCTCATAACCGTAGCCCTGGTACTGTACAATAAGGGTGCCGCCTTCTCTCACATAATCCAGGAACCGCCGGTTATTCTGACGCAACTGATCCCGTACCATATAGGCATTAGGACCAATCACAATCGCATCAAACTCTTTCAAATTAAGGGCTATAAGATCAACATCGGAAAGCAACCGGAAATTAACTCCGAACGGTTTTAGAGTTGCTACCAGTTCTTCCTGAAGGCCCTGGACATACGCGTAATTCAAGCCCTGCACAAATCGCGCATTGATGAGATGAACCATAACCTGTGCTGGTTCGAGAATAATCTCCTCTTTCAGGCAGTTGCCGCTATCTACCCTGCTGCTTATACCGGTCGGGGCCAGATAGACCGGCTTGAGAATCAAATTGTAATCGCGGCCCTCACAATTAACTGTATAGTTCAGCGGATAATGACCGGCCTGGCAATCAGGTGGAAGGCTAACAGTAAAGAGAAAATTCGCGACTTCACCCGGTTCTGTTAGCTGAATTTCCAGTTGCTCCGGTTGGATTCTCCATTCCGGTGGGCCTTGCAAAGTAAGATAGCCTTGTACCGCTCTTTCGCTGTTATTGCGGGCAGCTACCCGCAAATTGAGCGTTTGAGAACCGGGCTGAGCCTGTAAAAATTCCTGGCCGGTCTCCGGTATAAGCGAAATGGGAGGAATAATCAGAGGCGGTACCCTCCGGTACCCGCTGGCGATCACTTCTCGCCCGGTAACGGCTTTTCGCAGGGTTAAAAAGGTTTTATCCACTTTTACCCGGCATAACAACTGAAGGGAAGGGACTTGAAAAGGGCTGCCCACCCAGTTTGCTTGCGGCCACTGATAAACAGCCCCTTTGCGGGGCCGGGCTAACCAGTAAGGGCTCGATAAGGCGGTTTCTAACCCGGTTATAATCTCAAAGCTGGCCGAAAACCGGCCGGGGTTGAGTTCAACCTGAACAGGCTCTAGCTCCTGTATTTTCCATTCATTAGGCGCCTGGAGAGAGAATTGTATTTCTTTTTCCTGCAAGGGAATATCAAGCTGGTTGACCAGGGTAGCATGCACCTGGAAAGCCATACCCGGAATGAGGCGGTTCCGGTCGTTGAATCCTTCCAGACTGAGTCCCAGGCAACGTACTGCAACTTCTTCGAACCGCTCAATTTTGGTGATTAAATACTGAAGCAAGGCCTTACCGGCTACATCATTACCGGCTTCCTCTGATAACTGCTCGTAAAGATTTCGCAAGCGCGTCAGACCGGTTAGCACCGGAGGGACAGTAGTCAAAGGATTTTCTACTCTGTATAAAGCTCCAGCCTCTTCGGCTAAGTTCTGCACCTCTTCAAGCTGCTGGCGAAGGAACGGAAGGTTTTCCCCGGGATAATCAGCCAGTCCGGTCAGGTGAAAGTCGAGGCCATCGAAAATATCGGTTTCAAATTTTGGACTGCTGTTTGCGGTCAGGTTAGCTTCCAGGGTGAGATAACAAAAGAAATCGCCTGGAAGCGGCACCATACCAAGACCCTGGCTTTTGTGCTGGTTAAAAGCTCGCCAGGCATTTTCCTGGTAACTCTGCCCATCAATCGGGTCAAATTCACCGGTGTTTAGTCGCAAAACTCCTGGCCGTTCCATCGGCACAAGTCTTCTTCCGCTGTCAAAGTCTTCCCCGGGCTGCGCATCGCCCAGGGTAGAGCAATAATACTTGCGAGGTTGCCAGGCCGGAAGGCCTTCGGCGTCCAGTTCAGGGAAGCGGCCTGGTTGGCCCGCCAGCTCAAAAGCCTGCCGGGAGGCAATTCCAATAGCCTGGTGCTGGCCGTGACCATCTTCAGGCCCCCCCTTCCAGCGTGCTATGACAATTTGTGGCTGAACTTGCCGGATGGCCCGGACTATTTCAAGCACCACCCTTTCCTGGTTCCAGTTGCTAAAGGCCTTCTCAGCATTCTTGCAGAAGCCAAAGTCAAAAAAAGGGCCAAATAAACATTCGCCGCCATCAATCGCCCTGGCGGCCAGGCTCTCCCAGGTACGCAGCACACCCAGGGCTTCGTTCTGGTAGCCGTTTATACGATTCTGCCCACCCTCTCCCCGAGTCGCCGACCAGTAGACCGCTCGTACTCCATATTTATGGCTGAGGTAAGAAAGGAGGCCCACATCCTCATCATCAGGATGCGCACCGAGGTGCAAAATGGCACCGCCCACCGGCATACTTTTTATGAGATAAGCCAGGGAACGAGGATTATCTATATCTTTATAGCTAACAAATTCTGTATGCATTGGCTACTGTTGTCCTGATTAAATATAAGGGCGGTAAGGTGAAAGCCTTTCTAAATCGTTTGGACGGGCCGGCGTAGCCTCAGGAAAAAACCCAAGCGCCAGGGGGCCTTTAGTGAAGTAGGGTTCGCCGAAGGTAGTGCCAATCAGGCCACCATAATACCTGGCACGCGTTTCAATAAAATTTAAAAAATCGGGATTGCTGAGAGCGGTAGCCGGCCCTGATACGCCCGCTTGAAACTGACTCTGGTAAGCCTGGATGGCCGCTAACTTGCCGGTCCAGGCGCTGGTTATATCTACCACAAAAGAAGGCCGGAAAGGTTCATGCAACATATAGTGGTAAAGTCTATCCGGACGGTAGGTGGTTCCTTCTCCGACCGAGCGCACACCGGCGTAAAAGCAGGCCTCGCGAGCCAGTTTTCCGGTAGCGGCATGATCGGGATGCCGGTCTTTCCAGTAAGGAGCCAGCACAATTCTGGGCCGGTACTCCCGGATCGCTTTTACCAGGGCCAGACCGTGGGCAGGATCATGACCTATCCTGGTATCGGGTAAACCCAGGCTCAGTCGAACTTTCAGACGCAGGTGCTGAGAAGCCTGTGAGGTTTCCTCGCGCCGCAAATCAGGATTGCCCCTGGTGGAGCCTTCACCCCTGCTCAAATCGGCAATGCCCACTGCTAACCCTTTTTCGCTACCTAGAATCAAAGCCCCGCCACAACCTACTTCGGCATCGTCCGGGTGGGCCGCGAAAATCAGGATATCCAGGTGATCGTCAAGTGCCAAGTTGGATCTCCTTTCCCACCAGGTAGCTATAAATCAGACTATCAAACTCGGGAGGGTCTTTGGGTGATTGCTTCAGGGCAGCGGGTACCAGGAAGGGAACCGGTTTTTGCTCAAACACTTTGGCCAGGATTTCCTTCATAACCAGGCCATATAGGGCTGAACTTTTTCCCATAATAAAACCACTTACATGACGATTTAAGAATACCGGTAGAGTAACATCCGGACTCCATCGCCCGGTTTGAGCCAGTTCGTCGAGCGATAGGGATTTTTGCCCCAGATAAAAGTGGTATTCGCGATTACACTTACACTTTGCCACGGCATAATGCGAATTTTTTGTAATCTGATGGTTCATGCGGAGGCGCCGCCCGTCCACCTCACAAGAGTAATAGAGGGGTAAATAATCTTCGTTTAACAGGCGAACCTGCGGGTCGATGTCTCTTTTCAGGAGGTCTTCGATAGCCGCGTTATAAACCCGGACAAATCCGGCCAGGTTATTCAGAGCATAATTAATTTCTTCGTTCAAGACGCCATTATCAACAACAAAGGAAAGCAGCACTGAAGCGGGTTTCCAGCCAAACTGTCTTTCAAGTAAGAAGTTTGTAACCTCAAAATTGAAATTACTGAGGGAAGCTTCCCGATAATTAAGGAAAACTTCTTTGAAGGCTTCGAACCGTTCTGAAACAAGCTTTTTATCCGGCAATTTGCTTTGAAAGAGGTAATTTTTAAGGGTTTCCAGCACCTTTAGAACCAGGTCCGGTTGGAGGGAGACAAAGCGTGTTTCCACCTCTCCCTGGGCGGGGGGCGCTATCTTCAAGGGATAGCTTTTTTGGTTCATGGGCCACTCGAATTTGGTAATGAGAGGGTCAGAGCCGGAACGGTCGGTATCGTGCCAGATAAAAAAAGGGGCTATTTCCTTTTCATTTTGGAGTTGTTGGAGGACGACCACTTTGGCCAGGACACTGGCCTGATAATCCACATAAACTTGCTGGCCTGAACAAACCGGCTTTGAACTTTTCAGGTCCAGCAGTTTACTCAAATCGAAACGAACAGGGTCAGCCAAGGCCGCGTTAAACTCGGCTCGATTGCAAAAGACTCCCCGACTCGCCAAAAAGGCCAGCCCTTGCTCTGAATTTAGAAGGTCTGCCAGCAATTGCATCAATCTTCTACCTTTACTGGTTCAGAAGAATATTGCAAAGCGGAGCCGTGACCGGGATAACCAATCGAAGTTGGCGCAAATCCTGTGGACGTTGTAACAGGTTGAATTGAGGTTCCCATTATCTCATCCAGAGCTATAGCCAGATTGTTATAGTAAGTTTGAACCAGCCTGGGCAGCTTCATAAAATTCTCCCGGATTACCGGAATGCCTTTATCCTTTGTTTGCTTCTCCCAGTTTTCAAACTCCTGCAAACCCAGGCGGAGGGCGGTTTTAATTTCAGCAAAAAGCCTTTTATCCTCGGCCACACAGCGCCAGCCAAGCTCCGTTAATTTATCCAACTGGCCCTCCTTGAGCATCTGGAGCATCGTTTGGCGTAACTGGCTGGCTCTCAGATAACCAGGACTTTGCCGTATTTTGTTAAAAGAAGTTTCCAGGAAGTTGGCCCGCCAGGCCCGGTCGGTCAAACCGAGCGCCATTTGCCACAGTTCCACGAATTCTTCGTTTAACAGGCCGTCCAAATAATTGGTGAAAATCCGGTGATGGGCTTCAATTAAAAATTGAAGCTTATAGGGAGTGATGGTTTCAGGCCGATCCCCTCTTGCCATGATTTTATCCATGTAACTAAAATCATTTTCAATGGCATTTTGCATGGCCGTAACCAGATAGAGCAAACGCACCCAGGTTTCAAAGGCTTCCTGTAGCGAAAAATAGAAAAGCCCTTCCGGTTTAAGCCCGATACCCCATTCCTGCCCGAAATCCAGGCGGCGGATGGCTCCAATCTCATACATTCCCAGCATAGCGTCTACTTCAGAGTTGACGTGATGCAGAACGGTCTGATAGGCGGCGGTGCCATCGGTGCCGACATTATTTATCAGGATTTTCATGCCGCCGGGGTGAAGGTGAATAAACTGGGTCAGGTCGTAGACCTTGCCATTTATCACCAACCAGTAACCTTTTTCGGCGTTGTTATGTTCGACTACTTCCGAGGCATTCAAGAGAGGTTGGTTCTGGTACGCCGGTGAATAAGTGGTATAAACGTCTTGCATATAGCGGCGGTTGGCAAAGACCCTGTAAAATCTTTGCCGGGTCGCTTCTTCTCTTACAGCGTCTTCGCCGGGGGTAAATTCCTGGATAATTTCCTGGAGAGTATCCATTACTTTACGGGCAAAATCGGTCCGGCCGCAGACATAGAAATAAGCTTCTTTACCGCCTTCCGATTGAGGTCGCAACAAATCCCATAAAGCTTTTACATTCTCATCCTTCAACATTACCTTGTCAATCCGGGCACGCGGGGCCGGTTCCAACACCAGGTTTTGACCATCGAATCTTAGCTGGGTATCACTGGCTGAAAAAGCTACCTGAAGATTTAACCTCCCGGCTCTTACCATGGGTTCAAATTCGCGGTGGTAAAAAAGCTGCTCGGGGTTACGGGTCGCAAAAAAGAGCCAGTTTTCGCCACCACCTTCCTGGTTTAGCCGGGCCTGCAAAAAGCCGGAGAAAGGTGCGATGCCCGATCCAGCGGCAAACATTACGACCGGCCGGGCCGGGTCGTCGGGCAGGCTAAAGCGGGCCGCCGGTACGACTTTCAGCGTTACCGCCATATTACTTCCCGGCCCGGCTTTTATCACTCGCTCGATATAGCTGGAAGCGGTGCCGAAACGCTCTTGCTCTCGGCTAAGTTCGCTTTCGGAAGTTTTGTATTTTAAACCTCCAACGATTAGCTGCAACCGGTCTTTGCCTGTATTGGCTTCCCTGGTATTAAGGTTATTGCTGGAAGCAATGGAATAGAGACGGTAAGCTTCGGGAAGCACAATGCGGCAGATACTTTCCGCTTCACCGGCACTTGCCCTCCAGAAGCGGCGAACATCATAGCCTTCCTGTTTAATTCTTCCCAGCAAGTCCCAGAGTTCCCACTGGTCTTCCATCCTGGAATTTAAAACCTGCTCCATAAAAGGTGAGGCCGTCAGTTTAGCCAGATGTTTTGCAACCGGGCGGGTTACCGGACGAATCCGGCCGTATTTAAGTAAAGCGCGCAGCGGTTGGCGCGGCCCGTAACCGAAATCAAAGCGTTGAAAAGTCTCTCGCCAGAGCTGGCTGAGTTCTACCGTTTCATCTCCGCTGGCTCTTAAAGCTTGCAAAGTCTTTTCAATCAGTTCTTCGTTATTTTCCGGGAAAATGCCCGCCCGATCACCCGGCCGGTAGCGTAACCCGGTGTTGCTAATATCCAGTTCAATAAAATTGAGCTTACTACCATCCTGGGCATCTTGAGAAGTGCGACCCTGCACTATCCGGCTGGTATAACGATGCCGGGCCAGGACGATGTAGCGTTCATCGCTGGTCAGTTTCAGTTCGTAATCAATCTGATCCCAGGTCTTGTTGCGAAAAAGCCCTTTAAAACCACCGATAGTAACTGAGCGGCCCGCTTTAAAAGCATTTTCGAGAAAGCCATAAACCTTTAAGCGATGCACCCCCAGGTAACCTTTTTCTCCGGCGTAGGCTTCCATAACCTGAAAAAACAGGCCACGCAAAGTGCGGTAGTCATTGCGGTAGATG
This sequence comes from Chloroflexia bacterium, assembly GCA_036261665.1. Lineage (GTDB taxonomy): Bacteria > Chloroflexota > Chloroflexia > Chloroheliales > Chloroheliaceae > 54-19. Next base: position 9,627 of record DATAKM010000072.1, read on the forward strand.
TAATCAAGCACCGATACTTCTCCGGTGGCGAGAATCAGGTCTTGCCAGTGAGGCGGAGAAAATTTCCCCAGTTTCTGGGCTTCATGACCTAGCAGGGTCTTAAACTCTTTGCGGCCCAAAAAAGCATCCAGAAAATGGAAAATGGGGGCCGCCGTCCCGCTGGGTCCGGGGGTTTCGGGGGTAATAGGTACGGCAAAAGGCGCTACCGTTTTAGCCCATACCACCTGGTCTACCGCGGTCGGCGAGTAAGGATTCGGATCAATCTTTTGAAAGCTAACGTGCGCAATATGTTGCAGGCCTTCTAGCATCAGTAGCAATTCTCGCTCTAGCGCCGCGGGGTCATCCTGTAAAGCGGCTTCCTGGGCGCGGATCGCTGAGGTAAGGAGCGGGGCAAACTTATAGGCGATCTCGATCTGGGTCAGGTAAAAGACCCGTTCCTCTTCAGTTCCAACCGTTGGAAACAACAAATCCAGGTTTTCCACTAGAGGTGGAAGATTCGGGTCCCGCAAGCGCCAGTTGTACATGATTAAGTCAAGATAGGAAAGGAAGGGATGCGGCTTACCCAGGCGATTAGAGATTTCGGTCCAGGGCTGCATAATGCAATCCGGCATTTTAGCAGGCGGATCAGGCTCTACCCGGTAATATGAATGAGCCAGAATGCTCATAAGGGAGGAGGCTCTTAAGAGATACTTATCCGGCAAATTGACCTGATCGGCTGGCAATACCGGTAACCGGTCTAACTCCTGGCGAACAGTCAGGTTACTGAAAAGGGTAGGCAACCGGCCCGCCACCTCGTCCCAAGGCTGAAAAGGTGCTGGAAGGTTCAGGAGAGGGGGCGTGGAAGGTAAAAACCCGCTCTCAGTTGAGAGAGGTCCTAGACTTTCATGACCAAGGGTTTGATTAGTTGCGACCGCCTTATCAAAGGCTAGCCGGGAGGGGGCCATCTTCGACAATTTGCTTTCCTCCACGTCTGGCATTAAAAATAATCGCCCGGCAAACATCAGAGCGTGAAATCGTCCCGATTAATTTGTTATCTTCCAGGACGGGCAACCGGCGAATATTCTTTTGAATCATAATGGTAGCTATTTTTGCTACCTCATCGGTGGGTTTTACAGTTATCGGGTTATGGATAATCAGGTGGGCAATTGAGTCTTCGGCTAAGAGCGAACCTTTTTGAATAAAAAGCTCGAAGGCATGATACAGAGTACCACCGGCCCCGAGTATTTCTTCAAAATCTGGCATAAGGGCGCGTAACAAATCTCCTTCGGAAAGAACCCCGATAAAGTTTTGTTCCTCGTCAACCACCATAATGTCGCTGACTTCCGTCAGGCTGAAAATCTCAGCGGCATGCCGAATATTTGTACTCGAAGAGAGACAAATGGGGTAAATTGTCATCAGATTTTTTACTAACATTTAGCACCTTTTTAATTCCAAATGAGAGAAGTTGATATTGAAAGGTTGAGCTAAACTTTATTGTAGCCGACTAGGATATATACGATATAAGGGAAAACCTGAAGGGGTTATACCAGGTCCAAAGAGAAAGGAAAGTTCTACCCAGAACTAACGAACCTATTTTACCAAGAGAAACTAAATTTTATGAAAAATATTTGGCGTTTGCTGCTTTTAGTATTCCAGAACTTCAGGTGATTGTCAACTGCTGATAGAAGTTTAGTCTGCCAGAAAAGGCAAACTCACAAGTACTAATTATGCGGCTATTTTTTTTGATGCCCCTCCAGGCTCACTGTCACTTCCACTCCGCTAGTATTAGTGTGCGCGGTAGGAGTGTAAGGCGCGGCCAGTTTAAGATATGACAACGGTGACGAAGTGTGGGAAAGGTCTGTTAATACCATCGAGGGTTTTTGGATGGGCTTACGCAATTCTCTATAGCTTTGGAGGCGTGAGCAAACACGGTAGGCGGCAATCAAAAACCCCTTCTTCTTTAAGTAAAGAAGAAGGGGTTCCTCATTTTCAGGTAAGCCTTAATTCTTATCAATCTCGCGAGCCAGTAAAATCGCTTCTGCGATCTCGCGCATACTTTTGCGGGTATCCATGCTGAGCTTCTGAATACGGCGGAAAGCATCAGCTTCCTTGAGGCCGTACTGATCCATCAAAACACCTTTGGCCCGCTCAATTACTTTGCGAGCTTCGAGGGTTTCTTTCAGATCGCCCATTTCTTTTTCCAGTTCCCGGAACTCGCGGAAGCGGCTAAGGGCCACTTCAATAGCAGGCATCAGTTCATCCTGGCGGAAAGGTTTAACAATGTAGCCCACTACGCCGGCTTCTTTCGCACCCGCTACCAGTTCCTGCTGGCTATAGGCGGTCAAAAGCAATACCGGAGCAATTTTCTCCTCAGTCAGGACGCGCGCGGCGGCGATACCATCCATCTCTGGCATCTTGATATCCATTATAACAAGGTCTGGTTTAAGCTCTCGCGCCAGATTAATGGCCTGGCGACCATCTCCAGCCTCACCTACTACTTGATACCCTAACCCGCTCAACATCTCTTTGAGATCCATGCGAATGATCGATTCGTCATCGGCGATCACTACCCTGACTTGAGCCACCTTATTAACTCCCTCTTTAGTTTGCGGTCGCAAGCTTTGCGCTGTTAACATAACCGTAATACCTTATCCTTTCCTGCCAATCCACAACCACGGGGGCGGCAAAGGGTACAGCGCGACGGCGATGGCGCAACTGCTAAACACACTTTAATAGTTGCTTTCAGTATCTGACCGAACCAGGCCGGCCAGTATTACCAACTGTCTTTCCAGACAGAAGAATTATACACCCACCCGTCAATTTTGGCAATTTGCCTACTGCAAATTTGAGTTTGTGCAAAATGCACAAAAGCTTACGAATCCATAATTAAACCTTAGTTAAAGTAGCATAAAATATACCCGGGCCTTCAATTTTATTTAATGGTTTGGACTCAGAAGCTAAGCCTGTATTTACTAATTCTATCATCAAATTGCACAGGACTACCGAACTTTGCAATTCCATTGGAAGATAACTCTGAGCTTGAACCAGCTACATTTATTCCTTCTGACTACCTTAATTCCATAAATTAGTATATATTTTATAAAGTTGGCTTTTACAAAACCGAATACATAAGGATAGAAAGGAAAGTATCATTTATGCCACATGCCAGGCCGCATATTGTACTGTTTGGACCACCAGGGGCTGGAAAAAGTACTCAAAGCAAGTTGCTGGTCAAGCGGTTGCCTATCGTAGCTATATCTACCGGGAAGATGTTACGAGAAGAGGTTGTGGCAGGCACCGAACTGGGACGGCAGGTGCAAGAAGTGCTGGCCCGTGGTGAGTTAGTTTCCGATGAAATAATGATCGCCACCATCCGTAAATGGCTTGAAAATCTCCCGTCCGATAAAGGCTTCTTGCTGGACGGTTTCCCCAGAACAATTGCCCAGGCGGAAGCCCTGGACAAAATGCTGGAAGTGCTGGAACGTCCCCTAACCAGCGTGATTAAATTGAATTTATCGGTTTCTGAAGCGGTTTACCGCCTGGGAGGTCGCCGGATTTGTTACGGCGCCGGGCCGGAAGAAATTATCCATATAAATGATGAAGAAGCGGTCAGCGCCTGTCTCAAGCGCGGCGGGTTGCTGGTACAGCGCCCGGATGATCTGCCTAATGTGATTGTAAATCGCCTGGCAGTACACGAGGCGGAAACTGCTCCGCTGGTAGATTACTACCAGCCACGCGGTCTGGTACATAGCGTAGATGCTTCCGGTTCGCCTGAGGATATAGCAAGCCGGATTTGCAGCTTTCTGGCAATCTGAAGCAGTAGCGGCATTTAGCATGTAGAGGAGGCTGAGATGAGTGTGTTAAGAACACCGGATGAACGTTTTGCCAGTCTACCTGATTTTCCCTTTACTCCTCATTATGAGGAGGTAGAGGGTCTAAGGATGCACTATATAGATGAGGGGCCTTCTGACGCGAAACCGGTTTTGATGTTGCATGGCGAACCTTCCTGGTCTTATCTCTACCGAAAAATGATTCCTGTAATAACCGCTGCCGGGTACCGCTCGATTGCGCCGGATTTAATCGGCTTTGGACGTTCCGACAAACTTTCGGAGCGCGAGGATTACACTTACCAGCGCCATGTAGACTGGATAACCGCTTTTGTAAAAGCGCTAGACCTGCGCTTTGTTACACTGGTGTGCCAGGACTGGGGCGGGTTGATTGGTTTGCGAGTGGCTGCCGAGAACGAGGAGCGCTTCGACCGGATTGTAACCTGTAATACTTTCTTGCCTACAGGCGACCAGCCTCCCAGTCAGGCCTTTTTGACCTGGCAGCGTTATTCACAGAAGCATCCCGAAATGAAAGTAAGCCATGTGGTCAAAACAGGTTGCGTAACAGAACTCTCGCCGGAAACCCTGGCAGCCTATGATGCGCCTTTCCCGGATGAGACTTATAAAGCCGGGGCGCGCCAGTTTCCTCTGCTGGTTCCGACTTCGCCGGATGACCCGGCCAGTCCGGCAAATCGCCGGGCCTGGGAAGTTTATACACGCTGGGAAAAGCCCTTCCTGACGGCTTTTAGTGACTCTGACCCGATTACCAGGGGTGGAGATCGCTTTTTCCAGAGAGTAGTTCCCGGCACGAAAGGCCAACCCCATACCACTATAACAGGCGCGGGCCACTTCTTACAGGAAGATAAAGGCCCTGAACTGGCCCAGGTGATTGTGGATTTTTTAAAAGCAACTGATTAGAAGATGACCTTTTCTAAACCTGAATATGATGCGGTGGTGGTGGGGGCCGGTCCAAATGGCCTGGCTGCCGCCATTACCCTGGCTCGCACCGGGCTTTCGGTGCTGGTATTGGAGGCCAAAAGTACCGTAGGTGGCGGTACTCGGACCCAGGAACTGACTCTGCCCGGTTTCCTCCATGATGTCTGCTCGGCTATTCACCCGCTGGGGGTTGGTTCACCTTTTTTCCGAAGCTTACCGCTCGAACAGTACGGTCTTGAGTGGGTCTATCCCTCAGCGGCCCTGGCACATCCGCTAGATGATGGCTCAGCTATTCTCCTGGAAAGATCCATTCCAGTTAGCGGTGCTAACCTGAGTGAAGATGCCGAAGCTTATACTCATATGTTGCGTCCCCTGGCGGAAAACTGGGACAAACTGGCCGAATCTATTCTAGGTCCATTGCGGTTGCCCCGCCACCCGCTGCCACTGGCCCGGTTTGGCCTGCAAGCATTGCGTTCGGCCAGGGGCCTGGCAAGAGCCAATTTCAAGGGGGAACGGGCCAGAGCAGTTTTCGCTGGTCTCGCTGCTCACTCCTTCTTGCCGCTGGAACAACCCCCCAGCGCTGCCTTTGGTCTGGTGCTGGGCGCTTTAGTGCATGCTACGGGCTGGCCTTTCCCGCGTGGAGGTTCCCAACAAATTGCTGATGCTCTAAGCGGTTATTTACGAGATCTTGGCGGGGAAATTGTCACTGACTACCCGGTTGAAACTATCAAACAAATCCCACCTGCCCGGGCTATTCTGTTTGACATTACTCCAAAGCAGCTTTTAAGAATCGCCGGAGACTCGCTCCCATCCTCCTACCAGCAGCAGTTAAGCCGCTACCGCTACGGACCGGGCGTATTCAAACTTGATTATGCCCTGGATGGCCCGATTCCCTGGCGGTCTAATGAATGTTTAAGAGCGGGTACTGTACATCTTGGCGGAACACTGGAGGAAATCGCGGCGGGAGAAAGGGCGGTAGCCCAGGGACGCATCCCGGAAAAACCTTTTGTGCTGGTGACGCAGCAAAGCCTCTTCGATCCTACCCGCGCTCCCACCGGAAAACAGACTGTCTGGGCCTATTGTCATGTGCCGAATGGTTCAACTGTAGATATGACCGAGATTATAGAGCGGCAAATAGAGCGTTTCGCGCCCGGTTTTCGCGAATTGATCCTCGCTCGCCACAAAATGAACGCCGTCGAAATGGAACTCTACAATTCCAACTACATCGGCGGTGATATTAACGGAGGTATTCAGGATTTCTTTCAGCTTTTTACTCGCCCGGTAGCGCGTCTAGTTCCGTACGCCACACCTACCAGGGGGCTTTATATTTGTTCTTCCTCAACCCCACCGGGCGGAGGGGTGCATGGAATGTGTGGTTATTTCGCGGCGCAGGCTGCCCTCAAGACTGTTTTCAAAAAGTAAAAGCTTTATTTTGGCTAAACAAACTCAAGGATAGTCAGTTCAGGCCGGGCGTTAAAGCGCATTTTGAACCCGCTCATTCCAACACCCCTTGTAACATAAAGCCGGTTTTGCTTGTAGCTATACCAGCCCATCGGGAAGGCGCTAAAGTGGCCGGAACCAAACCGGGCATATTGCACCCAGTTGAAGCGGCGCTGAAAAGGAGGTAGCGCCGGGTTAATTTGACCGCCATGATTGTGGCCGGAAAGAATGACATGAGCAAAATGGGGCGGGAAATCACGGATGAAGTCGGGATTGTGATTCAGTAGAAGCAGGGGCCTTTCGCCCTTCGGGAAACGTTCGCGCAAGGCTTTGATATCGGGTTCGCCTTTTACCATATCGTCAATGCCGGCGATCCAGCCCGTTTGCCCGTTGTAATTGACCTGGCAGACGTTATCAACCAGCATTTCAACGCCGGCCTGTTGCATACCTTCCAGAATCCTTTTCCAATCATCGCGGCGCCCGAAATAGTCGTGATTGCCCATGATGCCCACTACCGGAATCCCGGCTTCAATCAGGGGTTGCATCAGTTCAATCATGTGGGGGTTCCACTTGCCGTAATTAAACATATCCCCACCCAGGGCTACCAGATCAGGCTTTTCCTGCACTATCCGCTCTATGGTTTTGTATAAAATAAGATGTGGTTTAGCTCGCCGTCCCAGGTGCAAATCACTGATAAAAGCGACTCTAAAACCTTTCCAGGCCGGGTTCAGGCCTTCCAGTTCGCTTACCTGGATAGTTGGCCTGGTGACATCCAGCCATAACGGTTCTATATAATGAGAGTAATACCAGGTAGGAAAGGCCAGTCCTAACCCTGCCGCCGCCAGTTTCAAACCCGTTTTTAAGCTCCAGCACTCCCTTAGCTGAGCCAAATTTTTCAATAGTTGCAGAGAATTTTCCTCCACTCATATAAAACAGAATATACCGTACCTTAAACCGGTTTATTTTATCATGATTCTATAGGGCCAAATATGAAATAAAAGAGTTTAACCTTTTTCTTAGAATCGCTACCGGTCAGGAAAGATCTATAGAAGCCTTAGGATGGGGAAAACCTGGAAGAGTTATAAAATAAGACAACACCGGGGGAAACGGCCCGGTGTTGTTGCGAAACGAACAACGAAAGGAGAAATCGAATTTACTGGTTAATATTCCAAAATTATTACAACCGGCGCTGTTTAGTAGTTAGTAGAGCGAGGAGGAGATTGTAGAAAAGGACGTTACGCGCCGGTTGTATTTTTACTTTTTAGCTGTGATCGCGTCTTGCGCGTCACTCTCTCTCAGATGGTTTTATTATTACATATGAACATTACGAACAACATTAAATATTTAGCCAATTTTGAACTATTTTCTGCTCTTTTCAAAATCGTGGTAGTTTTTGGATTTGTTCATACTACTGTCCATATTAACGCCTGAGAAAGCTCTTTTAGTAAATCAATTTAGCCGCTTAACCCTGCACCCACTGGCCGGTTTTACCGCTCTGGAAGACCGCCTCAATCACCTTCATGTTGGCTACGGCATCTTCAATCGGGGTTGGCACGGCTGTATTGTTAAGGATAGCCTGTGAGAACAAATCGCCCTGGATGGTGTACTGATTGGCGGTATCAAGGACTATTTCTTCAACTTTATCGCCATACTGGTACCACATCTTGCAGGGCTGGTCTAAGGGTGCATTGAAGGGTATCTCGATTTCCACCCGGCCCTCGGTGCCAAAGATGTTGACTCGCTGGTAAGGCACCAGTTGGGTCGAACAGGTAAAAGTAGCGGTACCTCGTCCAAAATCAAGGATAGCCGAAGCCAGACGGTCAGTCTGCAAGTTGGGATCGTATTCGACAATGCCCACTACCCGGTTCGGTTCCGCTTCAAAAACAAAACGCGACAGGGAGATAGTATAGCAGCCAATATCAAAAAGACCTCCGCCGCCTATATCGGCCATGTTGCGAATGTTGTTAGGGTCCGTATTGTAATAAGAGAAAAACGACTGGATGGTGCGCAGTTCGCCGATTTTGCCACCGTTTACCAGTTCTTTGGCTTTTCTCCACTGGGGGTGATGCCGGTACATAAAGGCTTCCATCACTTTTAAGTTAGGATGTTTTTTAGCCGCGTCAACCAGTTCCTGGCCTTCCGCCGAAGTTAAGCCGATAGGTTTTTCGACCAGCACATTTTTCCCGGCTTCCAGGGCCTTGATTGACCAGGGTACATGCATATGGTTAGGAAGGGGATTATAAATAGCGTCTATTTCCGGGTCGGCCAGTAATTCTTCATAGGAACCATAAGCTTTAGGAATCCCCAGTTGCTGTGCCTCAGCTTTAGCGGAGTCCAGATTGCGAGAAGCTATCGCCGTGATTTCGCTATACTGCCCCTTTTGCATGGCGGGAATGACCTTTTCAGTACCAATTTTTGCCGTACTTAGAATACCCCAGCGCACTTTATCCATTGTGCTATTCCTCTTTCTCTCAATAAAGGCTGTTATTTTCTACAAAAACCTGCTTATACTTCCAACTCCACATTAGCTGCTCGTAAATGGGCAATATCGTTAAGCGAAAAGATTGCCACCTGGTTTTCCAGCACCCGTGCCATGCTGACCGAAGTGTTGTAAATTGGAAAGAAGAAATCTCTTTCCAGGTTCAGCGCTTCGGCCAGGTAGGCATTGATCACGCCACCGTGTGAGAAAACCGCGAGGCGTTGCCCGGCGTGCCGGGCGGCTAATTGCTGGATAATACTCACTACCCGAGCGCGAAAAGACTCACTCTGTTCACTGCCGGGTATGGCGGACCATTTCCCTTCGCGTCCTACCTGGCGCACAATTTCATCCATACGGGAGCGCAAGGCATTAGAGGTGGCTGCCGGACCTTCGCCCTCTACAAAACTGGCCACATCCAGATTGAGTTTTACCTCGCGCAAACCGGCTTCCAGCGTCACTTCTTTATCCTGAACCTGGGCAAGAGGGGCGGCTGTCTCCCTGGTCCGACGCAAGGGACTACTATAGAGAGCGTCAAAGTTGGTCTGAGCCAGCCAGTTAGCCAGGGCTAGAGCCTGCTGCTGGCCTAGCTGACTGAGCGGTTGGTCATCATAGCCGCCTCCCGGTATGACTGTTTCCGGACCGGGCAAAGCATCGGCGTGGCGTATCAGGTATATTTCGGTTGCGCCGGACTTGCGGCTAAGTAAAGGATTCAGGACCAGTTTTTCCGGCATTCTGCTATTCTCCATAGTCGGCTCGTTGCGTAACCTCCAGTGCGCGGCGAGCCAGGGCCGGAACACCTTCATCCAGTAGAGCGTAAAAATGATCGTCTGTCGTGCCGGCCAGGTAACGCACGTAATTACCTTCCAGCAGGATTGCCAGCTTCCAGATAGCCAGCGCTTCATAAAAGTTGAGGTTCTTCACTGCCCGCCCGCTCAGTTCACGATAGCGCTCGGCCAGTTGCGCGCGGGTGGGGAAGCCCGGTTGTTCAGTTACATCAGCGAGTTCGCTGGTAACTGCCACGGGCGGGTCGCCTGCTTCGCGCCAGTGCGAGAGGAGATATCCCAGGTCTGCCAGGGGGTCGCCTATAGTAGCCATCTCCCAGTCCAGCACCCCTAGAATTTGAGCAGGTGGCTCGGCAGTGTAAATGACATTATCAATCCGGTAATCGCCATGTACCAGGGTAGCAGGCGGCGATTCTGGCAGATTAAGGCGCAGCCACTCGCTGACAGCATCTAGTTCAGGCAAGGGGCGATGGCGCGATTTATCAAGCTGCCCGGTCCAGCGTTTCAACTGGCGTTCCAGGTAACCTTCCGGCTTGCCCAGGTTTTCAAGCCCGATGGCTCGCCAGTCTACCGCGTGTAGTTTTACCAGGGTCTGAATCAGTTCTTCGGCCATGGCTGCCCGGTCCTGCGGCCTGGCAAAAGCTTCAGGGACTTTCTTACGCACGACCACCCCCGGTATGTACTGCATGAGGTAGAAGGGTGCGCCAATAATACTTTCGTCGCTGCAAAAGAGAATGGGCGCCGGTACGGGTACATCTGTTTTATGCAGGGCGTTAATTACCCGGTACTCCCGCCCGACATCGTGCGCGGTTGGCAGAAGTGGGCCTCGCGGCGGGCGGCGTAAAACCCAGGTTTCCCGGGTAACGCCTTCGCCCCTCCTTATAATAAAAGTCTCATTGGAATGCCCCCCACTGATGCGCTCGGTGGTAATGGCGGCGCCGGCATTCTCGCCTGGCAGTTGCACAGCCAGGTACTGCGCTAAAGCCTGCTCATCCACGAGCGGCGGAAGTACAGTCATATTGCAGGTATACCTCTTTTTTCTTCTGAATAGTGGCTGTATATTTTACGGTGTTAATTGTCCTTCAATTTTGCGCGATTTGTCAAGGAATAAGGCTGTCTTAGACCTGAAAACTGGCCGGTGGCTCTATTATTGCAGTACCTTGAAGCTTGTATGAATTCTCCATTTGAATTGACGAATAAGGCGTTTCGGCGTCATAATCACTGCGTATAGTACAAGGGTTGGCAGTAGTTGATGGATACCCCGAACTTTAAGGGTAGTAAGTTTTATCTGGATTTATGGAGTTTAGCTCGCGCCGGTTACCGGGTTGCTTTAAGAGGGGATGACAAACCAATGCACACTTTATAAGTGGGCCTGCTCTCTCCTGTCCTGCTCTGGTCTATGCCGGCACAACCCCGAAGTTTTGAGGATTGTCTGTCAATTTTGTTTATCCCGGGTTTACGAAAAATAAAACGAAAAAACGGAAAGGGAATACTTTGTTAGAGAGTGTAGATTTGCAAACTGCTAAGAACGGCCAGAATGGTAATAACGGCTTTCGGGCGGTTGGTCACTCCGAAAAAAGAATTGATGGAGCGGACAAAGTAACAGGCTTAGCTCGTTTTGCTGCTGACTTGAACCTGCCCGGTTTGCTCCATGCTCGCCCGGTGCTAAGCCTGTATGCTCATGCTCGGATTGTTTCGATCAATACCGAAGCGGCCAGTAAAGTACCGGGAGTAGTGCGAGTCGTTACGGCTGACGACTTGCCGATCAGACCCGAAAAATCAGAGTCCCGGAAACGTAACCCGCTTGCCAAAGGTGAGGTCTTGTTTTACGGCCAGCCGGTTGCAATCGTACTTGGCGAAACTGAAGCGGCGGCCCGCGATGGGGCCGAACTGGTCGAAGTTGAATACGAACCCCTACCGGTGGTAACCGATATTTTTGAAGCTATGAAACCAAATTCTCCACTGGTGCAACAAAAACCGGCTCACGGCGCGGACGAAGAAGCCCAGATGCATAATGCTGCCGCCGGTAGCGCCAGTAATGAAGAGCAGATTGAACTGCCGGGGAACGTTTCCAACCATTCTCACATGAAACGCGGCGATGTAGAAGCCGCCTTTAAAGAAGCGGCCGCTATTTCGGAACATACGTTTAGAGTACCGGCCATCTACCAGAGCTATATCGAAACCCAGTCCTGCACCGCCGCGCCTGACCCGCTGGGCGGAATGGTGTTATACACCAGTACCCAGGCCGGTTTTTACTGCCGCGATGAGGTAGCCGGGGCGCTCGGTATCTCGCCCAGCAAAGTAAAGGTAGTAACCATGATGGTCGGCGGCGCATTCGGAGCCAAGTTTGTGGTCTTCGAGCCAATGACCGCCGCCCTGGCAAAATTGACCGGCCGACCGGTACGTTTCAGCTTCTACCGCATGGAAGATTTGCAGGCAGCCAACCCGGTACAGTATGGCATTATCGAAATGAAGATGGGTGCTAAAGCTGATGGCACTATCTGCGCTATGAAGGCGAAAGTCTATTTCGATAGCGGTATTTATCCAGGTTCACCTTTCTGGGCCGCCAGCATGCTCGGCATGTGCTATCGTATTCCAAACTTTGATATCGAAGCTTTTGAGATCCTGACCCACAAGGTTAATAATGGAGCTTATCGCGCTCCCGGTGCTCCCCAGGTTACTTTCGCAACCGAAGTGGCGGTAGATGAACTGGCCCATCAACTTGGACGCGACCCAATCGAGTTCCGCCTGCAAAACTGTGTGGTGGAAGGGGATGTAAATAACAACGACCGGCAATACCCACGCATCGGTCTGAAAGAATGCCTGGAAACTTTACAACGGCACCCGCTCTACCAAAAACGTAACCAGAAAGGTGCGGGCGAGGGTATCGGCGTTGCGATTGGCGGTTGGGGTGGTGGCCTTGAACCGGCTTCGGCTCTATGTCGCCTGGAAAATGACGGCACTTTCACTATCCCGGTGGGTGTTAGCGATATTTCGGGCGTTAGCACCAGCTTTAAGCTGATCGCGGCGGAAGTGCTGGGTCTTTCACCTGACAAAGTAAATGTCGTCCTGGCCGATACTGACAGCGCACCTTACGCTGGCGGTAGCGGTGGCAGCAAAACCCTCTTTACGGTGGGCGCTGCCGTTAAGAAAGCGGCTGAAGACGCGGCTGAACAGATCAAGAAAATCGCGGCCGCTGAACTGGAAGCCGCTCCGCAGGATATCGAGTTAAAAGACGGTAAGGCCAGCGTAGTAGGCGTACCTTCCAAGTCGGTAGACCTGATAACTATCGCCAAGCGTTCGTTCAGTTCTGGCAAGGCTGCCGGGCCGGTCCTGGGTAACGGCTCCAGCTCGATCAATAAGAGCGCGCCGGGCTTTACTGCGCACCTGGCCCATGTCAAGGTGGACGAAGACACCGGCGAGGTTAAAGTAATTGACTACGTGGCTATCCAGGATGTTGGCAAGGCCATCAACCCGGGAGAGGTCGAGGGTCAAATGCACGGCGGCGTTACGCAGGGCCTGGGCTGGGCGCTTTACGAGCAACTGGTCTACGATAACAGCGGTACGCTTATCAGCGGCAGCTTTATGGATTACGCCTTGCAGAATTCGGAGCAAACCCCGAATATCGAGGCTATCCTGGTGGAAGTGCCGTCTGAGGAAGGACCTTTCGGTGCTCGCGGCGTAGGTGAACCGCCGGTAGTACCGGGTGGCGGCGCAGTTTCCAATGCCATTTTCGATGCTACCGGGGCGCGGGTGACTTCCATTCCGGCCATTCCCCAGAGGGTGCTGGAAGCGATTCAGGCCAAAAAGTAAGTTTTTTATTTTGAAGTAGAGGGGCGGGTATAAGCTTATTATACCTGCCCTATTTTACATAATAAACTTTAGAAGATTAAATACAGAGAGGGCAATATTCAAGCATGGAAACGGCTAAATTTAGCGAACGGCAACTGGCCTATCTTTCCTACCCGCACTACGCCGTAATGGCAACCATCAATGCTGACCATTCGCCGCAGCTTTCTACTGTCTGGTTTGGCTTTAATGAGGACCGCACCAAACTGGTTTTTGTAATCGAACGCGACAGCCTCAAGATGCGCAACATTCAGCGCGACCCCCGTTTCGCGGCCAGTATTCCGCACGGTGGGCGCTATGTAGTAGTAAGAGGCCGGGCCGAATTCGATCTTGCTCAAGATCCGACCCAGGCTCAGGAGGATCTTGAAAAGCTTGGCCAGCGCTACTATGGTCCCATCGAAGGGCACAACCAGGTGTTATCCTTTGGTGAAAAGGAGCGTGTTACGGTCTACCTGGTGCCCGAGAAAATTAGCTCGGTCGGGGTTTAACTCTTCGGTAACAACTAAAAAGCGTTCCAGGTAAAATAAAAAAGCTCGGCCAGAGATTGGCGGAGCTTTAAATTCCTATTCAGAGCTTTTTTAAGTAGCTCTTCAGAAGAAAATCTTAACTAGTACTTAGCGCAATCGCGGTGGTAGTAGTTGGTTTCCCGGCGTCCATCAGCGCGCAGGGTCTTAACAACCATCAGGGTGCGTTCGGTGGTCATATTGCCGCACTTCTGGCAGTTGTGGCCGGTCGGCAGGTTTACATTCTGACCAGTCGGCACTGTTTTTGAAAGTTTTACGTCCTTTGCCATTTTTCCTTCAGTCCTTTCATTTTAATATAAAGAGTTCTGAGTAGAGTGCCGGATTTCTGAATAAACTCAGCTTTATATAATGGCCCTCACTAGACCGGGCAATATTATACTACCCTTGCCCGGCTAAAGCAAGTTGCCACAGCCCCCGAAGTGACTGAAGGCCAACCGCTCGTACCCGAAACGGGTTAAACTAACTCAATTTCAGGTTACGAGCCGCCAGCGCGTCATTTAACTGCATTAGCAGAATGCGTTCTTCCTCGGTATCCGCCACAATTGATACTCCTTGCTCTCGCAAAAAGTTAACAAATTCAGGATAGGGCATGATTAGCTCGCCCGAGACGGTCGGGTCATAAATAGTCAGTTCAAAAAAGACGAATTGTGGCCCGACTTGTTTCAGGTGAGCAAGTAGCTGCCCTTGATTTGTATCCATAACTGTTACCATATACCTCCTAAATTCGGCGGAAGAGCGGGCTGCGTTTGAGCGGAGCAGATTTATCCTGCTCGTTAAAGAAGTTCTCGCAGTAAATGCTGTCTTCAAACAGGCGACCGCGTATCAGGGTGGTCAGGCAGGCGTCTACCATTAGAGGTGGCCCGCAAAGGTAAGCTTTGTGGCCCTTAAAGCTGGGCAGCACTCGGGCCAGCACATCATGCACAAAACCTTCTTCGCCGTCCCATGCTTCGCCCGGTTCTCTGGCCGATAGAGCGGGATAATAATGGAAGTTAGGGTTTTCACGCTCCATCTTGCGGAAAAACTCGTAATCGTACAAATCAGCCTGACTACGCACCCCGTGAATCAGGATCATCTTGCGTGGGAGTTGTTCTTCGGTAGCCACTCTGAGCATGCTTTTGATAGGTGCCAACCCGGTTCCGCCCGCCAGGAATATTACCGGCTCGTGGGCCTGTTTACGCAGGAAGAAGAAGCCGTAGGGACCGCTGAAACTGACCTTAGATCCTTCATGCAATTCTTCAAAGATATAACGTGCAGCCCTGCCGCCGGGAGTACGTTTGATTTGTAACTCGATATGCGAGCCGTTGCAGGGTGAGGAGGCGATACTGTAGCAGCGTTTGATAGTTTCGCCATTCGGTTGCGGCACATTTACCTGGATATACTGGCCGGGCAGGAATTCAATCGGCCCGTTTTCTAACTTCAGGATCAGGCGCCGCACATCTCTGGCCGGTTCCTCGATGGCTTCCACCGTAGCGCTAAAATCGCGCACCGGGTGAAAGATGGCCTCCGGGTCGGCCTCTACATCGGCCTCGACTTCGAGATCAGTAATAGGGTAAGCGGAACAGAGTAAAGCTTTGCCGTCTTCCCGCTCGAATTCCATCAGGGCGTGTTCGCTGGCGCCCCGGTGCTGCACTTCACCGTCCAGGATTTGCGCTTTACAGGTACCGCAGGTGCCGTGGGTGCAGGCGTGGGGTACCCAGACGCCCTGCCGTAAACAGGCTTCCAGGATAGATTGATTTTCAGCTACAACAACTTCGCGGCCTAGCGGCTCTATCACCACTTTGTGGCTCATTAGGATACCCTCTAACAAACTAAGATTTTGCGATTTAAGACTGTGCTTATAAGGGCTACCGGCGCAATCACCAGTTACGCCGGTAGTCTCAAGGAGATGAGCTAGGAGACTTTTTCGAACTTGAGCAGCCCTTTATGGGTTAACCCGAGGTCCGCCAGGCTCTGGTCGTCCCGAGGTTGAATGGGCGTATCGCCCAGCAGCCAGCGGGTATTTTCGGGCGTAAGGGTGGCATAATCCGGGTCAGCCCCGAAAAGCCCCTGTAGCATATTGGCCTTGAAATCACCGAATGTCATGGCTTTTGGTGCGCGGAAAGCGGCAGCGGCGCAGAAGAAGAGATTACCCAGCCAGTGAACATGCACCAGCATATCGTCGCCGAAGACTTCCGCCCGGTCGCGGGCTGCGAATTCATAGCCCGGTTTGTAGGCTACTACCGACATATTCTTGTCCTTTCCTGCTTAGACTGTCGCCAAATCCTTATGCCACTTAGACCAGTTTTCCTGGTCAAGGGAACCGTGATACTCTCCGTTGTCGCCGGGCTGGAAGCCGTACCAGTTCAGTACATCCGGGACGGTCGGGCCACCGCAGTTGCCCTTGTAGATTTCGTGCACCGGCAGCCAGCTTTGCACGTATTTCTCCGGTTCCCAGTCGAAGATTTGCTTGCAGCCGTCCGAGCAGAAGTTATAAGTTTCACCCTTGTAGACGCTGGTGCGGAAACAAATCTTGTTCGGGTCGTCAGGCTCGGTAAAGCACATCGGAATCTGGCAGGTCTGGCAGAGTTGCGGCAGACCCATGAAGAAGAAGCGATTGCCCTTATCCATCAAATCCTGGGCCTTCTGCCAGCGCGGGCGATAGAACTTGTCGAAAGTTTCCGGATATTTTTCGGACATCCAGTGCTGCTCGGCCTCGCCCGGTGTCCAGGTGTTGAAAGCAGCCGCGAAGGAGAAGTTGTAGAGAGTCCAGAAGACCTCGTGCGAAACTTTCTCCTTCTCCTTGATGGCCTGTTCTACACCCATTGGCGGGCGAATGCCGTAGCGAGCCAGGTCCGGGAAGAGGCCATCCAGCATTTGCTGTTCAAAGTAAAGCTCAAAAGCTTCTTTCCAGCTCATGACTTTCTTGGGCAGCATGTAGTCCATCATGGCCGCCACCAGCGAATTCAGGCGGTAGCCGCGCCAGAACCACTTGTCAATCCACTTCTGGACCAGCGGTACATTGGCTTCATCTTGTTCCAGTAAGAACTTGATAACCTGCAAACCGAGGGTCATATGACGGCTCTCGTCGGATTGAGCGCTAAAGCCAAAGGTGGTAGTAGGCATATCCCCATTATACGCCGCGCCGCTCATGAAAGGCACAAAGAGCAGGTTAGTCAGCATGTACTCGAACGAGAAACTGATAGCGGTCAGGAACTCGAAGGGGCCTGCCGTAACGGCATCATCGAAGTAGCTCTTGGGTACGCTCAGATACCAGACCCGGTCATGCATCTGGCGCATACTGTGGAACCCACTGTAGTACTTGTTGTAAGGACTCATCGAATGAATCTCGATTTGCGCGTGGCGCAGTTCATCCAGTGACTGGCAGAGCGCCGCCATGCGCGGGCCAGGCCCCGGCAGGTAACGGGTCAGGAACATAAAGTGACGGTGCGCCATATATTCAAGCGGTGTCACGCCCTGCAAGAAGATTTTGATAGCGTTCAGGTAGCGGCCATCGGAAATGTTCAGGTGGCCCTGGTTCTGGGCAAAGCTATCCAGCACCGCATAGAGGCGGCGGTCTTTTTCGGCCTGGTACTTCCAGTAGTTATCGACCGTCATGCGGAAGGGGTCTTCCCACTTGTCCCAATCGTGAATCTTGATGCCCTCAAACTCATGGTAGGGGAAAGCCTCTTCTTTTTTGACATAACTGGGGTCCCAGTTCACGCCGCGGGTCATGGCGGCGTAGGTTTCACGCATTCCTAATTTACGAGCCATTGTTCCTCATCTCCTCCGACTAATTGGTGTTCCAGCGGACGAGGATGTGGTCGTCGTCCCACTCCTGGATATCGCCCACGTACGTAACGATGTTCATGTTAAATTCCTGGGTGTCCCAGGGGCGTTGCAACTCGGCTTCGACCGTCTCGCGGCGAATATCGAGTTGCTCATGGCATTGCACTTTCAGCAAGCCCGGAAAGTTAGTCACTTTGGTATCAGGGTTGTCGCGCATAATCGCTTTGATTATCGAGCGCGAGTCTTCGTTATCCTGTAAATCTACCCCTACAAAGCGCTCTTTGGCTTTGTGTCCCGAAATGGCGGCTGTCATAGAGTTACTCCTCTTTCCTTAAAAGTTAATCAGAAAGGTTAATCAGCGGCAGTCACTGCCATTCCAGTGGCATTAAGGTTCAAAGCCAGGCCAACCTTTTCCAGGTTGCGTTCCAGGCTCTGCACGACTCGCTCAAGGGCGGCATCAAAGTTGCCGGGCCGCTGCGGTAACTCAAAGACTTTGCGCAAGGGTTTCAGCGCTTCAACCACCTGGGGAGCCCAGCGATCTACCATTTCCTGGAGGGCGGCGCGATTAGCTTCGCCATGCTGGCTTTCGTTGACAAAGGTTTCAATCAGGTGGTTGGTCCAGCGACTGTTATCTTTGAGCCAGTCGCTCAGGTACTTGTGAATGAACGAAACAGCCATTACGCCGTTGTCAATCGCTACCCGGTCAAACTCATCGTAAAGCAGACCGTAGAGAGTGGTATCCAGCAGCAGGTTTTGCAGGAGAATCGTTTCGGCCCAGTCGGTGATTAACCAGCTTTTCTCAATTATGGCGCGGAGCGGTTGCAGATGTTCGGCATCCAACCAGCGCTGCTTGCCTTCTGCCATCCACTGTTCGGGATTAGGCAACATCAGGGTTAGTTTGGTAATAACCTGCGAGTTAGCCATCTTATCGAAGGTGTTGAAAGAGGCGCACTGCTCGATAGACGTGCCGTAGGCGAAACGGGAAACATAGGACAGGCTGGTGGTGCCGCCATATTCGTAGTGCCGCATAGGCAGCAGACAACTCAAGAAGACTTCACGCCACTCGCCTGCCACTCGTTCCAGCAGACCACGCTCGGCGGCATAGTTAAGCTCAGCATCCAGCACTTCCATGCTCTTGTTGCGGGCCTGGTTGTAAGTGCCGTAGTAATACTGGCGCGGGTCCAGGAAAGAATACCAGTCTTCCAGTTTAAGTTGGGTCATGGAAGGATCGAAGATTTCAACGGCCGGATTCCAGAGAGGCCGGTAATGAAAATTTTCCTGTTGCTGAACCTCGATGGTACCTTCCTCGTAGCGGGTGGCTTCGCGTTGCCCGAAACGTTTGGTCAGGTAATCGAAAGCCTGGCGGCGCGGCTCATAGACCTGAGGTGAAAGGTCGTAAGACATCCTTGTTTACTCCTTTTGGTAAAACAAAGTTACCGGGAGGTTACTGAACCAATTATTTTATTAACTTCGGTCCAGTAACCCTCCAGACAACTTCATCTTTAATTTGTATCAATGGCAGGAGATTTAACGATTTGCTATCGTATCCCTAAAGATCCACTGAGTGAAAATGAGAGTGAGCAGGGCTTCTCATTCTCACTATCAGGAATTAGGTGTAGACCTCGGTGAAAGCGCCGCGTTCCGCGCGATCCCAGTAGAAGACACCCGTCCAGAACTTGTCCATAGTCCAGGTGATCGGTTCAGTGTCAATATCGGGGACATAGCCGCCGGTAAAGACTTCGTTGCGGTTGCCGGAGCGGTCGAAGAAGTAGATGGTATGACCGCGGGTAATGCCGTGACGAGTCGGTCCCGCGTCAATCTTGACATCATTCATGGCCATGATATCGGCGGCGCGGCCAATGTCGTACCAGCTATCCAGGGCATAGGCTACGTGATGGAAGCCTCCGGGTCGTCCCGGGATAATCGCCAGATCGTGCGGAGTATGGCTGCGTTCCATCCAGACTGCTACCGGAGTGCCATCCGGTGCGACGACCTGCTCGGTCAGGCGGAAGCCGAAAACATCTTTGTAGAATTCTAAATCTTCAGCCGCGCTGGGGCTGGTAATCAGCAGGTGGTCCAGGCGCGGAGCGGCAATGCCTTTCAGGCCCTGCGGCCAGGGGTCAGGATTGGTGCGAGGCAGGAGATTTCCGACCTTCTGCATCTTGTAATAAACTTCCACGCGGTGCCCGCCGCGATCCTCAAAGGAGATCGCCTCGCCCTGGCCCAGTTTCTCACCGGCAGAAATGCGATTGACGGCAACGCCTTTGGCTTCGAGCTTATTCTCGAAAGCTTGCAGGTCTTCCGCGCTTTCACATTTTAAGGCGAAGTTGTCCAGGCCCGGTTCTTCGGCTAAACGCAGCACGAGAGAGTGATGGTCGTGCTCATCCCAGCCTTTAAGATAAACTTTGTCACCCTGGCGGTCGGTCTGAATCAAACCGAGTACCTCAGTGTAATATTTGACAGCGGCGTCCATATCAGTCACGCGAATTTGTACGTAACCAGTTTTGAAGACTCCCATGTCTGCATCTCCTTTTTGAAATGTGTGAACCAAACGACCTAAGAATTGACAGATAATTCTTTTTCGATATCGGCGTAAGCTTTTTTGCGAACTACCTCTAGCACCCGGCCCTGCGTCAGGCCGGGATCAGTAGCGGGTGTGCCTTCATTGAGGAAAGCCAGCACTTGCGAGAAATTACCGGGTCCAACTCGCTCGAACCAGACTTTCTCCGGATAACACACCATATTTGGGCCATGTGAGCAGCCGTTAAAGCAGTAGTAAGCCTGCACCTCCAAGTCTTCGGGCAGCGTACCCTCCTGCTTGAGCTTTTTAAGCTCCCCCAACAACCCGTACGAGCCGCGCGACATGCAAAACAACCCCTGGCAGACCAGTAAGAAGCGTTTGCGTGGCTGGCTCTCAACCTGGACTTCTTGTTCCATAGATGTCACGAATCCAGTTCCCTCACTTCTGTTCGGCGGCTTCTCGATCTCGGCGGGCCACTGACTTCCCGGCGATACCGTAGTTAGTTTTGGGCATCTCGTTTATGATCACCCGCACCTGTTCGGCGCGAACGCCCAGGGCTTCTACGGCAGCGGCAGTCAGGGCCTCGATAAATCTTTCTTTCATTTCGGGCGTGCGGCCCTCCAGAATTTCAGCTCGGATAATTGGCATGTTCTCCTCCCGAATTTACCCGGCGCATTCCAGCCGGAGGGTGCCAACCCCGGCGAAAGTGGCCTCTACGGTATCGCCCGGTTTAACTTCGACGGCGGGTGTAAAAGCTCCAGCCAGCACGATTTCGCCTGCTTCCAGTCCGCGGCCTTCCACTTCCCAGAGCTTATTCGCCAGCCAGGCTACCGCATTGGCCGGGTGGCCCAGCACGGCAGCCCCCGCCCCGGTGTACATCAGTTCACCGTTGCGTTCCAGGGTCAGGCCCATCAGGCGCAGGTCATTTCTGGCAGGCGTGAAGCCCTGCTTGCTCAAGAGCAACTTTCCGGCGGAGCAGTTATCGGCTACCACGTCTGGCAGGGTAAAGTTGAAGTTGCGGTAGCGGCTATCAATTATCTCCAGCGCCAGCCTGATTTCGCCGGTAGCCGCCAGGGCCTGCGCCCCTGTAATGCCCGGCCCGCTGAGAGGCCTGGCCAGTACAAAAGCCAGTTCGGGTTCGGCGCGTGGATGAATTAACCCGCCCAGGGAAAGGGGTTGGCCCTCTTCCAACAGGGTATCGGCCAGCAGATAGCCGTAGCAGGCTTCGTGAACACCCATCGCCTGCTGCTTGGCTTTGCTGGTAAGGCCGGTCTTTTTACCGGCTATTTTTCCGCCGCGCTCTACCAGACGTTGAATAAGCTTTTGCTGGATGGCATATCCTTCTTCAATGCTCAAAGGATATTTATCAGTCAGCTTGTCTATTTCATACGAACCGGTATACGCGCCGTATACAATTTCCAGTAATTGGTCCAGTCCGGTTAATTCGCCAGTTGTCATGGCCGCATTCTCCCTTGAATTTAGTGTCCCGGCCATTCCCTAACCGGCGATGCCTGCTGGTTCCGGCTGCGCTGCCGGTTGGGATTTTTTCTTTTCAGCCAGTTGCAGAGCTACGTCGATAATCATGTCTTCCTGACCTCCTACTGCGCCCATGCGGCCCAGTTCCATCAGGATGTCGCGAGCCTCTACCCCGTATTTTTTGGCGGCGCGGTCGGCAAAGAGCAAGAAGCTGCTGTAGACCCCGGCGTAGCCAATGGTCAGGGAAGAGCGGTCAATGATAATCGGCCGGTGCATGAGCGGGCGTACCACGTCTTCGGCAATATCCATCACTTTGAAGAGGTCGATGTTGGTTTCGTAGCCGAGTTTGTTCAGCACCGCTACCAGCACCTCGATCTGGGCATTACCGGCGCCTGCTCCCAGGCCACAAAGGGTCGCGTCAACATGGGTGGCGCCTTCTTCGATAGCCGCGAGGGTGTTGCCTATCGCCAATCCCAGGTTGTTATGGGCGTGATAGCCCACCGCGCAGCTAACGGCAGAGCGCAAAGCGCTGATACGCGCCTTGACCGTATCAGGAACCAGCGCACCGCCGCTGTCTACCACGTAGACCACGTCCGCGCCGTAGCTTTCCATCAGTTTGCCCTGCTCGGCCAGCAGTTCAGGGGCAGCCATATGACTCATCATCAGGAAGCCGACTGTGCGCAGACCCATCTTCTTGGCCAGGCCGATGTGCTGCTCGGAAATATCTGCTTCGGTTACGTGGGTAGCCACGCGGGCTACTTTTGCCCCGTTTTCTACCGCCATTTCGAGGTCTTTCTGGATGCCGATGCCGGGCAACAAGAGGACAGCCAGTTCACTCTTTTTCAAAACCGCCGAAACCGCCTGCAAGTATTCTTTATCGCTGGCAGCGGCGAAACCATAGTTGAAAGAACCGCCGCCCAGGCCATCGCCATGAGAAGCCTCGATGGTTGGAACGCCTGCCGCTTCCAGGCCCGCCGCGATAGTAGCCATCTGCTGAGGGGTGAAGGAGTGCTGCATGGGATGCATACCATCCCGCATAGTCATATCCGTTACCCAGATTTTGCCCTTAGCCGACATTCGCCACCGCCTTTCCGGTTTGCTGGAGTTGCTTCGCAAAGCGTTCACCGACCGCAACTGCTGCCGCCGTCATAATATCCAGGTTGCCGGCGTAGCTCGGCAGATAATCACCTGCGCCGGTCACTTCAACCATAATCGTTACCCGGTAGCCGTCTTTCTCTTTGTCGAAAAGCGGTCCGGCCTTTACTCTGTAGCCCGGTACGTATTGCTGAACTTCTGCCGCCATTTTCTGGACGGAACTGGTGATAGCTTCTTCATCCGGGTTCTGCACTTTGCAGTAAACGGTATCGCGCATCATGATGGGTGGGTTGGCCGGATTCAGAATGATGATGGCTTTGCCGCGCTGCGCTCCACCGACCACTTCGAGGGCGCGAGCGGTAGTCTGGGTAAACTCGTCAATGTTGTGGCGAGTGCCCGGTCCGGCGCTCTTGCTGGAGACTGTCGCTACGATTTCGGCGTACTCGACGGGCTGCACCCGGCTCACGGCGTAAACCATCGGGATAGTGGCCTGCCCGCCGCAGGTAATCAGGTTGACGTTCGGCCCTTCAATATGCTGTTCCAGGTTCACAACCGGTACGACCAGCGGGCCACGCGCTGCCGGGGTCAGGTCAATGGCGATTTTGCCCAGTTCGCGCAGGATTTTCGCGTGACGAACGTGCGCTTTGGCGCTTGTAGCATCGAAAACTATATCGGCCTTTTCAGGATTGGCTTGCAGGAAGGCAATTCCTTCGTGGCTGCTCTCGATGCCCAGGGAACGCGCCCGGGCCAGTCCATCCGAGTCCGGGATGATGCCGATCATGGCGCTCAATTCAAGGTAGGGGCTGCGCAAGATTTTGTACATCAGGTCCGTCCCGATATTGCCGCTACCGATGATGGCTGCTTTTATCTTTTCCATCTTCTCGCTTTCTCTCTTAACTACTCTGTAGGGAGTTTAGCTCTTTGGAGCTTGCTTGCTACCTTTCTTAAACAAACCTGACGGAGACTGACCCAAGCCCGGCAAAGTCGGCCCGGAAGGTGTCACCGCGGTTGCAATTTACCGCTTTGCAGAGCGCCCCGGGCAAGATCACGTCGCCTGCCTTGAGGCTCACGCCGAATTCCGCCAGGGTATTCCCAAGCCAGGCTACAGCATTAGCGGGATGGCCTAAAGCGGCCGCGCCTGCCCCGGTATCCACCAACTGGCCGTTCTGCTCCATTACCATGCCCATCAGGCGCAGGTCATGATTTGCCGCCAGGGCGATGGCCGGTCCCAGTACGAAGCGAGCGCTGCTGGCATTGTCTGCGATGGTATCGCCGAGCTTAATTTTCCAGTCTTTGATGCGGCTGTCCACGATCTCAAGGGCGGGAGCGATATAGGCGGTGGCATCCAGCACCTGTTCAACCGTCAAATTCGGTCCGCTCAAGTCTTTGCCCAGTACAAAAGCGATTTCCGGTTCGATTTTGGGCTGGATCAGTTCATCGAGCGGGCAATCGCCAGAATCCAGCACGGCCATATCATCGAGCAGCAGGCCAAAATCGGGCGAATTGACGTTTAGCATTTGCTGCATGGGTTTGCTGGTCAGGCCCACTTTACGGCCCACAATTTTGTGGCCTTCCAGCCGCTGGCTCATCATAACCTGCTGAATGGCGTAGGCATCAGCGGGTGTCAGGCCGGGATAGGTTTCGGTCAAAGGGGCAATCGGAGTGCGGTCTAATTCGGCCTGGTAGAGAGCCAACCCCAGTTCCTGGATAACTTCCGGGGCTAAACCTTGCTCTGTTTTTTCCACTAACATTGTGGCGTTACTCCTCTAAAAGACTATTCAAACATGAGGGACTAGTATTTGAAGAAATCGCCTACCAGCCGGTTAAAGCCATCTTTGTGTTCGATCTGGGTCCAGTGGCCACACTTGCCAAAGATATGCAGTTCGGCATTTTCGAGCAGGTCAAAAACCTTGTAAGCGTTCTGAATAGGAATTACCTGATCCTCCCGGCCATGTATCACCAGCGAAGGATGTTTAATCGCCGCAATCTCGCTGTCTTCCAGCGCCAGATCGTCTACGCGCCACTGGAGCGAACCCTCTTCCGGTTCTTCCGCCGCCATAAAGGTCGAGACATCTTCGGGAGCTTCGTGCGGCCCCTGTGGGCGGAGCGGGAACATGCGTTCCCAGCTTTCCTGGAAACCGGGCTGAATGCTGGCTTTGTAGCGCAGTTCGGCCAGTTCAGGAGTGGCGCTATTCTGGTTGTAGAGGAAGAGCTTGAGCAGGTCCATCATAGTTTCTTTGCTTGGCTTGTATCTCCAGACCTTATCCAATCCTGCTGAAATTTCAAAATGACAGCCGGTGGTACCCATCAGGACCATTTTGTTGATCAATTCGGGGCGACGATGGGCAATCTGGAGTGCGACGCCGCCACCCATCGAGTTACCGACCAGGTGGACCGGGCCTACGCCCAGGGCTTCAATAAAGCTGATGACATGATCGGCCCAGTCGCGGGCGGAGTATTCAAAATGTTCGGGCCGCTCGGTATAACCAAAGCCCACTACATCCAGGGCGGCAACGGTAAATTCTTTTTGTAGTTCCGGCAGGGCTAAGCGCCAGTTGGCCCAGGCCGAGACGCCCGGCCCGCTACCGTGCACAAAGACTATGGTCGGGCCTTCTCCGGCCAGGTGATAGTGAGTGTTAAAGCCGCCGATTTTGGCGTAACCGCCTTTTTCAAGGTCCGGTGTGTAAGCTAAATCAGGTTTCATGGTTATTCCCTATAAGTTTGTTATAAAGCCACGCATATATTTTTGGTTTCCTGCCAGAAGTCGAAGCTGTAATGGCCACCTTCGCGCCCGATACCGCTCATCTTCATACCGCCGAAAGGTACACGCAGGTCGCGCTCGAAGTAGCAGTTGACCCAGATGTTGCCCGCTTGCAGTGACCCGGCTACCCGGTGGGCCTTTCTAAGATCATTGGTCCAGACTCCGGCAGCCAGCCCGTACATGTTATCGTTGGCCTGCCGGATGGCATCGGCCTCATCCTCGAATTTGATGACCGCTACTACCGGCCCAAAAATCTCTTCACGGGCTACGGTCATTTCGTTCTTGACGTTTGTCAGGACGGTTGGGCGTAAAAAGTTGCCATGCTCCAACCCGGTCGGACAGGTTCCGCCGGCCGCCAGGGTGGCTCCTTCGCGCAGGCCGGTTTCAATGTAACTTCTGACTTTGAGCAAATGTTCCTGGCTTACCAGGGCGCCCATCTCGGTCTCTTCATCCAGTGGTTGCCCGACCTTGATGCTGTTGGCGCGTTCGATAAAGCGCTCGATAAAGCGGTCGTAGATGCCGCTCTGCACAAAGAGACGCGAACCGGCCAGGCACATCTCACCCTGGTTCATATAGATAGCCTTGATTGACCCGGCTATTGCTTCGTCCAGGGAAGCGTCGTCGAAGACAATATTGGCCGATTTACCGCCGAGTTCCAGCGCCAGTCTTTTCATACTGCCGGCGGCGGTGCGCATGATGCCTGCCCCGGTAGTGGTTTCGCCGATAAAAGCAACAGCCGCTACATCGGGATGTCCCACCATAGCGTTACCCACGCTGCTGCCCGGCCCGGTCAGTACGTTTAGCACGCCGTCGGGTAGCCCGGCTTCTTTGCCCAGTTCGGCCATTCGCAGGACGCTTAAAGGCGTGACCGAGGCCGGTTTGACCACGCAGGTATTACCGGCAGCCAGGACCGGGGCGACTTTCCAACTGGTCAGCATCAAGGGAAAGTTCCAGGGTGTAATGATGGTGACTACGCCGAGCGGGTCGCGTTTGGTGTAGTTGAGGAACTTTTCACTGTCATAACTTTCACCGCCGATTTTATCCGCAAGCTCGGCAAAGAATTCGAAATTCTGGGCCGCTCGCGCTACATCCCGGCGCGCCTCCCGGATCGGCTTGCCCACGTCGAGGCTTTCCAGCCGAGCTACTTCTTCAGCGTTCTCGCGCAAGAGGCAGGCAAGGCGGGCCAGCAGGCGCCCGCGTTCGGAGGAAGGCATGCGGCCCCAGTTATGTTCAAAGGCCCGCCGCGCGGCTTTAACAGCCAGTTCAACGTCTTCGGCGCCTGCCTGGGCTATATTGGTGATGGCCTGGTTGGTAGCGGGATTAATATCAACAAAAGTACGGTCTAGCGCAGCGTTCTGGTTTCTACCATCAATAAAAAGCCGTCCCGGTTTAACTCTAATAGTGGGTCGTGAGAGCAAGGTCTCCATCGTACCTTTTCCTCCTGGGCCTGATTTACTTTCAGTTTGTTTCAGATCGAGAGTGGATTTGTTGTAGCAGTTCTGATGGAGCCAGTATAGCGAAAAGGGTATAAAGACCGCGTGAAGAAATTGAGCCGCGTATAAAGATTTTATGAAGATTTTCGAGGAAAAAGCTCTTGCAAAATTGATCCGAAAGTAGGACGACGGTGCCGTATTCACTCAGTAGTTGGCGAATTGGCTGATCTGACTTTAATCAGCTAAACTCTGCAAATATTAATTGTTGACTGACTAGTCACTCTTTGTTATAATAGTGACGAGCATGAAGCTCAATATTTTTAAGTTGAGGAAAAGCACCATGGCCAGGCCTAAAAGCGAGAATAAACGAGACGCGATAATGGCGGCAGCGATCCGAGTAATCGCTACCCAGGGACTAAGCGCGCCAACTGCGCTTATTGCCAGGGAAGCAGGTGTGGCTAATGGTTCACTCTTCAATTACTTCCAGACGAAAGCCGACCTGTTGAACGAACTTTATCTCGAACTGAAGGCTGAAATGGCTTCGGTTTCACTGGATGGTCTGCCGACTGATGACGATATTCAGCAGCAGGTATTTTATATGTGGTCCCGGTGGATGGAGTGGGCAACCTCCCATCCAGATAAACGCAGGACCTTAACGTATCTGGGAGTTTCGGACGAGATCACCTCAAACAGTCATCAAGCGGCAAGCCAGGCGATGTCAGGCATAGCCAGGCTTTTGGAGCGGAGCCGCGAAAACGGTCCAATGCGGGATGCACCGTTAGGGTTTGTGGTTGCCCTGATGAACGCCCTGGCGGAGGCGACGATTGATTATATGATTCAGGACCCGGCTAACGCAAACAAGCATTGCAAAGCCGGATTCGAGGCAATGTGGCGTATCATAGCCTAATTTTTTTTGTAATTTAATGACTGACTAGACACTCTTTAAAGGATATTGTAATGTCGAAAAAAGTATTAGTTACTGGTGGATCGGGCTTTATTGCCCAGTACTGTATTCTCCAACTACTCGAACAAGGCTACGAGGTGTGCACCACTGTGCGTTCGGCTGGGCGCGAGGCGACTGTTCGCGCTGCCCTCAAAAACTCTGGTCAACAACCCGCTGATGCATTAAGTTTCGTGGTCGCGGACCTTACCAGTGACACAGGATGGGCTGATGCCGTTAGGGGGTGTGACTTTGTGTTGCACGTAGCCTCACCCCTGCCTCTTGCGGCCGTTGCCAACGAGAACGACCTTATTTTGCCGGCTCGCGAAGGGACGATGCGAGTGCTACGTGCGGCCCGCGCTGCCGGGGTCAAGCGGGTTGTGCTGACCTCGGCGTTTATGGCCGTTGGGTATGGTTATCCTCATACTGATCGCTTATATACAGAGGATGATTGGACCATCCTCGATGGCCCTGGTGTCTCAACCTATGCCAAAAGCAAGGTCCTCGCCGAGCGAGCTGCCTGGGATTTTATGGTTGCAGAAGGTGGTTCGATGGAACTCACCTCAATCATTCCCGTCGCCGTACTCGGGCCTGTGCTGGGCAAGGAGGTCACCGGGTCAAATGTGCTCGTTCAGCGACTCCTTGATGGGACATTTCCAGGTTATCCCAACTTTTGGATGCCGGTCGTGGACGTGCGTGATGTGGCAAACGCGCACCTGCTGGCAATGACCGCACCTGAAGCTGCCGGGCAACGCTTTATCACCTCAAGCGGACCGGCGATGTCAATGAAGCAAATCGGTGGGATTTTAAAGGAAAGCCTTGGCGAAAAGGCCAGGCGTGTACCCAACCGGACAATCCCCAATTTTGTATTGCGCATCGCTGCTCTTTTTGACAAGACGGTGCGTGAGTTGGTGCCCGATCTCGGTTATGCCAGGAAGATGAGTAACGAAAAGTCCCGCCGAGTGCTGGGTTGGGAGCCGCGAAAGCCTGAAGTTGCCATCATCGAGACCGCCGAAAGCCTTATTGAGAAGGGTCTCGTCAAGGTGTAAAGATCTTTTGCCTGGCGGCCTACCGCGCCGCCTTCTCAAAGGATGCGATTTCATCTCCCTGCCGAATGCCTACAACAGTGTTTATCTGGAAGATTACTGCTTATTTTCCGACTGGTGTGGAAATGTAACCCTTCCAGCGGCCATCAAACATAAATTTGCCCCTTTAACAGCCTGCATTAAATCGCCATCCCTATTAAAAAAAGGGCAAAGGCCAAGAGAGCAGCAGAGCAGCGAAGGTTATCCAGCTTTTCCCACCTTCGCACAAGCGCTCTCCAGTTAGCAGGCGGCGCGGCAGGGTTCCAGGCTAAGGCTGCGGAATTTATCGGGACGGTGCCGAATAAAGTTATCAGAATAAAAGCGGCCAGTGTCAGCAGACCGGCACAGCGAAAGCCAAAAGCAGAGTTGAACCCGTTCAGGATAGTAACAGCCAGTCCGGAAAATAGGGCCAGTCCGAAAATAAGCGGAACTACCACCCGCAGTCTGTAGATTAAAGCCTGGCGGAAGCGCAGATGAGCCTTATCTTCCAGACTGGCAAGCGGTCCCCGGATACCGGAAAGGATGGTAAATTCTTCCCCAGCCAGGATCCCCACAAAAAATAAATTTAGAAAACCCAGCATAAAGTTAAAATTCATCAAAGTCTCCTGTTAGCTTAATAATTTTTGTCGGTCAATCTCAGCCGGTATATTTAACTATTTGTTTGTATTGCCATTCATTAAGGTCAGGCTGTTCCTTTGTTTCTATATGTACGTACAACCAATTTCTTCCACAAAAAAATTAGTTGTCAGAAGAGACCTTCTGGATAAATTCGAGCAACAACTCATAAGCCTTCGTCAGGTCAGCGTCAGGTTGGGCCAGTTGCTGCAAAGCCAGACCGTCAAAGCAGGCCAGTACTATCGCCGCAAGGGCTTGCGCCTTCGGTTCATCGCCCGCCGTGAAATGCTGTAATGGTTCGGCCGTCATTTGCCGTATAAAAGAAAGTAAGTCGCCCAGCACCGGCAGGAAAGTGGGATTGCGCAAAGCAAGCGCGAAAAGCTCAAAGCGCAACCGGTACCATTGTGGCTCCTGCTTGACGCGCTGCCTGGCGGCGTTGATAGTAGCCTGTGGCAACTGATCGAGTGGCACATTATCGCCCGCCTCCTTCATCAATTGCCCATAGCGCGTGCCGGACTCTTGCAAGACGGCCAGTAACAATTTGTCTTTCGAGGCAAAATAGTAATGAAAAAGGCCGGGCGAAACGCCTGCTTCATGAGCCACTTCCTTTACCGTAGTGGCCTCATAGCCTTTTTCGGATAGGACCTTGTAGCCGGCCTCAACTAAGCGCTGGTAGTTGTCGGCGCGATGCGTCCAATGCTTTTCTTTCCCGTTTTCAATCTGGTTGGTCATACAAATAAATATAACCGAAAAAAAAGATTTGTCAAGAGAGTATAGAAGTTACCGCGCTTTAAGCAGCGAAACACTCTCCATATGGTAGGTTTGCGGGAACAGATCGATCACGCGGGTTTGAATCAGTTCATAGCCCTCGGATAGAATTTTGATGTCGCGGGCCAGGGTGCTGGGGTCGCAGGAGACATAGACCAGTACCGGCGGGCGGGTTTTGAGCAGGCTTTGCAGCAAGGCCGGGTCGCAACCGCGTCGAGGTGGGTCCAGCAGCGCCCCGTCAAAGTGTTCGCCGCGCTCCTCCAGTTGGAGAATATATTCTTCGGCTTTGGCCGCTACGAACTGGCATTGTTTTTCCAGGCCGTTAAGCCGGGCGTTTTCGGAGGCGCCTGTTACCGCCCCTTCGTACTCCTCAATCCCAAAGACCTGCGCGCCACGTTTGGCCATCTGCAAGGAGAAAGTCCCTACACCGCAGTAAATATCCATCAGGCGGCTCTTTTCGAAGTTCAGACCGGTCACCTCAAAAGCTGACATTGCCTGGCTAATCAGCACCTCGGCCATAGGCGAGTTTGACTGGAAAAAAGCCAGCGGGGGTATCTGGTAGGTTACGCCGTGCAGCACTTCGGTCAGATTGGGTGCCCCGCTCGGCGACTCCAGGCGGCGCTTGCGCCCTTCGCCGTAAACCGTAATATCGCAGTACTTATCCAGCGCTTCTTCTAAATCGGCAACAAACGGTTTTAAGTCGTTTACTGACCACTCGCCTAACATTCTTAACACCATTAGCAAGGTCGGGCGCGTGGGTTGCATGGCGATTTCCAGCGGGGTATAGGCTAGAAAGCGTTCTTCGGCTCCCTGCCGAGCCGTCTGGTCCGTATTATAAGGAGCCAGGGCCGTTATTTCCTCGGCGGACACCCGGCTATCGCCAGAGACCGGTCCCACCCGCAAAGTTACCTGGTGGACTCTTTTTGGCAGGTGCTTTTGCAGGGCAGCAGTAAGCGGCTCAATCGCCAGGGTTATCAGGGGGTGCGAGATGTGGCAGGACTGCACCGGAACAAGGCGGATACTGTTCTGGCGGTGGAAGGAAGGCCGCCCACTCTGCTCATCCACCTGAAATTCAACATTATTGCGATAACCCCAGGCGCTTCTGGCTCCTACCGGGGGCAAAAGCGGCGGTTCACTATTATGATAGCCGCCCAGGCGCACAAGCTGGTCGCGGAAGATGCGGTGCTTGTACTGCAACTGCGCATCATACGAGGCGTGCTGCCACTGGCAACCGCCACAGTTGGGCCACTTATCCAGGCCAAAGTAAGGGCAGGGTGCTTCCTCCCTTTCAGGGGCGGCCTCGACCACTTTCAGCACATTGGCTTTTAAAAAACTCTTTTTACGGCGGTAAAGCTGCACGTCTACCACTTCACCCGGTAAGCCGCCAGCCACAAAGACTACCTGCGAAGCGGCAGGCGCGGAGGGGCTTTCAGGCAGCGAAACAGGCTCGTTAAGCGGCTGAAACTCGCCTTCCTCCTCGGACTGAGGCTGGATATCGGCTGTTTCGCCCGGTGTGTTATCCAGCGTGTTCGGAAGATTTAAGGGCTGGGCCGCTTCGTTAAGCCGGGCTACTACTTCCCCGCCGTAAGCCATATCGAGCAGGCGCAGGCCTGTCACTATCTCCGGTTCGCGTTTTTCTTTTGGTTTTTTTGCCATTTAATTTTTACACCAAAAAACATAACTTACATTAAATATGCTGCGCCTATCCTGTTGGACAGGCGCAGCAAGTTAGAGGCCAGTTTTAGGCCGACAGATATTTTTCAAACCACTCCGAGATGCGCCGCAGACGGCCTACCCGGTGGTCCGGGCTACCGCTCCGGGAGAGGTTATGATCCTCGCCGGGAGTTTTCACCAGTTGTACTTCGCAGCCGTTGCGCTTGAGGGCAAAGAAAAATTCCTCAGCCTGTTCAATCGGGCAGCGGAAGTCCGCCTCGCTGTGCAGCAGCAGGGTCGGCGTCTTGACTTTGTTGGCATGGGCCATTGGTGAGCATTCCCAGATGCGCGGGTTGCTCCAGATATCCCCCTCGAACTCCGACTCCACAAAGCCGAAGCTGATATCGGAAAGGGTGTACATCGTTACAAGGTTGCTTACGCAGCGCTGGGAGAGAGCCGCCTTAAAGCGGTCGGTATGGCCGATAATCCAGTTGGTCATATAGCCGCCATAACTGCCGCCGGTCACACCCATGCGGCTGGTATCAATGTAGCCCTGCCCGATAACGTAGTCTACTGCGGCCATAATGTCGTCGTAATCGTGGTGGCCCCAGTCATTGTAAATGGATGCGCCAAAGTCGTAGCCATAGCCGACGCTTCCGCGCGGGTTGGTATAAAGCACTACATATCCCTGCCCGGCCAGCATCTGAAATTCCTGGTAGAAGCTGTGACCATAGGCGGTATGCGGTCCGCCGTGAATTTCCAGCAGCAGCGGGTACTTTTTCGAAGGATCGAAGCCCTGTGGCTTCATCAGCCAACCTTCAATTTCGACCGTACCGTCTGCGCTCGGTACGCGGATGGTTTCCGGTTCGGCAAAGTAGAGCTCGCTAAGCCAATCGCGATTTAATTCGGTCAAACGCCGCGCTTCGGATTGGCCTTTTTCTAGCGACTGAATATAAACATCGCCAGGGCTGTTCCAGGAAGCGCAGGTGTAGGCAACTTGATCCGCCTGCGGGGCGGCACTTATGCCATATATTTGATGTTGGCCGGTAGTTAATGCGGTAGGTTCGGCGCTGCCATCCGCCGGGACGCGGAAGAGATTGACGTTCGGACCGTCGGTAGCGGCAAAGAAAATTTCGCGGCTATCCTTACTCCAGGCCAGTTCCACATCTTTCGACGCCCGCGCATCGCTGTTCACCAGGTTAACGCAGTGCCGGTCGAAGTTAGTGGTCAGGCAACGCGGTTCGCCTGCCGCTCCCTTATCGTTCACCTCCAGCACCCAGACATGGGGCAGTTCTTTGTACGAACCATCTTTAGGATGAGTATGGCCTACAAAGCTCAATTTTGTGCCATCAGGCGACCAGACTGCCGCGTGGGCCGGACCTTTGCTACCGGTCAGCTTGAGCGGTTCTTGCTGAGCACCGAAGGGCTCAATCAGCCACAAATCGCTGATAGAGGTAAAATCGGCCTGCTGCTGGTCGCGAGTAGAGCTGAAGACCAGTTTCCGGCCATCGGGCGAGAAAGCGGGGTCCATTACGCTAAAAGGGCCGCTGGTAAGCTGGCGCGGTTCAGCTTCGGGCGCGGCGCTGTCCACCAGCCAGATTTGTACATGGGCATCGCCGGGAATCAGGCTACGGCGCCCGTCCGCCCGCATCTTCACCCGGTCGAAGGTAACGGGGTTGCCACCCACCCGTTTTTCTTCCTGCTCTTTCGCTTCGCGTTCGCGGCGTTCCTCGGGCGACTCAGGGCGGCTATATTTGGAAGCTTTGTCGGCATCATCGGGCGTTTCGGTCAGGACTGCCAGGTAGCGACTATCGCCGGACCAGGCGAAACTATTCGCGCCATTCCTGAAGCGAGTTAGCTGGCGCGCTTCGCCGGGCTGCCCCAGTTCTAAAACAAAAAGCTGCTTCTTATTATCTTCACCTCTATCCGACAGAAAGGCCAATTTTGTACCATCCGGGGAGAGGCGTGGCTGGCTATCGCGGCGCGGCCCGGCAGTCAGGCGGCGCGGTTGAGCCTCTTTGCCGGTCAGATCTAGCTGCCAGATTTCGCCCTGGTAAATATTCTTTTCCTGATTGACATAAAATACATCATAAAAAAGCTGTCGAGCATCTGGCGCGAGAGTTACTTCACCCAGAAATTTCATGGTGTTTAAATCTTCGGGCCTTACAGGTCGTTTCTCAATAGTTGACATTCTGTTTCTATCCCCTGTTAGTTATGTTTTGCCTGTAGATAGCTTCTAAATGCACTATCTTCTTATAAAGCGGCGCAAGGCGCTTCGCAATTCATCCAGCTTCAGCAGGTAAGCAGCCCCGGCATAGACTGCGCCGCCCAACCCGACCAGCAGGATGGTCAGCACGAGGGTTACCAGTTTGCCGCCATTTTCGAGCGGCCCTTCCAGAAGCCGTAGCGCCAGCAACAGCACCGCGCCCATTATATCCGCAGCGACCGCAATTTTGAAAATCGCAAGGATCAATGAGCCGCTATCATTTAATTCAAATGGTCCAATCCGGCGGCGCAGCAACCAGGTAAGCAGAATCATCTCAAGAGTTGTGCTGAAGGCAAGGGCTAAGGCCAGGCCGCCTTGCTGGAGGGGATGTATCAGGATCATACTTAAGACAAGGTTTAATGCCACCGTCACCAGGGCTACTGTGACCGGGGTGCGGGTATCGTGCAGGGCATAAAAGGCCCGGGTCACGATTTCCACCACGCCGTAACTAACCAGCCCAAAGCTGAAGCAGAACAAAGTCTGGCTCACCAGTTCGGTGCTTTCAGTATTAAACTGGCCCGATTGCAGGAGGGTTTGCACGATAGGGCGGGCCAGGATACCGAGACCCAGCGCGGCGGGCAGGGCGAAAAACAACACCTGCCGCAGGGATGAGGTTAAAGTATGCTTCATACCCACCATATCGTTCTGTCCGTAGAGGCGGGCCATAGCAGGAAAGGCTACCGTAGCCAGGCTGATTGCAAAAATGCCGTGAGGCAGCATAAACAACTGGTAGGCATTCTCGAAAGCGGCTACTCGGCTGGTTCCATCTACCAGTCCCGAACCCAGGTTGGTGGCTACAAAAAAATTGGCCTGGAAGGCCGCCTGTCCCATCAAACGCGGTCCTAAAGCCACCAGCACCTGTTTTGCTCCAGGGGCCTCTGAGTCCAGAACGGGTCGCCAGTAGAAACCTAACCTGATAAGGGCGGGTAACTGCACCAGCAGGTAGAGAGCAGCACCAATTACTACCCCAATGGCGACTCCCTGAATCCCAAAAGGCCCTGAGAGAAAGATTATCCCGGCTATGATTGAAAAATTGTAAATCAGGGGGGCGAGGGCGGGCCAGAAGAAACGCTCGCTGCCATTTAGCAGAGCCAGGGCAATTCCGCCTAGTCCCATAAAGAAGGGTTGTAGGAGCAGGGTACGGGTTAGCTCAATGGTGAGTTGCTGGGATGCTGGGTCGAAGCCAGGGGCAAGAATAGTCTGGACAATGACAGGAGTGAGTAACCATGCCAGGGCCGAGCAGGCTACCAGCACCATCATGGCATAATTAACCACCGTATTGGCCAGCCTCCAGGCTTTTTCCTGGTCGTTTTGTCCCAGGAAGCGGCTAAATACCGGGATGAGCGATGAACCGAGCGCCCCGCCCACAATCAGTAGATAGAGCGTATCGGGAACTCGAAAGGCCGCGCGGTAAGCCCCCGCTTCGGCGGTGGTACCAAAATGGTTAGCAAAGACTATTTCACGCCCTACTCCCAGGATGCGGCTGAGCAAAGTGGCGACCATCACCAGGAGGGTGCTGCTTATCAGGCTTCGCCTGGCGGCCGTTTCATTGCGAGCAGGAACAGCCTCTCCGGCTGGCGTGTTCGGCGGAGGTGGATTATTGTATGTAGAAGTTCGACTCTCTCTGTTCATGGAGAGCTATTTTATCACAATCCGGCCAGTTTGATTTGACAGGCCTCGCTGGCCTTAATCTTTCGAGAAATGTAAAATCCCCAGCTCTCCCCGCTTAATCTTGAGCAGGGCGTCTCCCAAAAAGATTGGTAGCCTGTACGGTCATAATCAGCTCGCCATTCTGGTTATACATCTCGCTGCGTGAACGCACGATACCCAGGTTCGGACGACTATTGGATGGCCGGGTTTCCACTACAGTCAGGCGGGCCGTCAGGGTGTCTCCTGGTCGGACCGGGCGTATCCAGCGCAACTCATCTATACCGGGAGAACCCATACTGATAGTATGATTAAGAAGATTGTCCACCAGCAAGCGCATCAGGATAGAACCGGTTAACCAGCCACTGGCGATAATCCCCCCGTAGATCGACTCTTCTGCTTTTTTCTCATCTACGTGAATGGGCTGCGGATCGTACTCTGTGGCGAAGGTAACAATCTCTTCCCTGGAAACGCTGCGGCTGCCCAGTTCTATTACGTCACCTTCCTTCATGTCTTCAAAATAGATCATCTGAACGTTACCTGCTCCTGTCTATATTTTTAAATATGGGAAAGAGATTTGATTATAGGCAGAGTTGGTGCTACCGGCAAACTAAAAAGAAGCAGTAATAAAATAAGAAGTGTACAGGCCACTCCTTCAGTCAATGATCTTAAAGTCTGGTAAGCCCTTAAAAGAGATGGGCCGGCATATCCGCCACGATCTGTCCGTCGCGGACCTGGATCAAGCGGCGAGCCTGCCGCGCCAGGTTGGGGTCGTGGGTGACATAAACGACTGTTTTGCCTTCATCGGCCAATCGCCGGAAAATATCGAAAACCATTTCGCCGGTCTCCGAATCGAGATTACCGGTCGGTTCATCGGCCACAATCAGGGGTGGGTCGTTAGCCAGGGCGCGGGCAATCGCAATGCGCTGTTGTTCGCCGCCCGATAATTCATGTGGTAAGTGCCCGGCATGGTCGGAAAGCCCGACCAGTTCGAGGTTAGCCAGGGCCCGTTGACGGCGTTCTTCACCCTGCCAGCGGGCTTTGCTTCCGCTCAGGTGCAGGGGCAGAATGACATTTTCCAGGGCAGTCAGGGTCGGTAGAAGCTGGAAAAACTGGAAGACGATTCCCACATATTCCCCACGCCAGCGGGCCAGGTCATTTTCGCTCATTCCGGCGAGCGTAACGTCTCCAATCCGGACTGCACCAGAGGTGGGGCGGTCGATACCCGTAAGGATATTTAGAATGGTACTCTTGCCGCTGCCGCTTGGCCCGACTATCGCGACAAACTCGCCCGGTTCAATTTCAAGA
Organism: Chloroflexia bacterium; assembly: GCA_036261665.1. Classification (GTDB taxonomy): domain Bacteria; phylum Chloroflexota; class Chloroflexia; order Chloroheliales; family Chloroheliaceae; genus 54-19. The sequence continues at coordinate 46,776 of DATAKM010000072.1, forward strand.
TCTACGCCGCGCAGCGCGTGATATTGGCGTCGCCCCATCGGGTAGACTTTCTCAATCTTTTCAAGCCGGATACCGGCAGTTAGCTTTTTAGCGCTGGCAGGCGCATTGATATCTAAGGCGGTATTTAATTCAGGGTCACGAGGAAAAGGGTTTAACCTGAGCATTAATTTCTTCTTCGAATTTAGAATCTATTTCAAATCTAGCTTATTATAGCGCACAAAAAAAGAGGTGACTATCTAAATCTCACCTCTTCCTGAGCTTGTTACAAAATTGTAATCTGATTCTAATTCCGGTTTTGCTGTTCGCTCCGGTCTTCTCAGGCCCGGCGTCTTACCGGATCCACCGATTGATTATTACTTTCATTCGAAGGTTGCTGAGAAGCATTCAAGGTTTTGAGCGTATACCAGAGGCCAATCAGGACAGCGGCGGCAATTATAACCCCTGCCGCGACTTCGACCGGGCTGCTCAAAGCGTTGCGTACGGTATCGGCGAAGCCTTGAATGGCTACGTAAACGGCGGCAGTTGGCGCGCCCGTAGCGCTGCCGGAGGATTGAGTCATTACATACAGGCCAGCCCCGGCAATTAATACAAAAGCAGCGGCCAGGGAAGAAAAGCGTAAGACATAATCTCCGGGAGTCCTTGAACGTTGCGCACGGCGCTCTGCCAGGGAGATTATTTTCGCCTCAGGTTCGGCTGAGTCAGTTTCCGAAGCCAATGCGCCAGCTTGCTCTTCAGGGCTGGGGCTGACTTGAAAAGGGGAGGATTGCACGGCATAACTGCTAATTTCAGTGTGAGTATGCAGAGAGCCTGTGCCGGAGTCGAGATGTTGCCGGACAACAATTCGTTGCATGACGAGGGTAGTAAATTCTGGTCTGGGGGCCAGCATCCGATCCGTTTGAAGAGCCGCCGGGATAGCTTCCATTAATTCCAGCAGCTTTCGACAGGGAGGGCAAGTTGCCACATGTTCTTCCAGGGTACGGGTCCGATTGTGGTCGAGTTGCCCATCCAGATAATCCGATAAAGACAACTTTACTTCACGGCAGAACATACCTGATCCCCTTTGACAATTTACTATTCAGCATTACTATTCACCGCATTATTTCTCTTGACCAGAGCGCGGGGCCTGGCGCGTTTGGATTCGGGCTGGCCATTCTGGCTTTCGTTCTGGCGCTGCCTTTCCAGTTCTTTTGCCAGCAATTCGCGGGCGCGGAACAGGCGCGTCTTTACGGTCGCCACCGATAGCCCGGTAGCCTCAGCAATTTCATCATATGAGAGGTCATGCCAGTAACGCAGAACCGTTACGCCCCGGTATTTTTCCGGCAGTTTATTGAGCAGTTCGCGCACTTCGTCGCGAGTTTCGCCGGTCATGGCGGTCTCTTCCGGTTCCGGTTGTTCGCTCTGCTTCCAGAAGGCGATAGTATCCAGGTCTACCTGCGGTTTTCGACGGCGCAACAGATCAATACAATAATGGCTGGCAATCGAAAGCAACCAGGTAGAAAAGCGTCGACCCGGCTGGTAACTGTGCAATTGGGTATAAGCGCGCACGAAAACCTCCTGGGCAGCGTCTTCCGCTTCCTCAGGGCTATTAAGCATTCGCGCACACAGGTTATAGACGGCTACTTTGTAGCGATCTATCAGTTCGGAGAAAGCTTCCGTATCTCCGTCCAGTACCCGCCTGGCAATAGCTTCTTCTTCTCGGTTGGCTTCGTTCTGCGCGGCGGTGGGTTCAACTACCCGCCTTCCAGTTACGTTCCTGACAGCTTCCTGATCATCCCTGCCAGTAGTATTGGCACTACCAAAAGGATGAACAGCCATTGCCGCACCGGTCAAATCAGCCTCCTCATTCGCATACTCAACCGCGTAGTCCTGTTCCGTAAAGGAGTCCAGTTCGCTGGCTGCTGGCGACTTCTCATTGGCATCTACCGGGTTAACACCCGGTACAGACTCCCTAAGCTGTTTTGCGCGTTCGGTGCGATCATTCTGATCCATCACGTCACATCCTTTATCTACACTCTCCGTTCACTATCCTTTCTGACTTCTCAGAAGGATAACCGTGTGGAGAAAGGCGTATCAGGATTAGCTTAGTTAGCTAATACCTTTACGCAATTATAGCCTTCAAAGTTTCATCTTAAGTTTCGACAAGTAAATCGACAAATATTTTGTAAGGAGGCGGTATGCTACATTCTCTCTGGTAGATACGCTTCTCCTCCTGCCCTACACCTGCTCTCAGGCGGCAGGCTCTATTCGAAACTTTCTGATAAAACACGCAATTCGTAAATTACCTATCCTGGTTCTCAATGTTTAGCGGTCTTACACTTGCAAGCTCGTACAGGTCAACTTAATCTACAATTATATCTCTTATAAATGAAGCTAAGATTAAGCCCGGGAAATCTTTAGTAAAAATGTTAAACTACACCTACGACTGCTGCACATCCTATTTTATAATTTAGACCCTTCAAGGCCGGGAAATGTTTCAAAATTTGCCCTGCTTTTGCTTTAATGGGATAATTCCTTTTAGGGTTACCTGTTTCGTAATTAATTACCCGGTTCTGTCTCCAGATTTATCCGGCAAACAGGCCTGGTTAGCTTCAATAAATAGTTTAGCATCTAATTGTCAATAAACTGTTATCAATTTGTTACACTCTTTACAGAGAACATAACCAATGGCAAAAAAAGAACAAATTATCAAAACCAATGCCATGCGTGTACTGGACGCCCGCAAAGTGAGTTATCAGGCCTTCACTTATTCTTCTGAAATTCACTCGGCGGATGGCGCTGCCGAGGCCCTGGGCGTTTCGCCGCATATGGTCTATAAAACGCTGGTGGTTCTGCCCGAAAGTGGCCAGGGCCGCCCGCTTCTGGTAATGGTGCCGGGCGACCGCGAATTGGATCTGAAGACCCTCGGTAGTAGCGTTGGCGAAAAAAAGTTAAGAATGGCTTCCAAGAAAGAAGCGGAAAGCCTGACCGGGCTACTGGTAGGCGGAATTTCAGCCCTGGCGCTCTTACAAAAGAATTTTAGAATTTATATTGCCGAACAGGCTACCGAGCTTGAGCAAATATATGTAAACGGAGGCCAGCGCGGCCTTAATTTGCGCCTGGCACCTGCCGACCTCTTAAAAGTGACCGGGGCGCAACCGGTAAATATTGGCGAAGCGCAGGCCGATGATTAATTTTTCCAGGGGCATGTTACAGGAACTTAAAAAGCGGCTTGATACTTCGAAGGGTTCTAAAAAACGGCCTGACGAAAAAGAGAGCCAGCTTTTGCGCGAACTGGCCGAAAGGAAAGCTGCGCTCATCCGGCAGTTCCGGCCCCCCGAACACGAATGGCTGCTTTTTGGCCTGCTGCTGGCGGCTCTCTATAGCTGCCTGGCCTGGGGCTGGATTTTGCTTTTTTCGCTGGGGGATTACGCTACGATTGTGCCCGGCGATGAGTGGGCCAGGGCCGGCTTTATACCTTTTATCTTTTTAGCCTTTTTCTACCGGGGTCGTACCCTGGGTGAAGAGGAGCGCCACGAGCATCCTGATGTCTGGCTGGTAAAAGTGCTGATTCTGGCCCTGTTTGTGCGGCTGGTTCCATACCTGTCAAACCCCGCTGCGTTACTTCACGACGCTTCGAACTGGGTAAGCACACCTGTCACTTTCTTCTCTTTAGGTTTTATTATTAACTTTGTTATAGCTCTCTGGGTGACTTCGCAAGCGGAGTCCAACGGGCGGCATGTCCTCACATTCTTTTTAAGACCGGAGGAAGTCCTGGCTGAGAAAGGCGGGGGAGCAATCGGCACTACCGGGTGGGTCAATCGTGCCCAGGGTTACAAAGAAATGCGCGGGCGCCTGACGCTGAGCGGAGTGTTGCTGGGAGTCTGCCTGGCTCTTTTTACCCTGCTCACTCTTAACGGCCCGGTTTCTTTTCAGCAGAATGTAGCGATTGGACTTACCGTTGCTTATGTCCTGCTCATGTTGCTGACTCTCTTTCTGGCGCGTTATCGATATTTGCGCACATCCTGGCAGGTAAAAGAGCTACCTGTTCCGGCCACTATGCCGCGCCGCTGGCTGATTTATGGGCTTGCACTGGGCCTGATCGTGGCACTTATTGCTCTTATACTACCCCACTCCGCTAACATACAGGTGGGCCAGGCTAATTTTGATAACTTTATGCAGGATTTGCAGCGGCGCCAGGCTCCCGATATTCCCCCGCCGCCGCCCAAACAGTTACCTCCGCAACAATCCCCGGTGGGCTTACCGCAATGGTTTGTGCTACTGGTCCTGATTGTCACCGTAACGCTGGCTGTAGCCGGTCTGCTCTGGCTAATTTTGCGTTCCGGTCTACTGCAAAACATGCGTTTACACCTGCGCTTGCCGCGCTTTTCTGCTGGACAGTGGCTCTCCAGTGTCGCTCAAACCTTTAAAGACTTGCTGGCCGCCCTTCGGGGGTTGTTGCGGCGCGGCAAGGAAGGGCCGAGCGAAAGAATCGAAACCTCTGGCCGAAGTAGAGGCGGCTGGCTCAGGCGCTTTGGACGCGAGAGCGAACCCGGCGACCCGCGTGAGCGGGTGCGTTATCATTACCGGCAAACTCTCCGCAGAGCGCAACGCTCCGGCCTGGCTCGTAAGCCTTTCCAGACTCCTCATGAGTACGCTACAGAGCTACAGACTCGTTTTGAGCGGATTGAACGGCGGGAAGATATTGCGCCGAGCGTTGATGTCGAGCAATTGAGCGGTGAATATGAGGAAGCCCGTTTCAGCCCGCACCCGATTACTCCTGACCAGGCTGAAGCTGCGGCGGAACAATCCCGGCGAGTGCAGGAAGCTTTGCGGCAGGCTCGCAAGCAGGGCAGGAAACCCCGGGCTTGAGCTTGATTGCAACTCACAGGGCAGTGTGTTATAATGCCCTACGTTAGCGCACTAAGTATAGTGGCCCGGGTTATGCCCTGCTTACAGCGCTTTTAAGAGAAGAAAAACTAATTATAGAAGCAATAGAGAAGGGTGACAGGTTGCAATTTTCTGTTAAGGAAGAAAATGTACTGCGGCGACCTGACCGAATCCAAAAACTTCGACTATCCCAAAATCGAAAGGGGGTTTGCTAAATGTCGCTGCAAAAAGCTGAAAAAGCTGAGATAATGACAAAATTCGAGACGCACGATGGCGATACCGGTTCTCCGGAAGTCCAGATTGCGCTGCTGACCGAACGCATTAATCAGTTAGTTGAGCATTTGAAGATCCACAAGCACGATAACCACTCGCGCCGTGGTCTGCTGAAACTGGTTGGACGCCGCCGCCGCATGCTGGCTTACTTGAGCCAGCGCGATGTAGAGCGTTATCGTACCGTTATCGGTAAGCTCGGTATCCGCAAGTAATTCTCGGACGTCATCCTTAATTTTTTGCAGAAATCAAAAACTGGAGCCAGACTCCAGTTTTTTGATTCTCCTGTTCTTTTTCCGGTTCTTTGTGGTACTCTACTATTGCATTCTTCTGTATAATAAGACATGTCCAAACCTGGTCAACCTAACGCTTTTATTTGCTCGACATACTCATCAAAAGCTACTTGAACTGGTAGAACCTTTGTGAGATAATGTCATCTGCACAAAAAGTCAACTGGCTTATAAGTAGAAAGGCGATTAAGCAAAGCGATGGGTAGTATCTCAAAGCAAGAAGCAGTAAAGCCCCTGGTGTTGGCACTCGATGTCGGCAGCAGTTCCCTACGTACAAGCCTGTATGATGGTCAGGGCCGTACCCTTGATGGACTGGAAACAAAGACTACCTACCAGCTTGAAACCACGCCAGACGGTGGCGTGCAAAAGAACCCGGACGAACTTCTTCACATAGTCTTTAACGCTATAGACCAACTGCTTGAACTGGCCGGACCCCTGGCCCGCGAGATTGATGGGGTGGCGATTGATACCTTCTGGCATAGCCTGATGGGCATTGACGCAGAAGGAGAGGCCACCACTCCCCTTTTAACCTGGGCCGATACCCGAAGCGCTGAAGTCGCTCGCCAATTGGCCAGCGAAGTAGATGAACGGGCGCTGCATGCCCGGGTCGGTTGTAAAATCCACCCTACTTACTTTCCGGCCAAACTGCGCTGGATAGCCTCTGAGCAACCGGCTGTTTTCCGGCAGACCCACACCTGGCTCTCTTTTGGCGAATTTTTCTTCCTGAAAATTTTTGGTAAAACTGTCTGTAGCCTGTCGATGGCGAGCGGAACGGGTCTGCTCGATCAAAATCTGCGCCAGTGGGATGCTGAAATGCTGAAGATATCAGGCATTCAGGTAGAGCAACTGGCTCCCCTGGGTGACTTGAATACCCCGTTGAGCGGGCTGACGCCTGAATTTGCCAGGCGCTGGCCCACTCTCGCTTCCATTCCCTGGTATCCTGCGGTGGGTGATGGTGCGGCGGGTAACCTGGGTAGTGGCTGTTTTTCGCCTGATCGCATTGCCGTGATGATCGGTACCAGCGGCGCTATGCGGGTAGTTTATCCCGCGCAGCGAGTGAACATTCCCTGGGGCCTGTGGTGTTATCACGCTGATTACTCTCGCTTTGTCATCGGGGGCGCCCTGAGTGAAGGTGGAAACTTCTTCGCCTGGATGCGCCGTAATTTCCTGTTACCCACCATCGAGGAAAGCGAAAAGGAATTGAGTGAAATGGCGCCGGACTCGCATGGTTTGACGGTCCTGCCATTTCTAACCGGAGAACGCAGCCCCGGTTGGAACGCCAACGCTCGCGCCGCTATCACCGGTTTAAGCCTGGATACCTCCCCACTCGAAATCTTGCGGGCCGGTATGGAGAGTATTGCTTACCGTTTCGGCTTCTTACATCAAATAATGGCCGATAACCTGCCTGCTGCCTCGCAGATTATTGCCAGCGGTGGCGCTTTACTAAACTCTCCCGCCTGGATGCAAATTCTGGCCGATGTCTTGAACCGGCCTGTAATTGCTTCGGCGGAGGGCGAAACTACCAGCCGGGGAGCAGCTCTGCTGGCCCTGGAACAACTGGGCGCTTTCGGCGACTTAAAGGGTAGAAGTGAGGCCGGGCAGGGTTCGGCAGGTGGCGCAAATAATGCTACCCTGGTTATAAGGAATGATAGCGAGTTACCTGCCGGTGAAATGCCTGCGTCTGCTGAAAATGCCCGCGCTGGAACCCTTGATAAGGCCGAATTCAGCTTTGATCGTACTTACCAACCTGATGCCCAACGTCATTCAGTCTATGTGCAGGCCATGGAACGCCAGAAAAAACTTTATGATGTTTTAATCAGTACGGATTAGCAACGAGATTAGAGAAGAGAGAAGAAGGAATAATAAAAGAAGTAGTAGTAAAAATTTATCAGCTATTTTTACAACATCGCGCCTTGAAGCTCATGCTCATTATAAAGTGGTAACAGACTGTATTTTAAAGCGGAATTTCGATTACGCTAAAAATAAAAGCAATGAAAATAGGAGGCTCGGATTTTGACAACAGCATCTGAACAGAAATTGACCACTGACCAGTTGGATCAATTATGTATTAATACCATCCGGTTCCTGGCTGTGGATGGTGTACAAAAAGCTAACAGCGGGCACCCGGGAGCGCCTATGGGCATGGCGGCTCTGGCTTATACCCTCTGGACCCGCCACATGCGCTTTAATCCCAAAAACCCCCACTGGATTAACCGCGACCGTTTTATCCTTTCGAACGGCCACGCTTCGATGTTATTGTACTCTATGCTCTATCTGACGGGTTATGATCTTCCTCTTGACCAGCTTAAAAACTTCCGCCAGTGGGGCTCGATGACGCCGGGTCACCCGGAATACGGCATGGCACCGGGCGTGGAAGCTACCACTGGCCCGCTGGGACAGGGCTTTGCAAATGGTGTTGGCATGGGCATGGCTGAACATTTCCTGGCAGCCACCTTTAACAAACAAGACCAGGACATCATTGATCACTATACCTATGTTTTCTGTGGTGATGGTGATATGCAGGAAGGGGTTGCTTCTGAAGCCGCCTCGCTGGCCGGTCATCTCAAGCTGGGCAAGTTAATCTATATTTATGATGATAACAAAATTCAGCTCGATGCTCCCACTAACCTGGCCTTTACCGAGGATGTAGCAAAGCGGTTCCAGGCGTATGGCTGGCACACTATTGACCTGCCCAATGCTTCGACCGATGTTGAAGGAATTGACCGGGCCATTCAGGCCGCAAAGGCGGTCAAAGACCGGCCCACTCTGATCCTGGCTCATACCAATATCGGCTACGGTAGCCCCAACAAACATGATACTTCTAAAGTTCACGGTAACCCGCTGGGTCCCGATGAAGTCAAGGCTACCAAGCAGAACCTGGGCTGGCCGGTTGACCAGGATTTTTATGTGCCGGATGAAGCGCTGAAGGTCTTCCGTGATGCCGGAGAAAAAGGCGCCCAGGCTGAGGCCGAGTGGAATAAAAAGTTCGAAGCCTATCGCCAGGCTTACGGCCAGGAAGCGGCTACTCTGACTGCCGCATTTGAGCACAAATTGCCTGAAGGCTGGAATGCTGATTTGCCGACTTTCAGCGGCGAGGATGTAGCTACCCGCGATGCCGGCGGTAAAGTGGTGAGCGCCCTGGCCAAGAAAATCCCTACCTTCCTGGGCGGATCGGCTGACCTCTCCGAGTCAACCAAAGCCATTCCCGAGGAACACAAATTCGAGGCCCCTGATAGTGGCCTGGGTGACTACAGCGGCAGGCATATTTTCTTCGGCGTTCGCGAGTTCGCTATGGCTGCGGCTGTCAACGGCATGTCGTATCACGGTGGAGTTTACGCCTTCGGGTCGACCTTCTTAACCTTCTCCGACTATATGCGCAATGCCATTCGTCTGTCGGCGCTGGCTCATATCCCCAGCATCTTTGTCTTTACTCACGACAGTATCGGTCTGGGCGAGGACGGGCCGACCCACCAGCCTATCGAGCATTTCGCGGCCCTGCGGGCTATCCCTGGCCTGAAAGTCTTCCGGCCCGGCGATGCTAACGAGACGGCTTACTCCTGGCATACTATGATGCAGCAGAGTGGCCCCTCGGTTATTATCCTGACCCGCCAGAAGATTCCGGTGATTGACCAGTCGAAGTATGCTTCGGCCGAGAATGTCGCCAAAGGTGGTTATATCTTAAGCGAAGCTGGCAATGGCCAGAAGCCTAAACTGATCCTGATTGCCACCGGTTCGGAAGTGCCCCTGGCTTTGAAAGCTCAGCCGGAACTGGAGAAGGCCGGTATTCCGACCCGTGTAGTCAGCATGCCCTGTACCGAACTCTTTGACGAACAATCGAAGGAATACAAGCAGCAGGTGCTGCCTGACGATGTGACAGCTCGCCTCTCAATTGAGGCCGGGGTCGAAATGGGCTGGGCCAAGTATGTTGGCAGCCAGGGAGCATCGCTCAGTATCGAGCATTTTGGCGCCTCCGCTCCAGCTGCCGAAATCTTCAAGCATTATGGCTTTACGGTTGAGGAAGTGACCAAACTGGGTCAACTGCTCATGCAGAGCGGTCAGGTCGCTCGCGACGAGATTGAGAACCTACAAAAGGAAGGCCAGTTCCAGCACGGCAGCGATACTGCAGTGGGACCGACCAAACCCTACGAAGGTCACAGCTAGAAGCCAGGCTCAATAAGAAATATCTTATTAGAGCTTTACATAAAAGAAGTTTGAATGAAGTGAGAGGAAAAGGGGCTAAAGTGCTGGCAGCGGTTTTTTAACCGGCAACACTGGCATCTTTCACCTTTTCCTCCATCCTTATAAATAGGAGAAAATATTATGGCCAACAAAAACCCGTTAGAGCAACTACTGGATTACGGCCAGAGTGTATGGTATGACAATATCGCCCGAGGTCTGATTAAAGGCGGCCAGATTCAGAACCTGATTGACAACTTTGGAGTACGCGGTGTAACCAGTAATCCTACCATCTTTGAAAAAGCCATCAGCGCCGGGAGCGATTACGACGACCAGATTAAAACCCTGGTAAATGAGGGCAAAAACGCCGAGGAAGTCTTCAACGCCCTGGCGGTAGAAGATATTCGCAATACTGCCGATCTTTTCCGCCCGGTTTACGATAGCAGTAACGGCAAAGACGGCTATGTTTCGATTGAAGTATCGCCTACCCTGGCCCATGATACCGAAGGTACTCTCAAGGATGCTCGGAACTTTTTCAGCATTCTTGACCGGCCCAACATTATGATTAAAGTTCCGGCTACCCCGGAAGGTATTCCCGCCATCACTACCCTGATTGGCGAAGGCATCAATGTCAATGTAACTCTAATCTTCTCCCTGGACGCTTATGAAGACGTGGCGAATGCTTACATCGCCGGCCTGGAGAAACTGGCAGCCAGTGGCAAAAAGCCTCTGGATAAAGTATCGAGCGTAGCCAGTTTCTTTGTAAGCCGCGTGGATACGCTGGTAGACAAAATGCTGGATGAGAAAATTGCTGCTACCAACGATGCCGCTGAGAAAGAGAAGCTGGAAAACCTCAAGGGCAAAGCGGCCATCGCTAATAGCAAGTTAGCTTACGAGCGGTTTGAGCGAATTTTCTCAACCGAGCGTTTCAAGAAGCTTGAACAGCAAGGCGCCCATCGCCAGCGGATGCTCTGGGCCAGCACCAGCACCAAGAATCCCAAGTACCGGGATGTCCTTTATGTAGAAGAATTGATTGGTCCTGAGACTGTGGATACCATGCCTCCGCAGACGGTAGACGCTTTCGCCGATCACGGGCAGGTCGCTCGCACCATTGACAAGGACGTGGATAAATCTCATAAAGAAATCGATGCCCTTGAAGCGGCCGGTATCAGCATGGAGAAAGTAACCGCCCAGTTGCTGGCGGAAGGTGTAAAGAGCTTTGCCGATAGCTTCAGCAAGATGCTGGAGGGGGTCGAGGGTAAGCGCCAGAAAATACAAAAGGAGCTGGAGGTTACCAGATGAGTATCGAGGTGCTGGCAAGCCTCGGTAATTTACAAGACGCCGTTGATACAGTAGCCGCCGAGCTGGAAGAAGAAGATTTCGCTCGGCGGCTCTGGAAGAAGGATACATCTCTCTGGAAGGTAGATGAAGCCAGCCGGGAAACGCTGAGTAAACAACTCGGCTGGCTGGATTTGCCTCAAGCCGCTCAAGTGCGGGCCGCAGACCTGGTTACGCTAGCCCAGGATATCAAATTCGAGAACTACCAGCATATTGTGCTGGTAGGGGTAGGCGGAAATACGCTTGGGCCTGAAATTATGCGCCAGGTCCTGGGTCAGATTCAAGGCACGCCTCGTTTAACAGTTGTGGACCTGACAGATCCGGGTTTTATCCTTCAGATTGAAAAGGCTATTGATCCCGCCAGCACCCTTTTTGTTGTCAGCAGTAAGAAAGGCATTTCGGTTGCAACCGAGGCCTTTCTGGCGTATTTTTATGATAAGGTTAAAACTTTAAAGCCCGAAGCTGCCGAAGCTAACTTTGTCGCTGTAACAGATTCTGGCTCTTCCCTGGAAAAAAAGGCCAGGGAGCTGAATTTTCGGGAGGTTTTTCTCAGCCCACCCGACATCAGTGGGCGCTATTCGGTCTTATCGAACTATGGCCTGGTTCCTGCGGTACTATCAGGGTATGATATTCATCAAATGATCAGCCGGGCTGTTTCGATGGCTGAAGAATGTCATAAGGTTGGGCTGGAGAATCCCGGCTTGCACCTGGGAGCCGTAATTGGTACGGCAGCCCGGCAGGGCCGCGATAAAGTTACACTGGTGATGCCGCGAGAAATCTCGGTATTTGGTTTGTGGGTAGAACAGCTAATCGCCGAAAATACCGGCAGCGAAGGTCATAGTATCTTGCCGGTGGCCGGAGAAGAGTTGCTTGCCCCGGAAGCTTATGGTTCTGACCGGCTGTTCGTTTACTTTCAACTGGAGAACCAGAGTAACACCAGGATTGAAGAAAGGCTGAAAAAGCTGGAAGCGGCAGGACATCCGCTGGTTAGATTGCGGCTGTCGAATACTTATGATCTGGCTGCGGAATTTTTCAGGTGGGAATTTGCGATTGCGGTAGCCGGGGCGGTTCTGGGGGTAAACCCTTTTGAGGAACCCGATATCACCAGGATCAAGGATAAAACTGCGGTACTGCTGGCAGAGTACGCTCAGAGTGGACAGTTGCCTCAATTGAACATACAGCCTGACCCGGACGGTTTGCGCCATACCGGCCGTCCCGGAGAGAGCGCTAAAGAGGCACTTGAACAGCTTTTTGAGCAAGTTAAACCGGGAGATTATGTGGCCTTTCAGGCTTACACAACACCGGGCGAAGTTAACAATGCCGTTTTGCACGAACTAAGAACCCTGGTGCAGGAAAAGTTGAGGGTGGCGACTACGGTAGGTTATGGTCCTCGCTTCCTCCACTCTACCGGGCAGTTGCACAAAGGAGGAGTGAACAACGGTGTTCTTATCCAGATTGTTACTGCCGACCCGGAAGATGTGATGGTTCCGGGAAAACCGTACAGTTTTAGCCTTATCAAGCAAGCCCAGGCTATCGAGGACTATAAATCCCTGGAGGCGCGGGGCCGCCGGGTACTCTCGATCTGGCCGGAGCGCAATGGAAACGACCTGGGACTGGAACGGTTCAAAGTAGCGCTGCTTGCGGCGCTGCCTTAATTGTATGGCTTGATGTATTTGAATAGTCTATTAATAATAACCTTATTTATTTAAGGAAGAGTAGTTTCATGACAATGATGGCTTCTTCGCCGTCGCTGCCCCTAGCACTAAATCCCCTTCGACAGGGGGCTCAGCAGGAGCGGACGCCGGATCCGTGCGTAATGATAATCTTTGGTGCAACCGGTGACCTCACTCACCGCAAATTATTGCCCGCTCTTTATAACCTGGCGCTCGAACGGCGGCTACCTCAAAATTTTAGCGTGGTAGGGTTTGCCCGGCGACCTTATACTGATGAAACTTTCCAGGCTGAAGCCAGGGAGTCGATCAACAAGTTTTCGCGGCGACGTCCTGTGCAGGAAGCAGTCTGGGAGCATTTCGGTAAAAACATTCATTACGTTCAGAGCAACTTTTCTGACGAGGAAGGCTATAAGAAGCTGGCTGAATTGCTGGCAAAACTGGACCAGGAACTGGGAACTAAAGGGAATCACCTTTTCTACCTTTCGACCAACCCTAGCGACTACCCCACTATTATTCACAACCTGGGGCAGGTGGGCCTGGGACGCCAGAAGTCCAGTACGGAAGGCTGGTCACGGATAATTGTGGAGAAACCCTTTGGCCACGACCTTGCTTCGGCGCTCGAACTGAACGACACTATCGCCAGTGTCTTCCGCGAAAATCAGGTCTACCGTATTGACCACTACCTGGGTAAAGAAACGGTTCAGAATATCCTGGTTTTCCGCTTTGCCAATGGTATTTTCGAGCCGCTCTGGAACCGCCAGTATGTAGATCATATCCAGATTGTAGTATCGGAAGAACTGGGGGTGGAAGGACGCGGTCCTTACTACGATGAGTCCGGTACTATTCGCGATATGGTTCAGAACCATATGATGCAATTGGTAAGTCTGGTCTGTATGGAGCCACCGGGTACTTTTGACGCCAACTCCATCCGGGATGAAAAGACTAAAGTATTGCGGGCTATCCAGACTCTCACCCCGGACGAAGTGGTAGAGCGAACAGTTCGTGGCCAGTACGGGCCCGGTATGATTATGGGCCAGCCTGTTCCGGGCTATCGCGAAGAAGAACGCGTGCCGCCCGATTCGATTACCGATACCTATGTGGCCATTAAATTATTCGTAGACAACTGGCGCTGGGCGGGCGTACCGATCTACCTGCGGACCGGCAAGCGGCTACCCAAACGAACTACCGAGATTGCTCTCCAGTTTAAGCAACCTCCGCATAGTCTGTTTAACGCGCCCGGCACTCCACCCCTTGAACCGAACGTATTGGTTCTGCAAATCCAGCCTAACGAAGGTATTTCGCTCAAGTTCGGCGCCAAAGTGCCAGGCCATACCATGAATATCCGGCCCGTCACCATGGATTTCCGCTTTGGACAAAGCTTTGGTGTCGCATCGGCAGATGCTTATGAGCGCCTGATTCTCGACGCTATGCTGGGCGACTCAACCCTCTTCACCCGCCGTGATGAAGTGGAACAGGCCTGGGCTATCGTCACTTCCATCCTGGATGGCTGGAAGTTGCACATGCCGCCCAAGTTCCCGAACTACGAAGCCGGTTCATGGGGTCCGAAAGAAGCCGATGAACTGATCGAGCGCGACGGACGGCACTGGCGACGGTTGTAGCTTTCAGGGTTTTACTGCTCCATGGGATCAAAAGGAAAAGTATTTTACATAATTCCTTTTGGTCCCCTCTACAGCGAAACTCTGTTACCCTGAGAGGAGATTGCGACATTGAGCGAGAAGGTAACGGATAAACCCAAAAACGGTGTAGAAAAAGAAACCGTGATAACCTCTGCCACAAGTAAAGAAACCGGTGTAGTGGATGAGGTGGAAAGAGTTATTGAGCGCGGTGAAGCTCAAACCATAAGTTTAGAGAATATTGAAAAAGGTCTTACCGTTCTCTGGCAGGCTGCGGCCAAGCCGCGCGACGGGGAAGAAGAGCAGCCCGTGATGCGCGCCTGTGTCTTCAACCTGGTTATATGTGTCAACGGCGATGATGAACTCTCCGAAGTGACCGACACCATTGCAGAATTAACCTGGAGCTATCCCTGCCGGGCGATTGTGCTGGTTCGCAAGCCGGAAGTGCCGGAAAGCAGCACTAATGCTCTTATTTCGGCTCACTGCCAGCTACCAACCTCGACCGGCAAGAAAGTTTGCTGTGAACAGATTACGGTAATCGGTACGGGTGCCGCCGCAGATGGCCTGTGGAGCCTGGTTCTGCCCCTGCTGGTTCCTGACCTGCCGGTCCTTTTGTACTGGCCGAAGGAACTGATGCTGGAAGGAGAGCTGTTTCAGCATCTGATGGATACGGTAGACCGCTTAATTGTGGACTCCCGCAATTTCGATGATCCTTCGGCTACTTTTGCCCACCTGGCCGAGTTGTCCAAAACTCAGTTCGTCGAAACAGCCCTGGGCGATTTGAACTGGTCGCGCCTGGCGGCTTGGCGCAATCTGCTGGCCGATTTCTTCGACGATGCCCATTTCCTGCCTTATCTTTCGCAGGTGGACTCGGTCGAACTGCATTATGAAGCGCCCGATGATAATAATAATCCAAACTTTTCGGAAGCTTTGTTACTGGTTGGCTGGTTAGGCAACCTGCTGAACTGGCAACCGGCTTTCAATCTTCAGCGGCGCGGGTCCAATGCCACTTTAATCCTGAACCAGCGTGGCGCACCCCTTACTATCACTTTACATGGTCATAACGACCGGGTGGATGAACTGGGTGGCATTACCCAGGTCCAGATCAAAGCCAGTAAGCCGGGCGATACTGAAGGTGAGTCGCATAGCGCCACTTTCTCCATTCAGTTAAGTGATGACTATGATCACGCCATGACTTCGGTAGAAGAAGACGGTAAAGTTCTGATGAAGCGTAACGTAATGTTTCCTCGTCCCAGCATTACCGATTTATTGAGCCAGGACCTGGCTCTGATCAGACGCGACCAGTATTTCCAGAGTGCGTTGGAACTTGCCGGGGAGTTTAGCCGGCAGTAGAGCGGGATCAGGAAATGGAAAATAAAGAAAATCATACTAATTACGAACTGGTAGTGTTTGAACAGCCGGGTGAGGTAGCCCAGGAGGGCGCCCGCCGTTTTGCGGCCCTGGCCGGACAGGCTATTCAAGCCCAGGGTCGTTTTACGGTAGCTCTTTCAGGTGGTAACACACCGCGGGCGCTTCACCAGATTCTGGCTTCTGAACCGTACGCCAGTAGTATAGACTGGCAAAAAGTTTTCGTCTTTTTCGGTGACGAGCGCTGCGTCCCCCCGGACCATCCCGATAGCAATTACCGCATGGCTGCCGAGACTCTCTTGAGCAAAGTGCCAATTCCTTCCCAGAACGTCTACCGTATGCACGGTGAGGATGACCCGGCAGAAGCAGCTCAATCTTATGCCAGCGAGTTGCAGCAATTCTTCAAACTGGCCCAGGCAGGCGGCCCTTCTCCCGAAAATTTCCCGCGCCTGGATTTAATTTTCCTGGGAATGGGACCGGATGGCCATACCGCCTCACTCTTTCCCGGTACGGCTGCGCTGCAAGAACGCAGTCGCCCGGTAGCCGCCAACTTTGTTCCTAAATTGGATACCAATCGTATAACCCTGACTGCTCCTTCTATCAACCGGGCGGCCAATGTTGTTTTTCTGATAGAGGGTGAGAGCAAAGCCGCACCTCTGCACGAAGTTTTGCAGGGCGAGTACCAGCCGCAGATTTATCCCAGCCAATTAATTCGTCCAGGCCAGGGTAAGTTAACTTTTCTGGTAGACCAGGCGGCCGCATCAAAATTAAATAAAGCCTGAAATTAAAGGCAACCCTGCGCTGGATGAAGAAGGGTTGCCTTATTTTACTAGAAACTATAAAGCTAATGTCTGAACAAGTTTTTGATTTCGGAAAAATGTTATGGTTCGAAGATATCTGGCGGGATCGTGAAGAGCGGGTCTACCAGGAATTTTTTGGACCTTTACCTAAAACGGTTTTGCCGCTGCGTCCCGAAGCGTTACGGGCTATTCTTGGCCCTGATACTTCACTGGAAGAAAGCTGGTTACATTTTGCCGTAATCGAATTTGCCCCTAACGAAAAGCATAGCGACTGGCTTTATGTTACCAGCGCTTTTAGCCAGCCCTGGAAGATCGAAGACCCTGCTCAGCTTGATCGCAATAATTACAGCGGCGCAGGCTTTGAGATCGTCTTGCGCACTCCCGAACGGGCGGGCTGGGCGGTAGACGTTTTGCACCGTTTATCGGCCTACCAGATTGGGGTTTACTTCGAAAAATTAAAAGGTAAACTTTTCACCTATCACGATTGGATGCCTTTGAACGGACCTATCAGTTCGCAGTATCCTGATTCTAAAGTGCGCGGAATGTTTATTACCCGCCCCCAGGATTACCCGGCGCGTTTCGAATTGCGCTCCGGTCAGGTAGATTTTTTACAAATAGTGGGTATTACAGGCGACGAACTGGCTTACGGCATTTTTAAGACTATGCCGCGCCTGGAAAAGCAGTTATATGAAAAAGGAGCGGCACCTACTACCAACCCTGCCCGCTCTTCTATTGAATTGCCTGAACAATACCACCTCCCGGAATACCTGGCTGAAAGATTCTAAAAAGAATCCGATATATCTTACCGGAGTAGTTGGCTTGCAACTACTCTTTTTGCTTTAATGGATTATTCAAAACGATGCCTGCTTGCTGGAGATTCTCTTCATTTTGTAAAACAATCGACTCTGTTTAATGAATTCCAGTTGCTCAAGCAGATTTACCGGCTGGCATAATTAGCGTCTCACCTGTGCCGTAAACCTTTTTACGCCTGGAATAAAGAGTTATACTTAACTTTAGAATTTCTCTAAATCTCTCTGGAAAGGTTCGGTATTATGGCAAATCAGCAGTATGATGTGATAGTGGCCGGCTTAGGGGCTATGGGCAGTGCCACGGTTTACCACTTAGCCCGCCGGGGTTACCGAGTGCTGGGCCTTGATGCCAACCCCCGCCGCCACAAGTTTGGCTCCTCGCACGGCACCAGCCGGATTATCCGGGAAGCTTACCTGGAAGGTTCGGATTATGTCCCAATCGTGCAACGGGCTTACGAATTATGGCGGGAACTAGAAGCGGAAAGTGGCACTGAACTGCTCAAAATAACCGGCTGCCTGACCATCGGTGAACCGCATAGCACCTTTGTGAGCGGAGCGCTGGCCAGTTGCGAACGCTTTAAGTTGCCTCACCAATACCTTTCTGCCGCCGAGGTGAACCGGCGCTTTCCCGGCTACTCCCTGAGCGAAAATTTAAGCGCGGTCTACGAGCAAAACGGTGGCATTCTTTATCCGGAACTGTGTGTAATCTCGCAGCTTGACCTGGCAGCCCGGCACGGTGCGGAAATTCATCACGAGGAAGAGGTGCTAAGCTGGACGGCCCCAAGCGCAAACGAGGTGCGGGTGGAAACGCCGCAGGGCAGTTACACAGCCGAGCGCCTGGTAATCACCACCGGACCCTGGGCGGCTGAACTGCTGGCCGGGTTGGGTCTACCGCTCAAGGTCCAGCGGATCGTCAATGCTCACTTTGAGCCGGATAACGAGGCCAGATTTTTGCCGGAAGTATTTCCGGTCTATCTGATGGAGGTGCCGGAGGGTGAATATTACGGCTTTCCGGCGCTGCCCGGAGAGGGTCTTAAGATCGGGCGGCACGACATCGGGGAGGTGTGTACGCCCCGGACGATTAACCGGGAGGTAGCACCGGGCGAGGTGCAGATGTTAAAGCAGGTGATAGATCGCTATATGCCAGGCGGCGCGGCGGCGCTCAAATGGACCCTGACCTGTATGTATACCAATACTCCCGACCGTCATTTTATCCTGGATCGCCATCCCGAATTGTCCAACGTGGTTTACGGTTGCGGCTTTTCGGGACACGGCTTTAAATTTGCGGCGGCCATCGGGGAGATACTGGGCGAACTGGCGGTGGAAGGGCGCACCAGGCATTCGATAGAGTTTCTTTCGGCAGCCAGGTTCAAGCAAAGTGGACAAGCGGTTTAAGTTTAAGAGCAGAAGACAGGTACAGGCGTGAATCCAGGCAAAGTAACTTCGGTAGAAGTATAACGGCTCGTAGGAGTTTCTCAATTTACTAAAAGAGTTATCGGAGTAACCCTTTTAATTTGACTGAGAGGGGTTGAGGCTTTAACATGATGAATGAAAATTTCATTCATTTTAAGCTGAGGGAAACCCGGAGAAGATATGCCCCGTACATCAGAAGCGAATCAACGTATTCGCGAAATACAGCGCATCCGGATTCTGGAGGCTGCCAGGAAGGTTTTTGCCCGCAAAGGGATGGCGGCGACCATCACTGACATCGCGACTGAAGCTCAGATCAGTCTTGGCCTGGCATACCGCTACTTTACCGATAAAGAGGCTATCTTCAACGCACTGGTGGCACAAATAGTCCCGGCTACTGCTGCCGGGACACAGCAGATTCTGGAGATGCCAGGTAGCCCGGGCAAGCGGCTAGCCACGCTGATTTCAAATATCGTAACAGCGCGTGGTGAACCTGAAAATCTTGAAGTTTATCAACTGCTTAATCATGCGCTGCACGCCGGAGCCTTACCTGATGATATCCGCCAACTGCTCGGAGAGCGCTATCAAATGCTGCTGAATACCATGAAACAATTAATTGTCGAAGGTCAGGCCAGCGGCGAGGTTGCGCCAGGTGACCCGGACCAACTGGTGGCAGTTGTAAGCGCCTGTCTGGATGGCTTGACCCGCTGGGCCATTCAAGATCCGGAGAAATTCCACGCTTATCTTCCTGACGCGGAAATTATTCTGCGCCTTTTCAAGCTTTCTATCAAAGATGAAACCCCGTAACCTTAACCGGCACGGTGGATCTGACAGAGATAAGCACGGTGCGGGACTGAGCCGCTGACCGGATCAATTGCCTCGTTGCCGATAATAAGGTTAAAGTTGGCTCCTTCTGCACTAAAGGGGTCATAACCTGGCATTCCTAACTCAGGACAGGCCTGCCACCAACCATGCTGGCCGCAAACTACATTCGGCTCAAGACTATCATTTAGCCTGGCACGGGCCCTGACCCTACCCTGAGGCGTTTCGATTTCTACCCAGTCGCCAGATTCAATATTTCGCTCGCCGGCAGCCAGCGGGTGCAACTCCACCTCCGGGTCAGGAGCATGCCGTCGCAAACCAGGCATGGCGCGATGCTGGCTTTCACAGAACAAAGTGTTTTTGGCACAGGTGAGGATCAGCGGGAAACGGGCGAGCAACTCCGGTCGCGAGACCGGGCCGACCTGAGGCGCTTCATAGTCGGGTAGAGGCGGGTAGCCATGTTTCAATAATTGTTCGGAATACAACTCGATTTTTCGGCTGGGGGTAGCGAAGCCCTGGAAGGCGCCGTCCTTACGTTCGGCAAATTTGCGATAGCGGGTCTGAAGGGTTACTCGCACACCCTCCGGTTTCTCGCGCAGTTCCTCCAGTGAAACGCCGGATGGCTGGAGTTGGTAGCGATAAGCGGCTTCGATATCCCCATTCCAGAAATGCTCACCCAGACCTAGCCGGCAGGCCAGATCGAAGATAATCTCGGTATCGGAGCGGGCCTCTCCGCGGGGCTCGATTACCCGCTGCCGCAACTGCACCAGCGATTGGGCCTCCTCACTTCCCTCAAAGCCGAGCTTTAAAGCTTCGCGCTCAAAAGCGCTGGCCACCGGCAGCACCAGGTCGGCCAGTTCGGCTGTGGGATTCATAAATAGGTCGGCATGCACGTAGAAGTCGAGAGCTGCCAGGGCCTTGCGGCCGTATTGACTGTCGGAGTGCGAGAGGAGCAGATTTGAGCCGAAGCCAACTAACCCGCTCACCTTGTAAGGCTGCTGCTCCAGGATTGCCCGGTAGAGCTCATTTGAAGTGACGAACCCCCAGCGGGATGGACCTAACGGCCGGGCTTGCAGGCCCAGGGCTCGCATGCGCTTTTCAGCCGGCAGCAGGGCTATACCGCTGACATTCCCGCCTGGCACAGCCGGGAATAAAACGTTGCCACCGGGAGTGTCGAGGCTACCGGTCAGGACATAGAGCTGGGCGATAGCGCGGGCTATCTGGGTGGAATTCGATTGCATCTCGACGCCACTCCAGGCATAGTAGGCCACCGGTCGCGCTTCCCAGAGCATGCGGGCAGTCTCTTCGAGCTGCTGGCGGTTTACCCCGCAGATCGCTTCTACCTTTTCCGGGGTGTAGTTCCGGCAGTTTTCGGCGGTGAGATCAAAGACCGTCCGGCAAACCACCCTACCCTGCAAGGTATCAATAGAGAATGTACCGAAAAGGGCTGGTTCTGGATGCCCGCTCTGATCTTGATAGTCGCCAGTGGCAGGGTCATAGAGGACCGGACGGTCCAGCGTCTCGCTCCAGGCTAGATACTGTTGAGCGCTGCCATTTTCGGCAAGATCGCCCTGTGTGAGCAAGCGTCCATTGTCGGTGCGTACCAGCAGGGGGCCGTTCGTCCAGTCCCGGATAAAATCGTGATCATACCAGCCGCGCTCGATCATGATGCTGGCTATACCCAGGGCGAGAGCAGCGTCGGTACCCGGTCGCACCCGCAACCACAAATCGGCCTTGTTCGCAGGCCCCGTCCGGCGAGGATCTACCACGATCAGGCGTGCTCCACGTTTAAGGGCCTCCTGCGTGGCGGTGGCATGAGCTAGCCGGGCCAGGTTCGGATTATAGCCCCAGAAGAGAATGCAAGCGGCTCGGGCCAGGTCCGGCATATAGGCGCCGGGAACAGCCGCTCCAAAGGTATACTGGGTGGCCTGAAAGCGCCCCCAGCCGCATAGTTCCATGGCGGCACAGAGG
The DNA here is from genome assembly GCA_036261665.1 of Chloroflexia bacterium. GTDB lineage: Bacteria > Chloroflexota > Chloroflexia > Chloroheliales > Chloroheliaceae > 54-19. Next base: position 68,203 of record DATAKM010000072.1, read on the forward strand.
TTTGGACTGCCGAAGGCATTCATCAGGCGTTGAACCCAGGTCATTGAATCGTCCGAGGCCGATGTGGATGGAGAAACCAGGCTGAAAACGACACTCTCCGGGCCATGCTGCTCGGTGATAGCCCGCAATCTGGCCGCAACCAGGTCAAGGGCTTCGTCCCAGCTAATCCGCTGCCACCCCGGGTCAGGATCACCCTTGGGGCGCGTGCGTTTGAGTGGATAGAGCAGGCGGTCCGAGTGGTAGACCAGTTCCGAGGCTGCTTTCCCCTTGGCACAGAGGGCCTTTCCGGTGGGATGGGAGGGATCTGGTTCCAGGGCGATGAAGCGGCCGTCCCTGACGACCGCGACTGAGCCACAGCGAGAGACGCACAGAGCACAGTAGCCCGGAAGGCGCCGGGTAGTTTGCTGGTCAGTCAGCGACACGAGCTTGCCTCCTTACTTGGCTGGTCACCTGCTTAATGAACTATAAAGAACTACGCAGGAGCCAGGAAGAGCGCGCGGAAAGAGGTTGAAATTAGGCTGATAGAAACTGCAAATAATGACTGCTACAGCGGGACATATCGGCACAATGCGAAGGCGCTGTTAAATTCCTCGGAAAAACGGAAATATGATTTTGTAGAAAGCTGTAAGACCAACATGCTGATATTACGAGCAGTATAGCGCGATACCCGGCTAAACACAAGACCGTCTACTGTTCAAAAACTACGCCTTAGGTTTCAGTTTGCCTCCCAGGTTCTGGTATTCCCGTTTACCAGGCTTTTCAGAACGTTTCTTGGTTAAAATTCAGGTAAAAATCCAGAGGGATTTACAAATCCGGGCAAAATTCAGCCGGTTCTTTCTTCCGAGAGAATGGAAGGTGGAAGAACCGGCTCACTCTTTTCCTCAACCGAGAGCTTCATAGGTTCCGGAGGTAACAATACCGTACACCAGGTGCGGCAGTATATCGGAGGCCCAGCCGCTAACGCCCCATTTTTTCGGATCGCTGATGCCGAAGGCTACTAGCGGCGTATCGCTGGCCGCCATGGCCGTAAGACCCACTCCTACCCCGGCGACAGGAAGGGGCAGCCTGATGTCCCCTGCGCGGAGCAGTCCATAGAGCCCGCCTACTGCCAAACCTGTCAGGTAGCCCAGCAAAGCGCCCAGTCCGCTGGCCCGGTTCTGCGCCACTTTCTCCTGATCCTGCCCGGAGTCAGCGAGTTTCAGACCGGCTTTCTGGGCCAGGGACGTGACCAGTTTAGCCGGGGCTCCACTGGAAGCGCGGCCTCTCAAACTCATATCCACATAAGTGGTCACGTTTAGGGCTAAAGTACCGAGCGCCCCTGCTACGATTCCCCGCCATACATCTTTCAACATCTCTTTACCTTTCCACTCAATATTGCGAACAAATCCCTTCCGGTTCGATTCAGGCCAGCTACGGAACAGAGCAGTTGTGATAGTAGCCAGTAAACTTCCAGCATAAATAAAGCCTGTGCTGTAACAGGCCGGGTGTTCTCAATTAAGCTTTGGTAAAAGATGGTGGTCCAAACGGCAAAAGCGCCGTCTGACCAGCGACTACTGTTTTGGACCGTTAGGGGCAATATGGCCTAATCGAATACTGGCCAGAAGTCTTACAGTGGGTGTATAGGGTTTTACAGCCGGAAATTAAGAGTTGAATATAATAAAACTACTGTTAAATCTCCCGGACAGAGTAAAACAGATTATAAATTCACTAAAGATATAGGAGAAATCTTACTAATGCTGGCCTATCAAGAAATTGCTGAAAGTACTTATTATTTTACTTCAACCTTCCCTTTTATGGGCGAGGCCCTGTTGCCGGTAAACCGCTTTGCCATTAAAGGTAGCAAAAAATCTATGGTAATTGACACCGGGGCTCCTGCCCAGTCGCGCCAGTCTTTGCAAGAACTTTCTGAAGTAATTAATCCCGCGGAACTGGACTATATTTTCATCAGCCACATGGACGCGGAACACTACGGTGGTATGTTTGATTTGCTGGCCGCCGCTCCGAAAGCCCGTATCGTCTGCAACATGACCAGCTTTGGCAAGGGCACCAGCCTGTATGGAATTGCCCCGGAACGCTTCGCTGTCGTTTTTCCCGGCCAGGAAATTGACCTGGGCGATCGCGTAGTGCGGGTAGAGCCTTCCTTAATTGAAGATGGTCACACCGACTGGTTATTCGATACCAGAACTCATACTTATTTTACCAGTGATGCTTTCGGTTCCATTCAGTTCGGTCCTGCCGCGCTTTACGCCGAAACCGTTCCGTCCGAAGCCTTCTTTGGCGGTTTCACTCTCTGGCAGGGCGCCAACTTTAATATGCTGCCGAGAGTTGATTTGAAGAAGTTCGAAGCGGCCCTGCGCCATATGCAGGCCCAGGACGTGCAGCAAATCGCTTCGGTTCACGGCCCGGTTATCCGGCAGGATGTAGGGCAGGTCTTTGAAATGATGCTGAGTATGCCCACCGCTGAGATGCCCGCGCCTCCGCCACTGCCGCCGTTCTTGCACCTCTAATCCGGGTATTTCAGGTTAATTTCTAGGTTCAAGTTCTAAAGGAGCGCTTTGGAGAGCAATCTCTAAAGCGCTCCTTTTTGGTTTTGGCAGGAGTTTTTATTCACAGGATAGACAGGATGAAGCAGGATAGAAAGGTTTTTATATAAATTAACCTGTACATCCTGTGAATCACATCCGCAACCCACCCACAAGAAGCGTTACATAGTTATATGCGGTGCGTTACTGCTAAAGTGAGGCAAGCGCTCGACCGCCCGGCCATACCCGCAAGGGGGGGCATAAAGCCAATCGACCGGGCTATCTCAACGAAAGCGGCTGAACCCGCTTGCAGGCATCCCGCCCGATTCGAAGGTCCCAAAGAGTCTTCAGTCCCATTTATGGGGGTTCGTTAAACTAGCGCGGGGATTATGAACCTTAACAAATAAATCAACATATGATAAGCTGGAGGCCGGGAGGATACAACAATGGCCCTGGCCTGGAAAATCGAGTTGAGTGACCACCAAATAGCCGAATTAACAGATTGCCGTGACCACCACCCTAAACCTTATATGCGCGAAAGAGCCGCCGCTATCCTTAAAGTAGCCCAGGCTCAGCCCGCTCGCCTGGTGGCCACCCAGGGCTTGCTTAAGACTCGCCAAGCCCATACGGTGGACCGCTGGCTCAATAGCTACC
>DATAKM010000073.1:0-24521 GCA_036261665.1 Chloroflexia bacterium
ACGGTGTAGACATTATTGATGCTGCCGTCGTCCGTGTAGTGCTTGAGCAGACCCCAGCCTTCGGGAGCGCTGCTCTTGAAGAAGTAGAACTCCTCCATAAAAACCTCCTTGCCGGGCACTTCCTGCTCATGCTTGTGAGGCGGGTAAGTGCTCCAGTGGCCGGAGGGGGTGAAGGTTTCGCCCACAATCAGGCGATGCACGGGCTGGTCAGTCTCAACCAGTACACTATGGAAGGTGCGGCTGAAGTTGGCGGCGCCCCAGGTACCGCTCTCAACCTGCTCCGGTTTTACCAGGAACGGTTGGGGGGCCGCTTCCCCAGCTTTAGCCCGGGCCTTGCACAGGGCGACTTCGGTTTTCCCGGCGCCGGTAGCGCTTACTTCAAAAGCGGTGGCGGGTGGAATGTAGACGGCATAGGGCTTGCCACTGAAAACGTCAGGACGCTGGCCGATATTCTCATAATTTGAGACTCCGGCCCTGATAGTGCATTTACCACCCAGGATTACCGCGACAATTTCATACTCAGCAGAGTTACCGCTGTAGGCTTGCCTGGCTTCTAGCTCAAGCAGCCCAAAATCGAGCAGCTTGCAGGGGTTGTCCTTAACGCCGTTCAATCCGCTTTCCTGCCCGATTGTTTCAAAGTATTCAGTTTGACTTGTCATAACATTACCTTTAATCTTTTTGTTGAGGAACCTGCCCTGGCAATTATCTCTCTCTGTGAAGTATTGCCCGCTAAATATAATATTAACTTACCGGACAGGAACGGTCAAAAATAAATTCTTACAACGCGCCTTCCTGTCTACTATAGGGGTGGAGCGCCAGCATCTCGGCAGTCTGGCGGTTCGCGGCGTTATCGACCGGGCGGTCAGGACCAGAACTATTGAACCGATCTACCGTTTGATTACACGGAAAGCGGTCACCCATCTATTGCAAGCGCCTGGACCCGTCACTCGCGGTTTGTGGTAGACAAGCCTGAGTAAAATACCGAAGCATACTATTTCATAAAGATTAATCAGCAGAAAATAGGTAATGACAATGATAGTTGTCAAAACCTATATAACTGATTTATAATGAGACTGAAATTTAAGGTGTAATAAGCTTAGAGAGGGGGAAAGGGGCGCAAACATGGGCATGGAGAGTATAGAACAAAAAAGAGGGCGAGTAAATCCCAACCAGGCAGCGCTGGTGAAGGTGGAAACGGCAGCGCCGGAGGCTTTGCCGGAGATCTCAAATGCTGCCGAAGAGCAAGCGATCAGTTTACATGCTTTACCTCTCGACCAGAATCCCGCCGCCGTCTACCTGGCTACCTTGCGACCGGTCGGTCGGCGCGGCATGCAGCGCGCCCTTGACCTGGTAGCCGAACTGCTCAGCAACGGCCGCTATAACGCCCTGACCTTTCCCTGGAACCAGTTGCGCTTTCAGCATACCGCCGCGGTGGCCCCGGCCCTTGTGGAGAAAGGTTACCGGGCAGCCACCATTAACCAGGCGCTCAGCGGGTTGCGCCAGGTGCTCTACTATGCCTGGAAACTGGGACAGATGGATGGCGAGGATTATCGCCGGGCGCGCGATATCAAGAACGTAAGAAGCCAGACTCTCCCACGGGGCCGAGCCCTGGTTTCAGAGGAAATGGCTGCCCTCATGCGAATCTGCCAGGCCGACCGATCACCCGCCGGAGTGCGTGATGCCGCGCTGATTGCCCTGCTGTACACCACAGGGCTGCGCCGCTCCGAAGTGGTCGCGCTCACCCTGAAAGATTACAACCGGCGTTCAGGCGCCTTGACGGTACGTGGCGGCAAAGGCGGCAAAGATCGCCTGGTTTACCTGAGCGAGGGCGAAGATCAGGAAGAAAGCGGTGTAGAGGCGGCCTTTGCCGCCTGGCTGGCGCTCCGCGGTGCGGAAGCAGGCGCGCTCTTTTGCTCAATCAATAAAGCCGGGAAACTGGCTCCTGGCCTGCCCCATATGACCGACCAATCTATCCTCAAACTCTTGCTCAAACGAGCCAAACAGGCCGGCCTGGAGAAATTCAGCCCGCACGACCTACGGCGCACTTTCATTTCCGATCTACTTGATGCCGGGGCGGATATAGCAACTGTTCAGAAGATGGCCGGGCACGCTTCGGTAGTTACTACCGCACGCTACGACCGCCGGGGAGAAACTGCCAAGAAACGAGCGGCTAACTTGCTGAAGGTGCCTTACAACAAGAGCTGATCATTTTCACCACACTTTCTATATCGGCAAAGTTTATCAGTAAAGCCGGTTGATAACAAAAATCATTCGTAGCTACCGGCCGTTTTGTTGTATGCCCTTTTTGCTTAATTCAGCGTCCTTTTAGAAATTAGTTTTTGAAAATATTTCGTTATGTCAAGTTGAAAATAGTGTTTTGGCTAATCGAAACCCCTCAGATGCGAGACTACTGGAAAACATCGAGGTACATCACCAGCTTGGGAGTTATAGATGTTCTATAATTCCCCGCAATATTTCAGTCTAAAATCCCCTGCCGCTTAGAATCACTGAAAAATTTTTGCAGAAATTACAGTTCTTGTTGCGAAGCTGAAGAGTCTAATTTACAATAAACCTGTAAAATTCCGAAACTTTACTCTTAAAAGTCGAAACTGCTTACTTAATGCGAATCAAACTGCGCGATGTGGCTCAGCGAGCAAATGTATCCGTAGCGACCGTCTCTCGTGTTATCAACGGGAGCACGGAGGTAAACGAACGTACTCGCCAGGAAGTCTTAGGTATTCTCAACCAACTAGGCTATCCCTTACCGCAAACAGGTCAAACCCAGCTCGATACCGGCTCGGCCAGGGAGATTATGGTGGTTACGCGGGGTGTAGAAAGCCGGACTATAAGTAACAACGGCAGCAATGAAGCCGAGCATGGCGATCTTTTCAATACCGATTTTGACCCGCTGGTAATTGATGGTATTGAAGTAATTTTGCGGCGCCTGGGTCTTCCGATGCAAATTAAACGCATCAGAGTGGAAAATCCTTCCGAAGAAGATCTCACTCAGTTAAAGCAAGCGCGTGGTCTTATCCTTGTCGGAGGCATTACCGGCCATAAACTTATCGCCGAACTGGAAAAAGCGCAGGTACCTTTTGTCCTGGCCGGGGCTCACCTGGGTGATAAGGAAGCAAACTGTGTCCTGGGCGACTATTTACGGAGTTGTTCTCAGGCCATCAAATACCTGGCTCTGGAACTGGGTCACTCCAAAATCGCCCTGATTAATGGCCCTCACTCAACCACTACCAGCCAGGATAAACTGGAAGGGTACCGGCTTGGGTTGAGTGAAGCAGGCCTGGATTACGATGATAATCTGGTTATGACCGCCGGTGAATTTGATCATTATTCGGGCTACAAAGCCACCCAGGCGCTACTCGAACGAAACAGATACTTTAGCGCGGTACTTTATGCCAGCGATCAACTGGTGGTAGGCGGGTTGCGAGCCTTAAAAGAAGCCCGGCTGAGCGTACCAAAGGATGTTTCGATTATCGGCTTTTACAACGGGGCAATTGCCCAGTTCACCGACCCGCCGCTCTCTACGGTCAGTTTAGACCGGCGGAGGTTAGGGGCAATTGCAGCCCAGCGCCTGGTCAGCATGCTGGAGTACCAGGATTTTGAGCGGTTGCGCGTGGTTATTCCCTTACAACTGATTATGCGCGCCTCTACCGGACCGTATATCAGGGATTAATTTCAGTTTCTGCTCACTCTGTAATATAGCAGTCCGCAGTTAGCCAGTTTAAGTTTTTAAGCCGGTGGACCAGGCCTGGCTGGCCCGCTTATTAAGTTTGCCTTATTTGTACCTGGTACAAACAGAATAGATTATGGAGGTTAGACAATGGCTTTAGAACATCATAAATTAGAATGTGATGTTTTGGTAGCCGGTGGAGGAATGTCAGGGGTATGTGCGGCCCTGGCTGCCGCACAGCACGGTGCGCGTGTAATTCTGTTACAGGACCGCGCTGTGCTGGGTGGTAACGCTTCCAGCGAGGTAAGGATGCACATTGTCGGCGCTGACATGCACGGTAAACGCCCTTTCGCTCGTGAAAGCGGCTTGATCGAAGCAATCAGGCTGGAAGATGCGTACCGCAACCCGGCCCGGAGCGCTTCGCTCTTCGATCTGCTCCTGTGGGAACGAGTGAAAAAAGAGCCTAATATCACTTTATTGCTCAATACCCACCTGGATAAAGTGCAAATGGCCGGGCCTGACCGGATCGCCTCTCTGCACGCTAACCGCCATTCGACCGAGGACGAGTTTACGATTGAGGCTGCTATCTTCCTCGATTGCACCGGGGATGGCCGGCTTGGGATTGAAGCGGGGGCCGAATATGTCATGGGCCGCGAAGCGCGCGAAACCTACAATGAACTGGATGCCGCAGACGTGGCGGACGGCAAGGTGCTGGGTTCTTCCATCCTTTTTATGGCCCGCGAACATGATAGGCCCGTGCCGTTCAAGGCGCCGCCCTGGGCTAAAAAGTTCAGTGAAGAGGATCTCACCTACCGGCCACATGTGCCCTTTGAATACGGCTTCTGGTGGGCCGAATGGGGCGGCGACCTCGATACAATCAAAGATAACGAGAAAATCCGGGATGAACTGTGGGCGATTGTGCTGGGCATCTGGGATCATATTAAAAACGGTGGCGATCACGGCGCGGATAACTGGTCGCTGGAATGGGTAGGCACAATTCCCGGCAAACGCGAGTCACGCCGTTTCCTGGGTGATTACGTCCTGCGCCAGCAAGACCTGGAAGAGAGTACCCTCTTTCCCGACCGGGTAGCTTATGGTGGTTGGCCGATCGACCGCCATCCCGCTTCCGGTATCAAACAGGCCGATAAACCCCCGGCGGACCAGATTGTTGTGCCGCTCTATAGCATTCCACTGCGCTCGCTCTACTCGCGTAACATCACAAACCTGATGATGGGTGGCCGCCTGATCAGCGCCAGCCATGTCGCTTTTGCCTCAACCCGGGTAATGGCGACCTGCTCGGTGATCGGGCAAGCTATAGGGACGGCTGCCGCGCTCTGTATGCAAACCGGCCTGACTCCCCGCCAATTGGCCGCCGAGCGCATAGGCGAGCTACAGCAACTCTTACTTAAAGATGATACTTATCTGATTGATGTACCGGCGGTAGACCCGGCTAACCTGGCAAACGGGGCCAGCGTCAGCGCTTCCAGCTACCTGCCCGGTTCTGAACCGGAACTGGTCTTGAACGGCATTACCCGCCAGATCAGCCCGCAGCTAAAATTTGGCAATCGCTCGGAAGACTTCCGCGATCAAAAGCTCTTTGATGATGCCAGCCTGTCCAGGGTTGCCACAAACCAGTGGGCCTCCGACCCGGCAGAAGCTTTACCGCAATATCTTCAGCTAAGTTTGCGTAAAAAAAGCCTGATAAACGAAATTCACCTGACCTTTGACTCGGGTTTCCAGCGGGAACTGACTCTTACTCAAAGTAACAAGCAGAATTCGAAAATTATAAGAGGCCCGCAACCTGAAACCATCCGCGATTACAGCGTGGAAGTGTGTGTGGAAGGCCAGTGGACTCCGGTAGTCGAAGTCGTTGGCAATTACCAGCGCAAGGTTGTCCACAAAATTGAGCCAATCGCGACCGGCGAGCTTCGGTTAATCGTCAAAGCTACAAATGGCGATGCGTCAGCCAGGCTTTTTGAAATTCGTTTATATGGTCTTGAAGAGTAAGGGTATGAACCTGACTCAGCACTTTCTGAAGCGTTAACCCGGCGAATCGAGAAACTTTGTCTGGAGAGAGGTATGGGTAGAGGTTGGCCCGGAATGCCTGCAAGCGGGTAAGTGCCACCTCGATCCGAAACAACGATGATAATTATGCAAAGGAGCGAGAAAATTGAGAACCAGGAGTTTCAATTATCTGGCAGGCTTAGTGCTTTGCCTGATGCTAGTCAGCCTGCTGGCAGCCTGTGGCGATAATACCGCCACGCAACCCCCGGCAGCCACTACCGCAGCGGCCACCACTGCCAGTTCTACAGGTGGAGCCGCTACCACCGCCGCATCTGGCGCAACTACCGCTGCCGGAACCGGTAACTGGAGTCTGGCTGAAGCTGCCAAACCCTATAAAGGCCAGAAAGTAACCCTGGCCACCGTGGCCTGGAAAGACGCTACGGTTGATTTAGCCAAACAGTTTACCCAGCAGACAGGCATCGATCTCGAAGTAGTGCAGTTGCCTAACGCTGACCTGCTCACCAAAACCCTCTTAGACGCCCGTACCAAGACCGGCGCTTATGACATCGTGGCTCATACCTACATGACTCCCTATGCCAGGCCGAATTACCTGGTGCCGCTGGATGAGTTTATGAAAGGGTCGCTGGCTGATCCGAACTATAACACTGCCGATATTGTTAATGCTAACTTCTACACCAAGTACAACAACCAGACAGTTGCTTTGCCTTTCGGGTCCTCCGCCCTGGTTCTTTACTATCGCAAGGATTTATTCGATAACCCGCAGTACCAGGCCGATTTCAAAGCCAGGTACGGCTATGATCTGAAGCCCCCGGCGGACTGGAACCAGTACCTTGATATCAGCAAGTTCTTCACCGAAACCGATTGGAAAGGCCCCTCGGGTGAAAAAGGTTACGGTGTAGCCGCTTATGGCAAGCGCGAATTCAGCATGACCTACATTTACCAGCTACAATTTGGCAGCCTGGAAGCCCTCAAAGAAAATACCAAAGTGGGCTTACTGGATAATAAGTACCAACCGACCTTTAACAACGCTACCGGAGAAGCAGCCCTGGATGTCTGGAAGCAATCGCTGCAATACTCCCCGCCGGGTGTGATGCAGAACGGCAACACCGAAACCCGCGACATTTTTGCCAAAGGGCTGACCGCCATGAATATCAACTGGGACAGCGCTATCGGCACCCTTACCAACTCTCCCGTTAAAGATAAGTGGGCTATGGCGGCAATCCCCGGGCGCACTGTCCTGGGCGGCTGGACTCTTTCGGTCAGCAGCGCTTCCAAGCATAAAGAAGCGGCTTTCCTGGCGGCGCAATTCCTGACTTCGGTCCAGGCAGACCAGTATCTGTTCGATAAGGCCGGGCGCTATCCTGGCCGGGTTAGCACCTACAATTCCGATAACTATAAGAAGATCAATCCTTACGCTGATATCCTGGCAAAATCCAAACAGGATGCCGTGCCCCAGATTGATGTCGAGAATACGCAAATCGATACCCTGGTTAGCGAGCAAATCTCACTCTTTTTAAACGGGCAGCAGGACAACAAAACTACCGTTAAACAAATGAATGACGGTATAACCAAAATCCTCAAGGATGGCGGCTGGTCATAAATTAGTCAGGCAGGTGCGGCGGGCTTAGTTCCGCCGCACCTGCCCAAAAGAAGGTGACTTCTCATGCTGGTCTCTAACCAGAAAAAACAGGTGGGTATACCGGACGAAATCGTGGTCAAGAAATTCCCTCCGAACTGGCTTCGTTCCAAAAAAACTTTTGGCTGGCTGCTGCTTTTGCCGACTTTGATAGTGCTGGCTGTTACATCGGTCTACCCCATAATATATGCGGTTTATCTCAGCCTGCAAAAGTGGAATTTTGGACAAACCGATAGCCCGCAGGCTTTTGTGGGGCTGGGCAATTTCACCGAGTTGCTGAGCGACCAGCGCTACTGGTCCTCGATGTGGGTCACTATCGAATTTCTAATTTTTACGCTACCCCTGGAATTTTTAGTAGGCCTGGGTATGGCGCTTTTGCTGAACCGGACTATCCGGGGGCGCGGTTTCATCCGGGCGGTTTTACTGCTGCCGATTATGGTCAGCCCGGTGGTAATCGTGCTTATCTGGAAAATGATGTACCAGGTTCCGTTCGGCCCGCTCAACGCTATCTTGAAAGGCTTGGGGCTGATCCAGAATGATATTCTATGGTTGTCCAGTCCGCAGATAGCGATGCTCGCCATCGTAATCGCCACGGTCTGGCAGTGGTATCCATTTTCTTTTCTGGTTCTTTCAGCCGGTTTAGGCCTGGTGCCTAACGACCAGTACGAAGCGGCAGCGATTGATGGCGCCAATCGCTTGCAGGTCTTCCGGAATATTGTCTGGCCTTATTTAGTGCCAAGCACGCTGGTAATTTTGCTAATCAGGATGATGGACGGTTTCAAAACTTTCGCCATTGTTTACAGCCTGACCAACGGCGGGCCGGGAAACTCTACCGACCTGGTATCCTACCATATCTATAATGTCGGCTTTGGTGGTCTGAACGTCGGCTACGGCGCGGCTATGGCGCTGGTCTTAATGGTGGTGATGGTGGCGATTAGCCTGGCCCTGATTGGCCTCTCCCGCCGCTTTAGAACCACCTCGTAAAGGAGCAAACCTGTAATGCGAAAGTCAGTTACCCTGACCTCTACTTCTAAGAAAAGTGGTAGCAAGATTGACCGCCACCTGATACCCAACTGGGGAGCCTACTTAATTGTCGCCCTGTTTATTATGGTCGAACTCTTTCCCCTGCTCTGGATGGTTTCGACCTCTTTTAAGCAACCCGGCGAATACTTTAACTCGAATGTAAAGTGGCTGCCCTCGGTGCCAACCCTTGACCACTACGCCAATATCTTCAGCAGCTTGCAATTTGGCGGCTTTATGGCGAACAGCCTGATTGTTACCGTAGCCAGCACCTTCCTGGCAGTGGTGTTCGGCATGTTCGGGGCTTATGCCCTGGCGCGCTTCGAGACGGGCGGCCCGCTCTTGAGCTTTACCATTCTGCTCCAGCGCATGGCCCCGCCTATAGTGATCGTCATTCCGCTATTCCTGCTCTTCAGCAACCTGGGCCAGCTTGATACGCTGGGGGCGTTAATCTTTGCCTATGTGGGAGCCAATTTACCTTTTGCCCTCTGGCTGCTCAAAGGTTTCTTCGCAGAGGTTCCTTCCGAACTGGAAGAGGCCGGGCTGATTGACGGTTGTTCCCGGTTTGGGGCGCTCTGGAAAATTGTCATGCCACTGGCAGCACCCGGCGTGGTCGCTACTTCGGTTTTGGTAGCGGTTCAAGCCTGGAATGAATTTTTCCTGGCTGTAATTCTGACCAATAGCCCCAATTCGCAGACCTTGCCGGTAGCTATTTCAACCCTGATCGTGCCGGTGGTGGATATTCAATGGGGCGAAATGAGTGCCGCAGCGGTCCTGGCTATTATTCCAGTCTTTATCTTTGCCCTGTTTGTCCAGCGCCGGTTGGTCGAGGGTTTAACCGGGGGCGCCGTTAAAGGTTAGGTAATACAAAAAAGACTTTCCTGGAAAAACCAGAATATCCGTAACCTGATTAGATAGGTTGTAAATATGAACCGGGAAATTTTTTACCGGTTCATTTTAGTTTAAAGCCTTTAAGGGCTGCTGAAAACCGGGCACAAATGGTTAAGGCGTAGACCAGAGAGCCTGGATCAATAAAAGGTAAAGTTTGATAAAGCTTCGTGTAAAACTCTCAACTTCGAGATTGAGGCTTTTTTACCCTTCACTACTCGCCATATTATATAAATTCAAGTAAATTGGGCTTAATACTAGCCATTTATATCAATACACACTCCTAGCTTCTCGTTATACCCTCAATTCTTGCATCTGTGTTATACACTGGAGTAGTGATTCAGAAAAAGCCGGGCCAGTCTGGATCGCAAATGCATGCTGCCTCTTGTGAAATTTGCCCTGCTAAATTTAGCTTAGTATCGAGAGTGTTCCTATTCGTCCAGAATACCATGCTTCCAGAAGATATATAGCCTCGGAGCAGTTGTAGCGATGAGAAGAAGTAGATAATTTCTCCTTGAATGAATCTTAGAGTGAAATTTTACAATAAAACCCACGGAGGTTAGACTAATGACGCACGCAACAGCAGCAGGAGTATATGCGACACTCGACGACTGGATAGCACACGAAGTAATCCCATTCTCGCTCGACTCTCAAGCGGACTTCAATGCCGCCGTTGATAAGGTAATCGCATCACTGGGCGACTCAGTAGAACTGCTCGGCTATGGAGAAGCTCTCCATGGCGGGGATGAACTGCTTGTCCTTCGCAACCGGCTTTTTCAACGCCTTGTAGAAACCCACGGCTACAGCGCCATTGCCCTTGAGAGCAGTTTTCCGCGCGGACGCATCCTCAACGAGTATGTGCTTGGCCGCGGTCCCGACTCCTATGAGACGGTGCGGGATACCGGAATTAGCCACACTTTTGGAAAGCTTGAAGCGAATCGAGAGCTTGTCGAGTGGATGAGAGAGTACAACGCTGATCCGGCCCACCAGACTAAACTCCATTTCTATGGTTTCGATAGCCCGACAGAAGCGACCGGTACGGACAGTCCTCGCCAGACGCTCGATTTTGCCCTGAATTACCTCAGCTCGGTTGATAGTACTAAAGGGCAGGAGTATCGAGAGCGCATCGAGGCGCTGCTTGGCGAAGATGCCGATTGGGAAAATCCTGCGGCGGTGTTCGATCCATCCGCAGCGATAGGCCAGTCCGAGAGGGCAAAGGCTTTGCGGGTTGAGACGGAGGAACTGATTGCTGAACTGCTGGTGCGCCGTCCCGAATTTGTGGCCAAAAGCGAAAAAGCCAGCTATCTGGAGGCAGTGCAGTTTGCGGTAGAGGCACGGCAGCTATTACACTATCATGCTGTTTTAGCCCAGGCTTCCGATAGCAGGCAGGCTAGCCTGCTTGGCATCCGTGATGCCATAATGGCAGATAACTTGGCGTACATCGTTTCAAGTGAAAAGGGTCGCGGCAAAGTAATGGCTTTTGCCCATAACAGCCATCTCAAGCGTGGAAAGGTAGAGTGGCAATGGTGGAATGAAACGCTGATATGGTATCCGGTTGGATCACATCTTAATGAAATCTTCAGTCACCGCTATGCCGTCATCGGCTCAGCCGTGGGAGAGTCGACCGCCAACGGGATCGGCCAGCCGGAGGCCGGTACGCTTGAGGCGCGCTTAACCAGCGCACCCGGGCCGGTCCGTTTCATTCCGACCCATCAGGGGCAAGGGCTAAATGCGCAGGAAATTGCGGCCCTTCCGCTTCGCTCCGTTGGCGAGAAGAACAGGAGCTATATGGAACCGCTCAACGCCCGGAGCTTCACCGAATACGACTGGTTTGTTATCCTGGATAGTGCCACTTATAGCCGGGGTTGGCCTTCTTTAGAAGCCTGGAGTGGCAGTGCCGAGCAATAATTTCATCCCCTGAACTTAAGAGGTTTAAAGCGGGATAAGCCCCTTTCGTGGAGCTAGCCCGGTCCATTGGCTTTATGGCCTGATTGCGGACCGGGCTAGTTTTGCTTTGCCACGTTTTTAGAATAAGACTAATCCATTTTGATCGCTTGCCCTAAAGAAGAGGGATTTGTTAAATTTAGCCCTTGACAAGTGACCGTTTGGTCACATATAATAGCTATATGGATGATGAAGCTGTTTTTCGGGCCCTCGCCGATCCAAGTCGCCGGCGACTGCTTGACCTCCTTTTTGAACGCGATGGTCGCACCCTTACCGAGCTGGAATCGGAACTGCCGATGACGCGGTTCGGGGTGATGAAACACCTGCGTGTGCTGGAAGAGGCCGAGTTGATCACCACGCGCAAAGTTGGCCGCGAGAAACTGCACTATCTCAACCCGGTTCCAATCCAGCTCATCTCAGATCGCTGGATCAGCAAATACTCTGCGGCGCGCTTGAGCATACTCGCCGAGCTTAAAACAGTCCTTGAAGGAGGAAATGGTATGGCTACGGAAGCAAAACCCCGGCTCGTTAATCAGATCATCATCAGGGCCCCACAGGAGCGGGTCTGGGAAGCGATTACCAGGCCGGAATTTACCTCCCGCTATTACTACGGCTGTACACTTAAGACCGATCTCACTGCCGGTTCACCCTTTACCTACTACATGCCGACTGGCTCCCCGATAGTTGAGGGAGAAGTGGTTACGTCCGAGCCGCCCAACCGGCTGGTGCATACCTATCACTCCCTCTGGCCACCTTTGAACCAGGATGCGCCAACCAGAGTAACCTGGGAGCTATTGGCGCTGCCCGGCAGCATCACCAGGGTAACGATAATTCATGAGGACTTCCAGGGCGAAACTGCAACCTACCAGGGTTTGCAGGCTGGCGGTTGGACCTGGATTCTCAGCAACCTCAAAACCTTACTGGAGACCGGCGAACCGCTGCCTCAGGGGGAATGAAGCGGAGCGAGAATAGTAGAAGAAAGGCCACTAGCAGCCTAGTTATCACAGCAGGTGCAAGTGGCTGGCATAAGGACGCAGTTCTGCTGCGGCAAGGATACTAAACCGGATCAAAATATAACAGGAGAAAGTTTTCTATGAGCCAGGCTGAAAAGAAGGTTACGCAGGCATCCGCAAAAAGCACCACCGCAAGCACCACGAAAGCAAAAAGCTTCACAGACGATGAGCGAGGCGCTATGAAGGAGCGCGCCAAAGAGCTTAAGGCAGAAGCGCGTGCCAGCAAGGACAGGGAAGACGGGGAAAACGAGGTACTAGCGAAGATCGAGGAAATGGCGGAACCGGATCGCAGCATGGCCAGGCGACTCCACGAGATCATCAAGGCCAACGCGCCGGTCCTCACGCCGAAAACCTGGTACGGGATGCCCGCCTATGCCAGGGACGGCAAGATTGTCTGCTTCTTCCAAACCGCGCAGAAGTTCAACGCCAGGTACCCCACGCTCGGCTTTAACGATGCGGCGCACCTCGACGATGGTGCCATGTGGCCGACCTCCTACGCTCTTATGGAGTTAACCGAGGCGGAAGAGGAGCGGATCAGCGCTCTGGTGAAGAAAGCGGTAAGTTAAGTAGGCGGCCCACCACCGCTCTACAGTATCCGGCAGTCTCCTCTTACAGAGGATTTATAGGTCAAAAAGAGGGAGCGCGAGACTCTTGCGCTCCCTCCACCTTTTAAAAGGATTTTTCCGTCATTACCGCGTGGTGGTAGGAGTGTGACTGGTAGTAAGTGTTTCGAGCGGGAGTTACTTCATCAGGTACCGGCAACTGTCAAAGTAAACTCCTATTTTGCAGAAAATCAAATAATCGGAATTATCCCTGAGTTGTACAAAATCGGTTTCATAAGTTGCTGGAAAGAAGACAATTAGTGTCATAGTCCTGGACCAGCGACTGGATTTGCGTCAGGTAACTTAAGAAGTTGGAAAGTTATTGAATTAACCCAGAGTAATCCCTGATACAGGTGCCAACCCAGTTCCTTCCAGTTGTCAGTTTCTGCCAGCGGTTTCATGTAAGTCACCGGGTCAAAGAGGTCGGATTCCTTATTACCTTTCACACAGCTTACATAGATCACATCTAAAAGGGGTTGTGGGAAACCAGACCTCGCAAGATTCTCGGTCATGCTTGCCAGAGTTTTAAAATTCACTAAATTGCCATCACTGGAGTATATGTATAACTTTTCTTGACTGCTATTCCAAATTTCCAGAGCCTGTTCGGCCAGACCAGCGTCAAGACAAGCTGTAAGAATTTCCTCGATTGCTCGTTCGTAAAGTATTTTATTTTCGATCTTAACCGCTATTTGCCAGGCATCCTCCCACAACCCTTGATCGCAAAGGTAGCTGACCAGCCGGGCTTGCCCATGGTTGCGATCTGTGTACCGGTCATTATTAGCGTCCCCTGGCAGGCTTTCTACCAGTCTGGCCGCTTCACGCCAGTAACCGGCCTGGACCATCTCATCTATTATGTCAATCCCTTGCTTAAACCTGGCTATGTTATTCTTCTCGTTTAAAGCCTGTTTTAACGAAGTCTGCCAGTGTAGCAGAATATCAGCTTCCTCAACTTGAGCCGTAGGCTGGCCGGTTTCTCCTTCAGCCGGTGGCATTGAAGCGCTGACTCGCATACGTAACTCGCCAATGCTTGCAACTGTCTTCTGTTTCAGCTCTGCCAGGGTATCATTAAGATTATCCTGTTGGTCAAGGCCTGTAGGATCTGTATCCGTTATAGTACCGGCTATACGTTCAGCTTCTTCCCACATTCCCTCTTCAGCCAGAGTTTTAGCCAGGGAGGCCTGAGCTCGCGCTTTTTCCAACCCTCCTTCTATACTGCCTGCTACGCGCTCGGCCTCTTGCCACTGCTTTAGGTCTAGCAGCGTATCTACCAGTTCTTCTAATAGCCTGTTTATATTGGATTGGTCCCAAACAAAACGCATAGCGGTTTCAGCTTTTTGCCATTGACCCCACTTCAAAAGTTCCTGTGCAATAATTGCCAGGTTATGGTTATGAAAAGTAGCATCAGGATAAGCTACTGCCAGTTCCAACGCTTTATCCCATAGCCGGTTAGCCTTATCAAGTTTGTCACATTCGGCTAAACTACTGGCCAGATTATTAAGCATACTTGCTTTTGGGTTATCCCAGTCATCTTCGATTTCGTAAACAAGCGCTTCAGCCTGTTTCCAGGCCTGTTCGGTCTCATGGCCTTTTATACCCTTTAACTCAAACTGGCGAGCATAGTCAATCAGGGCAAGGGCTTTTTGCTGGCTATTTTCAATCTGATCAATTACCGTTAGAGCTTTCTCGTGCTGGCCTGCCAGAACCATTAAACCGCTTAATTCTCGCAGGACGCCTGCTGCGTTATATTCTTCCTTAAAACTATTAAAGGCACGCCTCTCTAATAAAGACCAGCATTCCCTGGCCTTCTCCTCCTGCCCGGCCCGGCAGAGTTCAATTATAATCAGGCTTAAAGCCCGAATAGGATCAATAAATTGCCTTTTTTTGTTCGCCAGCTTCAAAGCTAAATCAAAATACCCGGCCCGGACCAGTTCAGCCGCCAGTTCGGCCAGACTCTCTCGATTGTTAGGGTGTGGCCCAATCGAATTAGCTATTGCAAAAGCCTCTTCGGGCTGGCCGGACCGCAATAGTTCGCGGGCTATTACATTCAGGGCATAAACTTTCTCATAATCGTCAAAGGTAATTGAGCGCGCTAATCTCTCAGCCCGTTCCCATTCTCCCGCCTTAACCAGCAATTCAACCAGCTTGCGGCTGGCTTTAGCCCGATCGTTCCGGTGGCTAAGAGCCAGGGTCGCTTCCTCCGCTTTGGCCCAGCCTGCCTCGATTTCAGCCTGCGAACCTCGCCTTGAAATAGCTCGTAAATAAGCCAGTTCACGAGCGGACTTTACCTGCCAGTAAGGTACCTTGAGGGAAGCTTGAATTCTGCTAGCTTCATCCCATAACCCGACTTTCGCCAGGTTAAAAATCAGGTCTGTGATACTCTCTTCAACCCAGGAATTATTATTCTCTCTGGCCTGTCTGAAGATCACCTCAGTCTGCTGCCACAAGGGTAAAGCTTCAGCAGCTTTGCCTGCCGTATGCAGAGCGAGAGCCAGTTCCTGTAAGGCATAGCCCATCGGGAGATTATTCTCTAAATGTCCGGCAATAGTCGTAGCTTCGTCTTTAACGCTTTCAGCCTGGCTGATTTTACCGGCTTTCAGGAAGGCTTCGTACAACAGCACTAAAGCCCGTACCTTACCTTTGGTCGGTAGCATGCTCTTCTTTAGAGTAAGGGCAAGTTCCAACTGGTTCTTTTCAACCAGAGTTTCTACTACAAACCTGCCAAGGTGTGTTCCAAGGTCTTCTTGACTAGCCATCAGTTCGAGGGCTTCCTGCCAGATTTCCTGGCCCTCGGCTAAATAACCGGTACTAAAAAAGGCTACTGCCAGCTCGAATGAGCTAAATAGTCTACTGTGTATACTCTCCTGTTGCCGGACGGCCTTTATTGTGTTGGCGCGGATTTCTTGCCAGGCTTCCTTATCAGCCAGACTCTTTTCGGCTGAAGTTGAACTTTTATCTTTAATGGTGTCAGGGTTGCCAGTTTTATCAAGCTCAAGGATTGCGTGGATAAGTTCATTCGGTGCAATATATTGAGAGTCTTGGACAACCAGCGCTAACCTGGAAGCTTCCAGCATGAGTAGTGCCAGTGAGTAAGTGCTGGGGCTAGAGGGTAAACTTCTACCGTCAGGGAAGGTCTGACCTTTCACTTGTGCTAATACGCTGGCTATTCTGATTAATGCTGTAACTTTGTGGTAGGTCAGAGGTAGCAGCCCTGCCAGCCTGACAGCATGGTCAGCCTGGCCCAGCCAGGTCAAAGCCTCATAAAGTTGAGGTGGATAACTGGTGGCATCGCCGACAGGCCGGACTTTCAAAAGACTGTAACGCCATAGATTCACCGGGTTTTCTTCAGCTTCAAGATGGCCGGAGGCAGACCGGTTAACACAAATCTCTTGAACTCTGTTAGCCAGTTGCTCAATTTCTTCCCAGGCTGACAGGCCTTTCGGCAGGAGAATATCCACAAGCTCCCGGTCAATGCCATGAATATCTGCTTGCATACGGCTGATCTAATCCTCTCTCGCTTGTTTATTCTATAAAGCCTGCCCAAGTATGAGTAGAATGACGGCTAAATGCCTCTTAGCCGCTTGCTCAAACCTTTTTGCGACTCCTGCCCGGTAAGACCGTAGTCTTCCAGCAGCACCCGCAGTACTTCCCGGTCGCTGCCGCGCAGGACCGCGCACTCATGTGCTTCCATGAGCGCCACCGGGTAGCCCTGGCCCAGCCGAATCTGCTGCCAGACTATCGAGAGGGCCGCATTTAGTTCGAGGGTACCAAGCCAGTCTTTGCTGAATTCCAACCGGGCTATCTCATCTTCGGTGCGCAAGTACATGAAATAGATTTTCTCGGTGAGAGCGGTATCTTTCGGGTGGCGGGCGCTATGCCTGAAAACCGGGCTGCACTCTCCCAGCTGGAGAACCTGCCAGAAAAGCTCGGCGTCCACCAGTCCGCGGTAGGCTTCCTCGTTGCCCAGCATGGAGCGTAAGGCTGTTATCACCACGTCGCTGCGAGGATTGGAGGTATAACCAATGACCGGCACCCCGGCCTGGGTGAAGCGGTCCACCAACCCCAGGTAGCGGGTGGTGAGCGCTTTGCCTTCTTTAGTATTGAGGATCGAACTGGCCCACAGGGTTAAGGGGCCATCTCGCAAAGCGGTGGTTGCGCCGAACTCTTTCGCCAGGCGCAACGCCACTACCAGTTCCTCCACCGACATGCGGGCATCCAGCATGAGGGCGCTGCCCTGGCCTTCCTCGTCACTCTCCGGGTCTCCGGCCATAGCTGTAAAGGCGGCATCACTTGCTGTAGTAGCGTCCGCGGACAGGATTTCACCCGTCTGAGGATCAACCTTTTCCTCGGTTTCACCGTTTTCAGGGCCGGCCAGGGAAGCGTCACTGGCAGGCAAGGCCACCCGCACGCCGTCAAGGTAAAAGCGGGTAGACGGCTCGATATGCGCCAGGTATTGCTCACCGTAGCCCAGGGCAATTTCGCTGATGTTGAGAACGTAGCAAAAGGCCATGCCGCCGTGGCGGTCCGGAGGAATGGCCGAGCCATCGGTGGCCACCACCACAAAAGAGGCAGGGCTTTCCATCCCGGCCAGGTTGCGGTGGAAGTGCAGAGCTTCGACCGGTAGAGCGGCGGCCTGCCTGGCCCGGGCTAACTGCTGGAGATTAGGCCAGTTCTCCCGGGTGGCCTGCCTGTACTGCTCGACCGCCTGGGGCAGTTCGCGGCGCTGCCGGTCTCGGTAGCGGGCTAACCCCGGCGAGAGGGATTGAATCTGGTTAACCAGGCTGGTCTGGTTGATGGGCATTGTTTACTCCTGCGCTAAAGTGACGCTGACTATATCCTCAGCAAGTGGTTAGGTAAACCCTCAGTTACGCCCGGCCTGGCGGGTTAGACCGTCAGGCAAAAGGACTCTGAAATTATACAACTCCCAAAAGCCGGAAGCGAGTGCAGAAAAGTTATTCCAGGCGCTCCCGGATAGTTCTTTAATCCTGATAACGCTTAAAAAGTGTCTTAAACTCAAGCTTTTGCCGGGTCAGAGATCCAGAGTAACCAAATGGTAGTGTAAAATAGCTCACAGGATTAGTTCTATTTTTGCGATAGTAGCGAGCCAGGAGGATCAAATGGTAGCTGTAGAGCAAACGCCCATCGAACGAGCTTTAATTTCATTAGAAGGTTTGTCGGTAGGAGACGCTTTTGGCGAACAATTTTTTGTAGATGAGGGGTATGCGTTAGCTGCTATCCATAAACGAGTGGTAGCTACGCCGCCGGAAGACTTTGTTTGGTCTTATACTGATGACACTAATATGGCGCTTTCGATTTACTCCAGCTTGAAACAATTTAACAAAATCGAGCAAGATTGGCTTGCACAGAGTTTTGCCCAGCATTATGAACATGACCGGGGGTATGGCGTTGGAATGTACCGTCTGCTTAAAGCAATCAAGGCAGGCCGCCATTGGAAGCAAGGAGCCAAAGACTTATTTTATGGAGAAGGCTCTTATGGTAATGGAGCCGCCATGCGAGTTGCTCCGGTGGGAGCCTTTTTTGCAGATGATCTGGCCCTAGTAGTAGAGCAGGCCCGGCTTAGTGCGGAAGTGACCCATGCTCATCAGGAAGGTATTGCCGGGGCAATTGGAATAGCCGTTGGAACAGCGCTAGCCTGCCAGTGGGCGACCTGCGGCAAGGAACCGGACAAGGTAGCGTTTTTAACTCAAATTCTGGAATTAATGCCAGAAAGTGAGGTTAAATTGGGCGTTGAAACTGCCTTGAGATTGCCTGATGCTACTGGAGTGGACGAGGCGGTTCAGATTCTGGGTAACGGCACAGAAATTACGGCGCAGGACACTGTACCTTTTGCCCTGTGGTGCGCCGCTAAACATCTTGGTAATTACAAAAATGCACTATGGTATACAGTAAGTGGTCTGGGAGACCGGGATACTACCTGCGCTATGGTAGGTGGAATTGTCAGTTGCTATACCGGAATTAAGGGCATCCCCGAAGATTGGAGAGAGTATCGAGAACCCTTACCTGCCTGGGCCTTTAAGGGCTAAAGCTATTTATGAAAAGCTCTCAGGATTGGCGTTTGATTTTAACCTGTTCAGGCTTCTACCTGAAGCTTATACAAGCTTCAGGTAGAAGGTAAAGGCGTATTCGGCAGAATTTAGCTGGTATTCCGGCAGGGTATCCACTACCAGGCCGGTCCCCAGGCCGCGCATGCCGTGATCCAGGTTAAGAATCACTGCGGGCCGCGCTTTCAGCTCGGGTGTGTGCAGAGCCGCGGTGAGGTCTTCATCAGTGTAATGCAGGGCATTAAACTCAAAAAGACCCTCCGCCGTAACCATCAGGCCGTGGCCCGCCGCTCCGCTAAGGCTCAGCCAGCGCACCTCCGTCTTATGGCCGTTTTCCTGCGGCATAATATAAGGTACGTATTGTTCCGTAACCGTACTGCGATAAAGGTCAATCATGCTGCTGGCCTTGCGGTCGCTGTAGTTTTCCCAGGGTCCGGCCCCGTACCAGGAAAGATTTTCCAGCTCGGCACTTAGCTGCAAATTGAGGCCCACCCGAGGCAGGTCCGCGAAATCCGGCGCAAGGTGTACCCGGCTCGTAACAGCCAGCGTGCCGTCTTCCAGCAGGCTATAGCGGTGGGTGTACAAAATATCCTCCCAGCGGCCCCGCCCGGTCACGGCCTGCTTTATGACGACTGTAGGCGCGCCGGCGTCGTCTTTCTCGATCTTAAAAGACTCCAGGCGGCGTTCGAGCCGGTCGAGCCCCAGTTTCTGCCAGAGCGGCAGGGCGTGGTCACTGTTGCCCATTCTAATTTGCAGGGTATCATTATCGGTCGGGGCCCGCCAGAGGTTCAGCACCGGACCTCGCTCGATCATCCGGCCTGGCCCGAAACTGACCAGTTCTCCCCGGGCCGGATCGAAGCTGACCTGCATTGATCCCTGGCTTAATAGCACCTGCCCCGCCGCCTCGCTTACCTCTACCCTGGAAGCAGGCCGGGCAGTCCTGGCGGGACGGTATCCGACCGGTCCGGGCAACTGGTCCCAGGCTACCATGTGGCCCGTTTCGGCCCAGGGAGTAGGCTCCAGGGTGGTGAAGCGAAATTCCAGGAAGGCTTCGCTGTGTTGCGGCCACTTTACCGGAATAGTCACTTCCAGGTGGCCTTGAGGGGAGACATTCAGCGCGGGTAACTCGCCCGATTGCACTGCCTCGCCTGCCACCTTGAGCGACCACTGGCCTTGCAGGTCGGCTAAATCGCAGAAATAGCGTCGGTTTTCGATGCTGTAAAGGCCACGCTGCCCGTCAACCTCCCTGACTCGTACCGGGCGGGCCAGGTACTTGAACTCGTAGAGGCCGGGATGAGCCGTGCGGTCCGGCCAGACCATACCGTCGGCTACAAAATTGCTGTCGTTAGGCTCGTCTCCGAAGTCACCTCCATAGACCCAGTACGGCTCTCCTTCCGCGGTCTGCATACGAATGCCGTGGTCGAGCCATTCCCAGATAAAACCGCCCTGCAACCCGTGGTACTTCTCAAAAGCGGCATAGTAATCGGCCAGCGACCCGCTGCTGTTACCCATGGCGTGGGCGTACTCGCACATAATCAGCGGGCGCGGGTCATCCGAAGTGGTCACCCACCTGACAATGTCTTCGATGGGCGGGTACATGGGGCAAATGACGTCGGTAGCTGCGTGGCCGCCGCCCCAACCCGCTATCCTGCCTGCTGCCGGATCTTCCGCCCTGATCGCTCCTTCGTAATGTAAGGGCCTGCTCGGGTCGGTATGGCGAATCCAGGCGGCAGCGGCGTTATGGTTGGGGCCGTAGCCGCTCTCGTTGCCCAGTGACCATAAAATGATGGAAGGATGATTCTTGTCGCGCTCCACCATATTGCGTACCCGCTCGTAATAGGCGGCACTGACCCGGTTATCCCCGGCCAGCCCCCACCACTCGTGGTTTTCAATGTTGGCCTCGTCTATGACGTAAAGGCCGTACTCGTCGCAGAGGTCCAGCCAGTAAGGGTCGTTGGGATAGTGGGAGGTGCGCACGGCGTTCACATTGAAGGCTTTCATGGTGCGAATATCAAGCTGCATTAATTCGCGGGTGACCGCCTTGCCGGTCTCGTCACTGTGGTCGTGCCGGTTCATGCCGTTGATCAGGACAGGCTGGCCGTTAACCAGCAACTCCCGGTTGGCTATCTTCACCTTCCGAAAGCCCAGGCGCGTAGCGGTACTGACAGTCCCCTGTTCCGTCTCCAGCGTGACCACCAGGGTGTAAAGTTGCGGCCGCTCAGCGCTCCATAAACCGGGGTTTTCTACCGTGGCGGTTAGCAGGGTAGTAGCCTTATCGGCAGGCGCAGGAATCCGGGAGGTGCCGCCCCTGTGCTGATGAGAAAGATTGGCTTCCACCGCTTCGGCAAAAACTTGCTGCCCATCTTCCGCATAAAGTTGCATCACGATTTTACCGGAAGGCAGGCCAGGGAGAGTGCTGCACACCACCGTTTTAACCTTCAACACTGCTGAGCTAAAATCTCCGGCCAGTTCGGTCTGTATCGCAAGATCTTCCAGGTAGGTCAGGGGAGTGGCATACAGGTAAACGTCGCGGTGAATACCGGCCTGCCGCCAGTGGTCCTGGTCCTCCAGGAAACTGCCGTCCGAGAAGCGCGGATTTATGCAAAGCAGTTCATAGCTTTTGCCGGGTTGCACCTGCCCGGTAATATCATATTCGGCAGGCGTGCGGCTGTCCTTGCTCATACCCACAAATTGGCCGTTCAGGTAGACATACAGAAGGCTCTCGCAACCCGCGAAGTGCAGCAGGACGCGCCGGTCTGACCAGTCAGCCGGAACCTGGATAGTTCTGCGGTAGACTCCGGTGGCGGTATACTCTGGAACCTG
The DNA here is from genome assembly GCA_036261665.1 of Chloroflexia bacterium. Lineage (GTDB taxonomy): Bacteria > Chloroflexota > Chloroflexia > Chloroheliales > Chloroheliaceae > 54-19. The sequence continues at coordinate 21,696 of DATAKM010000073.1, forward strand.
CGGAAACGTCTCGGCGAAGGGCATATTGACATTGGTATAATGCGGCCAGATGAAGGCCTTGCCCGGAGGCGCTTCGTTTCTTAATTGCATGGTCCAGTTGCCCGGCACGGTCAGGCTGCGCCAGGTTCCAGCGGACAGGGCCGCCGGCGTAACATCCCCGGGACGCTCGAATAACTGGAATTGCCAGTTTCCACTCAAACATTGCAGCCAGGGCGAATTCTCGGGCAGGCGCGCCAGGGCCTCTTCCGGCGTGGGAAAAGGCCAGAAGGTTGCCCGGGCGGGCAACTTGTTCAGGGAGGGCAATTCCGGCATTTGCCAGGTAGGATTGTCTCCGAGAAATAAAAAAGGAAAAGCTTCCTTTTGTAACATGAATTTTATCCCCTAATCAATTGACATTCTGGTTAAAACCCCTTCGAACGAAACGTCCACCGAGTCATCGCCCGTGACGTAGCGCCACAGTTTAGCGCGCTGCACATGCTCCAGGCGGGCTTCATTCCCCTGCCAGGCCTGATAACCCTGCGTAATTAAATCGACTACTTCCGGGTTGGTATAGCCCTCCAGGTTAAACAGGTCGCGCTGCTCCTCACCGGGCCGCAAGCGCAACTTGAAGACGTAACGGGTCTGATCGGTGTAATTCGGCTGGGCGCAGTGCCAGATGCCGTGGTGCATGAAGACGATTGTACCCGCTTTCGCCGCAAGCTGGCGCTGCCCGACGATGTTCTTGTAGCGGCCAATACTTTCGGTATTAGCTTTGCGCAGGTGCGAACCGGGCAGTACCAGCGTCGGACCCATCTCGCGGGGAGTATCATGGGCGAAATAGAAGGCCTGGATATCGAAGGCGAAGGGGCGCGTATCAATTACCGAGTCGGCGTGCCAGTTCTGGGCCTGGAGATGGTTGGCTTTCACTAGATGTAAAAAAGAGTGGTCATAAACCGGATTTCGGCCTACCAATCCCTCGATAAGGCCTTTTACCTGCGGCAGGTCAAAGACGGCCCGGATATTGTCGGAGGCCCGCCAGAACTCATAGCCTGACACCGCTAATTCCCTTTCGTCCCGGTAAGTGGCCTGGTTAAGTTCGGGCGGTACAAGATCCTCCACCATCAGAAAGCCATCCGTTACGAAGCGGGCCATCTGGCTGGCGGTCAGCAGGTATTTTTGTTCGACCCCCTGCGCCAGGGTGGGGGTTTCGGCTTTATAAGTTATCAAGGTCCACCTTCCTTTCCAGGACATACTCATAGGGTAGAGGGCCGGTTTCATGTTCGTGGCCGGGCAGATATACCGGCAGAGCAGGCAACTGAAGGACATTCCAACCATCGCGCATCGCTGCCAGGACCGAAGCATAAGGCGGCTCATCGCTATCGCCGGATTGCATCTGGCGCTTGTCCGGGCTGGCCGCGCCGTCAAAAAAGGCCCAGGCTACCGTTTTACTTTCCAGGCTGGAGGTAGCCAGGTGCAGGATTAATATTTGCTGTCGAAGCTTAGTCATCAAGCACTCTCCTTAGCGATCAGGAAATGAAATCAGAAACTGGTTTATGTCTATTTCAGTTATACTTTTTAAGTAATATATAATAAGAAGTGTCTGGAATATAGATTGGATTCCGTGTTAGATATGTCTGATTCCGTTACAAGAGCAAAGGCAATTATGCTGGATAACCTACACATTCGAATCTTTGTGGCCAAGTGGACAAAAATAAATACTCCCTTCTGGAAACTGAAAAACGTCCAGAGCACCTACTGGCGCTTTTATCTTAATCAGGCGGAAGGCGCTTCGCTGGAACTGGATAAGGGTGCCGGTAGCACTGACAAAGCCATCTACCCGCTTGAAAAAGACCACGCCTACTTTATCCCGGCAGGAGTGCGCTTTAACACCGATATCGCGCACGAGGTCGGCCACTTTTTTGTGCACTTTGATGTCCTGGGTATGCCAGAAATAGCCATGCGCGCTATCTTCAATTATCCAATCTGCCTGCCTCCTTCGGCCCGTTTGCAAAAGGCAGTCTACGAGATTATCGAGGATTTGCAAACCGGGCAACCGGTAGACCTGGTTTTAGAGTGCCGGGTAAAAGCCGTAATTTACGAAGGACTGGCCCTCTATTTACAGCTCCTGCCCTCGGAGCAGCTAAAATTGACCCTGCAACTGGCGGTTGCCCTGAAACCAGTGCTGCCCGCCATCAATTACATCAACAATAACCTTGCCAGGACTATTCTGAATCCCGAACTGGCCCGGCTGTGCAAGATGAACGAAGATTATTTCATCCGTCGTTTTAAAGAGTGTATGGGACAGACGCCCGGCGAGTATATCCGCGAGCAGCGGGTGAGACTGGCCGCCCAGCAATTACTCTTCAGCGCCAGCAGCATTGAACAGATTGCCACCGCCAGCGGGTTTGGCAGCCGCTTTTACCTGTCGCGCGTCTTCAAAGCTGCCACCGGACTCTCGCCGGCGGCTTACCGCAAGGCTACCCGGGTTTAACCGGGGTGGGTTTAGGATACGATTCACAGTATGACATGCGAACGACCGGGTCGTGACGGGGAAAGCGAGGGAGGTGTGCGACCGCGCGGGAATTATGAACCTTAACAAATAAATCAACATATGATAAGCTGGAGGCCGGGAGGATACAACAATGGCCCTGGCCTGGAAAATCGAGTTGAGTGACCACCAAATAGCCGAATTAACAGATTGCCGTGACCACCCTAAACCTTATATGCGCGAAAGAGCCGCCGCTATCCTTAAAGTAGCCCAGGCTCAGCCCGCTCGCCTGGTGGCCACCCAGGGCTTGCTTAAGACTCGCCAAGCCCATACGGTGGACCGCTGGCTCAATAGCTACC
>DATAKM010000077.1:0-17933 GCA_036261665.1 Chloroflexia bacterium
ATTTCCAGGTGGTCATAAAAGCTTTTCTTCTAATTCCTTCTAATTTCTACTAGTTCGCCCTGGCTTCACACCTGGCGCAGCGTCCTACCCCTACGAAATGAGGCAACCGGAGTTGAAAATCGTAGCGTTCTTTGATCTCTGCCTGCAAGTGGCTGATTACTTCGGGAGCCAGTTCCATTTCACCGTTGCACACTTCACAGATGAGGTGATAGTGGGGTGTACCTTCTACCAGTTCGTACCGGCGCCGGTCATCGTCTTTACCCGGCTCTACTTCGACCGCTACTCCCAGGTCGCATAATAGCTCCAGGGTGCGGTAGACCGTCGAGAGGTTAACACGCGGAAAAACTTTTACAATTTCGGTGTGGACTTCCTCCGCCGAAATATGGCCGCTGCGTTTCTGGAAAGTATCCATTACAAGCTGGCGCTGGGGAGTCCAGCGAATACCGCGTTGTTCAAATAAAGCCGGAATATTCAGATTGGCGTCATTGCCGGGGGAGCGTGAAAAGGAAGTTTTAGCTTCTTTTTCTAGCGTCCTTTGATAGTTTTTGTTCACCCCATACTCCTTAGGTGCCGCTGGGTTGTAGCTGTTGCTAATCCTGAACGCCTGTAGCTTACATAATTTAGCTTATCTATAAATGATAGATTGCTATATTATACGCTTTTTTGCAAGGATAAAAGAAAACGAACCGGATAACAAGCGTTAAAAACGAAGAGGGCCGCTTTGGGCGGCCCTCTTCATAAGGCTGGCTGACTTCTAAAGACTAGCGATTATAGCGCCAGGAGAAATATTGCAATCCGACATTACCCATTTCTACCCGGTAGGCTTCCGGGTTGGAAGGGGTAAAAGTGAGCACCCGGCGCTCGAAAAGCTGCACCAGTACTTGCCTGGTTTGCCCGCCTACCGTCATTTCGGTCCAGTAGGGTTCGGCAATCGGGTAGCCGGTAGCATAGAAGGTCGGGTTGAAGAGCTTATCGGTTTTGCCATAGCTGTAAATCGGCGGGGTGCCTCCCTCCGTTGCAATTGTACCCTGGGTATTGAGGTAATCAAAGAAGACGCTTGCCACGTTGTGTTTGGTTTCCTTGATATAGCTAACCGCTTTTACTCCGTAGCCATCGAAGGCGGAATTGGGCTGCACTTTGCCATCCGGGGTTAGTTGCTGGTTAATCAGATCACCTTCTTTGTTATTGTTCACATCCAGTAGCGGCTTGAAAGTGCTAAAGCGCGGCCCGATGTTGTTTCCCAGGTCGCCCGCTACATAAACATCAGAAGGCTTTCTATCCTCGAAGGTGTTATCGCCCAATTGCAAGCGCCCGCTGACCAATTCCATAACGAGCAGACCATTGGTTAAAAGCGGCGGGTCTTTGACGATAGTGTTCTCCATACGAGACTTATCAAAGTAAATCACCGGGCGGTAACCGTTCTGGCCGCCTTCGACATACGGCTCATAGGCGGCATAGAACGGGCGAGGCCCCCAGGTATAACCCCGATTGGGGGTAGCGCGCTGTACCGCTACGGGGAGATCTAGCGGATTCCACAGTTGCTCGAAGAAAGTAGTCGAGTCGAGGCTGCCGGCGGTATTAAAGAGTTTCGGCCCTTTGTTGTTATTAGCGGTAATGTTAAAAGTGGCGCGGGCTTTCTGTTCAGGTGTCCCGTAAGCCAGTTGCGCTCCGCCTAACCGGTCTGTAAAGTAATCATAGCGAATGGCTTCGATGGCCAGGGGACCGTTAAAAGGCACGACCTGTGGGGGACTATCCGGGTTCACGTAATCGACTACCTGATAAGAGGCAGGCACCACACTCTGCCAGGTAAATTCACCTTTGCTATCGCTCACGACCAACCCCATGCGGTAAACCAGGTCAGCCGGGTAGGTATTGGGCTTGTTGGGCTGCACAACTTCAATCGAAATTACTTTATCCGGGTCATAACCGCTGCCCTTGATTACCAGAGGGCTGCCCGTTTCTCCGTTGTCCTTCTCAAAAGAAATGGTCGGACCGGCGGCACGGGTTACCGGCGCGTTAAAACCGAGCAATAAAAATTGGCCAAGCAGCAGCAGAACTAAGATCAGGCCGGTCTGGGCGGCACGTTCCTGCTGAAGGACCAACCTGGTTTGTGCTATTGTCTTAAATCTCACGAGGAATATTTTTCTCCTTCTTTGCTTTTCTTCAATCACTCCAGGGCGCAAAGCGGGAAAAGGAAAGTTATACCGGGAAGATGACTTTGCGCCGATATAGCTATAGATTTAGCTACTATAAAAGTACTCTTAACTTGAACGAGCACCCAGCCACTTATCGAGAGCGGGCCATAACCCTTTGGAGGCACTACGGCCCACGACCAACCCCACGTGACCGGCGGGCAGCACCAGTAGTTCCTTGTCCGGGCTGCTTACCAGGTCTAGCAGAGGTTTGGATTGTTCCGGTAGAGCGATATGATCGTGCTGGGCGACTATCACGAGTAGATTTGCTTTGATATTTTCGAGCTTGACCTGTCGACCGCGCAGTACCAGGCGGTTAGTGGTTAACTTGTTTTCCTGGTAAAAATCTTTGATCCACTGTTTAAAAGCGGCCCCGGCGAAAGGCACTCCGTCATTGACCCACTTTTGCATGCTTAACCACGACTCGACCGCCCGGTCATCCCAGAGCTTATCAAACGCTCCCACGTAGGTGCCAATAAAATTAGGGTAAGGTTTGAGCAGTTTAGTACCGAAATCTATAATCTCCGCCGGCATATTCCCGTAGGCTTTGATTACCTGATCAACGTTGAAATGCTTTGGATCAAGCCACTTCTGAAAGAGACCACAACTGGCAAAATCGAGAGGAGCCGCCATCATAATCAGGTTCTTGATAGGCATCTCAGGATGCAAAGCGGCAAAGGCGGTAAGCAGAGTGCCGCCCAGGCAGTAACCCAGGATACTGAGCTCTTTTGCCCCGGCGTGGCGTAAAGTGTGTTTTACAGCGCGTGGAATGTAATCCAGCACGTAATCATCCACCGTGAGGTTACTATCTTCAGGACCGGGCACGCCCCAGTCGAGCAAATAAATTTCATAACCCCGTTCGAGCAGAAATTGGATCAGGCTCGCGCCGGGCCGCAAGTCCAGCACGTAGGGCTTATTTATCAGGGCATAGACGAAAAGCAACGGAACAGCATGTTTTTTCGGCGCTTTCGGCGAAGGCAGGTAATGGTAAAGCCTGGCTTTGTTTCTTGTCCAGATTACTTCTTTCGGGGACTGTCCCACCGCAACTTCAGGCGGATTAGTTAACAGTCCCATGGCTTTCGTATAGCGTTTGAGCGCAAGTTCAAGCTCATGCTGGTAGCGTTGCGCCAGATCGGGAGATTGATCAGGATTAGAAGTAGTTTCAGCAGACATACTTCCTATTTATCCTCCTGCTTGGTTTTACTGGTACGAGTTGCACGGGAATTTTTAGCCGCTTTGACCGTGCTTTCTTCACTTTGAGATGCTTCAGGTCTGGAAGCGCCATTAGACCGGTTCGCCTGAGCCGTGGTGGCCAAAGCTTGCAGGGATGAGAGCTTATCCAGTTTGCTTTCAATAGCTTCTAGCCGTTCCAGAAAGCGGTCCAGTTTGTCCTGGCGGTCATCCATCTTGCTCAACCGTTCATTTATAGCCGCTTGCTGATCGAGCCGGTCTAACCGGGCGGAGATACTCTCCAGTTTATCGTTAAGCTTATCCAGGGAAGCATCATCTATTTTATCTTGAAGATCATCTATCCTGGCATCCAGGTTGACCAGTTGGCCGGCCAGACGGGTAATGTCTTCACGGGTTGGCATATCGGCGACTTCGAGATAGGTTTGCGCGGCGTTCCGTACTGCTTCACGCATGGCGGCCTGGTTGGAAATGGTGCGGCCTAAACCGGACGCGAACTCAGGAGTGTTTACCATCTGGGCCAGAAATTCGGTCCAGGCTTTTTCGTTCTTTTCGGTAAGATTTTTCCACAGGGCGAGCGGGTCGGCTTCGCTGGTTGCTGGCATCTGGGCGGCCATTTTAGCCCCGGCTTCCATCATAGGCTGGGCAAACTGGCTGATCCAGTTGAAGAAATCGGCCGGTGTTGGCCCGCTGACCGGGTTTTCGCTCATAAACTGCTTCTCCTCTAAAAAGCGGCTTGCTAACACTTATCCGTACTTTATACTACAGCAAACTGCCAGACTTGTACAGACGGTTAGAGCCGCTTTCAAATTAGGAAAAACTATTCTCTCTCTTAATTCAATTTATGCCGCAACTCGGCGTTGTTCACTATGAGCGACCGAGCTGAAATGCCTGCTTAAAAAGTCAGAGACGGCGTGCGCCATTTGTTGCGGCTGCTCGCTGGTGAAGTAATGGCCCGCTCCCGGTAACACCTTCAATTCGGCGCGTGGTATACGCCGGGCCAGCCTGGCGGAATTCTCCGGTATTACCAGTAGATCCTTGCTTCCGGTCATTAGCAGGGTGGGCATCGGCAGGTGATCCAGCCTGAAATAGGCGTTATGGTTAAAAGCAGCCATCAACTGGCGGCGGTAGGCATAGGGTGGCGTAGGATAAACCAGCCTGTCATGTTTGTCCGCGCGTATTTTTTCAGGCTGGCTTGCTATGAACTGGTGGCTGTAAATGATCGGTGTAATCACTTCAGCCGCAACTTCCGGGTTTACCCAGCCACGCTGTACCATCGTCTGGTAAACCGCGGGCGACGACATAACATGCTGAAAACTGCCCGCGCTGCTGGCTCCCAGGATCAAACCCTTGACTTTATGCGTAAAATGCAGGGCCATTTCCTGGGCTACCAGGCTTCCCAGGGAGAAACCGAAGACATGTGCACGCCGGATACGCAGCACATCCAGCAGTCCGGCAGCATCGGCAGCCATCTGCCGGGTACTGTAGGGATGGTCCGGCTTGGAACTGCGCCCTGTTCCGCGATTATCAAAGACTATCACGGTCCGTTCTGCGGTCAGGTCCGGTAAGTTTTTGTGCCAGCTAAGGCTGTTAAGGCCCATCCCCATTATCAGTAGCAGGGGAGTTTTATCGCTTTGCGCTTTGGGATTTTTCGCCGGGTGGATTTCGTAATATATATTAATGCCATTGGCATTTACAACGGGCATCTTTGCACCTCATTCTTTTTTACAGGCCTGTTATCGCAAAACGGTTAGAGCGATAAGTTGAATGTTTCTTCGATTTTTGAGTAAAGTTGTGCGAGATCTTGACTGGCGTTGTATCTAAGTATAAAATGCACTTAGGAGCAGATAACATTCTGCTAGAATCAGGAGCAAAAGTTATGCCAGACACAAAAGGATTTGACACCGTTGTCGGAAACGACTGGCTTAAAACCTGGACGCAGTTGTTTCCTATCAATCCGGCTAATTTTGATCAAATGCTGACCGGATTTGCCGGCAAAGATTTGTTGACCGGACTGTGGAGCCAGTATAACCAGGGTTTGCTACAAATCCAGGAGATGGTGCAGCAGTTTAGCGAACAATGGCTTCAGCTTTACGGTATTCCTACCCGTGAAGAAGTACGCCGCATGAATCTCCAGTACTTTGAGTTGTCCAATCGGATGGACGAAATCGAGCATGAATTCTCGGCGGCTACCGAGCAGAAAACCGCTGAAAACCGGAAGCTTGCGGAACAGGTATCGGCCCTGGAAAAGAAAATTGCCGAAAACCAGAAACTGGCCGAAAAACTGGCAACTCTCGAAAAGAAAGCTGCCGAGGGTCAGAAACTGGCCGAGCAAGTTGCAGCCCTGGAAAAGAAAGCTGCCGAGAGCCATAAACTGGTTGAGCAGGTGGCTTCTCTGGAAAAGAAAGTTACCGAGAGTCAGAAACTGTCCGGCCAGCTAAGCGCTCTGGAGCAAAAAGCTACCGAGAACCAGAAGCTGGCTAAACAGGTAGCCGCTCTTCAGGCTGAAATTGACGCGCTAAAAGCCAAACCGGCCCCGAAAGCTCCCGCCGCTAAAGCAACCAAAGAAACTTCACCGGCAGAAGAATAAGAACCGGCTTTACTGAAGCTTTGAGCTATACGCCGTAGCGAAACTGGTTCATCAGGTCAATCGCCTTCATGGCACCTTCCGGGGTGATTTCCAAGCCCCAGTAGCGGGTGATTCTCGCGCTGCCGTTCGGGCTAAAGTCATCCCGGTCTTCAAAGGCTCGCAGGTAGCCTTGCTCTTTTAACCTGCCCAGGCCATCCAGCACTTCCTCTTCGCTTAAAGGATAGCCTTGCTCTTCTAGTGCCCGGATTATTTCGACACTATCAATGTCGTAACCTGCCCGTTTCCGAATCCGTTTATGGACCATTACCAGGATGGTTTCATCATTATCCAGCATTAAACAGGTTCACCTTTCATTTACGGGGATTTTCTGGAGTTTGCCGGCATTCCCGACCCGGGATTGCCTGCGCGTATTGCCTGAATTTTACTCCTTCAACTTACCGGTTAGCAATTCTAATCGCAACAGTTAGCACCTGCTGGCATCTATCTTGCATTTGTTATAAGACAGAGATAACTAGGCTTAAGCTTGACCGCTCAAAATGAAGCCGGTTAAAGCAAAAGGAGGAATAAAATGGGCTTGTTTAGTAAGAGTAATGACCCTCACCAGCGCGGTTTGCTGAATAGACTGGCGAATCCTAATGCGGACCGCAACGGTGGTTTAATAGACAGAATCACCAATCCTAACCCGAATCCTAATGGAGGTTTGCTGGACAAGTTGTTTAGCGGTTTTGGACGCAAGTCTGCCCCCCAGAATCCAAACGATAATGTTCCGCCTCCGCCCCCCACAAACAACAACGGGCAAACCTGGTAAACCTGAAAACCTTTCTTTAAGACTCCAGAGCACAAAACCGGGCCAATTGGCCCGGTTTTGTGCTTCATAAGATTATCCTACTGATGGTGGTTACATTAAAAAGCTAAATTATCTGTACCGGCAGGCGCAGGATAGTTTTTAATTTCTCGGGAGCGGTGCGGGTAGGGTCGCTCAGGTAAATCTCGTGATGATTACCGTGCTGCACATAACCTTCCGCCTCCATGAAGTGGTGCAGCTTTTCAATAGTGGCCGGTTCTTCGCTATAAGGGCCGAGGTGCAGCATCTGAACGCTCAGGCCTTCGTCAAAGGTTTCCAGACGCAGTTTAACGGCTGCCTCTAATCCCTTCTTACGGATTACTTCTTCCACAGCCTGTTTGAAAGTCTCCGGCGTGACTACTTCCGGTTGCATAATCATCATGGTCCAGCGCCAGTTATCCCGCTTAAAGAAATCAAAAGTGAAATCATCTTCCAGCCACCAGAGGCCTTCCAGCGCCATCACCGAATAATCGGTCTGCTGCTGCTTTTTGATCGCAAACTTCAAAGTATACGAAACACTGTAAAGAGCCTGCACCGCTTCCTTATACTCCTGGCTGGTATTAGGATCTCCTTTACCGTTTATCATAGCAAACTGCATGGCCGGTACTTCCAGCAATTGAGGCACTTTAGCGGAAGGGCTGTAAAGTTCCTTAAAGTCTTTCTTCAGATCTAACTTCATCATGTTCGCACCTCTTACTCCTTTATGTAATCTCGCTCTAACTACATTCTAAACCCTGACACAATGAGAGAGTCAAGAGGCGCTTAAGCCGGTTGGCCTGCTTTTAAGCAGTTTTAATAATCCAGCAGGGATTCAAACGCCTGCAAAATTAAGTGATCCGGATAAATAAAAAGGAGCGGCGGCCAACCCGGTCGCCGCTCTGTTGGGCTAATTAGCAGGTGCAGATGTAATCGTAGTCACAGATGGAGTGACTTTAGGCGAAAGTAACTGGATGATCGTTTTCAGGTCGTTGCGAAGTTGCTGGTTCTCGCTTTCCAGTTGGTCCAACCGGCTAACAACAGTGTTAAGATCCGGCTGATTCTGGGTAGCGGGAGCGTTTAACGGGCGAGTATCCTGGCCGAAGCCCTGCAAAGCGGGACGCTCGACATAGGTTACACGGTGCAGGACGCGCCAGGTTTTATTGGCTTTGCCCCGCGCCTGGCGTAAAGCTCGCGCCTCTTCGCTGTTACCCATCAACCATTCAGGGTCAACCACTTCCTGGAAGAAGCTGTTGAAATGGTTGGTGTCGCCTTCCAGGTAGAAGCTCATAAAGCGGTAGCGATTGACCTTCTCGCCCGGCAGCAGCGGATTATCGTTGTAATCGGTCACTCCGCTGCTCTCGACCCCGCTCAGGTCCACGTTCAGGCTCAAGCCCTGGCTGGTGCTAAGTGTCTTGGTCATGGTCTGGGTGAGATGTACCGTGGCCTGGGCCGTCAGGTTGAAAGCCAATCCCAGGATATCATTCTCCCCTTCGTAGCCAAGAGCTGCTTCCAGGTTGAAAGAGCCGCCCACGGTATGCTCTACCGCGTTCGCGAAAGACTGGCTTTCGGCCCGCAAACCGCCGTCCGCGTCCCAGACGTAGGTGTTTACGATGTTGCGCTTACCGGCCTTGATTTGCAGGTCTTCCATCTTTCTCTGCCAGCTATCAAAACTGGTCAGGGCGTGCACCTGCGCTTGCTGGTCCTGCACCCTGGATTTGATAGCGTCCTGCTGGTCTTGCTTCTCCTGGTCGGTCATCGGCTGGTTGCTGCCAATTTGATTGTTAAGCGAGGTTTCGTCCACCAGGTGACTGTTGAAGTTGGCAAAGTAAGACTCGCGAGCCTTGTCCTGCTGGTCAATTTGCTTCTTCAGGTCGTAGGCTTCCTGTAACCGGAAATAACTGGCCGGGTAAAGCGAACCATACTGGGCGCGCATCTCGGGTACATTCGGGAAGAAACGCTCGCTGGTCGCGCTGCTACCGGTCAAACCATCCAGGCTACCGTTCATGGTGTAGGCCGGGTTGATCATAAAGGTGATAGTGTTAACATCGAGCGGAATAGCGTCGTTCGGCAGGACCAGATAACTGACCATCTTACCGCTGCGTTTGAGCCGCACGACATAGACATCCGCCAGGCCCGAGACTACCAGGGCGTAGCCGACATTTTTGGGAATAAAACGCCTTCCCAGCTTATCGAACTTGATATCCGGTTCCTGCGAACCGCGCAGTTCCAGGCGGTCGGTTACGTTCAGGCTGCCGGTAGTCGAGACGCTGCTGGAATTCAGGAAGCTGTAGTTGAAAGCCAGGTCGCCTTTGAAACCCTGGTGAGTGCCGCCAATTTTCTGGAAAGCCACAATCTCACCGGCGAAAGCTTCCTCGTCCACGCCGAAGAAAAGCGAGAAAGAACCACCTAAACCGGCCTCCTGGTCGCGATTCCAGCTAAAGCTTACGTCGTTCGACATGGTAAGCTCCACCGAAGTAGCCCCGGCGTAGCTATCCGAAACCGTCAGGTTTTCGCTGGGAACCGGCGGCGCTCCTTCGATAAAGCCCAGGAGGGTCGGGTTGAACTGGGCATTACCGATCCAGATTTGATCCAGTTCCTCGATACGTTTGCCTGACAATAGCTCCACCCCGCCGGCGGCGCTGTAGGCCAGGAAGCGCCGCATCATGGCCGATTTCTGGCCGGTTGCCGGGTCCGAGTAGTAATTGACGTACTCATTGGTCAGCACGCCTGTTCCGCGTCTGTCCGGGGCCTGCACTGCCTGGTAAAGCGGCAGGTTAGCGGTGTTTATGAAGCTGGCTCCGTTGACTGTGGCGCTTTCCCGGTTTGGGTCGGCCAGGTTCACCACGGGTCCACCGTCCAGCGGCCAGTAGCCTACCAGTCCGGCTTCGTTGCCCAGCACGCGCTGGTTCATCCCCGCCTTTAGGTCTGCCGCGCTGAGAGCTTTATTCCAGATACAAACTTCGGTTAGCTGACCCTTGAAGAACTGGGCTGGCGCATTGTTAACAAGGGTAGCCCCGATCAATACGGGCGTGTTCAGGTCGGTATATTGCGCTCCCCGGACCTGGTTGGCTACCGCCACTCCGTTAATATAGATGACCATCGTCTGGCCATCATAGGTGGCGGCAACATGGCTCCACTGGTTGAACGGCACGACATTCTGCGTTCCGCTTAACATTTCCCAGGGCGGCGTTTCGCGGTGGAATTCGACCTGGCCGTCCGGCAGAATACTCAACTTGTACTCGCCACTGACCGCCCCGTTGAACTTGCTGATGATGCGCCCGCCTGCCTGGGGGTTGACCCAGGCCGAAAGGGTAAAGGCTTTGGTATTGCCCAGCGAGAGCGATTGTCTGCCGCCCACCTGTAGATAGTTGCTTGTGCCGTCGAACGTCATCACTTTGGTATTGTAGGTATCTGCCGTGCAACCCCACCAGGTCGCGCCCTGCGCCACGCAATTGAACTGCCCGGTGGCGTCTCGCACATCGGTGCCCTGCCCTTCGTTCATGCGGTAGTAAGCCCGCAAGCCCGGTTCGTTGCCGTTCAGGAAGGTTTTGCTGTTAACCTCAATCTCCTCCTGGCTCAAGGCTACCTGCCAGATACGCACTTCGTTCAGCTTACCCAGGTGTTGAGTGCCATCATAGCTATTGCCAAAAGCAGCGATGTTCGAGACCGCTTTCAATTTCAAGGCGCTAATCTTGTTTACTTCGTCTTGCAAAGCCTGTGGATTGTTAGCCAGCGCCTTTCGGACTGTCGCCAGGAATTCGGCTTTTACATCGCCAATCTGCTTGCCATCCACGTAAAAGAGGGTAGTGGAGTCTTTATCGCGGCCTGTGCCCACTGCTGCGATATGATGCCAGCCCGGCGCCAGTTGCTTTAAGTTGTACTGGCAGGCCAGGTTTCCATCGGGCGTGGAGGAGCCTACCTGTAAGGTATCCTGGTCGGTCCAGACAAAGCGGAGCGGCACTTCCGGCGACGGGCTATTTTGCAAGTCCTGCGAAGCGATAGCCACCACATTGGTAGAGCCAGGGGCGGAATAGTTCAAGGGGAAAGCTACCCAGGCTTCGATGGTCCAGTCTTCGCCCAGCGGAATACTGCTGCTGGTGGCCAGCTTAACCAGGCTGCCGGTGTTATCCAGGCGCAGACACACTCTCTGGGCATCCGGCACCCACTGCTCAAAGGTGGTATTGGCGCTGTCGGAAGTGGCGTCATAATTGGTCAGGCGCAGGCGGCTCTTTTCATCGAAATAGCTCAGTTGGACATTCCCTTCGCTGGTTTCGATAGCAGTCAGCGGTCCGACCGGGCGCACAAAGCCCAGCAACGCTCCCGAAGCTTTCAGCCCCCGGCTGTCCAGATTTAAGCCGTCCATACTTTGTGGTTTGGTATTCAGGCTATTGACCGCGTTCAGGTAGTCGGTATTAGCGGTTGCCAGTTGGGTCTGGACTTCGTTCAATCTCTGGGTAACCCGGTTCAACTCAGCCTGGAGGGCCTGCTGCATGGCGGTGTCACCATCCAGGGTAGCCTGTAGCGCCGCCAGGCGGCTTTGCTTATCGCTCAGAATGGCTTGCTGGGCCAGGTAAGCATCGTTGGCAACCTGGTATTTGTTATTGATGTAACCTCCAATGGGATTCAGGTACCAGGACATATAGGGAGTGCCGCTGCCGTTACCAAAGTAAAGTTGGCCATTCTGGTTAGATGTCAGGGAGTAGCCATCACCGACATACATATTGGAAATCCGGTAAGAGCCGTCGCTCTGGCGGGTTACTTTCCAGAACTGGCCGGAATAGTTGCCAACCGCTCTGAACTGGGGAGTTTTGGTGCCGGGATCAACATCCACTGCCCATGAGTCGCCGTAGGCGGAATTGGTCAGGCGGTAGTAGCCATTGCCCTGGTCCACAAACTTCCAGGTTAACCCGCCTATATCGCTGCTAAGATAGAGCGATGTATTCACATAGGTAAGGTAGCCCAGGGCCAAAGCCTGGACCCGCATTGACAGCACGAAGTTAGTAGGATTGTTTCTCTCGAAGTCGGCGGTTGCTTTTAATGAGCTTACCTGCGCCTGAAGCGTATTTACTTCCTGGGTCAGCGCGTTTACCTTATTTCGAGTATCATCCAGGTTGGTGAAAGCGGCCAGTTGTTTTTCGAGTTCGGCTTTTCGAGCCAGTAGCCGGGCTTCTAACTGTTCCAGCTTATCCAGGCTGGCCAGTTTATCTTCGGTATCAACATACTGGTCGGCCAGGATTTTGATGGCGGCCTTTTCGACTACTTCGGCCTGGCTGATGCTGCCCGAAATCAGTTTAATCCGCTGGTTACGCACTTCCAGGGTTTGCCAGTTGCCCGCCAGGTTCTTGATGCCGAAAGCCCGGATTAAAGCCACGCCATCCGGCACCGTAAAGCGGCAGGCGGCCAGTTGCCAGCCGTTACCTTGATCCGTAAAGCTCTGCGCCAGGTCGCCGAAATCGGTGACTACCTGGTTTGAGCTGCGGCTAAGTTTCCCCATGTAATCAAAATCGAAGCTGCCCTGCGGGTTGGGGTCGCTATTCGAGGTAAACCGGAATTCAAAAGTTTCGAGATAAGTTGCCCCCTGGGTGACCGCTACCAGGTCGTCATTGATAAACTTTACCACTTTCGTAGTACCGTCTTGCAGAGTCGGGTAAAGCGTGCGGGCGCTGACATAAGCTCCGCCATAGACCGTTCCATCGTAGCCGTAAATCGAAAAGTCGGTCACTTTTCTGGTGCTGCCTTCGGTGATAGCGCCCAGTTTCCAGTAACCGGCCAGCCCGGTTTCATTACCCAGCAACTGGAGATACATGGTGTTGTTGATCTCTTTCGCGCTGCGGGCAATACTCCAGATTTGAGCTTCCGCAATCTTACCGGCGAAGTAGCCGCTATCCATTTCAGAGCCGATGCGGAAAGCCGGTTGCCACTTCATCAGATCAGCCGCGTTTTGCAGGAGAGGCGCCGGATAACTGCCGCTAAAGTTTTGCTGAGCAACCTGCTGTCCGTTCATAAAGAGGGTCAAAGTGGTAGTTTCGGCCTGATAATCGTAGTAGTATGATCCCGCTACGTGCACCCACTGTTGCAGCGGGCAGGCATTGGGACCGGTTACAGTTGCGAGGTCCTTGCCGGAGAGGTCGCTATCGCTGTTAACAAGGTGCGCTTTTAGAGCGACCTGCCCGTTCAACATGACTAACTGCATGAACTGGTCATTCTGGCTGATGATGCCCTGCTCGCCTTTGGGTGTATCCGAAAGGTAAATCCAGGCGGAATAAGTCTGGCCGGAAGAAGCCAGGCCCATTACCCGGCTGAGCTTCAAAGCCGGAATATCTACATAGTCATCCTGGCCGTCAAACAGAATACCGCGCCGTTTACGCGCTTCCATCTTTAAGTTAAGGGCTGTGCCTGGCTGCCAGCCTGTATTGACCGTGAACTGGTCGGTGGCGGTATCGGTAACGGTGAAGGTCTGGTTGTAATCGGAGGTGCCTGTAATCTGGACTTCATCGCCTTTTTCCAGGCTGTGATTGGGGCAATAGACCTTGATATTGCCATCGGCATTGACCTCAAAAGCCCGTATTAACCCGTCAAAAACCAGTCCCGTGTTGTCTTGCGGCACCACTTCCCAGTTTCCAAGCTGTTTAACCGGCTGGTCAACCACAATTTCAAAGTTGTTACTGTCTATCGGGTTAATAACGTAGTGACCGTTGTAACCGTTGGTGCCGTCCAACTTCACAGTATCGCCGAAGTTTACCGGGCTGTTCCCATTCTGGGGATATTTTACAGCCAGTTTATTATCATCGGTACGCAGCAGGGCTTCAATAGTGCCCTGGGCAGGCGGCACCCCTTCACCCAGTCCCTTGATGTTGTCGAGGGCGTTGAGCGGTAGCAGGAGATCTTTTTCATTACCGCGCAGCAGAGTGGGCGCCGGTAGTTCAGGCGCGATGTAGGCCAGTGAACCGTCTTTTCCGGCTTCAAAGTTGAGGACCGCTACCCCCTGGTCGGTAGGAATAGTGACCATGACGCTGGTATTTTCGCGTAAAAGCTGCCGGACCGGTTGGTCGCCGTTCCGCGCCTGGGTGTCGCGCTCTATTTGAACATCGTATTTGGTGGCGGAAGGCCCGTTGATTACGGTCAGGGCAATCGCGTCCTGGGTATCGCTGAAAGCCGAGAGCTCAAAACTGCGCTTGATAATACCGGGACTGGCGGCAGCGGTATCGCGCAGGTCAAACAGACCATCATCCGAGGAGAGTACCGAGTAGAGGTCTACCTGCCCGGTGGCGCTGTTATGGGCAAAAATATGCCAGCGGTAAAGATCGTGCTCATCCGTTGGCAGCAAGGCTACCGAGAATCTGCCGGCATTCAGGTTTTTTACAAAGGATAATTCATGTGTTGGTTCGTAGAAAGGATTATTGTTGGCGTCGCTATAATCCAGCGAGTCGGATAGGGCCAGTTTGTTACCCTGGGTCTGCTGCAAAGGCTGGTACTTTTGCCTGCTGCGTTTGTAGCGCACGTCCAGTTTACGCACCAGTTTATTCTCCATGCCGTCCAGCACGAAGCGGTCTACCAGCAAGGTATTTTCTTTGGACTGGCGGAAGACATAGAGGTGGCCAAGCCCGGAGATCAGTTGCACCGGGGCGGGAAAGGCGGCATTTTGAGTGGCGTAGCGCGAGCGCATGATCCAGTTGGGGGCAGCACTATTATCTTTGCTTTCAACCGTCAGTTCGGCCAGTTCTTTCGCTACGACCGACTGGTCATCAGTTTCATTGGGGAAATCGAGTAACTTGGCATCTTCCCAGCCTAGAAGCTGAGTTTTACCCTGTCCGTAATTCGTTTCGTAGCCGTCCTGTTTGACAGTGTAGTAAACCTTACCGTCGCTGTCTGTTCCAAAAACCAGCACTTTACCCTCATGGGTAATGCTACTGATGAACTGAAACCGGCTATCTGATAAATGCATTAATAATCTCCTTTATATTGCGTATGATTACCTGACACTAACTTGTCATAATAATTATTAAAGTTTAAAATCAATCCTCAAAATAGCTATGCGTAAAGCTACTCCCCTTTCTGCGCTGGGGGCAGCTAACGGGTTAGCCGTAAATCAGGGCTGTCCTGCCTCTTTCTGCCTTAAAAAAGGCGCAGCAAAAGAGGCAAGGTCAGCACAATTGCATCAAAAAAAGTGGGCTAGAACGTCTGGAAGAAGTTAGTGGAATAAGTTGTATGCAATTTGGAAAAGCAAAAATACAGAGACAGGCGCTACCGGGAGAGGCCAAAAAAATATTTTTCAGGCGCGTAAATACGCTTAACCTGCTTAACTGGCCGTCACTGATTTAGCAACCCGTTGTTTGAGGTTGAATAACCTGCTACGTTAGCGGCGGCGCTCCTCACCGGTTAACGTTTTGAGGTGTCAAGCTATCAAAATGTGGTCTGGAGGGGATTTTAATAGGTTCCCATGATACCTGCTACACTGATTTATCTCAGGCAATCATTAGCATAGCAACTCGAGCAGCCAAAAATATATAAACTAGTTTACACTTCTTGCCCGTAATTCTACTTAACCCGCTGAATAACAAATCCTAAAGCCATTTTCTAAGAGCCTGAATGTCGAGTAGGGTTATCTTACCCCGGTCAACCTGGATCACTCCCTGTTCCACGAAATAGTTGAGCACCTTATTGAGCCAGACGCGGGTCAGTCCTAACATTGAGGCCAGTTCTTGTTGCGATAACTTAATAGTGATTGTTCCGGTCTGTTCGCCGCTTTCGGCCAGTTGCAGTAATTTATAGGCTACCCGTTCGTAGGCATCGAGCAGGCCGATCATTTCCAGTTCCGTAGTGGTATAGCGCAGCCTGCGGCTAAGCATGGCTATAATACTGGAGCTGAGTTGGGGTAGCTTTAGCAGTAATTCTTCAAAATTGGCCCGGCTCAATTGCAATGCTTCCACCGCTTCAAGAGCGGTGGCATCGGCTGACCGGGGCAGGCCATCAAAAAGTGACATCTCCCCAAAAATTTCGCCCCGGCTATAGATTGTAATAATCAGCTCATTGCCGTCCTGGTTGGTGATGCTGACTTTTACCCTACCGCTTTTAATCAGGTATAGGGCGTCTCCGGGACCGCCCCTGGTAAAGATAATCTCTCCCCGTTGAAAGCTTGCCGGTTTAAATTGTTCGGCCAGTTCGCTAATTTGCCGGTTATCGAGCGAGTTAAACAGCGTGCTATTTTTCAACAGGTCCAGATCTTCGGTTTGCCAGGCCTTATCTTGAGAAGTCATTACTGATCTTTCCGTTCTGTAATGATAAAAGAAGTTATAATCCATACTAAAGTACAGTAGAGAGAAGCGTCAAGTAAATCGGCTCTTACGCAACCTCGCTGCAATTTAGACGTAATTTCACAGAATACAATTTTTGAGATGAGTGAAATTACTAAAAATGCTGCTTCTAAATGATTTGAATAATTTTGAAATGGAGGGAATAGAGCAAGCTGAGGATGTTGTCCGGTTAACTCTTCGTAATCTGGCCAGTAGCGCTGATTGTTCTATCTGTAAATTTCCATCCTCTCGGTTGCAAAGCCACTATTTCCGTACTCTGGCCGATTTACCTGCTAGTGGATTGCAGGTTATTTATCGGCTTAGAGTAAGACGATTTTATTGCCATAACCCTTCTTGCCCTCGTAAGGTTTTCGCAGAAAGATTTCCTGGTTTGACCCAACCTTTTGCTCAACGAACCAATCGCTTGAGACATAGCCTTTTGTATCTGGCGGCTCTACTGGGAGGACAAGCCGGGGCAGGCTTAGCAAAAAAGTTGGGTATGCCGGTTAGTCCAGATACCCTTCTTAGAATTATTAGAGCGGGTGAGATAAGTGCTACTGAGGAACAAGCTCCAGAAAAAACTACGGACAACTTAGAAAATTTATGCCGCTTGAAGCGGATCGGGATTGACGATTGGAGTCTGAAGCGGGGAGTAAGCTACGCTACCATCATTATTGACCTTGATAGTCATAAAGTGGTGGAATTACTTAAGGATCGCTCAAGCGAAACGGTCATAGAGTGGCTAAAAAAGCACCCCCAGCTAGAGGTGATTAGCCGGGACAGGGCAACTGAATATATCCTAGCTGCTAGTCAAGGGGCGCCCCAGGCAATTCAGGTAGCCGATCGGTTTCATCTGGTGAGAAATCTAGCAGAACAGGTTGAATTGTTGTTGGCAAGACTACGAAAAGAGTGGAGGCCTAAACTGGAAGTAATTGAGAGCGCAAAACAAGCAGGAGAAAAGGAAATAAAAAAAGAGCTACCACATCCGGCTAGTTGGAAGATTAAACCTTCTCAACAAACCGAACGTAAGCGACAAGCCCGGAAGGCGGAGAGGGTGGAACGCTACCAGCAAGTAGTCGATTTGAGGGCTGCCGGGCTAAAACAAATTGAAATAGCTAAGCGGGTAGGTATAAGTGAACGCACTGTCCGAAAATTTTTGCAATCAGAAGGGTATCCGGAACCACAAGCCAGACCGAAAAGGCGAAGCAAATTTGATCCTTACACAAGCTATGTTTTAACGCGTTGGAAGGATGGTGAACGGGAAGGGAAGCAATTGTATGAAGAAATTGTAGGGTTGGGTTTTAAGGGCAAGCTGCGAATGGTGCAGCGCTATTTGCAAGAATTACGAGATGAAAAAAGGCAGCCAATTGAACTACCACCTGCCTCGCCAATAGAGGGATTGAAGGCCAGACGAGCGGTGTGGTGGTTTATACGTGAACCGGAAAACCTTACAAGTTTTGAGACCGAGCAATTGGAAAAATTGAAGAAAGCGAGCCCAGCAGCAAACACTGCCTATGAATTAGTGCGAGAATTTATGCTAATGGTACACCTAAAAAAGGGAGATCAGCTAGAAGAATGGCTAAAAAAAGTAAAAGAAAGCGAATTTGAGGAATTAAAAAGTTTTGGACGAGGAATAGAAAAAGACAAAGCAGCCGTGGAGGCAGGGTTAACTTTAAAGTATTCAAATGGTCCCACGGAAGGGCAAAACAACCGCCTTAAACTAATCCGCCGAACAATGTATGGTCGTGGGAAACTAGATTTATTGAAGCAAAGGCTTTTATTGAGCGCATAACATAGTGGCAACTGTCAGGCTTGTTTGATACTAGCAGCGAGGTTGCGGAAGAGCC
>DATAKM010000082.1:0-81373 GCA_036261665.1 Chloroflexia bacterium
CCAACCGTCATAAAGATGCGCCCGCCGTATTTACCGGCCAGGCGACCAGCGCGGGATGAAAAGAGCAGCATAATCACCGAAATCGGGAAGAAAGCCAGCCCCGCGAAAAAGGCCGGGTAGCCCATAATGCTCTGCACATAAATCGTGACAAAGAAGGACATCCCGGCAAGGGCAAAGTAAACGCCAAAGGTAGCCAGGTTTACGCCCGTAAAGTTACGGATACGAAAGAGCCGGGGAGGCATCATCGGGTCCGGCACGCGAAACTCCACTATCACGAAGGCGATTAGCGCAAGTACTCCTATAACGAGGGCCAGCACTATGCCTGTCTGGTTCCAGCCCGCTACCGGGCCTTCGATCAGGCCGAAGATGGTGCCGCCCAGCCCTATGACCGCCAGCACCGCGCCCATCCAGTCCAGTTTGCGCCCCGCCTTACGGTCGCTGGTTTCCGGCACTCTGCTCAGGATGAGCCAGAAAGTGACCGCTACAAACGGCACATTAATGAAGAAGATCCAGCGCCAGGAGAGGTTATCAACCAGCCAGCCTCCCAGCAACGGGCCGATTACCGTTGTAATACCCGACCAGCCCGCCCAGGTACCGATAGCCTTGCCCTGTTCCTCGCTGTTATCGTTAAAGACCGCCGTAATCACCGCCAGCGACCCGGGCACCAGAAAGGCTCCCGCGATACCCTGGACCAGTCGAGCCAAAACCAGCCATTCGGGGCCAGTTACCAATCCACAGGCGGCGGAGGCTATCCCAAACCCCGCCAGGCCTCCCAGCATAGTGCGCCTGCGCCCGTATTGGTCGCCTATCGCACCTCCCAGAATCAAAAAGGCCGATAGTGTCAGGGCGTAGCCGTCCACAATCCACTGTAAACCGGAGAGTCCTGCGTTCAATTCTCGATCTATCGAGGGGAGCGCCACATTTACTACCGTACCGTCCAGAAAGACAATCCCCGAAGCCAGGATCATAGCAATCAGGGTCCAGCGTTTGCTGGCCGTATTACTACCGCTTTTTGCCAGTTCCATTTTGTTATTAGTTCTTTCGTCTGTTCGTTTCGTTTTACCCTGTATCGTCTATCACACTTGAGGAAGCTTATTCTTCTCTTTATATTATTATACCAGGGCCTCCGATGAGGTTAACAATTTTGAAGGGTGATTTCAATGCGGCTAATTTATTAATTGGCAGAATTGGTTCGACCAAAGCTGAGTATATTGCTTTTGTTTACCATTTAATAGCCGGTATCCCTGTATCTGTAGAAACCTCGCATGAGGTGGAGCATTCCGAAAAGCCCTTAACAACCCGAATTTACCGGACGATAACCCTCCAGCTTCAAATCCAACTAGCAATAGCCAAACTCCGGTAACGCCTACAGTATCAAATATCAATCCATAACCTTATGGTGCATTCCCGCCGCCAGTTTCACCCTTATCCGGGGAAGTCCGCAATTTGTGAGGAGTGGTGCATAACGCTCAACGCGCTCAACTGGCATCTCATCAACATCTTTTCAAAGCTGAGTGAGATGGACCGCTTTAGCGCATCCTTCCGTTTCTTTAACCAGTACCCCGAATACCGTTCCCTTGTAGATGAGTTTATTGCTCAGGCATGTAACTCTACGGGTTTCTAACTCATAATTGTATTCTTGACTAAAACCTTTTCAGTGATAAGCTTAGTATAATTTGTCCAAAGACATTATTGTCTTTAACTATAAGATTAAGAAAGGTTTGTGATGACAGACGAAATCAAGTCAGAATCAGAAAAAGCTAAAAATTTATACTTTAATGCAACTATTGATCCTGAAGATTATCTGAATCAGTTAAGCCAAATTAAAACTGAAGTATTACAGAACGTTGCAAATAATTTTAAGGCGAACATAAATAATGTTGCTGGTTTATTAACTCTACCTGCTCAAATGGTAAAAATTGGCTATATTACCTATGCTATAAGGAAGAGCATAGAAGAATCTAAGTTAACGTCGAAGACTGAACAAGAAGCTTTTATTAAACAATATTTTAAAAATCACCTTGGTGAAGAGAATACTAGAAAAATTCTAGAAATAGCATTTTCAGAAATACAGGCTCACTTAGAAGTAGAAGATAAACTTACAAACGATTGGCAATCTTTTTTATACGCAGCTTTACTTCAATCCTGGACAGCTTTTGAGTCTTTAGCGAACGATATGTGGGTAGGTGTACTCAATGCATATCCTGGCAACCTAGCCCAACGAGCTTTAGCTGATAAAGCAAATAAAGAACAGCAAGCTATAGAAGGTTTGAGCCAAAAACAAATTAATATAGATATGCTTGCTAGATATGGATATGATCTAAGAAGTGTTATGGGAACACTCTTGAAAGACAAATTTGACTTAACTGGTGTAAATGGGCTAAAGAAAGCATACCTAACTGTATTTGTAAACAGGGATAATGATCTCAAAGCAAAAATAACAGAAATACTAGGTGATAAGGATTTATATAATCTTGAGCAAATGAGACATGTTTTGACCCATAGAGGGGGTTTAGTTGATGAAAATTATATAAGCAATGTTAAGTCTCCTTTAATAGTTGGTGAAAAGATTGAATTGGATATGGAGAAAGTCGTTTTTTATTTGAATACTGCTATTAAATCTGGAATTAAATTATTGGTTGTTATTGATGGTTATTTAAGCCAAATAAATGATAAGTAATAACTCTTATCCCCCTAATAATCTTATTCTGTAAAAACCACTATCAGTAGTGGTGTGCTGAGAGAACATAACTGATTTAATGAGACTGTCTATATAGTTTACCAGTCTCTTTTTATTTAGCCTATCTACGGATCGACAACAGACCGGGAACACATGCCGCCAGCTTTGACGCCAGGTTCAACAGTATTAAGCCTTAAGGAAACCGTAGCCGCCTTGCAGCAGCGTGCCGCTTCTGCTCTTTACGGCTGGCTAAACTGGCGCGACTTCAATCCGAACATTCCAATTGAGCCTCAAACCAGGATGGAAGAGAAGACGGGCGGGTACGACCCGGCAGGCATTTCAGACTGCTTGACCCGCTAGCACCAGTCAATTTCTTCCATGTACATGAAGAAATCCACTACAGGAAGGCCAGACCTAGCCGGTAAGCTGCTTTGTTCTCACCTTATGCCCCAGTAGAATACCTTCTTCAATTGCCGCAAGCCATTCAGGATGGTGCCTGGCTCGCAAATAGGCGTACTCGGGAGAATAGCCGTACTTGACCAGGTTTCGGGCATGGCATTTGGCCAGTTCCTCTAAGTGCCGGGAAGTGGTCTGGCCGCTATGCTGCCGGATATACACCAGGTATTCTGGCAGGTGCAGAAAAGTAGTTAGCTCAAGTAACTGGTAAAACAGGTCGTAATCGACATCGAAAAGCACAGACTCGTCATGCAGGCGGGTTTGCATTACCAGTTCACGCCGAGCCAGCCAGGTGTCGCCCCGCAAATTACAGGTCCGTAACCACCCTTCGACACTCCAGGGAGCCACCGCAGGTTGGTGCCGCAACATTCTTCCCGCGCTATCCACCAGCGTATCATCGGCGTAGACCAGGCCAGCCGCCGGGTTTGCCTCCAGTAACCCGGCGCAGCGCTCGACAAACTTCGGGTGAAAATAATCGTCGCTGTCCAGCATCCCCACAAAACGGGCGCTTTCTGCGGTCATTCTCAAGGCCAGATTCTTAGAGTAGGCAATTCCTCGATTTTGTTCGTTGAAAGCTACTTTGATCCGCGACCCGTAGTGCTCTAAAACCTGGCGAGTATGGTCGCTGGAACCGTCATCCACTACCACCACCTCGACCGGTTGGTAAGTCTGGTTCAGCACCGAGTTAATAGCGGTCGGTAGATACTCGGCGCGGTTATAAGTGGTTAGCGCGATGCTTACGAGAGGTTTTTCCGCAACTACTTCAAGCCTGGCAGAGTCCGGTTTACGGCACTTCATCCACCACAGTTGCTGTCCGGCTGAGCGGCTATCCAGAATCTCAAAGTGCTGGCTTACTAACCGGCCAAGGCTCTCTCTGGTAAAATGATTCAAATGAATTGGATTTGGGTCATTCACGCACTCCTGAAGATACAGCCTGCCTCCCGGTTTTAATACCCGGCAGGCTTCCTTTAGAACGGCCTCAACGCTTAACACATTCGGTAGCACCGCGTAGATAATAACGCCGTCAAAACTGGCCTCGCTAAAGGGGAGCGCTTCTCCGGCGGCTACCACGAAATTAAAATCAGGCGCGTTAGAAAGCGGGAGCGGGTCACAGCCAGTGTAGCCTGTGCCGGGCGGCAGATGAAAGCGCAATTTACCCTGGCCGCAACCCAGGTCGAGAATATGCCCGCCGGGAGCGAAATATTCGATGGCTTTCCGGCGGCACTCGTTATAGTAAGCTTCTCTCTCTGCGGAATAGGTTTGGCGGTACTGGATTAGCGCGTCCAGTTTAGCTCTCCACCGCCGCAAGCGTCCCTGGAGTATCAGGCTTTCCAGCTTCCTGAGATTGCCTTTCAGGTCACAAAGCTCTGTTACCCGGGTCCGCCCGGCCAGTCCCAGCTTTATGCGCAGGTCACTATCCTGGCATAGTTGCCCTAAGGCCTGCGCCAGGTCAGCCACATCGCCGGGCTGCACCAAAAAGCCTTCTTTGCCGTTTTCAATATAGCAGCAGGCCGAAAGCAGGTTAGAAGCGACTACCGGCATTTCAAAAGCCATGGCTTCCAGAATAGAAGTGGGAATGCCGTCCGCGTCACCGCTGGCAGTTTGAACACAGGGTAAACAGAAAATATCAGCCTGCTCATACAGCCGGCGGGTCTCTTCCTCCGTAACCGCGCCCAGGAACTTGATGCCAGCATTTGAGCCTGCTGCCTGGCGCAGACGGCTCTCTTCCGGCCCGTTACCTGCCAGCCATAATTCAAGGTTACTTTGCGAAGCGCTTAGCCGGTTGAAAGCCTGCACCAGGTACCACAGCCCTTTTTTCTCCACAAAGCGGGCAATCGCCAGTATAATTACCTTATCTGAAGGGCGGTAGGGCTGGGTCCGCCGGTAAAGCTCGGTGTCAAAGGAATTTGCCATCGTTACGAGCTTAGCCGGTTCGGCCTGTAGCCGGTTTGCTAACCAGTCGCGCATAAAATCATCTTCCACGATAATGCCTTCGCACAGGCTATCCCTGGAAACCCGGTAATAAAAATCGGTATTGCGAGCGGTGAAAATATCATGCCCGCTATAGGCGGTCAGGGTAAACGGAATCTGAAGGGCCGAGGCCACTTCATAGGTAGCCCGGTGGGCTAACCACATCAGGCTGCTATGCAAATGTTCAATGTTATCCAGTTCTACCGCTTTTCTCAGGGCGCTTGAAGAGTAATTAAAAGATACCTGGCGCACGGTCAGGTTCGGCTCGTCCGGTATTTTGACCAGCGAGTCCCGGGTGTAATAGTGGGTATAGACAAAGACCTTATGCCCGGCTTGACATAACCCCATAATCTCCCGACGGATAAAAGTTTCCGATAAGGGTGAGAAATTCAACAAGATATAACCAATCCTGGTTGGTTTTTGATATTGAGGCAGCTTACTTTGCTCATTCATGTTTATACTTTTTCTTAAACTTACTGAATTTACTTTATGATCATTAACCGGAAGAGTTGCATCCTGGGGAGTAAGTGGTTTTGCCCCGTCCTGCCTTTGATAGAAAGCTAAATCCGGCCCGAGTAGCTTTGCCATGTTTCCACCCCACCCGGTCCAGTAGGGCCCTCGGCGATCTTTCTGGCTGGTATTGGCCTGATGGATCATGGCGACATAAAAAGTGTAGTCCGGCAGCACTACCGCTTTATCCAGGTTATGACTCCAGACAAAGCGCGTATCCGAACCGACCTGAATGGCTGGAAAGGGCGAGCGCTTCCAGAAAGCGCGCGTGTAAAGGAGCGGACCTCCGGCCAGCCAGCGCTTCTGGCTTTGCGGATATTTATAAAGCCAGCTTTTGCCGCTGGCCGGTTCATAAAACAGTAGATTTTGCAGGCTGCAAACCTCGGCCCCGGCTTGCAAAAGAGCGCCTACCTGGTAGCTGATGCGGTGAGGAGCCATCCAATCATCGTCATCCCAGTGCATTATCAAGTCACCCTGGCTGGCCTCGACACATTCGTTGCGCTTCTGACCCAGGGTGCGCTGGCCGCTCAGGCGGATATAACGAATGCGAGGGTCATCCGGCATCAGATCGCCTACCGGTTCGGCCCCGTCATCCAGCACCACCAGTTCCCGGTTCGGGTAATCCTGGGCCAGAAAGTAGCGGATAGCCTGCGGGACAAATTGCCGCCGGTTCGCGGTGGGCATGATGCAGGAAACGAGGGGCAAATGGGCTTCGGTCATAAGGCAGGAATCCTCTTATATCACTTGGTATTATCAACCCTGAGCCTGTAAAGAGGCGTGGTCAGATTTGGAACAGGCCATTCCTCATAGGCTTCCACCTCTATCGCAATCGGCGCTTCGTGGGCGAAGTTACCAGGATTGGCATATATTGGTGTAACTTTATAGGTGAAGACCCGCGTCAAAGCAGGATTTTTAATATCAGCGTTAACCTTTCCTTCAATACCGGGCATACCTGCACCGGTGTGGTTAGCGTTCTCGGTCATGGCGACAATGTTTTCAAATCCGCCGGTGCCGCCAAACTGCTGCGCTACTAAATGCCCCTTTCGATTTCTCAGAACCGGGTTAGTGGGGCTAACCGGTAAATTAAGACCGGGGAACGCCAGATTTTTAGCAGCTTCATTGCCAGGAGGGTAAATCCGGTCTACACTAAGAGCCTGCCTGGTACCTGCGCCGGGACTGCCGGTAAAGCCACGATAGGCCGGTCTCGCTCCCGGGGTGCGCCAGGTTTTATTGAAATCGTCATATAAGAAGAATTTGCCGTCTCTGGTCTGGATACCGAACTGAACTTCCCTGGTTTGCCGTACTACGGCGCCCCTGATTACTCCAATGGATTCTACCGTCAGGTTCATGGTATCTTTAACGCTGTAAATCAAATCATTAACTTTAACGGCTGCCCCGGCCCCTAACAGGTGTCCAAAAGTCTGTACGATGAACTTACCCAGTTCTTCAATTAATTCTTTCAGTTCATCCAGACCATCCTCATAGATTAATTTCTTGCTGGCAGGGTTGGCGCTCGCGCCCTGGCGGAAGATTTCCTGTTTCTTTGAGGCTATCTGTCTGAACTTCTCATCCAATTGAGTATGCACACTGGTGTTACCGTTAAATATTGAATTGTACTGAGTACGAAAATCCTGTA
Organism: Chloroflexia bacterium; assembly: GCA_036261665.1. GTDB lineage: Bacteria > Chloroflexota > Chloroflexia > Chloroheliales > Chloroheliaceae > 54-19. Next base: position 7,254 of record DATAKM010000082.1, read on the forward strand.
AGTCGCGCATTAACTGGGCAATCGGCTCGTCAAAGCCGTTACTTGCCATCAGGATGGAAGCATTGCCATTTCGGTCGAACTCAACCCGGAGGGTATGGCGGTGCCCTCTGAAGTTTACAGGACGATCAATCGGCGTAGGGTTTTTAACGGGACCGGGAGTGCCAGGCTTGCCTGCCCCGGCCGGTTGCGCCCCTGGTTGCTGGGCGGGAGCGGCAGTAGTGCGGCGGCGTGAGGGTGGCGGCGCAGGTACTGTCAGGCTGGGACGGCCCGGGGCTGCTGATTTACCACCTGCCCCGATAGTTACGGGACGGGCGCTAGGGCCGGGCTGGCCCGGCGTCCCCAGGTGGCGAGCAGGCTGGGCGGCTCGGCGGGCGGGTTTAGCTCCCGCCGGGGCCGGAGGGGGCGCGGGTGGGGCCGGAACCGGGTCGGAGGTCAGGTGTCCGGTGGGGGCAGGCTGTGGACTCTTTCCCAGGTTCGGCGGAGAGCTTCTCCCCGGTATCATCTTCTTCACCATATCGGTGGCGTCAATTTCCGGGTATTCCAGGCTGAAATTAGGAGCAAAAGATTCCCCGAAGTTGTAATCCATCCGGCCTCGCATAGACAACTGTAGCGGCAAGGGGAAAACCAGGTCAAATAACGGCCATTCGTGGTCCCAGACATCGCCCCAGACGGGAACCGAAATGGCAGCCCGCGCCGAGCCACTTAAACGCAGGTACGGCACAACCACCAGGTCCATCGTACCTCTAATGTAAAAATGGCCGTTTTCGTAACCTATATGCGGAATGACACTGAGTGAGGCGGTCGCGCCCAGCCCAAGTTGGACTATAATGCTGCCCTCGATATCCACGATCAGAGCGCCCAGCGTGACCCCGCCTATTACAAAACCGAAAACTTCCGCCCCTGCCGGGACAAATAACTCTCCCGATACATCGAAGGCGGGCGTGACACCGGGTTGAGTACCGAAGTTAGCGTGCACCCCCACGTTGCGCAGCACCCCCGGCCCGACGAATAAGAAAAAGCCGCCTCCGAACTGGATGAACGCTACAATACCGACATATTTATGCACTACCGGGACAGTAAAACCCCACAGGGGAATATCAATCCGGGGCGAGCTTTTCTGTTTGCCAAAGCCTTTGTACGGAATTACCTGTATATCGTTGGGCACTCGAATGTCAGTCTCAACGTTGATATAGCCATCCTGGGTAAGTTCAACATGGGCCTGGCCTTTTATCAGCGAAGGAATGTAGGCTGCCACGTCTCCGCTACCGCTAATCACAATCCGGTTGTCCGGCAACTGCTCCACCCGCACGGTGATGGTGCCGCTTAATTCTTTACCCCGCGTAAAGTTGATACCTACTTCTCCTCCAAAGCGGCCTTCCTTGTAAATTACCCGCACATTCCCGCTCAGCTCTTTGTAACGTTCAGAGTCGATGGGAATAAAGATTTCTCCTTCCAACTGGCCGTTGGTGTAATGAATATTGATACTGCCTTTTCGGAGGCCCGGTATATTCAGTTGAATATCTGTCCCCAGGTTGGGATTACCCTGTTCATAGCTAAACTTAAAAGTGCCCCTGCCAATGGAGCCCAGGCGGAGAGAAGCGCTGCCGCTTCCTTCGACCTTGCCATTAATCCAGCGCACCTTGATACTGCTCTCGTCTGGCCGGACCGCTTTTGGAAAAACCTGGCGGTTGAGAGTAGCCTCTCCGAACAGAATTTTATCGCCTGGCCTGTACTGCACGTGGCCGCTCACCGCTTGCAGACCACCTGTATTGACCTGCAAATCACCTTGCGCTATCAGGCCTTTATTCCGGTCATAGCCGATATCCAGCACCACCTGGCCCAGTCCCCGGTAGTTAAAGGTAGCGCCACCGTTACCGCTGACCTCTCCCTGACCCTGGGCATTACTGGAAAAGTTCAACTGCCCATGCACATTGTCAACGGTCAGGCCTGGAAAAGGCAGGCTCAGTCCGGTGGGAGTCAGGATCAGGCTACCGTCAAGCACGCCATCCTGGTAATGCAGCGTGGCGCGCAGACTCTTTAAAAAAATCGCTTCCGGGGTGATTTCGGTGCTGCCCTGAATGGTATTGTTCTGAACGCTCAGGTTTAAATTGGCCTGCCCGATGCCCCTGATACTGATGGGCGCATCAATATTCAGGCTAATTTCGCCGTTCTCGTTAATATCGAACTTTATTTCCTTACCACCATTGTGCAGGAAAGGTACGGCGGGCCTCACCGCCACGCTCCCGGCGATAGGTAGCAAAGAGTCGTTAAGAGTAACCTTAACCTGCCGCAGTTCAAGGCCGGGAATAGCTTGCCTGCGCAGAGCGGTGGTCAGCGGGATCTCAACCGTAGCGCCCGGTTTGACATTACGCGGGAGCGGAAGTTCCACCGCCCTGTCCGGACCCAACCCGGCTATTTTTATACTGATGTAGCGGGTGTTCGGGTCGCGGGGACGGCTAGCGCTGCCGCTCAAAGGCAGGGCCGGTCCACCTGCCGGGCGCGGCGCAGGAGTGGTTCGGGGCGGAGACGGCGCCGGTCGGGAAGGGGCGGGTGTTGCCGCCGGAGTGGCCGGGCGGTTAGAACGCTCTGTCGTCATAAGGCTATTTCCTCAAACTAACTGGCGTAGCGGGCAGACTGAACCGGCTTTGCGGTATTCACGCTGCACGGCGGCATAAAAATGAGCCGAAGTAATCATTCCGGCGTCTTGCAGGGCCAGCAGGGAAGCGTGTAAAACCGCGTTGCGAATCTGCCCGCCGGTAAAGGCGCAGCGCCCCACCACTTCGCGCAGCAGGTCGGCTTCGATCCGGTGGTTTTCCGGCAGGTGCATTCGCCAGATGGCCCAGCGCTCCGGGATTTCCGGCTTTCGAAATTCCACCACCACGTCCATACGGCGTTGAAAAGCGCCATCTATCCGGTCACCCGCGTTGGTGGTTACAATTAAAATCCCCTCGTAAGTTTCCAATCGCTGCAAAAGATAGTTGGTTTCGAGGTTGGCGTAACGGTCGTTGGAAGTCTGGACGGTGGTGCGGCGGGTTAAGAGCGAATCGCCTTCATCCAGCAATAAAATCACATCCAGTTCTTCGGCCCTGGCGAAAACCTGGCTCAAATTCTTCTCGGTCTCGCCGATATACTTATTGACGACCGAGGCTAAATCCAGGCGGTAAAGATCCATTTGCAGGGAGGCCGCCAGCAATTGAGCGGCCAGGGTCTTGCCGGTTCCGCTTGGACCGCTGAACAGGGCGCGCACCCCGGCGTTTAGCTGCTGGCGTAAAGCAGGGCCGACCAGTTCGGGTAAGCTTTCGCGGTAGCGGCAGCGATTTTCCAGTTCGGCCAGTTCAGCCTGCGTGACAGCGTTAACCGCCAGGTTATCCCATGAACCTTTCCCGGGCAGCGGCGTGGCCAGGGTTTCGAGGGCCTGCCGGTTGAGAGCCTGCCCGGCCTGCCGGACGTGGCTCAGCTTGATGGTAGTTGCGCCGTCAAGTTCGGCGTAAGAGTGCGCCAGTTTCGCCACCCGCTGAATATTCCCGGAAGTCAGCCGGAAGCGCCGGGCTATTTCGGGTAAATTCTGCACCGGGTGGCCCGCGAAACTCTTTAACCACAACCGCTCTCGCTCGAACCGGTTGGGAAAATCGAGGTTAAGAGTGATTACTCGTTCGCTCAGAGGCCCGCTCAGGCCGCCTTGCCTGCCCATCAACAACCCCACAGGCCCTTGATAAGCCTTGAATTCAGGTAGTTCGATGGTTTCGCCCGGTCCGGCATCCAGCGCCAGTACCGGCATAGCCTGTAACAGGCTTGCCAGCGGGCCAAGCAAGTTCCAGTTCTCATCAGAAGGCCTGGCGCTGTAATCGTATATCAGCATCCCCCGGTCTAACGAATGGGCCAGCGCCCCTATAAGGCTCTGCTGGCCGTTATGCCGGGCCGAGCGAACCAGCACGCTCTGGACCTCCCCGGCAAGCATAAGACGCGGTAGAATATCAAGCTGCTGTTGAATATCCTCCCGCAGTACCAGTTCATCCCGGCTTTTAAGTTTATTTTTAGGAAAATATTTAAGGCCGGGAGCCGGATTTTCCGCCTGCTCACCCTGCATGACGTCCCATAACAGGGGTGGAACCTGCAAGGCCCACTCGCTACGAGGCGTATCCCGGTTCGTGACGCGCAGTAGCCCGGCCTGTTCCAGGCGCCTCATCACCGTGCGGGCCGGTTCGGTGCGGTTCAAAGCCAGCCACCAGCCGTTAAACAATCCCAGGGTAGGCCGCTGCTGGGGTGGAGTTTGCATCTGCTCAAAAACCGTCCCGAAACTGGCGTCTTCCTCCACCAGGCCCGCTATGGTCAGCAAAAGCAGATCGGAAAACTCCAGGCCGCAGGCTTCTCGCAAGGCTTGCAGCGGTAAAAGTTCTTTGCTGGCCGTTTCCCATTCCCGCAGCCAGCCTTCCCAGCTAACCGTAAGGTCCTGGCCTTCTTCCCATTCCAGGCCGCGCCCTTTCAATTCCTCGAAATAGCCTTCTATGAAAGGAAAGCGCTCGAAAACCGCTTCCAGCGAGCCGAAGGTAAAAACCAGTAGCTCTATCAGGTGATGCACCGCGGCATAGAAATAGAGTTTGAAATGCTCGGCGGGAAGATGTTCGAGGTCGGCAAAAGGTTGTGGCATACAAAAGAACCTCATTCAAAGTGAAAGGCCAGGTAACGACCGGCCGCCGGTAACCATCCAGGGTCGCGATCCAGCCCGCTTAGTCGAATTTCTACCGGCAGGCCAGCCAGGCTCAGGACCACATCCAGGTGCGAAGCAGTCAGAAATAGCCGGGCCGGGTGGCGGCAAAGCAACCTGCCCGCTGCGGCCCGCGGTCTTCCGAGCGCCCGGCTAAGCCGCGCCTTCAGGTAGGGCAGCAGCCAGTTCAGCCAGTTTTGCAAAGAGTTACTTTCCGCCTTATCTCGCTTTAAGGCGCGGGCCTGTACGGGAAAGGGCTTACCATGCAAAAAAAGGGTGTAAGGAGCCAGTTCAGCTTCAAGCTGTGCCTGCGCCGGTAAGTCCGAGCGCGCTAAGTCCAGCACTTTAAATCCCGCCGGATGCATCATGGAGAGGCGGCCAGCTTGCTCCTGCCAGCGCCAATCTCTAGCAGCGGAGAAAGGTTCCAGCCAGGCGGGTGGCAGTCGCCATTCCAGAGGTGGCGCAAAACTGGCGCCCGGCGTATCGCCAGGAGAACGCCCGGCCAGCAGCGCCAGTAAGTGCCACACCGGGTCGTCACGCAACTTTCTCCCGGCCAGCTTCTCTCCCACCAGGGCCACAAAATCCCACAGCGGTAGGGTCAGGCCCCGGTCGAGCGGGCGGCTGAAATCGGGGTAAAGTTCCAGGTAGAGGGCTAGATTTACAAGGTAAAAGATTCCGCCATAACGAGTGTTAAGCTCTTTAGCGCCTGAAAAAAGGCCGGCCTGTTCCCCCGACTTTGACTCTTCCTCAATATATGCGCTGACGGCCGCCTCAAAAGGCGCTTGAGCAGGGCTGACTTCAGCGGGTTGCAAACCGGTTTTGTATTCACTCTGGCTAGCAGTTGCGCCACCATTGGCATTATGGCTTACAGGCCTGGAAGGGTTTTGACGAGGACCTGTATCGTCAGGAGATTCATTTATCGCTGGAATTGTTTGCTCAAAAGTAAGGGTTGGCCGGGTGTTACTTTGCCGAGAGGAAGCCTGCCTATTGTGTGGCAAAGAGTTCTGTGCATGATCTTTTATACTTCCCGGCATGAAATCAGCCGGAGCGGTAGCGGCATCCAGCCAGGCGGCTACCTGCGCACTGAAAGCCGCGCTGCGAGTTACTTCGGGACGCGTGTGCAGCAGCAGAGCCAGTCCCAGCAAGCTCTGCACCGGCAACGCTAAGCGGTCAAAGTCCGGTTCTCGAATGGCCTTCCAGGGCGAGGCGGGGGAATTTTCAGAGGAAGAACTTGCCAGGCCAGGCGAAGCTTGAGCAGAACCGGCTTTTAGAGCTGTGCCTGGATCGGCAGGGGTGGTGAGGTTAAATTTCTGCTGAAAAAGCTCGGCCAGGGACGGCAGGTTGAAGTTTTGGGCCAGTCCTGGCAGCAGCGCCATGTAGCGCTCCGCTTCCCACAGCCGCCCGAAAGCGGAGAGTTCTCCCCGGCTATCCAAATAGCCCACCACTGGCGGCAGGTAGGCCGGTTTTGCTTTTAAGGCGGCAAATAAAGCCTGCTCGGGGTCGCTGCCCGGAAAAAGACTCTGCCACCACCAGTGGCGGTAAAACTGGCGATTGAGGCAATCCAGCGCCAGGCAGGCTAACATTTCGGCCTGGTCGCTAAAAAGCACTGCTTCCGCCCCGGCGGTAACCCTCTCCAAAGCGGGCCGGGCGGCCTGGCGCTGCAAACGGCTGAGTTCCGCTTTGACTGCTGCCTGCCATTCGACCGCTCGCTGCGCTTCCAGACCCAGCAAACCGGGTGACGGATCGCTTAATCTACGGACACAGAGCACCCCGGCCGGACCGATTCCGCCCGGCAAGAGCGAGAGACTTTCCAGCAGGCCGGTAAAGCGCAGCCGGGCCAGCAGTGCATCGCCCGTCACGCCTTTTAACCACAGGCGATTGATTAATAGCTGGTCGGGTCTCGATGGGAGAGCATTCATAACTCCCTCGGCTTCCTTACATGTTGCGCGATATGTTTATCAGGCGGCTTGCCAGGTTTACGTTATTATCCAGGCCGAGCACCTGGGCTTTTTCAGCTTCCGTTTGAGGGCCTTTCAAGAAATTAGTTGCATCATCAATGGTGAAAATATTTTTGGCTTGCAGGCTGTTTAAGATGCTGGCTACCTGGTTATTGACGTTTTCTTCCGGCACATCAGCGGCCCTGGCCTGGGTGGCCAGCCAGTCCTTCAAAAATCTTTGCTCAATATTTTTGATGCGGGTATCGAAATCATTGAACTGTTTGACAATCACGTTACCTTGCAGTTTATCGAGAATAGCCTGAAAATTGTCCAGGCGCTGCAAGATATTGTTTATCAAATCGGCGGTGATCAGGTCGCCGGGCTGCACTTTGCTTGTCATGCGAGTGATACTCCTTGGCTATAATAACTAAAGTTCCAGCGCGCCTGGTTGTAGCGAGCTTCTCCGCGTGCTGGCAGCGCCCCGCTGGCAAATAGCATGTAAGGCGGCAGGTTGTTCAGGTTGGTCTGGCCTTCCTGTCTTACCAGGTAGAGCCAGAACATTACTTCCCCCTCCAGGTCTACCGGAGGATAAGCCAGCGACTCCTGAAGCAGCGCTTCTACCTGGGCGGCCTGAATATAAAGGGGGGAGTGGCAGGCCAGCCCCTGAAAAAAGTTCAGGTAGTTGATGCCGCGCCCCGCAGAGGTAGGGGTAAGTGGACTGAGCGGGATTATGCCGGCCGCAGGCAGGTAGCGGAAGTAGTTTGTGGCCTGGAGAGCATTTAAAACGCCGGGGCTAAACTTTGGGGCAAACAGGTCGGCTAACTGTTCCTGAAATTGCAGCAGGCAGGCTTCCCCCAGGGCCGGATAACCTGTACTGTTCGGCAGCGGCCACCAGTCGCCCAGGCCGGGAGGCAGAGGACGCCGCCGGACGGCCCCCAGGTCAATATATTCCAGGCCGCCCGGCAGCCAGTAGAGTAAAGCCAGCGGCACTTCACAGTCGTTGAGCCCTGCCAGGCGGTAGAGAGTATCGTGAGCATAAGCCGGGCGGTAGAGATTCTTTTTGGCAAACTTGCCTCCCAGGCCCTCAGCGCCCTGCTGGCGCGCTTCTGTACCGAAAAAGAGGTGGGCCAGCCAGTTGCGCAATTTCGAGATATCTTCGGGAGCGTTGCTCTGGCTGAGAGTGTTGAGGCTTTGCAGCGTATCAGAACTGACACCCTCCAGCGGGATGGCCGGGTCGAATATCAGCGGAACCAGGCTAAAGCGCACTCCCTCTACCTTATAGCCGCTGCCGCAGGCAAAGCCGGTTGCCGGGCTTTCCGCCAGGCCGCTGGTCTGAGCGCGTCCCTGGTAGCCGGAAGTGGGCGCAATCAGGAGCAAATAAAGGCCTGAGTTGGCTCGCAACCCGCCGCTACCGGTAGTGCGCGACAGGCATTCCTCGAACAGCCCGGCCTGCGGCGCTACTTGCGGGGTCGCGGCCTGAAGGCTTACCACGCTATCTTCCGGTAGATAAACGGCTTCACCCTTGCGATTGAAGGCCAGCCCGGCATAAACTTTCACTGCCACGCTGTCACCCTGGCCCGGGGATGGCTCGACCTCCAGGCCATAGACGATCCCGCCTCCCAGGGCCTTTCCCAACTGCCTTCGCCCGGCGTGGTTGGCCGCCTGCTCCTGGTCAAGGTCTTGCCCGGAAAGCAACCTGCCGTTGAAGAAGTTAATTGAGCTAATGCCACCATCCAGCAGCGGCGTATCCAGGTTGATAGTTGCCATCCTTAATCACCCCCTTAGCCGGCCTTGACCGTGTATTCGCTCACTTCCACCATAAACTGAATCTGGCCGAAAGTACCGGCCTGAATCGGTTTGCCCTGGTCCAGCACCCGCAGGATAAAGCCGTCGTCCGTGAAGTCGAAGAAAGTAATGGTGGTTAACTGGAAGCCCTCTTTGACCACCGGCAATACTTTAACAATATAAGTGCGCTGGTTATCCGGCCGCTTGTAGCCTGCGGCAGGGCTGAGAACAAAGCGCACCTGGCTGGTGTTTCCTAGCAGTGCCACTTTTGCGATGTTGTAAACCGGCGGTTTAACGTTGTCTACCCCCACAATGCCCGCCGCCACAATTCGGTAGTCGAGGGCGTTATGGCTGACAAAGTTGCCCGCTACCCCTGCGGGCGGGGCCGGTTCCCAGACCTCGCCGTTGAAGGTCAGCACGTCGCCCTTTTGAGGATTTTCGGCCTTAACCGGTACTTTCTGCAAATGGGTGATTAGATTGCCGGAAGGTTTACCCTCGACATCGCCACCCAGGTCCGGCAGCACAGGGGCGGGCAGGTCGGCAGGTTTCCAGTTTCCACCGGTGAAGGTTAAGACCTGTTTTTCGGCAGGCACATCATTTGTCACAGCTTGCCCCTGCAAAGCGACCACCCGGTTAGCCGAGATTTTTCCCTGCGCGTCTCCTTGCAGGTCCGGTTCGGGCGGAGTGCCGTGAGTATGGTCAGCCCGGCTGAAATGCGGGGAAATTCCGGCCTGGGCCGGGCTATCATTGAGGCTCTTTTCCTCAACAACCGTATCACCCGGAAAAGCAAAGTAGCTTAAGTTCAATAGCCACTCCTGCAAAAAGCGCAGGTGCAGCAGGAAGGGGCGCTCTTCCTCCCTGATCTCAATGCCACCCAGGTCGTTCACCCGCCAGCTCTGGTCCAGGCTGTCCCCGGCCAGGGTAAGTTCGAGGGTTGCCAGCATCAGGCATTCTTCCTGGGGTGGTATCGCGCAACCCTGGCCTTCCAGGCGGGGGCGCAGTTCCGTAACCCAGAGCCGAAAAGCGGCTCGCAGGTATTCGGAAAGCTGACCGGCAGGAAGGCGTATCCCGGCGGGAGGCGAACCTTCTGGAAATTCGGGCGGCGACCCCACTTCCGGCGGCGAACTGAGGTCAGGCGGAGAAGTTACGGTCTGGCTGGCGCTCCGAATGGCCTCTAAAAACTGATCAATCGTAGGAAAGACGCCGCTATCGCTGACTTCCAGGTGCGACAGCCACGCCACAAAGTTGCGCAGGCCCTTTTCTTCACGCTGGTCGGGCGGGTCAAGCCGGAATTCCAGCTTGAAATCATCGGCGATGCGCGAGGCGGCAAAGCTTTCCTGGTCGGTGCGGCAGGGTTCGCCCGGAATCGGCACATTATCGGTGTAGCATTCCTGGTAGCATAGCACCACGTAGAGCGGCAGAGCGGCCGGTGGCGAACCAGTGACTTTTTCGGAGACTTTAGCTTTGTTCAAAAGCAGCCACTCATTCAGGTAGGCGCACTGCGCTTTTGGCACATACACCAGTTGGCCCTGGGGAGTGAGGGCTACCCCCGGCGTTACCACAATTTCCAGGCGCTCATTGGCAAGCTCTTTGCCGACCGCCAAACCGCAAACCGTGCCGTAGCCTAACAGGTCGCGGGCCAGCCATTTATCGCGGCCCGAAAGGTAGGCGAATTCCTGTTTGAAGTCATCCTCGCCCAGCACCATTCCCAGGGTGTAGTTGACATGTTTGGTCGGGTCAAGGGTTGAGCTGCCCAGGCGAGTAGTTTGCGGAATAAAATCGTTCATTGCCGGTTCTCCTGATTTTACGAATTCAATCTATCGCGGCCTAAAATGTAGCGCTCTGCGATATTCTGCGGATAAGTCGGCGCCAGATAGCTCTGGGACAAATAAGCCTGTCCCAGCACCGCCGGGGGCAGCAAATCGGGCGCTCTACTGCCCAGGCCCAGCAGGGTATCACTTCCCAGCCTGGCCTCTCCCACCCGGAAAGCGGACCAGTAGAAACTGACTTCAAAAGTGGTATGCACCGGTTTTTCCAGCTTGATAATGCGCTCCGCCAGGGCCATGCGGCTCTGGTAGAGGCTGGCGTTGGCGGTGGCGTTCTGCGGAACGGGCAGCACCACTTTGAAACGGTGCGCCTTATCCCGCATGGGCAGAACTATCCCTTCAAACAAAAACCAGTCCAGTAAGGCCGGGCCGTCCTGCGGCAAGGTCGCCGGTAAATTTATGACGGCGAAACTGCTGTAACTCCCGGCCTGGTTTAACCCGTAGGCGCTGTTTAGCTGGTCCAGGCTGCTATAACGCCGCTGCAAAAAAGCCTGCCAGCGCGGCAAATCTTGAATAGTTGCGCCCGGCACGAAGCCCAGCACTTTACCTGAAAATTGTTGCCAGTAACCTGCCAGCACGCTGTTCTGCGGCTCTCTAACCGGGTAACGAACCCCCGCGCTGTCGGGAGTGAGGTCAGGGTCCAGGTACTTGCGGTAAAGCTGGTGCAAGGCCTCGCCGCCCATGCCCGGGTTCCAGTACCAGTTTTCCTCCTGGCGGTGTTCGCAGGGCGTGGGGGCAGGGCGAAAGACCCTGGGGCGCAAGCGGAAGCTTTCCACAATCCGAATCGGGCTTTCGCGGCCAGGGGCAGGTGGCGCGAGACTGAAAATGTCATCGGTAGGGCAGTCATCCAGGGTCAGTTGTAAGGCCATCTGCAATCCTTTTAAGGTTCCCCGGTACTGAAAGAAATCCATGGCATGCCGGATAAAGAGACGGCGGCGCCATTCATCCCAGGCCGGGTCCAGCGCGATACCGAACCAGCCGGCCAGCCATTCGAGCGCCTCGGAGGGAGCGCTATCAGGGCTGAACAGCACCTGTACCGCCGCAATGCGGTCTTCAAGCGCGGTATAAAAACCTTCCAGGTTAGCCAGGAAACGATCCAGAAACGAAGCGGACGGCTCGTTTTCGCTGTAGATCTCTGGCAGGTAATGCGTCAGGTAGGAAAAGCGCGGGTAATAGACCCGCATAGCCCGCAGGCGAGGGCTAACCCGGCCATTTCCACTGATAAGCAGCCGAAGCTGAAGATAACGCCCGCGCTGCTCCTGAAAGATCAGTTGCCAGGTCCCGGCGCAATCGGTCGGTTGTAGCCCGGTGAAGGGTTGTTCCGAACCGTCATCTCGCAAATAGAGCGTCGGTTCGGCCTGCCAAGGCGCTACTGCCAGTTCCTGCAATTCGTTGGCGGCGCGGCTCCAGACCTGCACACGGGCCTCGTGCGGAATGGCCGCTTCTAACAGCAGGCTATGCCACAGACAATCGGGCTCGCGCCCGTCCATCACCCGGCCAGTTTCCAGCGGGGTGTAAAGCAGGGCCTCGCTGACAAAACGAGGGCGCGGCTGTTCCACCAGCGGCAGCCATTGCAGCCCAAAGTCGTAATAAGCCCCGTCCGGAGTACCTGCCAGGGCCTTTCCGCCAAACTGGCGCAGCGGCAGGAAACTGGTTAAGGGCTTGAAATCCAGTTGCCTGATCTCAGGTAGTTCCGGCGCGACAGGCTGAGAGCCGAAGACCGGCTCAAAAGCAAAAACCTGTAACCCCTCAGGCGGAACCAGATAGAGCCGGGGCGGGACACGGTCGCCAGAGTCATCGAGATGCTCCGGCACAAAAGCAAAATCGTAGCCTTCCAGGCTGAAAGCGGCCTGCCGGTCTTCCTCTAACTTCTCCTTCATGCTTTCGGTCGAGTAAGGCTGGCCCAGTTCCCGGCTGTAGTAATAACGATGCACGCGGGTGAAAGCGCCGGGCGGAGTGCCTTCCAGTAGCAGCACCGTACCGTCCGGCAGAGCTTCAATTGCCACCGGGTCAAAGTAGCTAACCGGCGAAGCGGCTTCCAGCGAAAGACCTGTTGGAAAACGCACGCTGGCGTGGCGGGTGGGTTCACCCCCTAGCGGCTGAAAGTCGTCCAGGCGTTCCGGGCGCAACTCCTCCTCTACCTGGTCCGTCCCGATTACCTGAAAATGGCGATCTAACGCCCAGTAGCGCCGGTTGAGGCGGTCCAGTATCCACACCCCGCCGTCTGGCCGGGGAGCCATATCGAAAGGCACGAAAGGCACCTGGCTTGGCCAGTTCAGGCGCTCCGGCGGCCCTCCGGCATGTAAATCAAAAATCAGCAGGCCGGGCGGCTCGACATCAGCCTGAGGCGGGCTTTCCAACCCCTGCGGAGAAGCCAGCACCCCCACCACCAGGTAATGCATGGTAGTCACGGTCAGCCCGCGCATCTGGACAGGCCGGGGAGTTGGAGCGGGAGAACGGGGCTGAAAACTGCCCGGCTCGACCGGCGCGGCGCAGCTTTCGCCGTCTCCGCTGGCCCAGAAATGGCTGGTCTGACCGTTTCCGACCGAGTTAACCAGAATTTCGCGCTCATTCTCGCCTATCCAGTACCAGTTGCCGTAGCGATCACGGGCCGCTCCCCGCCGCTGTTCCAGGCTCAACCGCCTGGGGTTGCCGCTGCTGGTGTACTGGAACAGGCGCGACTGCAAAGTTAGCTCGCGCCGGTTAAAATCCCATTCCAGGCTTTCCTGGTTGGAGGCAGGCGGCGAACTTTCCCAGCCGTGCAGCAATTCACGCTGGTCCGCGCCCAGGCAATGCGACCAGTTATCGTAATCCAGCACCAGGTGGAAGCGAACGCCGTTTGCATCCATAGCCTAACATTCCTCCGGGATAGCCGGGACCGGCAGGAGATTATCGCGGTTAGTTTCGATTTGCTGGCCTTGCAGTTCGGCTAAAGCCAGCGGGTCGCCAATCGAAACCTCCAGCGCGGCAATACGCGGTAGCTGCAAGCCCTGCATGGGGATAGAAGGGCGTTCCACCCCGCTGGCGTCACCCAGCAGAGCCTTAACCGACAGGACTCCCGGCACCCGGCTAATTTCGGTCAGGAGTTCCGTTTCCACCACCGCTTTATTCAGCGGCCAGCCCTTCAGGCGGTTGCCATAATCCGGCGTATTTAGCAGGTTCATCTGATTGTCAAGCTGGCTGCTCGGGTCAGGCGGTAGCGGCGAAAGATAAGCCTGCACCGCTTTTTTGACCGCCTCGCGTACCTCGGCAATACTGCGCTCCGCCACTACCTGCAAACCTACCGAAATCCAGACCGGGACATAGGTTGGCCCGCGCAGAAAAACCTCGGTCGTCACCAGGCGGCGCGGGTCCAGATAGTCGCAAATCGTATCCAGAAAAAGCTGGTCCGGCTGCGGAGCATTGGGCTGCCTGGGGTCGTAGCGCGGGATGACCATCAATGTTACCGCGCCGGGAGCGTCACCGGATTGGCCGGAAGCTAAATCCGGGTTGTAGGTCGGTAATACTTCCACCCGGCCAATATCCAGGCCGGGCGTGCGCAGGGTAATGGTTTCAAAATCGGTTTTGTTTACCAGCCGGTCACGGTGCTGAAGATAACGGGTAATTTGTTTTTCGCCCTGCTCCGCGCTTTCAGAGGCCGCGCCTCCTCTGGTAGGAATGGGATTAGCCACGGTTAAACCGGGCGGCAGGGCCGGGCTGGTATTAATCGCGCCGGGAGCCACGTTACCGGCCTGCCCCTGGCTGATATCATAGCTGGCCCGGATAACCGCGCCCAGGGGCGGGCGGGCCCCATGAGTCCCGTCGCCAAAGCGCACTTCGCCCGACTCCGGGTTGAGCGTAAAGACTTTCACCGGGCTGCCGGTAACCGGCCTGCTCCCGGAGGGCAGGAAGGTATCGCTTAAAGGCACTTCCGGCCCGGCGCTCATCAGGTCGTCCACCGCCTGCCAGGCTTCCGGCTGGCCGTTGATAGTGGTAACGCTTAAAGTTAACGAGCCGGGCAGCACCGGCGCCCTGGACAAAGTGACTGACTGGTCAGGCTCACCTGTGCCGGTGGAAAGTAGCTCATTGGAAACCCTGGCCCGCTGGCTGACCTGGGCGGCATTGATACCCAGCCAGGAAAACCTGGCCCGCACAGCGGTAGCGCTATCTGAGGTGCTATCCGGGCGCTTGAGATTGGGTACGCTCACCCGCAGCCAGGTGATAACCCGGTCGCTCAAACTGCTGTCTTCCAGCGAAGGCGGCAGGTTACCTACCCCGGCATCGTGAGGGTTGAGATTTGCCCAGCTCCACAGGCCGATCTCCTGCTCTTCCGGCAAAGTGACCTGCACTATTCCCGGCTCTACCAGCACGTTCTGGGTGGCGGTGGCGGGTAGCAGCAGGTATTGCGGTTCGGGCCGGTTGGGATTACTCAACATCAGGCCTTTAGTCTCACTGACTACCGGCAGCCGTACCTGCAACAGCAAGGGGTTTTCCCCGGTGGCGATGCGACCGGCTGGCAGGTCGCGCGAAGGGTCCGAAAGGGCCGGAACGACCCCCAGGTTGATGGTTTTACCGCCGATAGCCTGGCGAGCCTGGCGCATTCTGCTCTCGCTATAAGGCTTATCCGCCTCGCGCAACAGCAGGGCAATCCAGAGCGCCCCGTCAATAGTATCGGTGCCCAGGTCCAGCACGGTAGAGCCTCCGGCGGCGAGCGGCAAGGTCTGGTAGATTTGTGGTTCCAGGCGGGCCGCCGAAAGATCAACCGGCTGAAGGTAGGAGAGGTAGAATTGCTGGTAGTAGTTTTTGGCCTGCCCGGTTATCGCCTGCTCTTTCTTATAGAAAACCCTGGCTTCCACCGGCAACACGTCCAGCCCATTCTGGGTCAGAAAGGGTATCTGCCCGGCGCGCACTTCCAGCCCGCCATTCAGGGTTATATTTTGCAGCGGGCCGCGCTCATTATTAAAAGTTACCAGCCCCTGGGCCGCCGTAGCGGGTTGCAGGGGAATACCCAGCAGCGAAAGAAACTTGCGGCGGTTTCGCTCCGGAATCTGGTTGCTGCGATAGAGTAGATTTTCGGTCAGGAAAGCAAAGACCTCGATCAGGGTAACGCCGGGATCGCTTTTGTTGAAATTGGTCCACTCCGGCGTACTGATCGGGATGCGGGCGAGCGCCTCGTCCAGCAAATCCTGATAGCGCCGGTCGTCCAGGTTAGGGATGGTTAGCGGCATGGCATGCTCCTATTACGAGGCCAAAGAGAGACCTAAACTTACTCTTTCACGTACCTGGGTGGCCACCAGTTTGTAATAAATGGTGGCAATAGCGGCCTGCGAATCTGCCGGGTCTTCCACCACTTCCACGCTCTCCACATTGATGCGCGGCTCCCACAGCCGTAAAGCCTGGATAATGCGGTCCTGAATCAGAAAGCGGGTAGTGACGGTATTCGGCTCAAAGAGGAAGGGTTTTAAATTGCCACCAAAGACGGGCAGCGTGATGCGCTCGTTGAGGTTGGTCATTAAAATAATCTGGATTGACTCTCGCACATTAACCTCTCCTTCCGACCAGGCCAGCCTGCCATCAGCGCCAATGTGGGGCGGAAAGGCGATACTGCGGCCAAAGATCTTCCCGGCGTCCATGCATCAGCCTCCTACCAGATTTTTCAATTTACTGAGCAGGCCCAGGGGCAAACAGACCCGCAGCAGGGGCAGCCACCAGAAGACGATGTTCAGCAGATTGATGAAGATCATCAGGACAAGCAAGGCGCAGATAGTAATAATCGGGATCGAAAAGTTACAAATCTCGCCCAGGTTAAATTCCTCCCCGGAGGCCAGGTCGCCTTTGAGGGCTTTATTCAAATCGGTCACGCGGCCCATTTGCTCGCGTAGCTGGTCGGAAATCAGAAAGGCCACATTTTTGTTGAATTTGCGCAGTCCGGTCACGCTGGTATCCACCGGCAGGGTGATGCGCACCGGGCGGGCAGGCGCGTCAAAGTCGAAAAAGGGCGCCAGCACAAAGGGGTCGCTGGGCTGGCTAAAGATATCCGGGCTGGAAGAGTGGCAGTTGGGCCGGTGAAAGACGCAACGCAGGATATAGCGCACCTCGGGCCGGGGATCGAGTTTCGGCAAATCAACCGGCTGCATGGAAGCGCCGGGCTGGTCCTGAGGTGGTTGGTATTCGCCCAGGGCGGTCTGGAACTGCTGGCGTAAAGCGGCCCGGTTAGCGGCCGCCGAGGAGCTATCTCCGCCAAACCCGGATAGACCCAGGTCATAAATCAGGCTGGGCTGGGGCGGATTGGCGCTGTTATCCGCCACTTCGCCGGTCGCCTTATTTTCGCCGTTGATAATGTCCCACTCATCCCAGGCTTTAAGCAGCGCTTCCTGCCAGGAGTGAGCCGCGCCGCTTCCATCAATTACAATATAGGGCGCTTTCTTAGAAATTAGATTCAGATAGAGTTCCCGGTAATTGAGGTTAATCGGGGTAGTACTGTTTTTCAGAGCATCCCACAAACCGGGCAAATACTTCTGAATGAAATCGGCCAGGTCCAGCATCAAAAACAGGGAAGTCTCTTTTTGCTGGCGGGAGCGTGCCAGGGCCGTTTTCACATCATCCGGCAGCGGGTCGGGCAGCGGTGAAGGCAGGTTGATGGGAATCAGCGAGGCCAGCGTAGCCAGGATGCGATTGTCCAGTTCGTTCAGGCGCGGGTCGCGCACTTTGTTGGTGGCAGGGTCTTTATCATCGCCGGGAGAAGCCAGCGGGGCCACCTGCCGGGCAGTCTGGAAGGTATCGCGACTGGAAGTGGGAATCAACCCGACCAGCAAGCGCCGCTTTTGGCCGTTTTGCCTGTAATTCAGCGGCGACAAAGGCAGCATTTCTTCGCTGGCGGTTACCACGCCGTTCTCTTCCAGGTTCTTGCGCTGTTCGTATTCGGCAGAATCGAGCAGATACCATCCCTGCAACTGCTTATTGCTGCTGCTGACCCAGGCCATCTCCTGGCCGCTCTCCAGGTCCAGGCGGCGGATGACAAAGCCGGCGGCTTCGTTCTGGGCCGGGTTAATCCGGCGGTCGGGCAGACCCACCTGGCGGCAGACCAGGTTCGCAGCCACCAGGTAAAAATTGCCATGCACAGGCTGGTAGAGTTTAAGCTGGTTATTTTTAGGTTTAGGATTCCAGGATGCGGTAGCGCCTACCGGGGCGGGCCGGTAACTGCGCGGTTGCGCCACCAGGTCGGATAAATCAACCTCGCTGGCCTGAAGGCGCTGGCCCAGGTATTCGATAAAATCGTCGCGCTCGAAGCATAGCAGGGCCGGTTGCTGCATGCGCTGGTGCTGAACCTGGCGATTCTCTTTATTCAGAGAGTCCCACAATGGAGCGGCCGTTACCCACTGAATTACTTCGTGTTCCATCTGTTATTCCTCACCAGATATTCCCTGCGCCGGGCGTGTACGAAGAACTGATCACGGCGTTAGTGATAACCGTATCGGCCTGGACTACCCCGCTAAATTTGGACATCCCGGCATTTACCGTTACCATGCTGGCCGAGACTTCTACCGTGCTGGCGTTGATGGTGACTTTGGCCGCGGCGGTTACGGTGATGCCGCTGCCTTCCATTTTGACGGTATTACCGTTGCTATCCAGGATTTCAATTGAGCCGGGGCCATCGGCCAGGGTCATTTTCTGGCCGCCCGGCGTTTCCACTATAAACTTTTCCTGGCCGTCGCTATCGTCCAGGGTAATTTTTACCCCGTTGCGCGAGCGCAAAACCTTCAGGTTGTTCTGGCCTGCCCCGTCCATTGAGGCGGGCGGAGTATCCTGGCCGTTCCAGAGCGCCCCGACGATATAAGGGCGGCGCACGTCTCCGCCTTCAAAAGCGGCCAGCACTTCATCGTTGACCTCCGGGATGAACCAGCTACCCCGGTTGTTACCGGCCATGAAAGTAGCCAGCCTGGCCCAGACCTCGTAGCGCTCACTGCCGCTATCCGGCGACCAGGGCAGGGTAATTTTGACCCGGCCCTGCCCGTCAGGGTCTTTTATGTCGCTGACCAGGGCGGGATAAACTCCGTACCAGCGGCCACCTAACCCGGAAGGCAGGCGTTCATCCAGCAACTCTTCGTAGGGCGTCTTTTCGTAAAGCATTACTATCCTTTGACCATTACCCGGGTTATCTGCCGCCTATGCCGGGACGCTCGGCCCGAAATTCGGTGCGAAGGCCGTATTCCCCGTCAAAACGATGGCGCACTTCGGTGAGATAATATTTGCCGTTAAACATATCCCCTAACCCTCGCAAATTTACCTTGTTGCCCACCCGCAATTTGACGCTGGTTTCAGCGATACCGTAGGCGGTCACGAAACGCCGGGCGTTCATTTTGAAAATGGCCTGGGCTTCGGCCTGGGCTTCCCGGCTGGTAAGCGAAACGCTGTGGGCAATCATCTCTTTGCGGGAGCCAAGTGCGCTGTTCAAAATGGCAGTCCCGCCGGTATCGCCGCTCAATTCGCTGCTGATGGCATTTTCGTCGGCATCTTCTTTGATGGCCTGTTTCCCGGCAACATCCCACCCGCTCACGCTGACGCTGCTGCGCTGTCCGGCCAGGTCCGCCAGCACGCTAAATTCGCGCAGGTCTTGCTTGTAGGTCAGGTCTAGCTGCTCGTTGCTGCGGCTGGCATGGCTTTTAGCATATAAGGTAGTGCCGTTCATCCAGATTTCGGCGTCTATCGAGCGGGCGCGTTCCCGCAAAAAGGCCAGATCGCTCAAATTCACCTGGGCCAGCACCGGGTAGGTCGGGCCGTTAAGATCAAGGTTAGCGGTCAGGCCGTGGTTGCCGGCAATCTGGTTAAAGACATCAGAGTCGCTGACCTGGCTAAAGCTGCGAGTGCGGCGGGTCATGCGCAAATCCTGAAAGCGGTCTTCCGCCAGCACGGTAATAGCGGGCGGCATAGTTTCTGGAAAAATGGCCTCCAGCCCCATTATCCGGCCATCAAACAAAATATCCGCCCCTTGCTTGACCTGCCAGGTTTTGCCAAAATCCAGCACCTGGCGGTCGAAATAAAGATAATCCAGGTTGTTGTTAAGAGTGCCCCAGTTGCCAAAAGTAGCTTCACAGCGGTACAGACCGGCGACAGTTTCGATAATTTGCAGGCTCAACAGGCCCTCGCTCAAGGAGGCGTTTTCCTGCCCGCTTACTACAAAGGCCGGGCGGGCGACCTGCACCAGTTCGCCGCTTGTCATGTCAGCAGGCCTGTACTCTCAGCAGGCGTTCCTGCTGGCGGCGCCATAAAAGCTCAAGCGCCGGGGAAGGTTTAGCACTATTTTCGTTCCGGTTTTCACTCTGCCCGGATGGAGTGGCCGGTTTTTCGGGGGGCGGGCTGGAAACTATCTCAAAATCATTTATGATTACCGGCATAAAATTGCTCCTGCTGGTTCTGGATTAATTACTGGCCTTAAAGTGGCGTTACTTGACGCTACTACCGCCATTAATCCCTGCGTCAAGATTGATTAACTGGCCGGGCGAAAGCAGGCGCGGGTTCTCGATCCCGTTCGCCTCCGCGATAGCCTGCCAGGCCACGCCGAGGCCCGCCGCCAGGCTTTGCAGAGAAACGCCCTGCGGAGCGGGGGTTAGAGGTTGCGTACCGGGCGGCGCGCTGTTGCCTACCCCATTTGAGGCTCCCGGCGGGCTGGCGTTTGGTTCGGCAGGGCCTAAAGCTTCAAACTGAAACTGGAAACTGGTCTGGGTCAGGCTGAGAGTGACGCTGGCTCGCAGGGGGACGCCCTCGTTGGAAAAAAATTCCAGCGACTCCTCCATAGATTCGACAATACCGTCAAATTTGAAAGTACCCCATAAGAAGCGTACTGCCGGGGCCACCTGTTTGTTACCCGAGACTTTTTGGGGCTTGATGAAATAGGCCACTTTCTCGGTTAGTTTGCGCACATCCTTTTCGCGGCTGTAATCGGCTTCGGCGGTCACGTCGAACCAGAGTTGCACCGAAAGTTTGGTAGCGCCTTTGCCCACGTACTGAATGGAAGCGGTTCCGCGCTGGTCGCCCGCCCGGTTGTTGGTGTTGGTGGGCGGTACGACCTGGTTGGAAAAGCTCACTTTCAGCGTTTCAGGGTTGAACTGGACGGTAACCGGGTCGCCTTTTTTCTCGCCTTTGGCATCCAGTTCTTGCAACACCGCCTTTTTGATATTCAGCGCTTCGGGCATAGCCGCTCCTTTTAGCTTTGGGCTGGAATGATGGTCAGCATCTCGTAAGCCATTTGAAATTCTTCAATCGCTACCGCGCCATCTTTGGCATTCAGGTTAGGCGCTTTGAGTTTGACCGGCAGGCAGCGCGATAACCGGAAGCGCACCCGTTCTTTTTGCAGCTTGCTGTTTTCCTCAAACATGACCACTTCGGCGTCGGCCCGCAGGTTGTGTTTGCCCGGCTGCAAGACCGTGTCGAACCACTTCCAGAGATCAAAATTGGCGGTCATGCCGCGTTTAAGGGTGACCTGGCCGTAGCTGACCGGTCCTAACAGGCGAAGCTGGCGATTATTATTGCCGCCCTCCCGGATAGTTTTCAGTTCCAGGCTCATTTCCAGGCCGTCACACTCCGCAAAGGCCGCTTTGCAGACCTGCTCCGAGACGCCGGGAATGCTGATCTCTACGGCGAAATTAAAGCTGGTAAAAGGGTAAATAATGGTTTCGTCAGCCTGGTTTGCCATCTCAAATTCCTTCCGCAAGAGTAGTCTGGTTGTTGGTCTGGACCAGCCGAATAGTGACAAAAGTCAGGGGCAAGGAAGGCGCTACCCGCAACTCTATGATTAACCGGCCCTGGTCCAGGCTTTGAGGCGGGTTCACCGTATTGTCTACCACCACCTGGTAGGCTGTGCCGGGCGTATCTCCGGCAAAAGCCCCGCGCTCAAAAAGATATTCCAGCAGGCCCTCAAACCCGCGCTGCACGCTGCGCCGGAAGGTATTGCTGTTCGGTTCAAAAACATATTTTGCGCCTTCCCTTAAAGCCAGTCGCCGCAGCAAAATCAGCAACCGGCGTACGTTGATGGGCTGCAAACTCTCGTCAGGGCTGAGGGTCAGGGCGCTCATGGTCAGGAAACCGGATGCTTCCTGCCGGAGCAAATTGCACTGCGCTTCCTGCAAGTCCAGCCGAAAGGCCGGTTGAATAGAAGGGCGGAGGGCAATTACCTCCTGCAATAGAAGATTGGCCGGAGCCAGCCATGCTCCCCGGTCAAGCGTGCGCTGCGCGATCATGCCGCTGATGGCGCCTTCCGGCGGAACGGTCCGCAACTCGCTACCCTGGGCGTTTTGAAGTTCAACCGGCCAGGGATGGTAAAGAGCACCGTAACTCAGGGCAAGCGTTTCACCATAGGTCAAAGGCTCAACCAGGCTGGTAGAACCAGGGTCCGCGGCGGTCAGGCCGGGCTGTTTTAGCACCCGCAAATATTCCAGCAACTCTTTCTCGCGGTAATGCAGGGGCGCGGCCAGCACCGCCATCAAATCGCCCCTGGCCGCGCAGAGCCGCAACAGGCAGCGCTGGACCGCCAGCAGAGTATTTGGGAAATAATTTTTGCCCGGTATTACCTGCACCCAGCGTTTCAGGTTTCCGCCGACCTGCACCAGTACCCCTACCGACCAGTCGCTGACATCATCCCCGATTTCGACCCGTACCCGGTAGTAATAGACTCCCTGGCTGCGGCCATAAAAGCTGGCATTCAGGTCCGGGCCGAGGTAGACCGTTACGGCGTCCCGGTAATCCGGAAAAGTGGCTTCCTCCAGCCGGTAGATTATTTTTTCACCCGGCTTTATAGGCTCACCCGGCGCGGTCCAGCGCAGGGTGTAATTATTGCTGTCTGCCGGTTGCTCAATCTCTTCAAAGGAGGGAGCTTTTAGCACCCGCAAATCGCAATCCAGAAAGTAGCCTTCGGGCGGCTGGCTGACCAGGGGAGGATGGCTGGCCGCCTCGCACCCCAGGAAATGCCACCACTGCGGCCGGGGTTCCGGCTGGGAAGGTTCTGGCGGAGGCGGCACTTCCACGATTTGCTGCTCCTGCCAGCCCAGGTGTACCGCGTCCGGGACCGCTATCAGGGTAGCTTCTTCCACGCCTAAAGCGGCGTGCAGGCCCGTTAAGAGGCGCGGCTGGCTGCTTTCGTAGCGGATGAAATCAGCTTCTGCCAGCAAATCCCCGCTCAGTTTATCGGCCAGGGCCGGGTCTAAAAAGAGTTGTTCGTTAAAGCTGGCAAGCCCGGCGCGAGTCAGGGTGTCCGGTGGTGTTGCTCCCTGGTAACCCCAGGCATTAGCGTCCGCTTCCGGCAAGCCGTAGGCCTGCAACTGTGCAGAGGAAAGCGCCAGCGCCCCGGCCTCGTCCGGCGTTTGCAGGGGCAGGGTCAGCGGCAGAAAAAGGGCTCCTTCCCCTACCAGCCCGGTCAAAGGAAAGCGCGGGTTAGTAGCCTCATCCCAGAGCGCCGGGCGGGTACTGCCGCTCACTTCGGTCGAGTCGGCGAATAACTGAGCGTCATCGGGCAGGTTTCCCCAGAAGCGGGCGTGCAGGGGGGCCGGGGCCAGCCCATTCAGCCGCACAAACTGTTCTTCTGCCTGTCTCACTCGTAGCTCAAAGGTCAGGCGTTCCGCGCCGAAATCTCCCGCCAGAACCTGAAAATCCCCTTCAAAGGCGGGCGGATTCTTTTGCCACCATAGGCCCACTCCCGACACCTCCACTCCCGGCACAGGTGGAGAACCATCCAGCATAGCGGGCCGGCCAGCCTGCACTACCAGCCAGAGTTCTTCTTCGCTAAAGCTAATCCGCACCAGCGCGCCCACTTGAGGCAACTTTGACTGGTTCAGGTTAAGACCGAGCGTGGTAAGGCCATTTTGTTCTTCATAGCTCAACACCTGCACAGCCTGGCTGCCTGTATCCGGGCTTATCAGATTTGCCATTTCGGGCAGAGCGGGTGGCGAAGTAATTTCTCCATGCTGCCTGAACCAGAGTACCTGCCGCCCGGTCAGAACCTGAAGAGTCTCAATCACCGGGGGAGAGGCCGTGTAACTGGCGGTCAGCGTTTCGAGCTTTTCTACCACCAGCGCGGCGCTATAGCCACTGGCCGGAAAAGTCAGGCGCACCATCTCGCCGGGTCCTACCGGGTTGGCGCTTCCAGGCCGAATCACCAGGCGAGCCTGTTGCAGCTCTTTATCCCAGTTGAACTGAAGGGCTTCCAGGCCGGTCGCCTCCAGCAACCCCTGTACATTGAGATTATCGGACCAGCTTCCTTCGCTGCGGGCACGCGCCAGCGCCGGGCGTAAGCCGGTTAAAAGGCCTTCCCGGAATTGCAGTTGCAGCAGGCCCGGCACCGCAAAGAAATTGGGAAGGGCTTTCCCGGCCACCCGGATAACCCAGCAGCGCCGCCCGCCGTTGCGGAAGAAGGCCCGTACCGCCGGGCCAAGATAGGCGTAAACCTGCTCGTTCTCAACCGAGTTCCAGGCCAGGGCAATATCCGGCCCGAAGATGGCATTGAAGTAGCTGGCATCTTCCACGGCAACCGGCAAATTTAGCGGCCCTGAAGCGGCAAAACCCACAAACACGGGTACATCCATGCCCGGTAGAATATCTACCGGTGGAGGGGGTTGCACTTCAAAGCTGAAACCGGGCAAGCGGCGCAGGCTAGTCATGGCGGCTTATTCCATCTCCAGCCTTTCGTAGGCCAGCACCAGTTCTTCCATCGCCACGTCGGTCCCCTTAGCGTTCATTGGCCCGCTGGTGTGCTTGATAATGCGCGCACGCAGCAGCTTCCAGGTCTGCACAATCGCGGTATGGTCCTCGTTCTGGAGATGAATCACCACGTTGCGAAATGCGTTTTGATCGCCGTTGCGAATCTGGTTCAACCACTGGTAGAGGTTTAAGGAGCCGATTACCCCACGTTTGAGGGTGACATCGGTGGCTTTGTTCAGGCCGGTGATTTTTCGAACGCTATTTTCTTTTTCGTTACCGTTCCGGTATTCCGAGACGGTCACTTCCATACCGATGCCGCTGCACTCCTGAAAACCGGCCTCCGGGCCATCAGTATTGCCCGTGCCCAGGTCTACCAGAAAATTGAACTGCACATAAGGCCGGTCGCGCAAGACAGCCATAGTTTTCTCCTCTGTAATACTATTCGCACAAGCTAGACAGGCTACCCGCCGGTGAAAATTCACCGGCACTAATCGCCTGGAAGCTTAAACTTTGCGGTCGCCGGTCCACTGGCCGATGCGGAAGATCACAAATTCAGCCGGGCGCAGCGGTGATACTCCCACCAGGCAAATTAAACGCCCGTTATCAATGTCGTTCTGGGTCATGACCGAGCGGTCGCATCTCACGAAATAGGCCTTTTCAGGCTTATCGCCCAGCAGCGCGCCGGACTGCCATTCATTCAGCAAAAAGTCCTCAATGGTGCGGCGCACATTGTCCCAGAGCAGCGGCCCATTCGGTTCAAAGACGGCCCACTGCGTCCCTTTGTCGATGGAGCGTTCCAGGTAGGCGAAGTAACGCCGCAGATTGACGTACTTCCATTCGGGGTCGGAACTGATGGTACGCGCTCCCCAGAGCAGGAAACCGCGCCCCTCAAAAAAGCGGAAGCAGTTGATATTTTCAGGGTTCAAAATATCCTGCTGGCTCTTGTTAAGAATTTTCTCAAAGCCGATCGCCAGGTTCACCACCTCGTTAGCGGGGGCTTTGTAGACCGCCCGGTTAATATCGTTGCGGGCATAAATCCCGGCCACAAAACCGCTGGGCGGCAAATTCAACTCGCGCCTTGAAACGGGGTCAAGGATGGTTACCCAGGGGTAGTAGAGCGCGGCATACTTGGAGTCGAGCATGCCTTTCATAGCCCGCACCTGCTGGATAGTCTGTTTGTTCCCGCTGTCCAGCACTGCTATCCGGTAGCGCATCTGGGTGGCATGCGCGATCAACAGATTGGCGATAGTATGAGCCTGCAAGCCATAGTTACCTTCGTAATTGAAGGAATAACCGGGGGCGGCCACAATCGAAATATCCTCGACATCTTCAAATAGCTTCAAGCCGGTCTTAAAAGGTGAATCGAGGGGGGCAGTCCCCTCATATTCGCTGGCTTCGGGCCGCAGGCCATCGTTGCCCCCTTCCAGCAAAATGTCTACCGAGCGGGCTACATCGGTCGAGTCCGGGTTGTTGATCGCGTTTGCCATGTCTTTTGCCGGATCATTAAGGGGATTCTGCGCGGCTTTAGTCTGGATTAAAGCGTTCAGCACGTCCAGCCCGTCGTTAATATTCTCGCCCAGGTTTATTATCAGGGGAATAGTACGGGCCTGGGCCAGGTTGGTCGGTTCCTCGGCAAAAAGGTCTTTGAGACTGTCAGGGGCGCCGTCCACCGTATGGCGGCGATCAGGGGCGAGGCCGCTCCAGGTGTTGCTCGTACCATCGCTGGCGAAAGTGGTGACGGTCAGCGTGACAATTCGCACCCGGTCGCCCTCGTTGGGGTTCAGGCTGGGTGTAAGGCTGTCCAGGTTCAAACTGACCACCGGACTCTGGTTGGGGTCTTCAAAGGTCCAGACGGTTTCTTTTTTGACCGAGTCGTAGCTGGAAGTGGCTACAAAAAGCCGCCCGCTGCCCGGCGGGCTATTGACAGGACTGGTAGTGTCGGTAATCCAGACGATATCGTAGTCACGCAGGCCGTTCACGGTCGGTTTTAGCTGAGGCTGATTGTTGACTATTATTACCTGGCCGTTTTCGTCGCGATCAATGGTTGCGCCCAGCACACTGGTGCTCAAGTTAACCGTGAAGCGCACCAGCATGTTACCCGCCGCCCCCGGAAAACGGGCCCGGAGTTGGACCGTGCCGGCTTCGGCTGCATCGGTGTTAACCCTGGGCAGGCTGCCGCGGGCATGCCCATCCTGGTAATCCCCGGTAGGGCGCGGCGCAGTCCGGTAAGTCTGGAAGTTGATTTCATTTTCTACTAAGGGTGGGTAGTCGCCTGCCAGCGGTTTGAAAACCCGCGAGATATAGAGTCTTTTGCCGCCCTCTTCAAAAAAGGCCCGCACTCCATGCCACAGAAAATTGTCCATTTCGTCCGGCCCAAATTCCAGGCGCTGCCGGTCGCCATAGACTCTTTCAAATTCGTTTAACCCGGTAATTACATCGGTGGGCAGGTTAAGCGGCCCGTAGCGGCAAAAGCCGATAAAGCCGGTAGTGGTAGTGCTAACCCCCTCGATAGCTTTAGAGCGAAAGGAAGTTTCTTCAATATACACGCCCGGTGCTAAATATTCTGGCATCCTGACCTCCTTAAATTAAAGCACCTGCCCCTGAAGGCGGAAAATTACCGGAAAGAAGTAAACCCTGTAAAACAATCTTTTTTCGGAAAAGTGCCGGAATCTTTCAACTATCAATTTCGGTTACGGTGGCGATAGTTCCGGCGAAATCAGTAACACCGGCAGAAAAGCTGATGTTGGGCTATCGTCTTTTCTGGTACGTACTACCAGTTCCTGACCGTAGCGCAAGGTAACCTGAGAAAGCGGGTTCGTCTGCGCCTGCTCCGTCCAGAGCGTGGCCGGGTTCTGGCCGGCCATGGCGCAGATGTCCGGGCTATCCAGGCGCCGGTAAAAAGCCCTGATCTCGACCGTCCAGGTATGCTGGTAAAGCGGTAAGGCGGCGGTCATATCATCCCCGCCAAAATCTTTGGGAGCGGGATAATCAAAAATAATCAGGAACTGGCCGTTATTGTCGCTAAAGCCGTAAAGCGAACTCATGCCTTCCGGTCGAATTTCAATCCAGGCGTAGCGAGCGGGCTGGCCTGTCCCGGTATCTACCAGGCTGCCCCGCATGACGGCCATCCCTCCCGCGACCCTGCGGGCCGGGCTGGAAAAGAGTGGCACTATTTGCAACGACCCGCCCGGCGGTGACAGTACCGGCGGCGACAGGACCGGCGAAGGCAGGCAATCCAGCTCGAAAATATTGCGCACCGGCAGACGGGTTTGAAAGAAAAACGGTAAAAACCTTCCTGAGAGGTCTTTCACCGCAATGCTATACTCCGGCAACACCTGCTGGTCCAGTTCATTCCAGAATCGCTCCCAGAAGTCAGGCCGGTTGCCCTCGTCCGGGTCTTCGCGCCGCGCCTGCAAAAGCTGACCGACCTGGCGCAGACCGGGTAATTCTGGAAAATAATAAATCCCTGCCCGGTTTAGCCCGGCCTCGGTTACTACATCCGGCCTATCTACCTGCCAGGCCGAAACCAGCAGCCCGCTATCGACCTGAACGTTACTGCCCATATCCCAGAAGCGCAGCCCCAGGGGCGAGAGCAAAGCCAGTCTTTCCAGCGTTAGCGCACTCATTCGACCCCCTTTTCCAGCACAAATTCGCGTACCTGGACGGGTTCGCCCTGTTCCAGCCCGATCTCTGACTCGATCAGGACTTGCCTGGCTACGTAACTGACCGAAAGCTGCAAATTAGGCTTCATAACCTCGGCGATGTTAGCCATATCCTGCAAAGATAGATTTTCGCAAATCAACTCCACGCTCTCACCGGGGCGAAAAGTGCCGGGTGAAAAGCGGTTTAGCAGGGAAGCCCCTAAGATCGGGTTATCGTGCAGGATCCGCATAGCCATGCCCAGAATTTGATGTTGTTTGCTGGCGGATGGTCCCCAGGCGCTCAACAGGTAATAGAGGTCAAGCGGCAGGGAAGGCCGGAAGCGCCGGCCATCTGCCTCAATCCGGCTAGATAGGTTGCGCCGGGTAGTATTAATCTGCACCCGGTAGAGATAGAGGGACACCCGTGCGGCATTATCGGCCGTCTGGAAATTTGAGGTCTGGAAAAGGGCAAAATCGACGCCCTCTGGAAAATCAGGGCGGGGATACGCGGCTTCCAGCACTCCCAGGATGGTTTCCCCTATACCAGCAATCGCACGGTAATCAGCCAAGCTTTAACCCCCTGCTACCTGTTTCGTTTAAGCGGCTTTCAAGAAGCCGGATTCAGCTCTCTTAAAAAAGTAAAGCCTTTCAACAGAGTTTTGGCCGATTTCAATTCAAGGCGCTTCTGGCGTAATCCCAGCCAGTAGAGATAGGCCTGCTCGCCTGAATTCTCCAGCACCATAATGCGTATTTGAGGGTACTCTGTCAGGATATGGCTGCAAATCCCCGGAAGAGGTTTTCCCTGCGGCGCTCCCAGCAGGATTAAATCAACATTCTCTCCGGCTTTCAGCAGCAACTCAAGCGAGTCATTGACTGTTTCAACCAGCTCCAGGTCGGGCTGACTCTGAATCAGCTTTGTAACCAGTTCCAGGGTGAGTCCTTGCAGGTTTGAGACTAAAATGCGGCACGAAGGTTCTTTTCCTTCCGGCGGCTCAGGCTCACCTGCTTGTTTCACACCAGTTCCTCGCATCTAAAATATTGAAATGGCTAAACCAATAACTAACCTGGAAAGGCAAAGGCTATGAAGGGTTACAGAAGGATTTTAGCAAAGGGGTTATGCGGAGTGATATAGATCCTGGAACAGTCTTCAGAACCATTCAGGGACTACCGGGGATAGCTCGAGGTTCATTAAAAGAACTAGTCCCGGTTCATTTCGGTTTATTAAAATAGAGTTTGATTGGTTGTCTCTGGCAGGCGGTGCTAACCGGCCAGAAAATGAAGAGGGACTATTTCAGGCAGTTCTTTTTTAGAAATTGTTCCTTGATAAAGGTACTATTGACTTTTTTCCGGCGGGGTTAAATAATTATTCCAGGTTACACATGGTGCGAGTTCTTCCAGATGCGCGGTTTCTCAAGTTAGTTTTTCTGATAACCACCTTACTTTCCCTTCAATTCTACCAGCGTTACAGTCAATTCCAAAAACCGGTCAATTAGTCTTTACCAAATTTGGTCAACCACCGTTTATTATTATGCCAGTTAGCTTTTTGAAGCTAATCCTTTAATATTTCAAGGGATTAGACCTGTAGCTATTTTCCAGTCCCAGGTTCAGAAAATCATCAAAACGGAATATCCTCTGTTAAGAGTAGGTGTGGAGTGTTGTATCGGCCATAAATCGCTGGCGAGAGGATTCTTTATGGATAGAAGAAACGGAAAGGACCACCCGGCAAACCAGGCTCAGCTTGAGGCTGGCAATCAAAGGAGCGCGGTTTCTCTCGCTGATAATAGGGACTGGAATACCAACCGGCTACTGGAAATCAGCCTGGTAACAAAAAGCCGCCTGCTGGCGGAGGGCCTTGTTTCGCTTCTCCAGGCGCAACTGGAAGTTCATCTACTGAGCACTTTCACCGGCAATCCCACTCCTGCTTTACCTCCCTTGAATCCTCCCGGGCATATCGTGCTGATTGATTATAATTTAGGTCTGGGCGAAATCAGACAATGGGTGCATTTCTGGCGCAGCCAGCAAAACCTTCCCCTGTTGGTTTTAATAGAACTGCCCAATAATCCGCAACTTATAGCCTCCTTGATAGAAGAGGGAGCAAGCGGGTATGCTCTGCTGGGTGCCACCAGTTTCGAAGTGGCTGAAGTAATTCGGCAAGCGCAAGCCAGGCTGCCTTTATGCGCCCCTGAAGTAATAGCGGAGCTCTTCGCCCGCCTGCAACAATCTAAACATCCTGATACCCCCCGGGCCGAACCGGATATTCCCCTGACCTCTCGTGAAATAGAAGTGCTGAAGTATTTGACCGAAAACTACAGCAACCAGGAAATCGCAGCAAACCTTTGCATAAGCATATATACCGTCAAACACCATGTCCATAACATTTTAGAAAAGCTGAGATTGAATCACCGCCAGGAGGCCGCCAACCTGGCGCTGGAGTGGGGCTATATCCATGATAAAATTTAGCTACTGAGCAGTGGCGCATGGAGAGCTTGTTTAAAGACTCAGTTCTTAACGTTCAGGTTTGTAACGTCGTAATTTCCGCAATAGTCAATAAAGGCTGGAGTTCTGGGAATGGTGGCTGACCGAAGCTATTCCCCAGGCCTGGGAATTAGCCCGGCAATCAAGGGAAAATAAGCCTATATAAGTTAAAGTTGTGCCCAGTGTTCGACCGCGCGGGAATGAATCCCCGCGCTAGTTCAACGAACCCCCATGAATGGGGCTGATAGCACTTTCACCTTTGCCGCGCTCTAATGGGTCAATTTGTATTAAGCGGGTTCAGCCGCTTTCGTTGAGCTAGCCCGGTCCATTCATGGCCGGGCGGTCGCACGCTTGCCTCGCTTTATCAATAACGCCCGACTCTCTGATATGTCACGCCCTTTGTGGCCGTGAGGGCCGTCACTATTACTCAACATTGCCTTACACCGTTCTGAGGCCCGAAGAATCTCGCGTCCAGCCCCAATCTTGAGAGCAGGCCGAGGATCGAGATCCTTCGGCTGCGGCCTCAGGATGACATAGCCCCGCCCGCCCTTTGCACCCAGCAGCGCGAGATTCTTCGGCTGCGGCCTCAGAATGACAGGAAACGGTTGCCCTTACCCTAGTGGTCCGGCCTATTATAATTTTTAGTCCATAGCGGTTTCTTCGGCGGTCAGGTTGAAGAAAATATGGTAACCACCGTCTTTATGGTTGGCCTCGTAGCGAATGTCAGTGAAAGGCCCGTTCTGGCTGACAAAAGGCCCTTCGACGTTAGTCTCAACCGCTACGCTCAGGCCCGGGAACTGCCAGCGGGCAGGCTCGATTTTAACGCCTTCCGGTGAGTTGGGAGTGTAAACCCGGAAGACAAAGACCCGCTCTTCGCCACCCAGGCCATGCCAGACGTAGCTTTTGATCCGCATCTGGTTTTTTTCGACCCGCGCATCGGCGGGCAGGTAATTCATCAGTTTGAGCCAGGCCACGTCGTTGCCGCTGGATTTCCAGTGCATGGTGGCAAGGTGATACTGGTTCCAGACCGGTCTACTACCGCTGGCATCCTCGGCCCCCAGCATGACATTTTCACTTAACCAGGCTGTAGCCACCCGCCGGGGCGCTTTGGCGATCAATCGCTCTACCGAGCGTTCTCCGCTGAAAGTGGTAAAGACGTTCCGGGCCTCTTGCGGTATGCGCGCTCCCACGGCTGCCGCCCAGATTGCTCCCATTAAATCATTCTTGTGTTCAGCCTGAAAATTAGCGGCCTCAACATTGGTATCGGGCAGGGCGGCCAGTTCGCGGCCCAGCGCCAACCGCATGGACATGCCCACGCTGGTGACATACTTGCGCATGTCCATACCGTAGCTGCGGTCGAAGGGGCCGCACATATTCTTCATCCCGGCGTGGTAAAAGCGGGCAATTTCCTGCCAGAGGGCTTCTTCCATCCGCGCGCCCAGGTCTCGCAGGCGGGCCGATGACGAGAAAGTGACCCACATTCCCAGGGCTTTCAGGTCAACGCCGTAGTAAGTGGGCGAGTTATATTCCTCGAAGCAGCCCGTTTCGCTCATCAACCTGTAAATTTCTCCGGCTAAATCCTCGCCCAGCCTGACCCACTCCGGTCTCTTGAAGCGGTCGCCCACAAAGACCAGCATAAAGGCTTTCATCAGGGCGATATTGGTATAGGTCGCCGGGAGGGGACGCGCCAGGGTGCCATCAATAATGCGCTGCAAGGCCGTATCGATCCGGGCTTCCAGGCCGGGTTCCAGGTCGGCCGAAAATTCCTGCAACACTATTGCCAGGCCGTTCCCGATAAATTCCCGCCAGTTGGGATCATAGTCGCGCCAGATTAGCGAATGGGCCGGGGGATGCGATTCTTCAGGATAGCGGTAAAAAGTGCCGTGATAGGGTTGGTCCGGTTCGTCAAACTGGTAGTCCAGGACCAGGTTAAGAATGCGATTGGCGCGTTCTTTATCGCCGGGCTGGCCTCGCATCAGTAATCCCAGGGCGTACATACCGCTCTCTCTGATCGCGTGCAGGGCATCAGGAGGCGGGAGAGGCACCTCGTCAACCGCCTGGCGTATCAGGCCTACTTTTTCATCCCACCACTCGTCCAGGATAGCCAGGGTTTCTTTGAGCAGCGTTTGGGCTTCCTGGTCAAGCTGGTTCAATCTTATAGAAGTCATAAATTTAGCTCGCTTTCATCTATGGCCCGTGGTTCACATCACCGGGCAACCAAGTCTTTGCCATACAAAAAGGGGAAACCGGCAACTTGAAGCGCAACCTGCCCTGGCGCAGCCTGAAAAGGCGTTATGCCGGGCGGTAGCCAGACCGGTATCAGAATTGCAGAATAAATGAATTAGCCTGGAGGAGCGGTTGATTCACGCTCAACTACACTGGTTGGGGCTACTTCGATGGTTTCCACACTCTCACTTTTTAAGAGGGCCAGTACTTTCAGGGCGCCCTTCCGGCCCAACTGGCGCAAGTCAATTCTGACGGTAGTCAGGGTAGGCACCACCGCCTGGGCTACCGGCAAATCACCAAAACCGCACACAGAGACAACTTTCGGTACGGACCAGCCCATTTTTCGCAAACCTATCATGACCCCCAGGGCGGTTTCATCGTTGGCCGCGAAAATAGCGGTAGGACGCTCCTCGGCAGGCAGGTAGGCTAAACTGCGCACGGCTTTTTCCCCGCCCGCCATACTGAAATCTCCCGACAATAAAAGGTTGGGATGAAGCGTAAGACCGGCTTCCACCAGTCCCGCCATATAACCCTGCAACCGGACATTAGCCACGATAAAGTTAGACGGACCGGTCACAAAGGCAATCCGCTTGTGACCCAGGCCGGTCAGGTAATTGACCATTTTTCGGGCCCCGTTGAAATTATCCGGCTGGTAAGAAGGTACCAGGAGAGTATGCTGGGAGAGAGTAATAACCGGAGTACCCCGGTCGTTCAGTTCGCGCACCTTTTCGGCCAGTTTTTCGGGATAGCCGGGCTCGGTCAGACCGCCTCCGGCGAAAATGATGCCGCTGGGCCGGAAGTCGCGTAAGGTTTGCAGATATTTAAGCTCTTTTTCCGGCTGGCGGTCGGTATTGCAGACAATAGTCAGGTAGCCGTTTTCGTTTGCCACGTCTTCCACCCCGCGCACAATTTCGGCATAGTAGGGGTCGGTGTTATCGCCCACGATAATTCCCAGCATGTTACTGTGCTGGGTTTTCATGCCTCGGGCCAGCGCGTTAGGGGTATAATTCAGTTTGGCGGCGGCTTCCAGCACTTTTTCCCTGGTTTTAAGATTGACCGGGTAGTTGGAATTGCTGATGACTCGGCTGGCTGTAGCGATAGAAACGCCGGCCAACTCGGCTACGTCCACAATTGATGCCATAATTTAACCTGAAAATTAGCAGCTTTTAAGTTTTTCAACCACCCTGATCGGCAAAATCAACCGGACAAGGTAAAGTTATAGAAAATGTTTACTACAGGGAATATCTTGTCATAATTCTTATCACAGAATATCAGGGGTGTCAAGCTAAAAAAAGGTTAAAAATCTGCTAATAAAGAGCTAATCCAGTAATATCGAACAGTAAAACACTCTTTTTTCTATTTTTTACTTGCTTCAATTTGCAATTTCTGAAAAAAGCCCTCTTGACAGCCCTCTAAATTGTGCTATATTACAGAAAAGGTTTTCCGAAATTAATAGTCCTTAAAAAAGAGCAACTGACCAATCCGTAGCCTTAAAAATAGTTTGCTCGGACAGAAATCAGGGTAATTGCTTTTTGAGTGTGGTCCAGAAGTAAAGCTTTTCCAGGGAATTATCTCTATAAAACCTAAATTTAAGCTGTAAGTGTGAGAGTTTTCTTCTCAAGCCCTACGGCTGTATTTGCGATTTTCCGACTGAATTACAAATAAAAACAGGTGTAAGCAATGAAGCAAACAGTCTCACAGAAGAAGTCAGTGCTGCGAGCCGCCCAATCTCAAACTAGGGCGCCCCTCTGGCAAAGAATGTGGCGCGAGCGCTGGATTTATCTGCTCATTACACCGGGTGTAATTTACTTTGTACTCTTCCAGTACCTGCCGCTGCTCGGTAATATCATCGCTTTTCAGGATTTCTCGCCCTTCCTGGGCTTTTTCGATAGCCCCTGGGTGGGCTTAGAAAACTTCGGGCGCCTGTTTAGCGATCCCGATGTGGGTACTGCCGTTTCCAACACCCTGATTATCAGCCTGCTTCAGATCGTGTTTGCTTTTCCGATTCCGATTGCCCTGGCCATTATGCTCAACAACATGATCAGCACGAAGGCCCGGCGCTTTTTGCAGAGTGTGCTCTACCTGCCCCACTTTATTAGCTGGGTGATTATCATTTCTATCTTCCAGCAGATTCTGGGCGGCGATGGCTTCGTGAATAATTTCATCCGGGGCGTGGGTGGTAAACCGCTGGACATCATGAGCAACCCGGATTTCTTCAAACCTCTGGTGGTACTCCAGGTAATCTGGAAAGATAGCGGTTGGGGTACGATTATCTTTCTGGCCGCCCTGACCGCCATAGATCTTTCGCTTTATGAAGCCGCCGTAATTGATGGCGCTAACCGCTGGCGGCGGGTCTGGCACGTCACTCTGCCCGGCATTCGCAGCACCATTATTTTGCTTTTAGTCCTGCGCCTGGGCACCATTCTCAATACCGGTTTCGAGCAAATCTTCTTACAGCGCAACGCCGTGGGCGCTCAGGCCGCCGAAGTGCTGGACACTTTTGTCTATTTCCGGGGCGTCCAGGCGGGCGACTGGGGTTTTAGCACTGCCGTAGGTCTGGTGAAAGGCCTGGTCGGGTTAGTCTTGATTTTAGGGGCGAATAAGTTGGCTCATAAATTTGGAGAGGAAGGAGTGTTCTAATGGCACCCTGGAGTGAGAAATCCACCTTTCTGGGCCGGTGGGGCATGCGGGTATTCTGGACGCTGCTGGCTTTTGTAATGATCTTCCCGTTCATTTACATCCTGGCGGTCAGCTTTTCCAACTACACCGATGTCGCCGGTAAAGGCCTGGTGCTTATCCCGGCCCACCCCACCCTGGACGCCTATGACTATGTGCTTGCCAGCGGGGTGGTCACGCGAGCGGTAGGAGTCAGCCTTTTTGTCACTATTGTTGGCACTATCGTCAACCTCCTCATGACCGTCACGATGGCCTACGGCTTGAGCCGCCGGGGAGTGCCCGGTCGTGGTTTCATCCTGGGGTTAGTAGCCTTCACGATCCTGTTTGCCCCGGGCATCATTCCAAAATACCTGGTGGTCAAGCAGTTCGGGCTGCTGGATAACCTGTGGGCGCTTATTCTGCCGGGGGCTATCAGTGCCTTCAACCTGGTGGTAATGCGCAACGCTTTTATGAGTATTCCCGAAGAACTGATCGAAAGCGCTCGCCTGGACGGTGCTAACGATCTGCGAATTTTATGGAACTTCGTGCTGCCCCTTTCAGGCGCGGTTATCGCCGCCATCGGGTTGTTTTACGGTGTGGATCACTGGAACAGTTTCTTTGAAGCCACCCTCTACATCAATGACCCGGTTAACTGGCCGGTCCAACTGGTTTTGCGCCAGTTCGTGTTGCAAGGTGCCGTAATCCAGGATGTGGTAGTTAACCAGGTGCCGCCGCCCCCCATTACCATCCAGATGGCGGTGGTAGTGCTGGCCACTATTCCAATCCTGATCGTCTATCCATTCTTGCAAAAGTACTTTACCAAAGGGGTACTAACCGGCTCGATCAAAGGTTAGGTCGTCAGTTTCTCAAAGATTTAAAGCAAGTTAAAACCATTGCTTTACTTTAGCGGTTTTTACAAATATCAGGAGGATTTAATGAGCAAGGATGCTAAGAAACCCGCCAGTAACATGAGTCGCCGCCGCTTTGTGCGGTTGGCGGCAGCAACGGCGGCTATTCCGGCCGGTAGCGCGCTCCTGGCAGCCTGTGGAGACGCCACCGCTACTCCGGCCAGCAGCTCGACTACCGCTGCGGCTACGACCGCGGCCTCGACTACCGCGGCAGCGACCAGCGCCGCCGCCGGTACAACTGCCGCCGGTGCCACTACCGCTGCTGCCACCACCGCTGCCGGTGCTACTACTGCCGCCGCCACCACCGCTGCCGGTGCTACTACTGCCGCCGCCGCCGCTAACGGAGTGATTCCCGGTGGAGCGCCCGGCGTACCGGATATTTATATGGCGCTGCCGCCCGTTTTCAAGTCCACCAGCCGGGTTCCCGGTAATGGCGGCACGGTTAAAGTTACCGTCTGGAGTTCCGGCCAGCCTACCGCTAAAGAGAAGAGCCAGAATAAATTCTGGCAGGAACTGGACAAGCGCCTGGGCGTAACCTGGGACTGTACGGTTATTCCCAGCAGCAGCTATCCTGAAAAACTGGCGGTGCTTTCGGCCAGCGGCGATATGGGCGACCTGGTGCTGGTTGATCTGAACTCCACCCCGGATCAGAACAAATTGATTCAGCAGGGGGCTTACACTGATTTAACGCCTTACCTGACCGGTGACGCCCTTAAAGAGTTCCCCAACCTGGCCAAGTTTGCCCCGCAGGTCTGGAAAAACGCCCAGATTCGCGGCAAGCTATATGGTGTGCCTCGCCCGCGCTTCCTGACTAACACCGGCTTGTTGTGGCGCCAGGATTGGGCTACCAAGTTTAACAACGCCAGCCCTAAAACCACGGACGATTTCTATGCCATGCTCGATAGCTTCACCACCAAAGACCCTGATGGCGACGGTCAGAAGAATACCTGGGGCCTGGGTGATTCAGGGATTTCCGGTACCAATGCTTTCAGCAGCCTGGCCGCTCATACGCATGTCATGGGCATGTTCAAAGTACCTTATCCCTGGAAGTTGAACAGCGACGGCAGCCTGACCTATTTCATCGAGACGCCTGAGTACAAAAACTATGTCCAGTTCATGAATAAGATCTGGGCGGCCGGCCTGTACTATCCTGACACCCTGACTCAGACTTCCGACCAGAACCGCAACAACTTCGTCAGTGGCAAGTACGGCGGCATGATTGATACCGTGACGGGTATTCCGAACGCCAGCGGGCGCCGGGCGGTAGCCAAGACTTTCAACCCGAACGCCGATGTAGTAATGCTGATTCCCGGTTCTACCGACGGTTCGCAGGGCCTGCACTATGGCGGGCCGGGTTTCTACGCTATGGCCATGATTCCTTCTAAAGTCGGTAAAGACCCCGAACGAGTTAAAGAGCTATTGCGCATCCTGGACTACTTTGCGGCGCCGTTCGGCAGTGAAGAATACATCTTTACCCTCTACGGCATCGAAGGGGTGGACTTCACCCGGCAGGCCAACGGCTCACCGGTGCTGACTGACCAGGGTAAGAACGAGATTGGCGACCTCAACTACATCATGCAAACCCAGCCTGTGCTGTTCTACCCGGCCTACCCGGACCAGGGGCCGCTGGTCCAGAATACTATCAAAGCGCTGCTTTCGAATGTCTATGTCAATCCGGCCCTGACCGCTTACTCGGCCACCTGGATTGGCAAGCAAAGTGAGCTGACTACGGTCATCAATGACGGAATTAACGCGATTGTGACCGGCCGCCAGCCCCTGAGCAACCTGGACAAAGTCATTAACGACTGGAAGAGCCGGGGTGGCAGTACTGTGGCTAAAGAATTTGCCGCTGCGCTCAAGAGCTAAGACCTCTCGAGTGCTGATAGCCATTGAGCGGGTGACGAGGCAAACCCGTCACCCGCTCAATTAAGTAAAGTCAGCGCTTTATAACCAGCCAACCCTTGACGAGGAGCGTTTCTCGTCAGGGGAATTTTAAAGAAAAGAAACTGTTTATGTCCAAAACTCAGAATAGCGGTGACTGGCAAGCCGCCGAACCGGGTGTGCGCCGCCGGATTGTGCTGGACGGTGAAAAAATGATGCTGGTGGAAGTCCATTTCGAGCCCGGCGCAGTCGGCAATGTTCACAAACATCCTCACGAGCAGGCTACCCGTGTAATCAGTGGCCGAGTCAGATTTACCCTGGATGGACAGGAAAAGATCGTAGAGGCCGGGCAGCATTTATTAATTCCTTCCAACACCATGCACGGCGCAGAAGCCCTGGAAGAAAGCCTGCTATTAGATATCTTCAGCCCACCTCGCCAGGATTTCCGCGACTACTAATTACTTATAACCTTTCCCCCAGGCTAACTATAGCGAGGTTTTAAGAAGGGCCTTTCCAGCAGGGTAAAGAGCCTTCTTAAAGCTGCAAACGTAACTACGCCCGTCAGCTTTATAAGCGCTGCAATAGAAGATTGGCCGGGGTAAAGAGTGAGAGGGGTTAAACTTTGGATGAGGAAAAACTCATGCCGCAGATGAGGCTGGAAATTCTGCAACAACCCGGCGTGCTGGAAAGAGCCATGCGGCAGGCCCGGCCAGCGGTAGAGCTAATTGCTCAAAGGGTCAGGGTCTTTGAGCCTGAAGCAATTGTAATCGTTGCGCGGGGCAGTTCGGATCATGCCGCGGTTTATGCTCAATATTTACTTCAGAGTTACACCGGTAAGCTGGTTTCCCTGGCTACACCCTCGCTTTTCACCCACTATCACCGCCCTCCCGACCTGTCCCGCACCTGGGTTACCGGTATCTCTCAGTCTGGCCGGACCGCCGATGTAGTTGAGGTAGTGCGGCAGGCTCGCGAAATGGGCGCGCTTACGCTCGGGCTGGCAAACGCGGAAGATTCGGCCCTGGCCCGGACGGCTGAATATTTCCTGCCCCTGAATGTCGGGCCGGAACTATCCATTGCTACCAAGACTTACAGCGCGGAACTGGCCCTGATGGCCCTGCTAACCGCCGAACTTTCCGGGGATGCCGGGTTGAAAGAGGGGCTGTCCAGGCTTCCTGAGGTGATGCAGAAAGCCCTTGAACTGGAAGAACCGGTCAAGAGTCTGGCTGAGTTACCGTCATACCGGAATATCAAAGCCTGCCTGGTGATCGGGCGCGGCTTTAATCTTGCCACTACCCTTGAACTGGCCATGAAAATCAGGGAAAGCTGTTACTTTTTTGCCGACCCTTATTCGGCGGAAGATTTTATGCATGGGCCGGTGGCGCTGGCCGAAAAAGGTTTGCCGGCGCTCATGATCGGCACTAAAGGCCCCACCATGCCCGGCCTGCTGCAACTGGCGGAGCGCCTGACCGCCCTGGGTGTGGAGTTAGCTACCATCAGCGATGACGATGATCTGCTCAAATGGGCCGCTTCCGAAAAACATGATATCCGGCTTGACCTGGAAGATCTGCCTGAAGCGCTCAGCCCGTTAATCACCTGCGTACCCTGCCAGTTTTTCCCGATGTATCTCTCCCTGGCCCGCGGCACCAACCCGGATATGCCTCGCAACCTGCGCGAAAATCGCTTTAAGCAATAGGTGATTTAACGCCAATCAGGGGTTTGAGAGTAAGATATTAGATAAGTGGTTAGATAAAGGTTAGAAAGGAACGAAAATGACCTTAAACCTGTGGCCGGATAGGGAACTGGAAACGGAAGGAGCTAACGCGGGTTGTCCCAGCCTGACGCCCTATCTGCTGGATGAAGCCGGACCCCACCCGGCGATAATGGTCATACCGGGCGGAGGTTATATGCGGCGGGCGGACCACGAAGGCGAACCTATCGCCCGCTGGTTGAACAGTATCGGGGTGGCCGCTTTTGTGCTTAATTACCGGGTCGCGCCGTTCGGCTACCCGGCCCAACTCCAGGACGCGCAGCGGGCCATCCGCCTGGTCAGGTATCACGCGCAGGAGTGGAGGGTAGATCCGCAGCGCCTGGGGGTGCTGGGTTTTTCGGCGGGTGGGCACGTGGCCTCTACCGCCGGAACTCATTACACAGCGGGTGAACCGCAGGCCACTGACCCGGTGGAGCGGTTAAGTTCCCGGCCCGACCTGATGGTGCTGTGCTACCCGGTTATCACCATGGGCGCTCATGCCCACCAGGGCAGCCGGGCCGCCTTGCTTGGCGAGCGCGAGAGCGACGAGGAAATGGTGGCGCTCCTTTCCAGCGAACAGCAGGTGAACGAGGATACTCCGCCAACCTTTCTCTGGCATACCGCCCAGGACGCCTCAGTGCCGGTCGAGAACAGCCTTCATTTTGCCGCCGCTCTCGCCCGGCATGGGGTTCGCTTCGAATTGCATATCTACGAGCAGGGTTCGCATGGCCTCGGGCTGGCCCAGAGTTATCCGGGGGCAGGCACCTGGACAGCCCTCTGCGCCACCTGGCTGGAACAGGGCGGTTTCATTACCGGCTCTGAGCGCGTTTGACGAGCATTCAAAGCGGAGTTGAGCTACAAAAAGTTTTCCTGATTTGTAATCGGAAAGAGTATCGAGTACTTATCCATTTGCCAGTGTCTGAACCTGCCTATGGGTTAGGCCTTTAACGGAAGTTGGGTGTATTATTAGTATCCTGGCCTGTTGCCCTCAGGAACAGGAAATTATGAAGCTTTCTTGTAGTACTTTTCTGTAGTAGTAAGATAATAACTGAATATGTTAAGCGAAATGAACAGCCCTGACAAAGGAGCAAAAAGATGAATTATCGTAATTTCGGACGCACGAACTGGCAGGTATCGGAAATGGGTTTTGGAGCCTGGGGAATCGGCGGAGATGCCTGGGGTAAAACGGATGACTCTGAAGCTCTCGCCGCTCTGGATAAAGCAATTGACCTGGGAGTGAACTTTATTGATACCGCCGATGTTTACGGGGATGGCCACTCTGAGCAGTTGATTGCGCAGGTGCGAAAGCAGCGCAGCGAAAAACTCTATATTGCTACCAAAGCCGGGCGCAGGCTCAACCCCCATGTTGCGGAAGGTTATAATCGCGAGAACCTGACCGGGTTTGTCGAACGCAGCTTGCGCAACCTTCAAACCGATAGCCTTGATTTGCTCCAGTTGCACTGTCCGCCTTCCCTGGTATACGACAGGCCGGAGGTTTTTGGTATCCTGGATGACCTGGTACAGCAGGGGAAAATCCGCTACTACGGCGTGAGTGTAGAAAAGGTAGACGAAGCCCTTAAAGCTATTACTTATCCCAATGTGCAGAGCGTGCAGATTATCTTCAATATGTTCCGGCTGAAACCGGCAGAAGAGTTCTTTGCGGCGGCCCAGGAACGGCAGGTCGGCGTGATAGTACGCGTGCCGCTTGCCAGCGGGTTATTGACCGGCAAACTCGGTCCCAACAGCCAGTTTTCGAGCAGCGATCATCGTAACTACAACCGGCACGGTGAGTCTTTTGATAAGGGCGAAACTTTTTCAGGGGTAGATTACGATACCGGCCTGAAAGCGGTCGAAGAATTGCGCCGCTTGGTACCGGAAGGCGCAAGCATGGCCCAGTTTGCCCTGCGCTGGATATTAATGTTTCCCGCCGTCTCTACCGTTATAGCGGGTGCCAAGAATCCTGCCCAGGCTGAAGATAATAGCAAAGCCGCTTTGCTCCCACCGCTCAGCCAGCAAACGATGGAGCAGGTGCAGCAAATTTACGATAAGTACATCAGGTCAGAGGTCCATGCTCAGTGGTAAAAGTTCGGGCAGTTTAAGCAGCAAGCAGATGTACAGGGGGTAACTATGGCTGAGGCTAGTTTTACAATCGAACCAATTGGCTTCATCCGGTCTGAGCTAACCAGCCGTGAAGCCGCCCCGAAACAGGGATTTGAAGGCGGTCCCGAAGCATGGCTTGAGCTAAAAGCGGATGTTACGGAAGGGTTGGATGGCCTGGCAACCGGGGCTGAAATTATCGTACTCACCTGGTTTCACCAGGCTCAGCGTGATGTGCTGAAGGTACACCCACGCCGGGAGCTAAACGGCCCTTTGAAAGGAGTTTTCGCCACCCGCTCGCCGGACCGCCCCAATCCGGTCGGACTGCACCGGGTTACGATCCTGGAAATTGCCGGGCAGCGTCTGAGGATTGGGCCAATTGAGGCGATTGATGGGACTCCGGTGATTGATATTAAGCCGGTCCTGGTGCGCTCAGACGACCACTGAGCGATAAGCTTGCCGCTCTCAACAGCCATGTCATAGGCCTGGAACCGAGAGTAAAAATAAAGCCCCGGTTGTGTGGAAATACACGACCGGGGCTTTACTACTTTTAGCTAACTAGTGATCTTGATTGATCGCGGCAGTCCAGTGTGAAATATCCTCTTTGGTCATGGTGCTGACCGGTTCAAGGCGGCCATCGCGTAGCCCCCACGAATTAACATCGGTGAGATATTGTTCGCGTGAGAGGAGTGTGCCCTGGCATAGTTTGGCCTCTTCCGGGCTGGCAGGTTGGCTGCTTTCCTGCTGTAAACGACTGCACAACTCCTGGAAAACCCAGCCCGGTATTTCGGTCCGCTTGCCGGGATAGATAAAACCAAAAAGCACAATATAGCTGAACAGCACTCGCCAGTTCTGGCCAAAGCGGCGTAATAAACGCTGCCAGTCCAATCTATCAGCCATGCAGTGGAAGATATGGGCCACGTCCGCGCCATCGTAGCGTTCGCGCTCCATGATTAAAGACTTCGACCAGAGCATCTCTTCAGGCGGACAGAGTTTCAGATCTAAACCCAGCACTTCATCATCTACGGCATGTTCGAACCATTCATCATCCACTCGGGCAATGCCGTTACCTGAGTTGTATATGATGTCCATAAAAAAGCCATCACAATAAACTTTGCCGAGCCAGTGCGGGTAAATCAGTTCGCTTTGATAGCCCCGGGATGCAAAGAGGTCCAGGATTTTCTGGACATCCTCTTGCTTCACAAAAATATCAAAGTCTTTAGTATGGCGGGAAATACCGGTATAACGCTCATAAGCGTACGCGCCCCCCACCAGGAAAGGTATTTTTTCATCCAGTAAGGTCTGTAGCGCTTTGACGTAAAAATCACGCTCTTTTGGATCTAAAGTAACTTCAGAAATCTTCATATTTTCAGTATTCGTTATATTATTTGTCTCTTTTTCTTTAAGCACTCCATTGTGCATATTATTATCCTCCAACTTTTCCAACTCTACTCGATATTGAGAAGAGACAGTTAATAATTAGTATTAACTTAGGTGTAGCCTTATAAAGCACAAGCTGTGCCAGTTATAAGGCACACTTCCGGTATACATCTTGCGTTGCTTTAGTAGCAAAAGTGGTTGAAAAAGATATGAATTACCCTGGATATACCAGGCGGAGGAAGAGGAATGCCAGCCGTAAAAGAAAAAGCAGTAGTTAAGGTAGCAGCGCTAGGTGATATTCATTACACTAAATATTCGCAGGGAACCTTACAGCCTTTATTCTCCCAGATTATGGAGAGCGCCGATGTGCTGGCCCTGTGTGGCGACCTTACCGATTATGGCTTGCCGGAGGAAGCGCACGTCCTGGCGCGCGATTTAGCAAATATCAAAATCCCGATTGTGGGAGTGCTGGGAAACCATGATTTCGAGTCGGGCCAGCAAACAGAAGTTTGCCAGATTTTAACCGAGGCGGGCGTACGTTTGCTGGACGGGGATGCCTGCGAGATAAACGGGGTAGGTTTTGCAGGCGCAAAAGGTTTTGCGGGCGGTTTCGGGCGAGGTGCCCTGGGCTCATGGGGCGAGGCGGCTATCAAAATGTTTGTCAAAGAAGCCATGGACGAAGCAATGAAACTCGAATCGGCAGTGGCGCGTTTACGCACTCCTCAAAAGGTCGTTTTATTACACTATTCGCCTGTTCAGGCTACTGTTGCCGGGGAACCCTGTGAAATTTACCCCTTCCTGGGCAGTAGTCGCCTGGAAGACCCGCTCATACGCTACCCGGTAGATGTAGTCTTTCACGGTCACGCTCATAACGGTTGCCCGGAGGGACAAACCGCCAATAATATCCCGGTTTACAACGTGGCTTTCCCGCTAATGCGCAAAACCATGACCGACAGGCCGCCTTTCCGCCTGCTGGAACTCCCGGTCACTCAACCCGAAACAGCGCAGGTTTAACGATTACGATTGTATAAGCTGTAAAGGGGTGGCAGGGGGGCGAGCCCCCAGGCCGGGGGCTGCGCGGGGTGATGCTTTTTAACTTTTAAATCCGTAAATGACCCAAAACGCAGCGCCTGACCCGTAACTACCCACAAGGGGGCATGCAGCCAAGTACGGGCTATCAACTAAAGTCGGCTAAAGCGACTATTTAAGGCTTACTGATCATTTTTAGTACCTTTAGAGTACTTAAGCTGATAGCCCGCAG
Source organism: Chloroflexia bacterium (assembly GCA_036261665.1). Classification (GTDB taxonomy): domain Bacteria; phylum Chloroflexota; class Chloroflexia; order Chloroheliales; family Chloroheliaceae; genus 54-19. The sequence goes on from DATAKM010000082.1 coordinate 51,446, forward strand.
TTTACTTGCGGGACGGGATGGCTGCCCATGTTCATTATTTACGGTTTATTTTATTAAAGAGCATTACCCGCGCCCTTCTCCCTCTTTCCCGGGCCGCCTGCGGCCCGGGATGAGTACTTCTTAAGTAAGCAACATAATTGCTATTTATCAGCGGGCCAGGCTGATAATGTCCGACAGAACGCCGCTGGCTGTAATTTCCGCTCCGGCGCCCGGTCCCTGTACCACCACAGGCTGATCGCCATAGCGGGCTGTGCGGTAGACAATCATGTTATTGGTGCCGCGCAAGCGCCCGATAGGAGAATCTTTGGGTAGTTGCTCCAGACCTACCCGGCATTTGCCACCCTCAACGGTAGCGACATAGCGCAGGGACGCGCCTGCCTGCGAAGCTGTTTCAAAACGCTGGCGGTATTCTTCGTCAAGTTCGGGGGTGCGCAGCATAAATTCCGCTACACTCAGGTTGCTCATTTCAAGCGGGTAAAGCGCCTCAATCTCAATATCCTTGAGCTCCTGCTCGCTTCCCAGCATGCGGGCCAGAATGAGCGCTTTGCGGGCGACATCCACGCCGCCCAGGTCATCGCGCGGGTCAGGCTCGGTATAGCCCAGGCGTTTGGCTTCGGCTACGGCCTGGCTGTAAGGCACTCCTTCTTCCAGGTTCGTGGTCAGGTAGCCCAGCGTGCCGCTGAAAGTGCCGCTGATCTGCCGGACCGAGTCCTGGGCATCCAGCAGAGCGCGTAAAGTGCTGATAACCGGCAAAGCCGCGCCTACCGTTGCTTCATGGCGCAAGCGCAGCGAACCCGGCCCTGCCGCTTCCATAATCTGCTTATACTCATCAAACGGCCCGCATAAAGGCCGTTTGTTAGCCAGCGCCACTCGCTGGCCCTGGCGCAAGGCCGCCAGCACTACCGGGGCCATGATAGTTTCACTGGCGCCGCTGACGTCTACCACTACCAGGCGGGCGCCGCTACTCTCACCCTTGAGGCGGTCCAACTCAGTTGCCAGCACCGCTAAATCGGACGGTTTCTGGACCGCACCGGGTTGTGAATTTAAGCGAGCAGGCGCGCCGGCTTTAAGCGTACCGGCAAGGTGCTGGAGATGCTGGCCAGAAGCGGCGTTTTTACTATCCAGGTGCAGGACGCTCGTACTATCTACTAAAGCCCGGTAGCGTAGTTCAATGCCTAGCTGATTGCGAATATTCGGGCCGTAGTTTGCGATTAAACCTAATAAAGCCCGGCCTACCCCTCCCATGCCATACTGCACTATTTCTACTACCCGGTTCGAGGCGCTATTGCTCACAAATCTTCTCCTTGATTATCTGTACACCAGAGGATTTCAGGGCGTTATTCTAGCATGTAACTGCTACAGGCTCAATATTCCCCATATCAATGCAAAGCATAGCCTTATTCAATTCAATGTAAATGGACAGCATTCTTTAACTTGTGATAACATTAACATGGTTTAATTTCCTAATGGACAAGATGTTCGTCAAACTATTGCTCTATTATTTAGTCTTTAGTCGCCTTTTTCAGCTTGCGAAGTGATCTTGAATTAATACAGTCATAATGCTATAAATCATTATGCTATGAATAAGTACCTGGCCCGAATTTTTTATTGCAGGGAGATAGGTCTACTTGTGAACTAGCAAGATTGCGGTTACAGGTGGCGACAGAAAGTGTAGCTCAAAGGCGAGTCTGACAAAAAGGAGCCTAAAATGCCTGAGAAGATTGACCGAAACCTTTCGCTAGAACTGGTGCGTGTGACGGAAGCGGCAGCTATGGCGGCTGCTCGCTTGATGGGACGTGGGGACAAGAATACTGCGGACGGCGCGGCAGTGCATGCCATGCGGGTGGCGCTTTCAAGTGTTGGTATGGATGGTACGGTGGTGATCGGCGAGGGCGAAAAGGATGAGGCGCCCATGCTGTTCATTGGTGAGAAAATTGGTACGGGCGAACCGCCCAAGGTTGATATTGCCGTAGACCCAATTGATGGTACTCGCCTGCTCTCCCTGGGCTTACCCAACGCTATTTCAGTGGTGTCACTGGCCGAAGAAGGGTCGCTCTACAGCGCTCCTCCGGGTATTTTCTACATGAACAAAATAGCAGTCGGCCCGGCAGCCCGTGGCGCTATTGATATTGATAAACCGGTGGAATGGAATATCAAGAACGTAGCTCGCGCCAAGCGGATCGAGGTTGAGGAGGTCACGGTTGTAATCCTTGACCGCCCACGCCACGAGCAGATTATTCGTGATGTACGGGACGCCGGAGCGCGCATCAAGTTGATTACCGATGGCGACGTGGCGGGCGCTATTATGACGGCCCTCGAAGATACCGGCGTGGATATCCTCATGGGTATTGGCGGGGCTCCCGAAGCGGTGCTGACGGCCTGCGCCCTGAAGTGTATCGGCGGAGATATGCAGTGCCGCCTCTACCCTCGAAATGATGATGACCGCCAGAAAGCGCTGGCTGCCGGGGCAGACCTGGATAAAGTGCTGACGATTGATGATCTCGCCCGAGGTGAAAATATCTTCGTTTCGCTCACAGGCATTACCAACGGTGAACTGGTAGACGGCGTTAAATACTACGAGCATGGCGTAGAGACCCATTCCCTGGTCATGCGCAGTAAATCCGGCACCGTGCGCGATGTACGTGCTCGCCACCGCCTGGATAAGCTAATGACTTACAGTGAAATTGATTTCGTCGCGCATATAGAGCCATAGGCTTACCGCTCTAAAAAGGGTTTCGCCCTTCAAATGTCTCAGACAAGAAAGAGCCCGGCAGTCATACTGCCGGGCTTTTTCCATTCTAAAGCCGCCGAAGATAGGCCTTTTTAGAAAGTTTTAACTGCTGTCACAGAAAAGTCTAATTGTGGCTTCTGGTCAGCCACTCGGCTACCACGGTATTATCCCTGCCTTTGAAGGTCAGTTTGAAGGGAGTATTTGCCTCAAGAGCGATGGTTAAATCACCCAGCGCGAAGTAGGCCAGCCCGTAAACTATTATTGAGACAGCACAGGTAATCGCTCCCACCAGGGCCGATAGGGGAGTCAGCAGGCCGCCCAGCAAGAAGAGACCTGTGCTGGCAGCCAGGCTCCAGGCGCTGAAGACATGAAGCTTCCATACTCCCGCTGCGTAAATAACCGCCGCGCAGTAAAAGAGCACCGCCCCGGGAAGATCAACGAAAAGCCATAGTGACTGGAGGGTTTCAAACATTTTCGCGGCTGCCGGATCGCTGGCGGCGGAAGGTATCGCCCAGGTCCAGCGGGCCAGCGAAAGCAGCACGGCTACTGTTTCCAGCATGAGAGCCGTCCCGGCGACTACGCCTGCTGACAGGGCAATGGCGGGTTTGAGCGGGTAGAGGCGCAGGGATAGCAGGAGCAGCACGGGAGCAATCAAGAGGTTACTTAAGAGTATCGCGCCTACGTAAACCAGGCTCAAGAACTGGTTGTTGCTCAGGTGCCGGGCCAGTTCGATTGAATTGGCGGCTTGCGGAAAGACTACTACCGGAAAAAGGATACCGGCGACCGCCAAAAATATTCCCGCCAGGGAAGCCAGCACCATCACTACTCTCTTTGGCATAGTTAACGCCTCCCTTGATTCTGTCACTGAGAAAAATTCTAATTTTATCTCGCGATTAATTCTATCCAAACAGGGTTAAAACAGGCGTTAACTCCGGTTTATTAAAGGTAAAATTAGCCTGCCCGCTGGTAAAATGCTTACACATTACCTCTTTTGTCTTGATAGCTGGTATCCATTTGACCTGACAGGCTAAAATAGACCTGGAAACCTTTTTATACCTTTGAAAAGACGAAAACCGTCAGGTCAATCAGGAGCAGACATGTTGAACCTTAGCGCTTCTACTACTATTAACCGGCCAGTCGAGCTTGTTTTTGATAAGCTGGCGAATGACTTTGAACATACTTACCCACAATATGCTTCGCTTAACTTTTCAATAGAAAAGATAACAGAAGGCCCGGTTGCTGTTGGCAGCCGTTTCATCGAAAAAGCGCCAAAATATGGCAGGCAAGAAGTAAATTTTAAGAAGAAAGGTGAGGGCAAAAGAATTGAGCTTGGGCCATTAGAACCAGATTTACAGAGGGAAATTATAGAACAGGTCATCGAAGTTACCGGCTACGACCTGAACAGGAGCTTTTCTATTAAGATGTCTCAGCCGGAAGGCACTGGTTTTCTTGTCTTTAAGTTCAAAAAAGCCGGGGAGGGCACTGCTCTAACCCTGCTTGCTCAATTGAATTTAACCGGCTCCAAGCCGCTTCAGAGATTCATATACAGACTTTTATTAGCTCTCTTTGGCCCGAAGTCTTTCAAAGAGATGTTAGAAAAGATTAAAGGCCTGGTTGAAGCGGCCTGAATCGGAAATAAAAATACCTGTTAGACCATCGTGGTGCGCTGGAAGTGGCGGTAGCCGTACCACAGGCCAAAAAGCATGAAAAGTGAGAGAACCGGTAGATCTATTTGCAAACCCAGTTCCAGGCGCGTTCCGTATAGCAAGTGGCGTAAGGCATCGGCGGCATAGGTAGTAGGGTTGAAATAGGCCGCGATTTGAATAATTCTGGGCATTACTTCCAGTGGGTAGAGAGCGTTCGATAGAAAGAGCAATGGCATGTTAAGGATCAGGATCAGGGCATGATACTCTTCAATGCCGTTTGACTGGCAGGCTACTCCCGCTGAAATTCCCACGAATCCCGCCGAAAAGAGCACAATTACCAGCAAACCTGCCAGCAACCGGAGAGGTTGAAGCAGGAGAGCGCTATCGAATAGCATCCCGACCAGCAGGACTACGCTGACCTGGAGCAGGGCTTTGGTCAGGCCGCTACCCAGGGTACCGAGCAATACAGCCAGGCGCGGCACCGGGGCCACCAGGTATTCCTTGATTATCCCGTTAAGGCGTTCCATTAACAGGGTGGAACCGCCCAGCACCGTAGCGGTCAGGCCGGTGAGTAACATCACTCCGGGGGTAATGAAGTCTTTGTAACCCAGACTGCCACTCTTGCTCCCGAAGCTTTTAATCATGCTCTCCATACAGACGCCAAACAGCAGCATCCAGAGCAGCGGCAAGTAAAGCGTGGCCATTATTTCCAGTTTGCTGGAAACGAACTTACGCATGTGCTTGAGCCAGAGAGTGTAAACTCCGGTAAGCATGCCATCCCACTCCCTGTTATTTTCAGCGACCGGTACCGGTTTCGCTGCCGCTTTCAACATGGTTGCCATAGCCTTTTATCCACCCTGTTATTTATAGAAAAAGATACAAAAGGAAGAGAGCGAGTAGAGCTGTGGAATAACCTTCCGCAGCTCTACTTTTCCGGCAGGCTAAAGCTGCCTATAACGCAGGCTTAACCGGAAGCCTTAACCAGGAAAGAGCTTTCCGGTCTGGCCCTTAACTCCTAGCCTGGAGCGGCCACGATATTGGATATCACGCCGCCGATCAGAACGATCCAGAAGATCGCCATTGCCAGGAAAGCCCAGCCTCTTTTACGCCAGTTAAAAGCTGCCTTGCTGGTCTCAGGTTCGTGCGGCCCGGGATCGACAAATGGAATGATCAGCAGGGCGCCGAGCATTACGAGCATGCCAATCACGGTTCCCCAGATATCAGGTTCCATGCCGAAAGAAGCTACGAAAATGTTCATGCCGTGTGTCCAGCCAATCGGGCCGGTAGGTTTGTAACCAAGATCACCAGGGCCATCCTTAGAACCGAAGAGAGGGGAAGAAGGCAGCAACTGAGGAGCAGTGCCCGGCTCACGCGGCAGGAAGATCGCAAACAGTATCACTACACCGATTGCAAGCGCTCCGAATATGACCCATTCCCGGATGTGACGGCTAAAGGGAGCAGTGCGCCCACTTTCCCGCATCCAGAACGGTAGCGAGATCCCTTTTACTTTGACCAGGAAGTAGTGCATCACGATAAAAAAGATTAACAGGACCGGCACTATCGAGATGTGTACTGTATAAATTTGGTTCAACTTCTCGGTCGCAGTAGGAATATTCAACAGCACCTGGGGAGCATAATTGAGAGCGTCGGACAGGCCGATGGCTTCCACGAATTCCCCGATATGCCAGGGAACGGCAAAGCCAACCTCATCCCAGTGTAGACTCTCTCCGGTCATAAAGACCACAAAGGTCAGGCTGGCCAGTACCACGCCTACCAACCAGAGGCCCTGTTTGCCCCGGCGGTAGCCACCACTGATAAAGACTCTCATCATATGCACCATCACCAGGCCAAAGATGAGGAAGGAGTTCCAGTAGTGGAAGTTTATAATTACCGACCAGACCGGCGCCTGTAACATATCCCTGGTAATGCTATAGGCGACGGCCGCGTCTGGGCGGTACCACAGCGCTAAGATCACCCCGGTCAAGGCTTCCAGGAAGAGCGAAATACCCAGCACCCCTCCCAGCGAGTACCAGAAATTGTTTACCTCCACCGGAGTAAGATACTCCTTAACCAGAGGCGTAATGGCTAACTGGTCTTCGATGGTTTGCCAGAAGCCTCTACGCGCCTTAGGGACAGTTTCAGGTGCGGTTTCGATGACCGGTCTTTCCTCTACAACAGGTCCTGGATCGGATTTTGGTGGTTCCTTTTCCTTCCCGGGAGACCGGGGAGGTTCAGTTGGTGCGGTCATTACTGGCCTCCTTTCAACTTGTACTGCTAATAGTTGCGGAGAGCTCACAGAATAACGATTTTTGTTTAAACAGCCAGCCACAGTAAATTACCTGAGATCAGGTGAGGCAACCCCAGACAAGCTATAGGGGTAAGCAAATAAGCCGGCAGTCAAACTTTCGCCGGTTTGGCCATAATCCTGATTCTGTTGCCGGATGTGAGACGGTAAGAAATTTACAGGATTGGGAAGTTACAGGATCGGAAATATAAAGAAGCTAAAATTTAGCCAGGGGTTCTTACCCCTCACTCGCGCTCTTTCTCCAATTATCCTTTGGCATTCTTAACAGTTAAACTTCGATAAAATTGTAAGAGTAAGTTTTACCAAAAGCCTAAAGACACACTCATAACTTTTCGGTCAGTTAAAGTCTGTTCAAAACGCTCAAACAAAGTGGTAGAAAATTTAGCAGGTTATACCAGGGTGATAAGTTTACAACCTCGCGCAATGCCAGTTAAGATCCTAAAGCCAGCCTGGGTAGTGAGGAAGATAAGTAAATAGAGGATGTTTGGTGTTAGAGCTGGTTGCTTAACCAGAAAGAAATTTATTGAGAGCCGGTGGTCATTTATTAACGCGCCAGCCCCTCTCTAGATGATTCCGCTCTCTAAGTAAACTTGAGCAATAAAATACTACTTAATATTTACTATAAGATAAAAAATTTGCTTGTCAAGAGGTATTTTGAGCCAGGCTGAAAAGAGCTTCTTAATATTCCTTCTTAATATTCAATGAAGCAAGCTTTCTTGTCGTAGGGAGAGGTTGGCAGCGGGCAGAAGAGGCATTTACGCTTACCGGGATGAACCTTAGAACCTGACAGGCGCTCTGGATAGCAAGTTATATTAGCTAATGAGCATCAAGATAACAAAGGCTAATAAAGGCCAGCTAGATGCTGGCTGCACACTTAAACCAGAAGAGCGCCCTTGCTACCGCCCTCTCCAAAGAGGCTCGGCAAGAGCATTCAGACTTAATTTCCACCCTGAGATAGCTTTTCAGCATTACTGCGGAAAATCGCCTGCGGTTTTGATACGGTCTGTTTGATAGAAGGTAGCAAGGGCGCTCTGACTCTACCTGGGATGGTCAACCGGGGCGACCACCTCTCGGGCCAACCTCAAACATAGCCCGTTTGCACACAGCTTTTTCATGCTTAGCTCGACGACTGTTTCGTTAAGCTAACCTTGTAAGTGGTGATGAAGGCCCGTTTTTGAATGGTCTACAGTACCGGTGCTTAAACTTTTGCTACTTTTTGAGCGGTAAGCGCCAGCAGCTTTTGAGTTTCTTCTTCCGTTACCGGCAAGAATTCTGTGTAGTAGTTGCGAACCGCTCCAAAGTCGGCTGGCGTGAATAGACAAACGATTTCATCGGCCAGGCTCTGGAAATCGTAATAGACCGAAGGTGGCGCGACGGGTAGTGCGATCACAATCCGGCCGGGCTTGCGTTGTTTAATCGCTTCCAGGGCTACTCGCATACTCGAACCAGTTCCTAAACCATCATCCACCACGATTACTGTTCGTCCCTCAAGTTCCGAGAAAGGCCGGGCTCCCCGGAATTTTTGTTCCTTAGCCGCTAGCTCTACTTCTGCCTGTTCAACAATAGTCTCAAGCCGTGAGGGGGTTAATTCCAGGTCATGCACTATAGTGTCGTTCAATACCTGCACTTTACCGCTGGTGATGGCGCCTATCACTATATCCGATTCTTCGGGTAAGCGTAGCTTGCGAACTACTAATATATCAGCAGGAACATTCAACATGCGGCTGACTTCGCTGGCGATGGGTATACCCCCACCCTGCAAAGCCAGTATCAGCACTTCTGGCCGGTTGGCGTACCCGGTCAGGCGTTCTCCCAGGGCCTTGCCTGCTTCGGCTCTATTATAGAATTGCATTGCGCGGCCTCCTTTGCGCGAAAGCTAAAATCCTGCTTACCAACTTTTCATTCTTTGGCATATTAATTATGCCAGATTCAGGTAAATAAACCCGTTATGGCAGGTAAAACTGCGGATAAAAATCTGAGAGCTGCTTCTGTATTTTGCTTCTATATCTTCGCTGCTAAATAAATCTTTAATTTATCATCTTTTTCACTGCTATTGACCGTGTTTTTAACTCCTGGGGATTAGACTCAAAATAGAATTGGATAATATGACTGAAAATTTCTGGGTTATCCTCTTACACCGGGCCTAGTAGAATCCAAACGGCTCAGGTTTGACCAGGCTAACACAAGGAGGAACTGGAAAATGGAAACGAAATCAGACTTTATCCTCAATTTTGCTCAAATCAATTTGCGGAGCCTTCCCCTGGTCGGCGGCAAAAATGCTTCCCTCGGCCAGCTTTTTAATGAATTGCGCCCTTTAGGAATTAATGTACCGGATGGCTTTGCCACTACCGCCCAGGCGTATTGGCGGCTACTGGCTGAAAAAAATCTTAAAGAGCGGTTAGCTTCTATCCTGTCCGGCTTTGACGCCGAAGATGTGGTGGAGCTGAGCAAGCGAGGCCATGCTGCTCGTAGCGCTATTTTAGAAACTCCCCTACCGGACGAACTTAGCCGTGCCATTCTTAAGGCTTATGACCAGCTTTGTACCAGGCTGGGGCATGTGCCGGAACTGGCGGTCAGATCTTCTGCCACCGCTGAAGATTTACCCGAAGCCTCTTTCGCAGGCGCAGCGGAAACTTTTTTGAACGTACGCGGCCCGACTGCCCTGCTGAAAGCGGTCCATGATTGCTACGCTTCCCTCTTTACCGACCGGGCGATCAGTTACCGGGCCAGATTCGGTTATGACCAGCTAAAAGTAGCCCTCTCTATCGGGATAATGCCGATGGTCCGCTCGGATAAGGCCAGTTCGGGAGTTATTTTTACTCTCGATACCGAATCGGGCTTCCGTGAGGTGGTAAGTGTAACCGGCTCTTATGGGCTGGGGGAATTTATTGTACAGGGGGTAGCCACCCCGGATGAATGGTTAGTCTTTAAGCCGACCTTAAAGCCGGGTTTGCGCCCGATTATAAGTCGAAAAGCCGGTACAAAGGAGGTACGGTTGGTCTATGGCGATGGCACCCGTGCTACCCGGAGCGAAAAGGTGCCGGTTGAGCAGCGTCACCAGTTTTGTTTGAATGACGAAGAGGTTTTACAACTGGCTCGCTGGGCCTGCCTGATCGAAACTCACTACTCAGAACTGGCCGGTCATCCCCAGCCAATGGATATTGAGTGGGCCAAAGACGGCGTCACCGGCCAGCTTTTTATTCTCCAGGCCCGGCCCGAAACCGTTCACTCCGCCAAAACCACTACCTCAATACAGGTTTACCACCTGACCGGCAATCCCGGCCAACCCCTGGTGAGCGGCCAGGCGGTGGGTGAAAAAATTGCGACCGGGCGAGTAAGGGTAGTGACCGAAGCGTCAGGGCTGTCCACTGTGCAACCGGGTGAAATCCTGGTCGCTCGCATGACCGACCCCGACTGGGAACCGGTGATGAAGACGGTAGCCGCGATTGTCACTGACCAGGGAGGCCGGACTGCCCACGCTGCGATAGTCTCGCGAGAACTGGGCTTGCCCTGTATCGTCGGTACGGGTAACGCCACCACCGAGCTACACACCGGGGATGCAGTTACGGTTTGCTGTTCACAGGGGGCCGAAGGCCATGTTTATGCCGGGGCGCTTCCTTTTGAAATAGAGCGGATCAACGTAACTCAGGTTCCTAAAACTCGCACCCACGTAATGATGAATATCGGCGATCCCGGTCAGGCTTTCTTCCACGCCGAGCTACCCAATGACGGGGTAGGTCTGGCCCGCCTCGAATTCATCATCAACAACCAGATAGGCATTCATCCCATGGCCCTGGTACGTTACCCTGCGCTTAAGGATAAACACGCCGCCAAAGAAATCAGCATTCGTATCCGTAATGAAGATCCCTCCGAATTCTTTATTCAGCGCTTGAGCGAAGGGATCGGACGAATAGCGGCAGCTTTCTATCCCAGGCCGGTGATTGTACGTACCAGCGATTTTAAGACCAACGAATATGCCCGCCTGCTGGGAGGGAGTGAATTTGAACCGGAAGAAGAAAACCCGATGCTGGGCTTCCGGGGGGCCTCGCGCTACTACGACCCGCGTTACCGGGAAGGTTTCGCCCTGGAATGTGCCGCTCTGCTCAGGGTCCGTAAGGAGATGGGCCTTACCAATGTCAAGGTAATGATTCCCTTCTGCCGCACGGTAGCGGAAGCCAAGCAGGTAATTGAGACCATGAACCACTATGGCCTGGTCCAGGGTGAGGACGGGTTGGAAGTCTATGCGATGTGTGAAATTCCGGCCAATGTGATCCTGGCGGAGGAGTTTCTGCGGATCTTCGATGGCTTTTCGATTGGTTCAAATGACCTGACTCAGTTAACCCTGGGTCTCGACCGGGACTCGGGCACGGTGGCCCATCTTTTTGACGAGCGCAACGAAGCTGTTCGCCTTATTATCAGTGAAGCGATTGCGGCAGCCAATAAGGCGGGCAAACCAATCGGGATTTGCGGGCAGGCGCCCTCAGATTACCCGGAGTTCGCCACCTGGCTGGTCGAGAAGGGCATCAACTCGATCTCGCTCAACCCGGACACGGTAGTCAAAACCACTTACCTGATTGCTAAGGCTGAAGCGGAAACGGGCAAATCGCTCGCAGCCCATCCTGAACTGAGTTACGCTGCCCCTATGCCAGAATAATTAGTTTTAACCTGAATGGCTACCAGGTTTATCTGAGTTACTTCAGACAGGATAAATCTGGTAGCCTTTTATGTTACCATTAGTCTCACGGCTTCTGCTCTCGCTCGCATCGCCGGGATAAAGACAGAATAAGCATTTATACTTAGCGGAATTGTTCTTAGGACTAATGTATATCCAGCTAAGCATGGTTACTATAGCTGTTATAAAAAGTAACAGATGAATTTAGTAGCTTCGCATTATGAACGCAGGCGAAGAGAAAAAGAATAGCAAAGAAATGGATTTAAACAGTAAAAGAAAATTCGGTTGGGTAGCCCTTCTTCTGTTATGTTCGACCCAGTTTATGGTAGTGCTGGATGGCACACTGGTTAATGTAGCTTTACCCTCGATTCAGCAGGCCATGCATATTTCGCAGCAGAATCTACAGTGGATTACTAACGCCTACCTCTTGATGTTCGCCGGGTTTATGATGCTGGGCGGAAGAGTGGCCGATGTGCTGGGGCGGCGGCGCGTCTTTATAAGCGGCATGCTGCTGTTTGCGGTGGCTTCGCTGCTGGGCGGCTTTGCTCCTTCCGATCTATGGTTGATAGCTGCTCGCGTGGCGCAGGGTCTGGGCGCGGCGATTATCTCTCCGGCGGCCCTCTCGATTTTAACCATCACCTTCCCCGGCGGTAAAGAACGTGACCGGGCCCTGGGCGTTTTTGGGGCGGCAGGGGGCAGCGGCGCGGTGGCGGGTCTGTTGCTCGGCGGTGTACTGACCGAGTTTCTGGGCTGGCAGTGGGTCTTTTTCGTCAACTTTCCGGTGGGCTTGCTGGTAGCGCTGTTGAGTTTACGCTTCCTGCAAGAAAGCCGGGTGGAAGAGAGCGAGGGTGGTTTTGATTTACCGGGAGCGGTAAGTGTCACGGGCGGACTGGTTTTGCTGGTTTATGCCCTGGTGCAGACGGGTGAAAGCGGCTGGCTTTCCGCCGGGACGCTTTCCTTTTTCGCGGCGGCTTTCGTCCTGTTAGCTCTTTTCGTGCTGATCGAATTAAAGAGCCGCGTCCCGATGGTCAACTTTAAGATTTTCCGCTACCATAACCTGACCGCCGCGAACCTGATTTCGATTTTATTTACGGCCTGCCTGGGCGGCACGCTTTTCCTGATGACGCTCTACTTACAGCAGGTTTTACGCTATTCGGCCCTGGAAGCGGGCCTGGCCCTGCTGCCCTTTGAGCTTGCCACGATTATTGCCGCGACCGTATCGGCCCGGTTGGTGACGCGGTTTGGAGCAAAGCCGGTGGTAATGGGCGGCCTGACCCTCCTGATGCTGGGTCTGCTGCTGTTGAGCAGGCTTCCCGCCAATGGCGCCTTCCTGACCGATGTACTGCCCGCTACCTTGCTGTTCGGCTTCGGTCTGACCGGAAGCGGTATTCCGCTCACTATCACGGCGGTTGCGGGTGTACCGGGCGAACAGGCCGGGACTGCCTCCGGCCTGATAAATACCACCCAGCAGGTTGGTTTCTCCCTGGGCCTGGCGGTCCTGGCGACTATCGCCAGCGCCTACAGCGGCAACAGCACTGACCCGGCCGTTCTGACGAGCGGGTTTAACCTGGCCTTTACGGTAGCGGTTGGCTTTGCCCTCCTGGCCCTGGTCCTGGCTTTTATGTTGTTACGCAGTTTCAAAGCCGGGAATCAGCCGGAGGAAGCTACCGGTGCGGCCCGGATAGATTCAGTAGAGCAAAGCCAGGTTTAGCTGTAACTGACCTCGCTGGATACGCAGCCGCGCAGCGGAGCCTGCAACTGCGCTTCCGCTTCGATATCAGCGCAAACCTCCCTGGAAAGCGGGGCAAATGCTTCGAGCTTCAGCAAGAAGTGTTTGCCCTTTTTCTGTGGCCGCCAGATTCCGGTAACAATTCCTTCGACCAGCAGGATGCCCGGGTTACCGATAGCATTCCAGACCTTTTTATGCAAAGTCTTGTCGGGCAGGAAGGTTTCCCGGTCACGACACATCAGGTAGGGATCGTAAGGGGGTAGCAAAACTACTGGTCGTGGCGAAGGTGCAGCCTGGAGTTTTACCGCATCCTCCCGGTGCAGCCAGGTCTGCTTTCCCGCAAAATTCACTTCTACCAGTTCCTCCTGAAGCAGTTGCCAGATTTGCCTGGCGTGGGCGGGCGCAATCCCGGCCCATTCCGCAAAATGGGTAACGGTCGAAGGACCGTAACAGCGCAGGTAGCGCCGCAGCAGTTCGCGCCGGGCGGCTTGCCTGTCCATTTCGGGCGGCAGCTTTTCTTCCAGCCACCGGTCGGTTCGCATAAAAAGATTGTCTTTGCCATCACCCGGTGTGATGCAAAAACCACCCCACCACGCCCCCAGGCGGAAGGATGTTTCAGGCACGTGGTAAGCCCCGCATCCCTGGCACCAGTAAAGCCAGTCCTGCGGTACGCGCTGGCTCAGGGCGGTGCTCAGTTCGCCTTTAGGCAGCGGCCCTTGCGCCAGGATATCGCCCATAACCTCGCCTATCTTTTTAATACTCTCACCGACCTGCACCCCGGCCTTATCGTAGACCGCGATGGTAGCGCGCACCAAAAAGCGCCAGGATTGCTCGTCGGAAGGATCAGGGAGCAGGGCGCTTGTGAAAACCGGCAGGTCGCGAGTAGGAAAGAAATAAGTGTTATTCGCAATGCTCCAGGTGTTGAGCAGCTCCTTATCTACCGCCGTAGCCTGCTCAAAAGCCGCCCGGGTAATTCCCCCAACCCTGGTATTCATTTCTAAAATCGCCGAACCGGGAGGGGTATTGCGAATACCACAGGCTTCGGCAGCCTCTAACAGGCTCCCGGCGGGCAAACGCTGATTAAGATGCTGGCCTGCAAGCCGGAAGTTAAGCACCTGCCTTTGACTAACCGTCAGGGTTTCGCTCATCGAGTCTCCTTTTACACAGGTTTCATCAGCCCATGAACAAACAGGGGCTGCCAGACGGCAACCCCTGATTTATTATCATCAAACGCTAGAGCATCGCGCCCAGTATCCAGGGATTGAATTCTTCTTCGCCCACTCCCTGGGCTTCGCTCTTGGAAGCTTTGCCGGAAGCCACTTCCAGAATTAGTTCGAAGATTTCGCGGCCTACCTCCTGAAGCGGCACGCCGTCCAGGATTTTCCCGGCGTTGATGTCCATATCTTCAACCATATGTTCGTACATGGCGCTATTGGTCGCCACTTTAATCGAAGGGGTGGGCTTGAAGCCGAAGACTGACCCGCGCCCGGTGGTAAAGACGATAACATTAGCGCCGCCCGCCACCTGTCCGGTAGCCGAAACCGGGTCATAGCCGGGAGTATCCATAATCACCAGGCCTTTTTCGGTGATCGGTTCGGCGTATTTATAAACGGCGTTTACCGGAGTCTGGCCGCCTTTGGCAATCGCTCCCAGCGACTTTTCATAGATAGTGGTCAGGCCACCCAGTTTGTTGCCGGGGCTGGGATTATTATCCAGGTCCTGGTTGTTGATGCTGGTATAGTGGGTCCACCACTCAAAGCGTTCGATCAGCTTGCGCCCGACCTCCTCGCTGCGCGCGCGGCGAGTCAGCAGGTGTTCCGCTCCATACATTTCAGGCGTCTCGCTGAGCACGGCCGTTCCGCCGTTGCGCACGACCTCATCCACCGCCAGGCCGAGGGCCGGGTTAGCGGTAATGCCGCTCCAACCATCGCTGCCGCCGCATTGTAAAGCAACAATCAGATGTTCCGCCGACTGCGGAGTGCGTTCCGCCTGATTTACCTGCGGCAGAACGCCTTTAATCACTTCGCGGGCGGCCTCTACCGTTTTTCGGATGCCGCCGGTTTCCTGGATGGTCAGGAAGAGGGGCTGGTTATTCTCCCCGCCGATGCCCCACTTGGCGCTCAGGCGCTGCGCTTCGATCATTTCCCGAATCTGGTTGGTTTCGCAGCCCAGGCCGACCAGTACGTACGCGCCTACATTCGGGTGGTTGGCGAATCCGGCCAGGGTTTGTTGCAACTGGGCTACCGCCTCGCTGCCGTGCCGCATACCGCAGCCATTTTTGTGGGTCAGACCGATGATGCCATCAATATTAGGATAATCTTTCAAATCTTCAGGGCCAAAGCTGTTTGCGATAGCCCGGATTGTGGAGGCGCTACAGTTGACCGAGCCGAGAATGGCCACGTAATTGCGGGTTCCTACCCGGCCATCCGGTCGCAAATAGCCCATAAATGTGCGCCGCTTTTCGGGCGGTAGAATTTCCACCGGGCGCGCTTCGCTGGCATAGGCGTAATCGCGGGTGAAGTCCTGCACGCCCATATTGTGGGAATGCACATGATCGCCTGCCGCGATATCCTGGGTAGCGAAGCCAATGATCTGGCCGTAGCGCCTGACCGGTTCACCCACAGGCACCGCTTTGAGCGCTACTTTGTGGCCGGGCTGGATTAACTGGCGCACCTTAACATTGCCGGTTTCGCCGTCGGTTTCAAGGATCAGGCCCGGCATCAGAGTCTTTTTGGCAATCGCTACATCATCCCGGGGATGAAGCTGGATAGCCACTTCCGCCAGAGGCACCTGGCTGGAACTCGGGCGATCCAGTTTGAGATTGATCATATTATTCTGGGGAGCAGTAGTCATTTTCTTTATCCTTTACGGTTTAAGTTTTGGAAATTGTTAGTATACTTTTTAGCACGATACAAGGTCTGAAGTCAACGTGCAAAAGAGCGCAAAAAAAAGATCCCAACCGGAAAAGATGGGATCTTGAAATTAATCAGCCGAACTTTATCACTGGCTTTTAGCGCTTGACTGCTGGGCCTCTACCCGGCCCTGCTCCTCGAATTTACGCATGCGTTCGAGCGGTTTGCCGGTTTCCAGGTAAGTCTTGAGGGACGAAATAATCGGGGCCCAGCCTTCCCGGAAACCATCTACCGTCTCTTCGTCCGGCAACTGGTCGTGGATCAGGGTTAGCTTGACCAGCCCTCCGTCCGGTTCCAGGCTAAAACTGACCCGGGAAGGCTCGCTAAAGGGGCCGCCCGGTTCCAGCATATAGCGGAAGGTATAGGCCAGTTTGCGAGGCGGCTCGTAAGTAAGCACCTCCCCTTTATCGGTGACGGTCTGGCTGTCCCCGTCATAGAAGGCCACCGGCGAACCGACCTGCCACTCCGACTCGATCCGGCGGTTGTACCAGTAAATTCTGGTGAACTCTCCCCCGGTAAGGGCCTCCCAGAGTCGCTCCGGAGTCGTCGCAATATAGGTAACATAGACCAGTTGGGGTTTTGCCATAGGTTTATTCCTCCCTGTTTGCTTCTTCCAGTCGATTTTTAAGCTCACTCAGGGCCTTGAGACGCTGGTGTTCGTACTTGTGAAGCCATCGCTCGTAAATTTCGTGAAGCGGTACCGGGTTGAGATAATGCAACTTCTCGCGGCCATGCCAGATTGTTTCTACTAAATTGGCAGCCTCTAAGAGAGCGAGGTGCTGGCTGACCGCCTGGCGGGACATCCCCAGTTCTTCACACAACTCGCCTAGAGTCTGGCCATTCTCTTCGTACAGCCGGTCCAGCAACTTTCTCCTGGTGGGATCGGCCAGAGCTTTAAATACTGCATCCATACCCCTATTATATGCAAGTAAATGCTTGCATGTCAAGCCCTTTTAGAAAATTTGAGCGATTAAATTATGATCTTTTCAGCCATGACTTACGAGAAGCATACAAAAAGGGCCTCTCTATACAGAAGAGGCCCTTCGCCTGGGGGAGACTACTGCTAGGCTTTCTTTGAGCGCACTTCCACCCCGGCGGCCTGTTCGATAGGCCGGATAATCGAGGTGTAGTCATCCCGCCCGTAGCCTGCCTCGATAGCCGCCCGGTAGATCGGTTCGGTAACTTCCGCGATAGTTAGCTCTACGCCGCTATCTTTGCCAAGCTGAATGGCCAGCCCGATATCTTTGTGCATCAGTTCTGTGAAGAAGCCCGGTTTGAAAGAGCCGCTGAACACCAGGCGCGGAAAGGCGCTGTTGAGCTGCCAGTTAGCCCCGCTGCTCATTCCCACTATCTTTTCCACTATCTCCGGCTCTACCCCGGCTTTTAGCCCCATAACCAGGGCCTGGCTGGCGGCTGCCGCGCTAATTGCCCCTAGCATGTTGTTGATAATTTTGACCGTTTCGCCCGCTCCTACCGGCCCGACATGGATAATCGCTTCTTCCCGGCCCATCGCTTGAAAGACCGGTACGACCTGCTGAAAAACAGCTTCGTCTCCGCCCGCCATAATCGTCAGGGTGCCATTTTCGGCTCCGACAGAACCGCCGCTGACCGGCGCATCCAGGAAAGCAACGCCTTTAGCGGCGCAGGCAGCCGCTACTTTGCGGCTGGTTTCCGGGTTGATCGTACTCATATCAACTATAATTTTGCCGCCGGTGGCTCCTTCCAGCACCCCGTTTCGACCCAGGATCACTTCCTCGACTTGAGGCGAGTTCGGCACAATTGTGATGATAACGTCCGTTTGTTCCGCCACCGCTTTGCTGGAGTCGGCCAGCTTAGCTCCCGCCGAGATAACATCCTGTACTTTTTCAGGATTGCGGGCGTAAATAGTAACCTCGAATCCGGCCTTCAGTAAATTTTTGACCATTCCCCGGCCCATTGTGCCTACCCCAATGAAGCCGACACGCTGCTTTGAACTATCCGCCATCAAAATTCTCCTTTTCTCTCGTATTACTTATTCTTTTATTGATTGCTGTTAATGTTTTGCCACAGGCTAAAGGTAAAGGCAGTCGCCGGCAAATTGCCTGCCGCGACTGCCTTCAAAGCCTCTTTTGCGCTAGAGAATATCTCCGCCTGGATTTTTTAATGTTACTGTTCGCAAGAGCGGAACAGGCGGCGCCCCGTAAGAAAGCACCAGATCATGGAAGTTTTGCAGGTTGAAATTCTCACCCTGTTCCGCTTTGTAATCCTCCCGCAGCTTTAATAACAACAGTTTGCCCAGAGTATAGTTCAGGTAACCGGGATCGAAAGTGCCGCGTACCGCTTCGGAGCGGGAAGGAGTCTCTTCCATATAGGCATTTTCCATAATAAAGCGGGTAGCCTCATCTACACTCATCCCCTGGGTGTGCATCATAATCGCTACAATGTAGCGACTATCCCGCAACAATGCCTCGGAGAGTTGCGCGATTTTGTAACGCGGGTCAGCCGATTCAAAGCCTTCTTCCAGCATCATCTGTTCGGTATAGTGCGCCCAGCCCTCCACAAAGGAATAGGCCCATAACATCTGGCGCAAACGGCTCTTAACCAGTCTGGTATGTAAGAAATGCAGGTAGTGGCCGGGATAGGCTTCATGGATGCTGACATCCTGCAAAGTGTAGTAATCAAACTTGGTCAGCCACTCCTCTTTCTGCTGGGGAGTCCAATCCGGCTCGACCGGGGTGATGTAGTAGTAGGCTTCTTTGGCTACCTGCTCAAAGGGACCGGGCGCGTCCATGAAGGCGAAGGCCCAGCGCAGGAAAGGCGGAGTCTCGGTCACAAGACAGCGCACCTCGCTTGGTACCGTCACAATCTTATGATCAATCAGGAACTGGCGTACTTCTTCCAGCTTCGCCACCGTATCGGAAATCAGCGTTTCGGGAGTGGGATGATGGGCCTGTAATTCGCGCATCACTTCTTTTACCGGAACATCCGGGCGGTAACTCTCGCAAATCCGCTCAAGTTCTCGCTGGTTCTTTGCCAGGTCGCGCCTGCCCACTTCCAGCACTTTTTCAACCGGCAGGTCTACCATTTCACCGGTGGCGAGCATCTTCCGGTACTTGTCGGCGCCAATCGCAAAATCCATGCTGGCCTGAGGCAGGCGCGTTTTTAAGAAATTGATGAACTCGCGTACCGCTCCTACCGCGTTATTGCGAGCCAGTTCAAACCGTCCCTTCAATTCAGGCTGGGCATGCTGGTCAAATTCTTTTGCTACATCCGTTTCATAGTAGGTGATAACCCCTTCGTACATTCCCAGGGCTGTTTCCAGGGCCGGTTTAGGCAGGCTTTCAACAAGGTTGGCCTGGGCGTGGGTCAGGACTGGCGGTACCTGTTCCAGGTGGCGCACCAGGGCTTCCAGGCGCTGTTTGATGGGCGCGTAGTCGCGTTTAATGTAGGTACTGACCTCCACCACTCCGCTATATACGATAGGATTATTTGCGTACTCGCGCAGGTCTTCCAGGCTAAAAAGCTCTTTGCGGATGGCGCCGAGTAATAAAGTCCGGTCAAAGCGGCCTTCTTTATCAAGGCTGGTTTCGGCCAGTTGCTCAACTCGTCCTTCCAGATTATGGAGAGTATTAATCCGCTTTTCAATTGCTCTCTGGCTGAGGTCCGGTACCTTTCCATCATACTCATGCAGTCCCATATAAGCGGCCATAATAGGATCGCTTTCAAAAGATCCCTGCATGTACTCTTCGATTAAATTTTGTAGAGTACTATCGGATAGAGTTTGTGTCATAGCTTTCCTTCGATTGTTCGCTTATTTTAGCTTTTTCCAGGTGTATCGCTGGAGCGCTTGCGTATCAACCAGTCGGCGTAAACGGCCCCGGCCAGCATCAGAGCGCCCAGTATCAACAGCCATAACATGTCAATCATGCCGCCCAGGCCTACCAGGGCCACCCCCAGCGAACCTACCCCAATAGGCCCGGTTTCAGCTAAATTTCGTTTACCGTAGACTGCCACGGCGGTCAGTAACAGGCCGATAATGCCGACACCTACCAGTAAACTATCAAAACCATCCATACCGAATCTTTCTAAATTTCTGTTGCTACGCGGTTCAAAAAGCAAGCTGATTATAGCCGCTCATAGTTTCCCCGGCAAACCTTCTCTCTTTGAAATTTTTTATGGAAACCCCTTTCACTCACATCCTCATGAGGGTTTAAAATTGCCCTCCAAAGCCTGTTTTTAACAAATAATAACCTTAACAGAATTGTTGGTAATATTGACCCAGTTTTTTAACAAAAAGCTACTTGACAAAAGTAGGCTACTAATGTATAGTAACTATGTAATAAAAAGTAGTCGTGATGCCGGAGAGATCAAGAGTTCACAGCGGCATTACAAATTAGACAGTTTATTTAGACAAGATTATATTCAGGAGGCTTTCGCAATGAAATTCGTAATTGATAACTCGCACTCGCTGGTTGAGTTCTCGGTCAAACACATGATGGTTGCCACTACCAAGGGCCGCTTTGAGAAGTTTCAGGGCGTGATTGAACTGGACGATGCCAACCCGGCCAACTCTTCGGTCGAAGCGACCATCGAGGTTACCAGCATCAACACCCACGACGAGAAGCGTGACGGTCACCTGCGCAGCGCCGATTTCTTCGACGTTGAAAATTACCCGCAGATTACCTTTAAGAGCACCAAAGTCGAACAGGGTAAGGAAGATGACCACTTCCAGGTTACCGGCGACCTGACTATTCACGGCGTGTCCAGGGAAGTTACTCTGGATGTAGAGTACGCTGGCCAGGCCAAGAATCCCTGGGGCATTACCGTAGCCGGTTTCAGCACTCGCACCACCATCAACCGCAAGGATTTCGGGCTCAACTGGAACGTAGCCCTTGAAACCGGTGGCGTGCTGGTTAGCGATAAAGTTACTATCAGCCTCGAAATTGAAGCTGCCTTGCAGCCTGCCGAAGTTGCTGCTAACTCCTAATCAAAAGGTCAGGGTTAGAAGTTTTTCCGGCAGATGCCGGGAACCTTCTAACCTTTTTTCTTAAGCTGATATTAGAAAACATTATTTAGAACTAATTATACAAAAATATTATTTAAATACTGTATTTAAAGGCGGGTATTTACAATGATTGCGGTACGCAAAGCGGACGAACGAGGCCATTTTAATCACGGCTGGCTCAATACTTACCATACTTTTTCCTTCGCGGATTACTACGATCCTAAATTTATGGGTTTTCGCCATCTGCGGGTGATTAACGAGGACCGGGTTGTTCCGGGCGAGGGCTTTGGCACTCACCCGCACCGGGACATGGAGATCATTTCTTACGTGCTGGAAGGCGGGCTGGCTCACCGCGACAGCATGGGTAATGGCAGCACGATAAAGCCGGGCGAAGTGCAGCGTATGACGGCAGGTACAGGTATTACTCATAGCGAATTCAATCACTCTGAAGATGAGTTAGTCCATTTCCTGCAAATCTGGATTACGCCCAATGCGCGAGGCCTTACTCCGGGTTATGAGCAGAAATTCTATCCTGAAGCCGAGAAATTGGGCAAGTTGCGCCTGGTAGCTTCGCCTGACGGCAAAGACGGTTCAGTCGCTATCAACCAGGATGTGCAGCTTTACGCCACTCTTCTCAACCAGGGCGATACTGTCGAATATAAGCTAAAACCGGAACGCTATTCCTGGGTCCAGGTTGTTCGTGGCGAAGTTGAGCTGAACGGTCGCACACTCCAGGCGGGTGACGGTGCTGCTCTTTCTCAGGAAGAAGTAATAACCCTGAGTGGAAAGAGCGATGCCCGGGCCGAAGTACTGCTTTTCGACCTGGCCTGAGCAGGAGTCCTGGAGCATAAACAAACCTTTTGCCTCCTGACCCGTTAGTTTAAAAGGCAAGTTTCCCGTTATCAAAGGGGAACTTGCCTTTTAGCTTGTTTACAGCCTCGTCTGAAAAGCTTAAAATAGCCTGGCCAGGTAGAGTTAACAATTTTTTCATCTCCGACATTTTTAGTCAGAATAAATTTATGTGAAAGGGCAGGAGCTTGATGCGGTTTGTAATAATCGGTGATATGCATTTTACCCTCTATGATACTGAAGAAGGCAAGACAGCTCGTGATACTTTCTTTAGCGCTTTATTTGCCCGGGTTGCCGAGCAGCAGGCTGAGCTTAACTTTGCTGTGGGTGATATTGTACAGAACGGCTACCCGCACGAGATCCAGGAATTGTACGACCTGGCAGCGCGCTACGGCGTTCAGTTAATCTCAATAACCGGAAATCATGATATAGCGGTCCAACCTAAAAGCACGCTACGGGCCTATTTTGTAGCTGGAAAGGCTACCGGCAACGAGCTTTACTATGCTTTTAGCCAGGGTGGTGTTCGTTTCGTGCTGCTTGATACCGGTAAAGAACTGGTAACTGACCAGGACTGGGGAGGCTATCTTTCGCCGGAGCAATTGAAATGGCTGGCATCTGAAACCACAGCTTTCAGGCAAAACAGCAGCGGCGATCATACTTTAGTAGTTATGGGACACCACCCTCTTTCTAATACCACTTCTAAGAGCGCAAAAGAGATGATGAATATCGCTAACTCTGACGAGGTACGCGTTGCTCTGGGACCAGGTATACCCGGTCGGACCATTTATGCCTGCGGCCACAATCACGTCAATAATATTGTAGGACCGGATGCGACCGGTTGGACCTATCTACAGTCAGGCGCGCCCCTGCAATCTTATAGCTTTAGAGTAGTTACGGCAGATGAGACCGGCGTAAAAGTTGAAACGGTTGACTTTGGGCTGGATGATGAAACGGTTAAAGCGGCGGTACCGGTTATTCTGACCGTTTTTGAGCATTTTTCAGATGACCCGCTTGAAGTAGCCAGCGGCACTTCTTCCGACCGCGAGTGGAGTTACCGGGCTTCTTAACAAAAAAAGCTGTCACCAGAGAGATATTTGGAAACTATTTAGAGATTCAATAACAAAAAGAGCCATCCTCGCTCAAAGAGAATGGCTCTTTTTTTTTCTTCAGGCTTACAAAAGATTGCGAGTGGTTTTTTTACGCCAGAAAGCCAGGGCTGAAAGTAGCCCGGTAGTGCCTTTGCCACGGGGATTGGGCGGCTCAACCGCTGGCGCTACTACTCGTTCTACCGGGGCCAGTGCCGGTGCTGCCGGGCGGGCGGTTATATCCGTGCTGTAACCTATCAAACTCCCGGTCTGAGGTCGCGCTGGCGGAATACTGCGCTGTTGCGAACCGGCAAGTTCGCCGGTTTGAGGCCGGTATGCTGCCCGGCTATTCAACTCGCCGGTCACCGCGCGGGCGCTCAGGTTATCGGTCTGGGGCCGGGGCTGTAAAGGCCCGGTCTGGTAGCGCGCTGGAGAAGCCAGTTCGTTGGTCCCCACCCGGTTTTGCAACCGCCCGGTAGTTCCCTCAGTTCGATTTAGCCGCCCGGTAGAGGTTTCAGATTTGATCAAGCGGCCTTTATCGTAATCGGAACGTACAATTACCTGGTACTTGAAAAGATTGCTGCGCTGGACCAGGGCCAGGGGCAGGTCAATCCAGGCGGAGGTGCCTTTTTCCACAAAATAAGCTTTGTGACTGTTTATCAGCTCTTCGACATAGTAGCGATTCTGACCTTCGCCGCTGGCAAAGAGCAGGTTGACCGGCAGGTTAAGCTCGGTTAGCTCGCGCAAGAAGCCAAGCAAACCAACTTCCGTATCATTAGGCATTATTACATCGCAGATTATGGTGAGCCTGCGAAGGTAGGGTTGCCTCAGCACGGGTAGGGCGTGCTGGGGTGAGTTTGCGGTGTAAATGGTCAGGCCGCTACTTACACTGGGGCCCGGTGCAAAAGTCATAGGCATGGTTTTAATCAAACCAAAAGGGCCAGCCTGTACTATATTGCAGGTTCGACCCGTTTCCGCGCAGCTTCTTACAATTCCGGTTAGCAGAGCAGAACAAATCTGGTTGCTATCGTCAATAATTAAAATATGATGGGAGCCACCATCGTCCTGGCTAATTGAAATATCATCGAGCCTGAAAGGCTTGACGACCTCTGAGGTATTAGTATTGACAAAATCATTCTGTAGCACGGTGATACTCCTCGAAGTAAGCTACCCAATACCCGGTATCCTGGTATGGCGAGGGCTGTGATTATTTATAGTATAAACCATTCCGCTCGATCTTGCGACTCCATTCATCTAATTTATTCTAAAACAATTAATTTCCACTGAAAATAGTATTTTGGGCCTGAAATATTTTTTAATATCTTGCCCTTTTTCCGGGTTAAGGATGAATAAAACTTTAACTTGGCCGCTAAAAAGCCTGATTTAAGCGCTTGAACCTTTCTGTCAGAAGTAAAATCAAAAAGCTCTGTTAGGTTTGGGCATTAAAAATAGCTTTAAAACAAAAAGCTTACTTTCATTGAAGCACTCCAAAAAGTTGCGTATCCGAGTTAATAAGTTATGAATAGCTTCAAGATTTTATAGCAATATTTGCCTATTGCCATAGTACCCCATTATGTGTTATTAGTTAACAATAAAACAGGACATTCCTGTTGGTACAATTTTTACTGTTCACATTACGCTTTTCCCGCTTACATTTGCAGTTAAAGCGCTATATTCAAGCCTTTCGGAAAGGCTAAAAGCAGTATGCAAAAAATGCCTGCCGGATTAGTTTTGATTATGAGGAATTCTGAGAAGAAAAGCTAAAATGATTTTGAAGTTGATTAATTTTATTCATTGTAAACAGTTTCGCCTGCTCATTCTGTTATTCCTGACCGTACTCTTAAGCGCCTCATTATTACTCCTCTTTACCGGTTCCGCCCAATCTGGAAAAGCGCAGGGCCAAACTCCGGCCAGCTATTACGAGTTAAAGCCCGGCCAGGATTTGAAAAGTGTGGCTTCGCTCTACGGCCTGGATGCCCGTACTGTCTTTTGCGCTAATCCGGGCTGGCAGCCAGGGCAGCGCCAGGTTATCTTACCGCTTGTTTCCGCCCGCCATTACACTGTGAAAAGTGGTGATTCTCTCGCTCAAATCGCTACAAACTTTGGGGTAACGCCGGAAATTATTACTGCTTACCCGCTTAATTTCTGGTCAGGCTGCCAGAATATTGCGCCACTCCCTACCGGTGTAAATGCCCCTTTAACCGCAGGTATGATCATCTACATCCCTGACGAGGTTGATAGCGCTGCCCATTTGCACCTATCAACTGCCAGCGCCGCTGCCTTACCGGGAGGCGAGCAGGCCCTGGTAGACGACTACCAGGCCGAAGATATGCCGAATGTAGCTTTTACCAATCCGCACCCGCTCGCTTTTCAGTTACCTGTTACGCCTACTCCGGTTGCTACTACCCCGGCTAAACCCGCTCCTACCGCCACCCCTGCCGCTCCGCCGGTTGCCTCCGGCAATCCTAACCGGCAATCCAGCCAGGGACAGAATAGCCAGGCTAAATATGATACCCGTATCTTTCCTACAGTCGTGCCGCCCGCCAACGTTACTCAGCCGCCTTTCCAGGCCAGCAATGGCCGCCCGATTATCTGGCCGATACATGGCATCATTACTACCAATTTCTCTGCCGCTCACCCTGGAATTGATATTGCCACTACCGCCAATACGCCTGTCTACGCGGCACAGAGCGGCACAGTGATTTATGCCGCGTTTTCTCCCTATGGCTACGGAAACTTCGTGAAAATTGATCATGGCGATGGGCGGCATACTCACTATGCCCATTTCAATTCCTTTGTGGTTCAGGTGGGCCAGAAAGTCAGCCAGGGGCAACTGCTGGGATACGAAGGTACTACAGGTAACTCGACCGGCCCGCATCTTCATTTTGAACTGGTGATTAATGGGCAGTATGTGGACCCCTTACAGTACCTGCCGCGCTAGATAAAACAGAAGCAAAGTTGGGAATGCATGACAATCAGTATTTTTAAGCTGGAAGATTTAGTTCAAGCCTCAAAACCGGAAACCGGGAACTGGGCCAGGTTACCGGGCAATTTGGAGGTTTTGAGCTCCGCTCGCCTGAATGCGGACCTCTATCTTTACAAGGTTTACAATCCGGTACTGGGCAAAACAGTTCGTCTCTGGCTGGAAAAATTCAGCAGTTGGCCCGAACAGCACTGGGAAAGGGCAGAGCAGTTACAGGCTCTCTCACATCCCAATCTGCTGCCGGTTTACGACCACTGGTTGAGCCAGAACGGCAAAAGCTATGGAGTCGCCATAGAATTACCGGACGAAGAGTTTGTGAGCCTGCGCGAGTTGATCGCCGGTTCTATGAATGTGATTCTGGCAGGTAAGATTATTCGCCAGTTGGCCCTGGCGCTCGCTTATTGCCATAGCCGGAATATTTTGCACCTGCAACCTCAGCCAAACTTTGTATGGCTGGGCATGGACGGCTCGGTCCGGCTTGAACCCTTTGCGGCCCGGCTTGCTGCCGGTAGGGTCCTGGAAGAGGATGAAAGCTCGCCGCTTGATAATAGTTACCCACTTATTCGCCTGGTTCCTTATCAAAGTCCTGAACAATTTGACGAAGAGTTTGTTCCTGATTGCCGCTCCGATATCTATTCCCTGGGATTATTGGCCTATGAGTTGTTGAGCGGTTTTAATCCTTTCAGGATGGCTACCGATACCGCCACAGTCCACAATATTCTGCATAAAACGGTTACACCTCTTTCAGAAGTTAATCCTGCTGTCAGCCCCGAACTGGAGCAGGCTATTCACCGGGCGCTGGACAGAAATCCGCAGGAAAGATACGCTACCGTCACCGAGTTTCTGGCCGCCTTTGAGGCCGGGTTATTAACTTCCAGGGAAGAATACGCCTCAAGTTCGGTAGAGTCCTTGATCGAAGCTTATCACAGGACGGCCTACGAGGCTTTTAATTTTCCAAAGTTATCCTCCCAATCCGGCGAAGCTGAAAGCCCCCTGCTGGCCTCTCCCGCTACGGAGCGTTCTCTGGCTTTATCCCGCGCTGCCTCTTTAGTGCCGCCTGAAGAAGTCCAGATTCAAGTAGTCAGGAAGAATGGCCTTACACCTCTAAAGAGTGGGTCACTTCTGCGGCCCTTTAACAGCGCCAATAAAGTATCGTTGTGGCTAATAGGAATTAACCTTGTTTTGCTGGCCGGTTTGATCTGGTTAATCCTCAGCCATACCGATGCAAATCAGCAGACTGCCGGTTTACTACCTGCGCCTGTTACCGCTCTTTCTCAAACCAGCCCTGCTTCTACTCCTACAGAGTCGATTGAGACAACTTCGCCCGCTATTCCGGCAAGCCCCACTCCTGAGCCTACCGCTACGGCTACAGTTCCGGCAGACCCCTGGAAAGCCACCTTAGATGAGGCTTCCACTAAACTTTTCCAGGAGGGAGATTGCCCCGGCGCTCTTAAAATTTACCAGTCCATCAATGCCCGGGAGAATGAGTACGAACCGGCCTACCGCGAACTGGGAAAAGCGGCTTTCTGGTGCAGCTACAACGCTACTTCGATTGATGCTGTAGAAACACTTAAGAAAGCCATTGCGCTCAAGCCGGACGATGCCGAGGCCTGGGCTTACCTGGCCCTGTCCTACCAGGATCTCTACCAGTACGATAAAGCCTTTGACGCGGCTTTACAGGCTTACAAACTCAGCCCCACTTCTCCTGCGGCCCTGGCGGCCCAGGCTTTGCTGCTATCTCGCACCGAGGATGAGGGTCGGGCCGAAGATACGATCAGCCAGGCCTCCAGACTTGCCCCTGACGACATGCTCGTTAACTGGGTCTGGAGTGCCATTCTGAAGAAAGATGAGAACTGGACAGAGGCGGGTAAGACCCTGGATATGCTTCTGGCTCGCTATCCGCACCTGGCCCTACTTTCAAGCGCCAAAGGGGATTTATTACGCGCCCAGGGCCAGTCTAATTACGATGAAGCTGTTTTGTGGTACCGTCAGGCGGTACAACTTGATAAACAGTTCCCCTATGCTTACGCCGGGTTGGGCAATGTTTATTATCTCCAGGGCAATTATGACCAGGCGCAGGCCGCTTTTGATCAAGCCCTGGCTCTACGCCCCAATCATGCTCATAGCCTGACCGGGCTGGGTTATTTAAAGCTGGTGCAGAACAAATATGATGACGCTATAGCCAGCTTCAAACAGGCAATCAAAACTGACCCGCGCGAAGCGGAAGCCTATAACGGCCTGGCCTCGGCTTACTTAAACCAGGGTAATTACAAGCAGGTAGGAGTCTGGACCGAGTTAGCCTTGAAATACGCTCCGCGTTATGCCGACCCTTACTACAATAATGGTCGCGCTCTTTATGAGCTTAAAGACTATAAACAGGCGGCTACGCTATTTGAGCAGGCGGTTAAACTGGCGCCCGCCAACTCCCAGTACTATGAGGCTCTCGCTTTTGCGAAATATAATGCCGGAGATAAAGATGCTGCTCGTCAGGCGGCCCAGAAGGGCTTGCAGCTTCAGCCCGATAATTCTAATCTGAAGGGGCTTCTGAATCTACTGTAGAACTTGAATCAGGAAAAGCGCTTTAATTCAGGTTGACTTCTTCACGCAGGGTAACGAGAGCGCGGTGGATAAGTTGCTTGACGGCTCCTTCGGTGCGGCCTATGACATCCGCTATTTCAGCGTAAGACAGGTTCTGACCAAAGCGCAGCATTATCGCTTGCTGCTGGTAGGCAGGGAGGTTGCGCACCTTTTGGAGTAATTCGGAGTTGCGCTCTCCGGTCAGGAATGATTCTTCCGGGGTAGGGCCATAGCCGGGGGTTTCAATCGCTTCTTCAAAAGGAGCGGTAGGGCGGTGCTTGCGCTGCTGCCCGTTAATCAGGTTAGAGGCAATCCGGTACAACCAGGCGCTAAAAGGTATGCCGCGCCACTCAAAGCGACCAATATGTTCAAAAGCCTGCTTGAAAGTTTGAGCCGTAATATCCTCGGCGTCAGAGTGCTGGCCGGTATGGTTATAAGCGTAGGAATAGATACGGTCGAAATAGCGGTCGTAAACCAGTCCAAAAGCTTCCGGATTATGCCTGGCGGTTTCTACCAGTTGTTGTTCCTCTGTTAGCTCGTTGCTCAAATTACCCTATCTTTCAATACCGATTTATTACTGCTTCTAAAGAACCAACACCCTTTGCAGTATACTTTATTACTAATGCCAGAAGCTATCAAAAAGTTTCATTTAAGCTGAATGGGAAAATAGTCCTGCTTGTTAACGGGTTTAGCCAACTACTAGAACCAAAAAGTAGCCTTATTATACTCTGCCCATCACAATTTTGGTAGCCTGAAAAACATAATTACAAAGTATTATTCGCTATAATCAGGATGTTAAAGCATGAAGTGGCTCGGCTGCGTGAGCTTGCCCTTTTCAAACCCCTTTGCTAAAATGCTACCTATACTTGACATAGTTCAACCAATTTTACCGGCCTGTTTAGTCCGGGTTTACTAATTAACGGTATTATGGCTTCTCGCATTTCCGGGGAAGCCTGGCAAGGGAAATTATTGCTCATGAATGGAAATGGTCCAGGGTTAGGTGCCGCGGCAGGAAATATCTTTGGCAAGTTACTGAAAGTATTCTTTGGCCTCGTTATGGTCGGGTTTGTCGTAGCGGTTGGCCTGGGAATTTACTTCTTTATCGAGCTGGGCCAGAAGCCCAGCACCAAAGATGATGCCGTACCTTTCAATATCGCTAAAGGTGAAACCTTTAGCCAGATTACCGACGACCTTTACAGCAAGCAACTGATCCGCAATACCTTTGTTTTCCGCGTGCGCGCCAAAATGCTGGGAGCGGAAGGTAAAGTACAGGCCGGGCAAGTAACCCTTCGCCACGATATGACTGTTGACCAGGTGCTGGAAGCTATTACCTCTGTGCGCCTGAATGACCGTACTGTTACTATTATTGAAGGTTTGCGCCTGGAGCAAATTGCTCAGATTCTGGCCGAAAAAGGCTGGGATGCCAATAAGTTTATCAAAGCCGTTCGAGAAGAA